>JBEKFY010000004.1:0-145128 GCA_050013095.1 Anaerolineales bacterium | reverse complement strand
CGGTTGGTCGACATGAGGTTCCTCCGTTCCTAGATAAGTTCCGCTAAAACTATTCTAGTGGAGGAGTTGTGTCGACCAACCATTTTTTGTTAACGAACTACCAAAGTGTCAGGTGACTAGCTAAATTTCATTCAGAATAATAAATTCGGTATTAAAAAGAAAGGAGATGATATGGGTGGTAGAGTGAAAAATAAAAACATACTCATTACCGGAGCGACCAGTGGTCTGGGATATGCCATGGCTGAGGCGCTGTTGGGGGAGGGAGCGACGGTAGCAATTGCTTCTCGATCTGAGGAGAAGCTGGATCAAGCCGTTGAACAACTAAAAAAAGTGAGTGATCGAGTAGTCAAAATTCTACTTGATGTTCGTTTCGAGCAATCTGTAGCCAATGCTGTAGCTTGGGTAGCTGCCGAGTGGGGGCGGCTGGATGTGCTGATTAATAATGCGGGGATTGGCATGAAAACGGTCAATCCCCGCTTCATGACTACGCCTCAGCCTTTCTTTGAAATTGAGCTGGATCGGTTCAGGGATCTGATGGATACAAATTTGACGGGATATTTTCTGGTATCTCGTGGCTTTGCTCCGCTAATGGTCAAGCAGGGTCGAGGGCGGATCATCAATATCTCCATGAATTATGAGACCATGAAACGGCGGGGATTTATTCCGTATGGACCTTCCCGTGCGGCGGTTGAATCACTCTCCATCATTATGGCCGAAGACCTGAAGCCCTATGGCATCACCGTCAATCGGCTGCTGCCAGGAGGAGCGACAGCCACAGGGATGATTCCGGACGATAAAGAAATCCGTGCTGAAGTCTTAGCGCATATGAATTTACTACCGCCGTCCATTATGGCAAAGCCCGTTATTTTCCTATGCTCTGATGAAGCAGAGGGAATTACCGGTGAGCGTATTGTCGCCATTGATTTCGATGCATGGCTGAAAGCCAGAAGCAATAGCCCGGCCAGTAAAGCGGCGTAGAGATTGTTTCTCAAGTAGCGACCTATATAACGAAGAATACTGCCGGTTCAGCTGCTGGCGCTGCCCATTATCCGATGCTCTGGGGACCCTGCGCGAAGTAGACTTTGCATTGCTCGATGCAGGCTTCGACTTCGCTATGCTCTGCTCAGCATTCCGCCTAGCCCTAAGGCCTAGAAATGGAGTATTGCATATGAAAAACAGCAAAATTAGAGATCTGCAGCCCATTCCACTTCCCAAACCGGTTTTTGTTCGATATGGGACAGTTTTTGAAGCTCTGAAAACAAGAAGAACTTCCCGAGCGATCAACGATAAAAGAATCTCGCTACAAATCCTGTCGGATATCCTTTGGGCAGCACAGGGAGTCAACCGCGTCGAAGGACCTTTTGGAGGCCCGGGCAGGACTGCCGGATCCGCGAGCAATTCTCAGGAGATCTGTGTCTATGGCGCCATGGAAGAAGGGATATATTTATATGACCCCGATTCTCACAAGCTGAGTCCGGTTGCAGCCGGTGACAGCCGCGCCCTGGCGATCGGACCGGGGCAGGGAAAAGCTGGCGCAAATGCTCCCATACGCCTGATCTACGTAGTTGATATCGATCGGTTCAAGAATGCAGGATTTCAGGAACCGGGACTCTATGATCCGGAGATTCAGAAATTTTATTACTTTGTCGATACTGGCCTTATCGCACAAAATGTCTATCTGGCATCAGCCTCGTTGGGATTAGCTTCGTGGTTTCACAACTGCAACAAAGCTGCTCTAGAGAAAAAACTCGGTTTGAAGCCGCATCAGCGTGCGCTTTTCGGACAGACAATCGGGTATGCTGACGATTGAACAAGCCTGGCTTGTTCAATCGTCGAATAGATTCCCGATCGCCTCGAGGTCTACTTGCGGCGCGCGGCCGCCGGTCGCGGATCGAGCAAAGAACGCGCCAAAAACAGAACCCCCAGGCTGCCTGTAAATGCCTCCGGCTAAGGGGCCTCCACAAATTTTGTAATGCTATTCGAGGAGACATAAAACATCACCATATCTAGGTGATATAACGGCATTTTGGGGAGCTGCTCCCATGTAGAGCGGGTGATGGGACTCGAACCCACGATATCTTGCTTGGGAAGCAAGCGTTCTACCACTGAACTACACCCGCAGGCTGGTGAAAATTATACCAGAATTCTCCATCACCCCTGGCGAGCAAGCAGCATTTGAACCAGTTCGAAGAGAGCCCCCCCGGCGTCCCCATGGGGAGCTACCTCGCGCAAGGAGGCTAGGGAGAGATCGGTCATCTGGTCAGCCATTTCCAGGGTATAAAGTTTCCCGCCTTCGGATGCCAGCTCGTCCGCCATCTGGGGGATTTCATCAGGATTCAGAGGCCCCTTTATCCAGCGCTGCGCGAAGGGGCCTTGCTTTCCAAGGCCGTATAACACCGGCAGGGACTTCTTGCCAGCTGCTAGGTCGGAGGCGATGGATTTGCCGGTTGTTGCCGGGTCCCCCCAGATTCCGAGATAATCGTCCAGCACCTGGAACGCCATCCCCAGCGAGTGGCCGAAATCCCGATAGATGACCTGGTCAGCCTCCTTGGCACCCCCCAGCAGGGCTCCGATTCCGGTACAGGCCGAGAGCAGTGCAGCAGTCTTCCCGGAAACCATCGGCCAGTAATCGTCTACGGTCAGGTCGCCTCGATTTTCAAAAGCCATATCGAGGAATTGGCCACGCGTCAGATCCAGGAGGGTTGTAAAAAGTAGCTGTTCAGTTCTTACGACGACCTTCGCCGAATATTTAGCGGAGAGATCGGAAACCGCCAGGCCGGAGAGCGCGAACAACCCGTCGCCGGCGTTGACGGCATGCGGAAGACCCCATTTGACCCAGACGGTTTCTCGGCCACGGCGTTTATCGGAATTATCCTCGATGTCATCGTGGATCAGCGAGAAGTTGTGGACAAGCTCTACGCTGGCCGCAGCCGGCAGTGCGTCCATCCAGTTGCCCCCGGCTGCTGCGCAGGTCAACAGGAGCAGCAGGGGTCGGATTCGTTTACCGGTCGCCGCCGCTCCTGCTCCGTCGCCTGTCCAGCCCATATGATAGGTGAGCATTTCATAAAACGGCTGGGTGTGCGGCTCATTTAAGCGGGCGATCTGCCGCTGGAGTTCGCTCTCGATTTCGGGAAGCATGGACGATGTGAAGCCTGCTAAATTCATCCCCCCTCCGAGTTTTTAAGTTTGATCTTGTGGAGCTGGGTGAGATTTTTCGATCCGGAGGCGAACATCGCGACCTGGATTTGCCGGGCTGTCAGGCGCATTAGATTCACGATACCCTCTTGCGATTCGGCCGCAGCTTTCAAGAACTGACCGGCCATCCCGCCCAGGGTTGCCCCCAGGGCGATGCATTTGGCGATATCCAGTCCGTCTTTCAAACCGCCAGAGGCAAAGATCTTCACCCCCGGAGCGGCTCTTTTGACATTGAGGATCGCCTCCGCGGTCGGGATCCCCCATCCGACGAAGGTCGCGGCCAGAGCGCGGGTAAATTCTTCCGGGGCCCGGTACATTTCCACCTGGGACCAGGAGGTACCACCCGCCCCAGCCACATCGATCGCCGATACGCCCGCTTCGCTCAGCCTCCTGGAGGTCCTTTCGGACATGCCCCAACCGACCTCCTTCACGATCACCGGCACCTCCAGCTTTCGGCAGATCTTTTCGATCTTCCCGGCCAGACCTGTGAAGTTTGTATCCCCTCCGGGCTGGACAGCCTCCTGGAGTGGGTTCAGGTGCAGGATCAGTGCGTTCGCCGAGATCATCTCCACGGCTCGACGGCAATCGTCGATCCCATAGCCGTAGTTCAACTGGACAGCTCCCAGATTGGCAAAGAGCAGGATATCAGGAGCCACTTTCCGGATCTGAAAGCTGGCAGCGAGTTCCTGGTGTTCAAGGGCGGCGCGTTGGGAACCTACTCCCATTGCCACCCCGATCGTCTGGGCAGCTTCCGCCAAGCGCAGGTTAATGGTTTTTGCCTCCTCCGTCCCCCCGGTCATGGAGGAGATCAAGACGGGTGCCTTTAGTTTTTTTCCAAAGAGGCGCAGGGAGAGGTCAACCGTTTCCAAGTCCAGTTCCGGCAGCGCCTCGTGGACAAAATGATAAGCTTCCAGCCCGGTCGTCAGGGCGGAATGAACATCCTTTTCCAGATTGATCCGGAGGTGATCGGCTTTGCGCTGGCCGATCGGAGCAACTTTTGTCATCGCTTCGTGTTCCGTCTATTGAATTATACCGGCAGAACGGTTACAATTGGGCCAGAAAAATACTAGGAGGAACTCATGGCAAACACGTTCGATGAGGTCAAGGCAATCATTATCGACTTATTAGGCGTGGACGGGGCAAAGGTTAAACCCGAGGCCCGCTTCCGGGAGGACCTGGAAGCCGATTCTCTTGATCTGGTTGAACTTGTCATGGCCTTTGAAGACAAGTTTGGTACGGAGATTTCCGACGAGCAAGCCCAAAAAATAGTCACGGTTGGAGATGCTGTCAAATTCGTCGAAGAGCAACAAGCCAAAAAATAAGAAATCCATTGGATGGATTACAATAGAGACGCCGAAGCTGACGTCTCTATTTTATTGGTATTTTCTTGATTTAAGCGGGTAAAATTAGCGGTGGGGGCAATGCGAGGGCTGGCTATTCATTATCGGTGGTGATCGCCTGTTTTTAGGCATATGACCGTTTTAACAAATTAAGTTACAATATTCCGTCGAAGATTGTCTGACCTCCGAATCCATACCTTATTGATCTTCTTGTGACCACACTGGCGACACTCATCCAACAGGTAAGTGCCTATTTGAGAAGCGGCCAAATCCTGGAATTTGGGGATTGGTCCTATTTCCTGTTGGCGATCCTGGTGGCTATCGAAGGGCCCATCGCCACGCTGCTCGGTGCGGCCGCCGCCTCGGCCGGTTTCATGCGGCCCGGGTTGGTTTTTCTCTCTGCTGCGATTGGGAATTTAACGGCGGATAGCCTGTGGTACACCCTGGGATATGTTGGGAAAATTGAATGGGCCCTACGCTTCGGGCGCCGGCTGGGCGTTCATCCCGACACCCTGGAGAAGATCGAAAATGCCATGCGCAAGCATGCGACCCGGATCCTGTTCGTCGCGAAGCTGACGGTCAGTTTCGTGATCCCTTCCCTGATCGCAGCCGGGCTGGTGAAGGCCCCCTGGAGGAAATGGTTCCCCGCAATCTTCGGCGGTGAAATGATCTGGACCGGCTCCCTGGTTTTAATCGGATACTATACCACCGAGGCGATCAAACGCTGGGAGAGCCGTTTGGAATACCTGGCCTTGTTCAGCGCGATCGCTTTTGTCCTGTTCGTCCTCCTGGCAGGACGGCGGATCCTGAATGATCAATATAAGGAAGACAACAATCCCCAAAATGGAAAATAAAAGCTGAGCCGACAGGGTCATGCGCATTCTCATTGCATCAGAATCGCAATATATTGCCTTTCATGGGCAGGCCATTTTCACCCGCAATCTATCCGAAGGCCTGGCACGGCGCGGCCATGACGTCAGCGTGCTCACCCTCTCCGAGCGAGGGAGGCCTTATCAGGAACAGGTTGCAGGAGTACAGGTGGAGGCCGTGAGGTCCCTCAGCCTCGGGCTGCTTCATCCGGACGTTTACGCCTCGGCCTTTCCCGAAAAACGAGTCCGGCAGGTCGTTCGCCAGTTTCGACCAGACATCATTCACATCCAGGATCATTATCCGCTCTGCAGGTCTGCCGTCCGCAATGCGAAGCGATATGGCATCAAGGTGGTGGGCACGAATCATTTCATGCCGGAAAACCTGGCTGCCTACGTTCCTGTCATTTCCAGAATAAAGCCGCTTTACAATTGGATTCTGTGGCACTGGATGCTGGATCTTTATAATCGCCTGGATGCAGCAGCCGTTCCCTCGAAAAGCGGCGCGGACCTTCTCCGTCGGCAGGGGATTCGTCCCCCTGTCTTCCCGATCTCCTGTGGGGTCGATGTGAGGCATTTCCATCCGATTGCAAATCTGGACCGGGCTGCATGGCGCGCCCGCTACGGGCTGGACCCGGACCGGAAGATCATCTTCTTTGTCGGTCGGGTGGACAGGGAAAAACGATTGGACGTCTTATTAAAAGCGGTCCGGCTCATGGACCGACGGGACTTACAATGCGTGATCGCAGGGAACGGAGCCGCCCTCCAGGGATTAAAAGCACTGGCACAGGAGTTGGAGCTCGGGGGGAATGTACTTTTCACCGGTTTTGTTCCGAACGAGGATCTGCCCAGCCTGCTTGGCAGTGTGGATATCTTTGCCATGCCCAGTGAAGCAGAACTGCTCAGCATTGCAACACTGGAGGCGATGGCCTGTGGACTTCCGGTTCTGGCTGCCCGTGCCATGGCATTGCCGGAGCTGGTCAGCGAGAATGTCAACGGGTTCCTTTTTAACCCCGGCGATGCGACGGATGCCGCCCGTTGTCTGGGGCTGCTGGCAGATCACCCGGAACGCTGGAAGGAAATGGGGCAGGCCAGTCTCGATAAGGTCCAGCAGCACAGCCTCGACCGAGGGTTGAGCCAATACGAGGATCTTTATCGATCTGTCTTGAACGGCCCCCATGGGGGTGAAGAAGCCATTTAAAAGAAGCGATACGAATTCGGTTCATATGTTTGGATGAGGTGGGGAGGCGCGGGCGGTCGGTTAATACACCAACGAGCCATCCAGTGATTTGGATGGCTCGGACTCTTTTAATAGCCTGTTCAAAAGGGTCTACTTCAGCAGCTCCGGGATTTGCTCGGGATGTTTTGCGACGCGTACGCCGGCTGCCTCTAATGCCTTGACTTTATCTGCAGCGGTCCCGGCCCCGCCTTCGATAATGGCACCGGCATGCCCCATGCGTTTGCCGGGAGGAGCTGTCTGTCCGGCGATGAAGGCGACCACTGGTTTGGACATCCTTTTCATGATGAATTGGGCGGCCTTTTCCTCGTCCGTTCCGCCGATCTCGCCGATCAGGACGACTTTCTCAGTGTGGGGATCATCCTCGAACATCCCCAGGCAGTCGATGAAATTCGTACCGTTGATCGGATCGCCACCGATGCCGACGCAGGTCGACGCTCCCATCTTGTGTTCCTTCAATGCATAAAGCACTTCATAGGTGAGCGTACCGGACCGGGAAACGACACCGATGTTGCCCGGGATAGCGATATCGCCTGGGATGATCCCCACCTTCGCTTCGTTAGGGGTCAAGAGACCTGGGCAGTTCGGGCCGAGCAAGCGGACTTTTTTCTGATCCAGGTATTCCCGGACGCGCATCATATCCTGCACGGGGATGCCTTCCGTGATGCAAACGATGAAGGGAATATCCGCGTCCGCCGCCTCGAACATTGCATCGGAGGCGCCGCGCGCCGGGACGAAGATGACCGAGGTATTGGCGCCGGTGGCCTCGACCGCCGCATGGCAGGAGTCGAACACCGGGACTTTATCGTCCAGCACCCATTCTCCACCTTTGCCGGGTGTCACCCCTGCGACGACCTTGGTACCATAGGCCAGCATTTGATGGGTATGAAAGAGACCTTCGTTACCAGTGATGCCTTGTACCAGCAAGCGGGTGTCTTTATTGACAAGTATACTCATACCGACCTCACGCTTTCGCCGCGGCGACAACTTTTTTAGCTGCATCGACCAGGGTATTGGCTGTGATCATCCTGGCATCTGCCAACAGGCGACGGCCTTCCTCGGCGTTCGTCCCAACCAGCCGGGCAACCATCGGAATCTTCGGTTTAACCTCCGCCAGCGCCGTCAGAATGCCCCTGGCGACCTCATCACAGCGCGTGATACCGCCAAAAACGTTGAAGAGAATGGCTTTTACATTGGGGTCCGATAGGATGATGCGCATGGCGGCCGCCACCTTTTCGGCACCTGCGCCTCCGCCGATATCCAGGAAGTTGGCCGGTTCGCCACCGAACAGCTTGACGATATCCATGGTGGTCATGGCCAGACCCGCCCCGTTGACCATGCAGCCGATCTGACCATCCAGCTTAATGAAGGAGAGACCATATTTGCGAGCTTCGGTCTCAGCCGGAGCTTCCTCATCCACATCACGCATTTCTGCCAGGTCCGCGTGCCGGAAAAGAGCATTATCATCCAACAGCATCTTGCCATCCAGAGCCACCAGGGTCCTCTCCTTGGTGATGACTAAGGGGTTGATCTCGGCCAGGGTGGCATCGCAGTCCTGATACGCCCGCCACAGACCGCGGCAGATATCGCTGAATTGTTTCCAGTGTTCGCGCGGCAGGTCGATCCCCAGGGCCACATCGCGTGCCATGTAATCGCGCGATCCCAGTAGGGGGTCGATATGCACTTTGACGATCTTTTCCGGCGTGGTTCGCGCTACTTCCTCGATCTCCACCCCGCCGGCAGCGGAGGCCATCAGGACCGGGCGGCGGGCCGCACGATCGTTGGTGATGCCGAGATATATTTCATGATCGATGTTGGCAGCTTCATCCACGAGCACCTTGCGTACCGGCAACCCTTTAATCTCCATTCCCAGGATCTGGGTCGCGACCTCCTCGGCTTCCTTGGGTGATTTAGCAACCCGGACACCTCCGGCCTTGCCCCTGCCTCCGACCAGAACCTGAGATTTAACCACAACGCGGCCACCCAATTCCTCGGCGATCTGTCTTGCCTCGGTTGCGGTGGCCGCGACGCGCCCCTTCGGGATCGGGATGGCGTATCTGGAAAAAATCTGTTTGGATTGATATTCATGCAGTTTCATGAGGAGTTTCCTTGGATCAGGTCTATTTTCCCAGGAGGATTATATCACCACACCCTGAGCTCCTTTTATTGGCCACCAGCCGTTGGACTTGCTTAATTGGACCGACCCTCGGTGAGCTGGAATGGATGGCCGAGGGATGCGCATCCGACAGGCCCTGAGAGCCGCGATCGTCCGTTCGATCCGGTCATTTGTACCGATCCCATATGCTTATTACCGTGTTTCGAGCTCTGGCTTCGAGCCGACATCCGATTTTATTGTGGGTCAGTCCCGATCATGGCAGTGAGAAACGCAGGATCCGGTTGTTGGCGCTATCGCTGACCCAGGCGTGCCCCTGGTTATCGACCGCAACGGCTGAGGCCAGCCCAAAGCTGGCCAAGTCCGTCCCATAATCCCCCCAGGTGTGGACAAAGACCCCATCGGTTGTGAACTCCAGGATCCGGTAGCCCTCTGGATCGGTGACAAAGACGTGGTCCTGGCTGTCGATTGCCAGGAAGGGTTTGTTCTCCAGTGATTGACCGTACCAGCCGGTGATATCCCACTGGCGGAGCGGAGAATAGGACGACTCGTCGGCACTGGGGGCGAAGACTTGAATGCGCTGATTCCAAGTGTCTGCGACATAAATATTGCCCTGTGAATCCAGGGCCAGGCCAACCGGTTCATCGAACTGGCCCGGATCCAGGCCGATCTCTCCAAACTGGGTGATGAATTTCCCATCCGCGTCGTAGACCACCACCCGCTTATTGCCGGTATCCGTGATATAAACCCGCCCCTTCGAATCGACCGCGATCCCACGCGGACCCCACAATCCAAACGGATCACTGGTATCGCCATATACCCCGTGTCCCCAGGATGTCACTGGTGTCCCATCCGCGCCGAACTTTTGAATACGGTGGTTCCAGGTATCGGTGACGTAAACCCATTTTCCGTCCGGGGAGACCGCCACACCCCAGGGTTGGTTGAATGTTCCGAGTTTGGCAGTTGTTACAGAGCTGTCGCCATAGCCTCCCCAACTGTTGATCAACTGGCCATCAGCAGAAAAATGCCGGATGAGGTTATCGTTGGTATCTGCGACATACACGCTGCCGTCTGGCGCAATGGCGATGCCGTGAGGATCGTTCATCTGGCCCTGAGCGGGGGATGAAGGCGCAATCACCACATCCGCTTGCAGGCTGATCGCGCCCGCCTTGTATGGATCGGTCTGAGCGGAGATGGTCTGTCCGATCCCATACTGCCACACCTGTCGGGCCACATCCTTCCGAACGAACAGCTCCATCCTGTCGGATGGCTCCCAATTAGAGACGGTCAGTGTGGTTTCGCCGGTTGCCTGTCCGTATAGACTGTAATCACGGTTGAGCCAGATCTGGACCAGCGCACCCCGCATGACTGGATTCGTGAGTGCATTCCGGAGGCGAGGCCAGGTCAGGGCGAAATAATCCTGGTTGGGCCAGACCATGCGGATATAGTTGAACTGGTAATACTGGTCGGCCACGATGGGCTGGATGGCCTGGAAATTATTTTGCGAAACAATGATCACCGGGTCGCTGCGCAGATCGATGGTGGGCTGGTCGAAGGTCACTGCGTTGGTGTAATTGCGTAAATACCATTTGAACGGCCAGGAGACACCCTGGTTGGCCTGGGATACGTCGTAGGCAACCACCAGGTTCGTTCCTCCTGCGGTTGTTCTCGAGATCAAGTTGATTTGCTGCATGATGTCCGTAACCCCGCGCGCCCCGTGGGCGTAAACGAGGTATTCGGTTGCGTCGTCATAATTGATATAGGCTGCCCGAAAGGCCGCGCGGCCGGTCAGGATAGCCAGAAGAGCGAAGATCAGCAGGCCGGTCAGGCGCAGGATGTTAGCAAGCGCGCCTTCCATCAGGACAAATGCCAGGCCGATCGCGCAGCCCACTGCAGCCGCGAAGGGGAAGAGGAAAGCGGCGGTGGCGGATAATTGCGCGGAAGTCTTGCCTTCAAAAGGTGGGTTGGGACCAAGGCCGGCCGCAAGTGCGGCGGCAAGGCTGATCAGGAGGACCAGGACCAGGATGCCTGCCAGGAGGTTGCGCGAGCGCCGGAAGGCTTGCCAGTCAACCCGCTCGATCACCTGGCCGAGCGCCCACCCGGTAAGGAGGATCATCGGCAGGGTAATATGGTAGGTCAGCCAGGGCATTTTCTCACCTGCCAGTGTAAAAGCGAGCAGGCAGCTCAGGGACCACCACAAGAGCAGGGGGAAGGTGTAATTTGCTGATGCGCCCGGGTTTGTCTCCTGGTTCTGACTTGGTTCTGTTTCAGAAACGGACAAGCGAGCTGGGCTCTTGCGGCGTATTCCCAAATAGGCGGCCAGGACGAGTCCCAGCGCCGGGAGAAATTCGTAAATGGGGATCTGGATCAGCAGGTAGTAATACCAGGGCTGGCCGCCGCGGTGGACGCCCTGTTGCGAGAGCCAGTACCCCAGCGATCCAACCAACCCCGTGAAAATGCCCTGCCAGTTTGTGAACACGCTGGTGAAGAAGACGATGAAGATGGCATAGAATACGGCTGCGTTGAGCAACCAAAGCTTCCGGTTCCAAACCAGGCCAATCAGGATGGAGAGGACGATGAGCGGAAGCAGGAATACCGCTACACGGACCGGTCCCTGCGTCATGAGCGCCTGCAGGTTCCAGCCGGGCCAATTGAATGTATAGTCGAGAGGGTTCCAACCCACAAGCGTGACCGGCAGTGCCGACAGTTGCGGCAGGACCAGGGTGCCGAGCAGGATGAGCATATCAAAGGAGCGTTCCCGGCGCAAATTATTCCAGCCGTAGCCGACCAGTGCCAAGCCCGCAGCTGCCAATAGGGCAAAGGCGGCAAGGCCTTCCAGGGTAAGGCTGGCCAAGGGATTCGTGCCAGCACCGCCTGGTGTGCCCGGTGCCTGATTGGGGTTCAGTGGAGCTGCGGTCTGACCTGGATTGAGCGGGGTTTGGGCGTGAGAGATGAGACTCGTCCCACCTGCCAGGCCCAGCGCGAGAAGCCCGATGACCAGGGCGATCACGAACCCATTGTAGAGTGAGCTGTCCTTCCAAGGAGCGCGGGTGATCCGTGCAATCAGGATGATGGACAGGAAGAGCAGGGCCTGTGCAGTGTAGATGAAGGCGGTTTCCTTCGTGATGAAATGCAAGGCGGTTGCCGCGGAAAGCAGAAAAAGATAGCGGGGCTTGCCGGCTTCCAGATAGCGTAGGATGGCATACAGGGTTAAAACACCTGCCAGGCCAGCGTACACATCTTCTCGTGCGTAGCGCCCGTAGTAAAGCATGATCGGTGAGATGAGCATCAACGCGGCAGCCACCAGGGCACCGGCACGGCCGAGATAACGGCGCCATTTCCACACTAAAGCGACGGTCAAGATGCTGGTGATGGCAGCGGGCAGGCGTGCGGTGAATTCGCTGGAGCCGAAGAAGAAATCCGATAAGGCGATGAGGTGGAATTGCAGGGGACCATGCATCATCGGGTTGTGTTGATAACCCTGTCCTTGAGCGAATAACCAGGAAAAGAAAACGTGTAGGCTTTCATCGTGGCTCAATGTCCGGACACCCAGATCGTACAAGCGGCTGACCGCTACCAGAATAAGAATGATACCGAAAAGCAGTGCTTCACCGTTTAGGAAAGGCAGTGATTCGAAAATCGGGCGATCAAACCAGGATTTCTTGTCAGGGGACTCGAGCATTGCTTCACCTGTATTCATAGAATTTCTGGAGGATACTTCAATCCTTCAAAACTGGCAAGCAGGGTGCGTGGAAATGCGTATAACCTTTCGCAGGTCACTCCTGTTCGCTTGCCAGCTGACCACATCCAGCCTGGATGTCGATGCCCCGCCGCAGCCGGATCGTGCAGGGGATTCCAGCTTCGGTCAGGATTTGTTTGAATTTTTCCGCCCTTTCATGTGTCGTCGCCCTACCAGTGTACCCGTGAGTCGGGTTCAGGGGGATGACATTGACATGGCAGAGCAAGCCTTTGAGCTGTCTGACTAGCTGATGCGCTTGTTCGGGAGTATCGTTGACCTCATGAACCAGGGCCCATTCGAAGGTGATTCGCCTGCCAGTCGCTGCGACGTATTCAAGGCTGGCTGCCAGGACCTGCTCCAACGGGTACTTTTTATTGACCGGCAGCATCGAATTCCGCAATGCGTCATTGGCAGCATGCAGCGATATCGCCAGGTTGACCTGGCGTTTTTCGGCGGCAAAACGTCGGATGGCCGGGACCAGGCCAACGGTCGAGATCGTGAAGCGCCGTGCTCCGAAATTGAAACCCTGGGGGTCGTTCAAACGGTCTATTGCAGACAAGGTGTTCTGATAGTTATGAAAGGGTTCACCCATGCCCATCAGGACGATGTTCGTGACCGCTTCACCCTGATGATGCAACTGCCTGGCATAGAAGAGCACCTGGGCAACGATTTCTCCACTGGTCAGATGGCGGCGAAAACCCATCTGGCCGGTAGCGCAAAATACACAGCCCATAGCACAGCCGACCTGGGTCGAGATGCATAATGTCTGACGTTTGTCGTAACGCATTAGAACAGCTTCGACAGCCTGTCCATCGTGTGCTTGTAGAAGGGATTTAATGGTTTGATGGTCTTTCGAGGAAAGAACCTTGATGGGGGAAAGGGCCTCAAAGGTAAAATGGTCGGCTAATTTTCGGCGGAGGAGCACCGGCAGATTGGTAAATTGATCGGGCGTGTTCCAGAATTCTCGATAAAGCCCCTGCCAGATCTGGTCCGCACGGTAGGCGGGCATCTTCCAGGCCTCCAACCGGGTCTTCAGCTCGTGCAGATCGAGATCATAGATGAGAGGCAAGGTCATCCGATTAAGGTTGCCAGATCAGGTGCGATGATGTCCGGGGTTGGTTTCCAGGCCTCAGCCATGCTGCGCGTCGAGACGCCGGAAAGGACCACCCCCACTGGACAGCCAGCCGCTTGACCACCGGCAATATCCGTTTCCAGCCGGTCGCCAACAACCAGGGTTTCCATCGGGGAGGTCCCGAGGCGCTCGCAGGCCATGTTGAGCATGAACGGAGCCGGTTTGCCGACCACAATCGGAACGACTTCGCTGGCGGTGGAGAGCAAGGCGAGAAGTGCACCTACTCCTGGGATCAGCCCGTCCGGTGTTGGAAGTGTATGGTCCGGATTGGTACCGTAGAAAGGGAGTCCCTGGCGGATCAGCAGGGTGGCGCGGCACAGTTTTGCAAAGGAGAGGTTCCGGTCCAATCCGACTGCCACAGCGACGATTTCCTGGCTGTCACCGAAATTTTCCTCATCGACAACCGTGAAGCCTGAAAGGGTCAGCGACTGGCGCAGGCCGGCTTCTCCTATGACGTATACTTTTCCTCCGAGAGGGAGGCGTTTGCCGATTTCATTGGCCAGGGCATGGGCTGAGGTGACGATCTGCCAGCTTTCAAGACCTTTTACCCCGAAACTTCGTAAGCGTTCCAGATATTCTTCGGGGGTGCGGGAGGAGTTGTTTGTCGCTAAGCAGACCTTCAGCCCGCGCCTGGAAAGGGTACCAAAAAGATTGGACAGGTCACCGATCGGTTGGTCGCCGGTCCATAGGACGCCGTCCATATCCAGGACGAGCGATTTGACAGAGGCGGGAATTAAGCTCATGGGCGGGATAGAAAAAGGGCGACCCGTCGGGCCGCCCTGATCCAACCTATTTCTTGACCGGCATTTCCAGGACCTGGTCCACCAGCCCGTATTCGACCGCCTGTTTGGCATCCAGGTAGAAATCCCGGTCGGTATCCTGTTTGATGACCTCTACCGCCTTGCCGGTGTGTTTCGCCAAGATGTCGTTCAGCAGGTTCTTCAGGCGCATGATCTGCTTGGTCTGGATCTCGATATCCGTTACCTGGCCTTGTGCACCTCCCAGAGGCTGATGCAGGTGGATGGTGGCATTCGGCAGGGCGTAGCGACGGCCTTTCGTGCCAGCCGCCAGCAGGACGGTCCCGAAGGAGGCGGTCACGCCCACGGCCACGGTGCTGATCGGATTGGAGACCATCTGCATGGTGTCATAAATGGCCAGGCCGGAGTAGATCACGCCGCCGGGAGAATTGATGTACATCTGGATCTCCCTTTCCTGGTCTTCACGATTCAAGAACAGCAGCTGGGCGACGATCAGATTGGCGACCTGGTCGTCGATCTGGGTTCCGACAAAGATAATGCGCTCCTTGAGCAGGAGTGAGTAGATGTCATAGGCGCGCTCGCCTCGGCCGGATGACTCGATCACCATCGGAATGACATTCTTAAATTCAGAAGGGTTCATGTTTGGCTCCATTTCTTTCGTAGCGATAAATTCAGGATTTCCCACCCTTGGTGGTCTTTTTCACCTGGTGGGAGACGGCTGCAGATTTCTTGGCAGGTGCCTTTTTGAGGGCGGTTTTTTTCGTCCGCGCTCCGGTCTTGGCGGGGGCGCCACTCTTCTTGCCGGCGGCTTTGTCCGGCTGCGCCAAGGGAGCCGGCTCGCCGGCCTCGCCGGTGGCGATCTCTTTCAGGCGTGTCAGAGTCTGCTGAGTAAGGGCGCGGTTGGCCGATTCCATGGCAACGGCATCCACCAGGCGTTTGGGTGGATTGGATTTACCCCGCATCGTCCGCCGGAATTCATCGCTGGAACGAAACTCACCCCAGGTCTGCTGGAAGGCCGCATTAAGCGTTTCTTCATTAACCTCGATCTTTTCACTGCGGGTCACCTCATCCATGATGAGGGCGCGCTCCAGCCGGTGAACGGCGGCCGGCCTGGCTTCCTCGGTGATGAATTTCTCACGGTCCATCTCGCGGGATTTTAGATAAGCTTCCAGGTCGAGCCCCTGCTCTGCCAGCCGGGCTTTCAGGTCCTCCATCACATGTTCGACCTCGTGATCAATCACCTGCGGGGGGTACTTGATGGTCGCCCCCGCGATGATCTTGTCCGTGAGCTGCACGAAGTAGGCGTCGTCATACTCCGCTTTCGACTGCATGGCCAGATTGGCGCGGACGGCATCGCGTAAGGCGGATAAATTTTCAAACGGCCCGGCCATTTTGGCAAACTCGTCATTGAGCTCGGGCAGGATCGCTCCCCGTACCATTTTGACCCTCGCATCGAACTGGATCGTCTCCCCACGTAAGCTCTCGTCCTTGTGATCTTTTTCAAAGGCATGTGAGGTGGTCTTGTTCTCGCCGGCATTCAATCCGATCAATTCTGCCGAGAAGCCCGGGTATGGCCATTCGTCCGCTTTGGCTTCGGTCCGGACAAAGACCGGATAGCCTGGCCGATCGATGATCGTTTCCTGATCTTTGGCGGACTCCTTTTTAATTCCTTTTAAATCGATCAGGACAAAATCCCCGGCCTGGATGGGGCGATCGACCGACTCGGTCTTACTGTACATACGGCGCAGTTCTTCGATGGCCTCGTCGACTTTGTCCTCCCCCGGTTCCTTCCATTCGTATGGCATACGCACGGACCGGTACGGTCCCAGATCGACCGTTGGCATCAAGGGTACGGTAAGGATGAACTTGGGGGGGGTAATGCTCTCGATCTTCTCCAGGGAACCGGGGCCGGAAGGATCGACCTTGGCTTGCTCAAGTGCTTCGGGATAGACCTCCTCCAGGAGCAGGTCTACGGCTTCATTGTCGATCCGCTCCTGACCGACATAACGCAGGACCACTTCATAGGGCACCTTGCCGGGGCGAAACCCTGGTATTTTTGTACGTTCTGAGATCTTGCGTGCAGCGCGATGCTTGGCACCTTCCATGCGCTGGGGTTCCACTTCAACGGTCAGCGTGACTTGATGGTCGTCGCGGGGCTGGGATTCGATTTTCAAATGAGCATCCTTTTGATCTGATTTCGGGTGTGGGGAAGACGGGACTTGAACCCGTACGCCTTTCGGCACATGATCCTAAGTCATGCCTGTCTGCCAATTCCAGCACTTCCCCGAAAGCCTGCAAGATTATAAGCGTAAGGGAGAAGGTCGTCAATAAACCCGGATCGGATGTTAACCTTTTGCATATACGGCCGACGCGGGACTTTCGTGCGTTATAATCCCGGCATTCTTGGAGGAGACATCCCTTGAGCCGCGTGATCAACCCTGATAGTGCCGGAAAAGAGCGCACGCATCTGACCCGTGCGGTCGTTCTGGCCGTCCACCTTCTTGCCCAGCAAACAGAACCGGGCCCCGAAACACGCGATCTGGCTGCTTTCATCGCCATGGCCCTGCAGGGCATCGCCGCGACGATCGAAACCTCGGTGGCCGCCTGGGAGAAACGCGGCTACTGGGTGAAAGCTGATCGGTTTCGAATGGAATGGCTGTGGGCAGGCCAACTCGGTGAAAAGATGAGGCTGGCGACCCTCAGCGAGGATTGGGACCAGGTTGCCTCGGTCACAGCCCAGGTCGCCCAGAGACTCACAAAGGTCAAGGTACCCGTGCACAACCGGCTGGGAACCCCTTGGGTGGATGCCTGGAAGCACCTGCAGGCTGGAGATTCAAGAGGCTGACCCCGATATTCCAGACCAGTCTTTTTAATTGATTTAAGGGGTCGTGTACGTAACGATCAATTTGACGACCCCAAAACGGACCGTATCGGCGATCCCGTCGTTATTGGTGCTCGTAGCAAACTGAAGTCGGTATTGTAAACGGTTCGAGGTGCCAATTTGCGCTTGGAGCTCATAGCGGAAATCATTATCTGTGGTGACCACGTTGAGATCCCCGATCGAGCACCAGTCATGATCTTCGTTGGTAGGCGCCGGGCCGGGTACATAGACGCTTGCGCTAAGGGCGCTGTAAGCCTGGGCGAAGGATTTAATGCACCCGAGATTGACGAATGGATTTCCTTGCATTACATAGCTGGTTAGATCCATCTGCACCTGGGTGATTGTTGCATTGGATGGGATGCCGCTGGTATCGAAGCTGAGAAACACCTCCGCGCTTGCATTGGAGTCTAGGTCGCCCATCGTGGTAACGGTATTGAAGACCCCATCTGATTGGACATGCCCGCTCTCCAAAGGGTTATTGCTGAGCGTGACAGTGTGAGGGGTAGGATTGGGCACCTGGATCACGACGGTAAATGAGGTGAATATCTTTCCTGCCGTGGGTTCGCGGATACCCCAGTACCCCTTATAGGACCTGCTTGAAAGGGGGGCTGTCAGATTCACGGTGATATCCAGGTTCTGACCAGTAGAAATTTGGCCGCTGGTGAGGGCCTGGGCATACCCGGCGGGTACACCGAGAGGATCGCCATTCTCGAAGACCAGCTTGTATCTTGAATCCCAGGTACAGCTGCCTGCGTTTTGTAGCCGCCAGGTCTTGGTGAAGGGCTGGCCAGGGCTGATCACCGTTCCATCCGGGATGGTCACATCAGTGATGAACATGGCTTGGTTGCTGCACGGACCGGAAGTATTGTTCGCCAGCGGGGTGAGCGTGATTGTGGGGACCGAGGTTGCAGTGGCCAATAGCGGAACAGGCGTCTGGGAAGGTTGAACACCGACCTGGGTCAATTCCGCTTCAACGGTTAAAGCCGCTTGCGTAAAGGCCGCATCGGGAGGTTGGGTCGCAGGGGTCATGCGTAAATTACACCCGGAAATGAAGACGAGCAACCCTGTTCCGAGTACGGCTAATATTTTCTTCATATACGCCTCCTTGCTCGATCAGACCTGCTGAAGTGTAATGTTTTTATCAGACCTGGTCAATGGAGAGGACGTTTGAAACGAACTTTAAGTTCCTGGGGTTTAGAGCAGTAACTCTTGATAAGGGGACCGATGTCCATCCAGCAGCAGGTATGGGGCCGCCCGATCCGCGAGCACACCCAGGATTTTCAAGGTCGAAAGCTCCCTGATCCTGGCCGACCGTCTGGCTCTTAGGATCGCATCGGCCCCCTTTGGTCCAATGCCGGGAACTCGCAGGAGTTCGCCTCGATCGGCCCGATTGATCTCGATGGGCCGATGCCTCAGATGGGTCCAGGCCCAGGCTTGTTTTGGGTCCATCGCGATTGGCAGCCAACCCTCGGGTTCGAAAGGCAAGTCCTCTAGACTGAAGTCGTAGTCACGCAGCAGGAAGGAAGCCTGATACAACCGTAGTTCCCGGATCGCGGGTGTGGGAGGCTGGTTTTCGAGGGGGGTGTCCGCAACCGGGCTGAAGGGCGAAAAGTAAGTCCGCTTGAGCCCCAAATGCCGGAAGAGATAATCGGTGGCGGTCAGAAGTTCCAGATCCGATTCGCCCGCTCCCCCGGCCACGAACTGGGTAACGCTGGATGGCCAGCGGCCGTTCCAGCCTCTCTCGGCCGGCTGGTTTTTCCGAATATCATGCACCCATTTCAAGGGTTGGAGCAGTTCCTGCATGAACTGTTTATGGGGTGCCAGCCGTGCGAGGCGGCTGCTGTTCGGAGCTTCTAGGTTAACCGAGACACGGTCGGCCAGCTGCATCGAGCGTTCCACCTGGGCGTGTTCGGCACCCGGCATGATTTTTAAGTGGATGTATCCGCGAAAGTCAAGTTTGAAACGCAGGATCTCGGCTGTCTCGATCAGCCTGTCCTGGGTGCGGACCCCGCCTCCTGCCAGCCCCGAACTTAGGAAGAGTCCCTCAGCGATCCCATTTTGAACCAGCTGTAGGAAAATACGGGCGAACTCCTCGGGGCGGAAAGTGGCACGACGAAAATCCCTGCCGGCGCGAAAGGGGCAGTAATAACAATCCCGCTCACAGGCCGATGAGAGTTGAGTCTTGAGTAGTTTTATCCGCTGGCCATCGGGCAGCCGGGCCGGGTAGATAAAGGCCTCCTTGCGGCTGTCATTACGGTTCGGCTGCCCGGGAGTAAAGCACGCTGGTTTGTGAGGAACCGTAGGCGTGGTATCTTCGGCAGGCTCGAGGGTCATCTCTGCCGAGAGCAACTGCAAGCGGGTGAGAACGTCCTCCATTTATTAAGTATAGAACATATATTCTAAGTTGTCAAGGATATCAGCTTGTGGGTCCACATATATTTTCAATTAAATTTACCGGGCATGCTGCAGTTTCGTTAAAGCGCCCGGATCTAAGGGATTGGGGTGGCTGGATAAAGTACTGATTGGGTGGGCCTCAGCTTGTGCGCATCGCGGCCGTGAAGCTTGAATGCAAACTCAAGAGCGTGATAGAGGCGTGGGTTGATTTCTTTCAAATCCCCGGGCATGATATAACCTCATGGTGAACCGAGAAGGGCTGCCTAAAGGGATGACTCGGGACCAGTGGCTGGATCTGTAAGGGTATTTCTCATGTAAAGCGTGTATGGCGAACCGCGCCATCCGTACCTCAACAAATCGCCATTCACTTCTTTCCGAGTAATGCCTGGATGACCGTTCTTCCGATCTTTCTCTGCATCCCGCTCATGTGGTAGGAATTCCGGCGTAATGAGCCACGCGCGACCTCGCCCCTGAAATCCCATAGGCGCGTTTCCAACTCCAACTAAAGCCGCACCGTCGCAATTTCATGGCTTCCTCCTGGTCTTCTGCTACTGGGAGGGGATGATATAGAGCCCCCCGATCAATAATATTTAGGCGGCAGGTTGGGCGAATTGGATTATTAAGATCGAATCAACCGGCCGGTTTATCCAGTGGTATAACCGACCGGTGCATGAAAAGCTGGATCCCTAGAAATGTTCCGTTTACCAACAATGCGAGCAAGGTCGCCAGTGCATATACAACCAACAGGCTGCTTCTCTCGATCAGCGACCGGACAACCAGGAAGAAAGCCACATACGAAAAAAGACCAAGACTCACGCCCTGGATGAAACGTCGAGCAGCGTTAGCGCCGCCCTGCCGATGGGAAAAGGTGACCATCACGAATGTGAAAATCGGAAAGGGGGATAAGAGCCCGCTCCATTCCGATCCCAGCATGGATGCTCCGGCGGTGATCAAAAGAAGAAGCCCTGTCGCGAAAACCATACGGATGGGAAGATCCCACCACGGCGGTGAAACCGAAAATCCTCCCGTCACTCTTTTTCCCAACGTCAGCATTCCTGCAAGGAGAACCAGGGGTACGAGAATGGTGGTCAGCCATATCCCGATCGGCAGAATGGATATCCCCAGGACAACGACGGCATATATGCTAATACCGATTAGAGCAGAAAAATACCAGGCGAGGCGCTTCGCGCTCTGCACATATGCGACATAGAATGCGGTTACGGCGATCAACCCGAGCATGGCGCTGTTGGCTGCCCCAGCAGCGAAGTGCTGCCCTTGCTCAAGGGCCAGAAAGATCGAGACCGGACCTGAAGTGAGAGGCAGGCCGATCAGAAGTCCCCCAATGGATTCGCCCCACCGCCGTGCAATGACTGTCACCATGGCAACGATGAGAGGGGTCAAGATAAGTTTCACAATGAAGACGGTAGTGTTCATCTAGATTCCTGATCGGGACGTTTTTTGAATTAATCACTAGACTTATTGCTCCTGGGATTCAATGGATATTATCATAACACTCTATCCTTTCGTTGGTTGTCCAGGCAGGTAGCTGGTACGAATAGGCGGGTCATGAAAAACACCCACGCATTCCTGGATATCCAACCGGTTTGGATGGGGGTTGCTAAACGGGCCATCTTGACTTTGCTTGCGGTGATTGCCGGGTTGTTACCTGGATGTTTATTTCATGCAATACCAGGTTTATTTAATCTTGTGAACTACCCTACCGTTCAAGCGGGGGGCTTCCTACTTCAATGAGCGTTGCCTGAAATCAGGTCTTGCCTGCTCTCCATAGGCGTGTACGTTCGGGTGGTTCCCACCCTGGGTTATATAGACTGTCCAAGTTTTACCGCTGGACAGGTTTTTCCACCGAACCGGATCCTGGTTAAGGTACTCTGCTTATTAGAGCAAATTTGTTCAGTTTTTTGCGCCTTATATCCCCAGACCTGAAGGTCGGGGTTTTACGGTGCACTCATGCTAATTATTCCCCCATGTAGTCGAATACACCCAATTTTGAGCTGGCTGTGGAACGGCGGCTTGCCGCCCAGCCTTGCTAAGCTGCGGCCCGAACGGAAAAAGTAATCTCCGGTATAATGTCCATTCAGATCCGACGGTCCATTCATCTTCCTCCCAAGAGGCGTTTCTGATGCGCAGGGTTGCTGCTTCGTTGTGGCTCACGATCTTTTTTCTAGCCGCCTGCAATTTTAAGATCGGGCAGGGAACCCCGCCGCCTGAATCAACTTCCACGCCCTTAGCGACCCTCACTCTTACAGCCACTGCGACTGTCCCGCCGACCCTCACCCCCTCGCCGCTTGCTCCCACTCCCGCCGGATTGACCGGCCAGCCATCCAGCGCAGTTCAAGACCAGAGCCCAAATTTCGAACAGGAGAAACTTGGCACTGTGGAGCGCAATGTAACCTATTGCGTGATGGGGAATTATCCCGTCCCCATGGATATCTACTATCCCCGTACTATGAATGGTCCCTGGCCCGTTGTGATCAATGTGCATGGAGGAGCCTGGAGGCTCAACAATCAATTGGTAGGCCAGGGGTTGCAGGTCCAACCCCAACTCAACGCGCTCGGCTTCCTGGTGGTTTCGGTGGACTACCGGAACTCTACTCAATGGCTCTGGCCGGCGATGATCGAGGATGTCAAGTGCGCCGTGCGTTCCCTGCGCGCCCATGCACAGGAATACAACCTGGATCCTAATAGGATCGGTGCTGTCGGCGACAGTGTCGGAGGTCAACTGGTTCTGCTCCTGGCGCTCACGGATGCATCCGCCGGCTGGGACGTGGGTCCCTATCTAGACTATTCTAGCCAGGTTCAGGCTGTCGTGGATTTTTTTGGCCCGACGGACCTGACGGATAGATCTGCTTTCGCTTTAATCACGAATTTTGGATTGGCTGAATTCGGGGATATTCGATACACCAGCCCTATCCTGATTGCGGCCAGTCCGATCACCTATGTGAATCCATATACCCCGCCGCTCCTGATCTTCCAGGGGAACATGGACCATACCGTCCCCCTGGTACAGTCAACCATGTTGTATGACCGCCTGGTCGCGGTGGGCGCGCCGGTTCAGCTGGTGGTCGTGCAGAATGCCAAGCATGAGTTCGCACCGGTCTATCATCAATCACCGACCACCGACCAGGTCTATCAAATGACGGTCAGTTTCTTCTCCAATGTATTAAGGCCGGCGATGTGGTCAGCTAACGTGCATTGCTTGAATACGATGAACGACGATTCCCCCTCCTTTGAAAACAGTCAACGGATAATTCCGGGCTGTGTTCAATACCGCTGAGGCACCACACCTCTAAAAACTCTGGTAGATGAAAGGAGCGCCTTTTTCGGCAAAGGAGAGCAGGAAGAGAACCAGAACCACGATCGCCAGCAGAAAACCGAGCAGCCAAGCAGGCCAGCGAAGAAAGCGCAGCTCCTCGCGGTACTGGGTCCAATCGATTACAAGGGCCGGAATCAACACAATGGCTGCCTGGAGGGCGGGGATTAAACAAAACAGCACGATTTGCCAAGGCGGAAGCTTGAGGTTTACAATCGTAGGCTTGAAGTAACTTAAATAGATCGAGACGCGCCAGTTCTCAATGGAAAACAAGCTATGCCAGTACTGGAATGCTGCCGCGACGTTCGTGTGGAATGGCACCCAGGCCATCAGGATACAGAAGAACACGACCATGGCTGAAAGAACCTGGCGCGGGCGGGAAAGTTGGTTGAGGGGCAGCGAGGGTTTCCGAAGGGTGGCGATCTGTCCTGCGATCAGGTAGCAGCCTTGGAGACCTCCCCACAGGAGCGTGTTCCAGGCGAGTCCATGCCACATGCCGCTCACCAACATCGTGATGAGGGGGGCCAGGATCAAGGCAACCGTTGTGGGCTTGAAGGAGATTTTCTTTCGAATTAAACGCGAGATCGGGAAGAAGATGTAGTCGCGCAGCCAGTTTGAAAGGCTGATGTGCCAGCGGCTCCAGAATTCAGAAAAACTCCGAGCGAAGTAGGGGATATTGAAATTGTTGGTCAGTTCAATGCCGAAGAATCCGCTGATCCCCCGCACCAGGCTGGAATAACCCGCGAAATCGTTATAAAGGGAAAATGCATATACCACGAGCCAGATTGCCAGGAGCGGTGCCGGATACTGAGCCGGCTTCTGGAACGCATCCGTCGGGATCATTGCGCTGAGCGTATCTGCAATTACGAGCTTGCGGATCAAACCAACCACGACCAAAGCAAAGCTGCGGAGGTCCAGCTCCCGCGTCCACTTCTGGGGATTCTCCAGCCGGGAGCGGAAAATCTGTTCCCGTTCGATCGGACCAGCAAGGAGCTTCGGAAAATAGGTCACGTAAAGTGCAAAAGTGACGAATTTCCGCTCGGACGGATATCGGCCGTTCGCAAGATCCACCTGATAAGAAATCATCTGAACGACGATGAAAGAAAGACCGAGCGGAGCCAGGATCTCGAGTCCGCCTGCACTCCTGCCCAGACCGGCCTTGGCGAGAAGGGAGGCCAGAGCCGGGAGATAAAAATTGCTATACTTGAAGATCAGCAGTGCGGCCAGATTGAATCCGATCCCGACCCCCAGAAGGACCTTTCCCAGACGAGCATGCGGGACGACCATCCACCCGATGAAAAAATTAATCAAGGCCAGCCCGACCAGAATGGCCAGGAATTTCCAGGACCAGGATAGAAGAAAAACCGCTGAGCAGAGCAGCAGCCACGCCGGTCTCAATCGCTGTGGGAGGTGGCGGTAGCCGAGACAGGCCAGGACCACGAAACCGGCAAAGAGCAAGGAAGTGATTTCCATTGAAGATCGATGGATCGTTAATGAGTAAACAGAAGATGGTTATTGAGTGTCAACGCTGCCAGCTGCTGGCCAAGAAAGGTGCTCATGGGACCGGCTCCGTTATGGTTCAGGTGCTCACGGTCCGAGTGACCGTTTGCAGGGATATTCGGATTTCCGTTGGCCGGGATAAAAATCGAATGGGAGGATGTGATGACTTCGGCCAGCTTTTTTTGGAACTCGTGATGAACCGCTTGACCGCCCATATACAAGTAAAATGTTGGGTGCATCGGCATTTCCAGGATAATCACCCGGGTTTCTGGCAATTTTTGCAAATCGAGAATATCCTGCAGCTGGCTTAGGCGAAAGGGGTCAATTTGATAATTATGATATAGGTTGAACATCGACTCGTCCGCCGGATTGGACGGATTCGGGGGAGTGTTGAGGTTGGTGGCGACAAAAGAGTCGGGTTCATACCCGCTTGGAGTCGTCCTGTTGCTGCGGTGGATATACAGTTCCAGTGTGGAAAGGAAATCTGAACGAATCCAATCACGGTACACCAGGTATCTCTGCAGTCCTACCGAGTGATCGATCAGCCAACCAAGCAGGTTTAGCTGTCCAGAACGGTATTGGATCCATGGGCTGGCGAGAAATCCCTGATTGGTATCCAAATCGTAGTTGCCCAGATAATCCCTGGGGATCGTCCCATAAATGAGCAAAGCCGGGTGGTATGTTTGGACGAGAAGTTTAGCGAAAACCGCGTCCGGAACGATGGTCAATCCCTCCACCCCAAAATTGAAGATCCGCAACTTTTTTCCGGTCTTTTGGGAATAGGTACGAGCCACGACATCCGGATCGATGCCCGTGTTTACCACTGAACTGCCCACGATGATGACATCAACTCCGCCATTTTGGGCAACGTATTCCTGCAACCGGCGCCATTTGATCTCGAACGGATATGGGTAGACGTCCAGCGCCTCAGTGGGGAAGACCTTCTCGGCCAGTCCCGACCGTGAAATTGCCTCGATAAGAAGAACGAGACCGACTAAAAATACTCCAGTCCAAGTCAGCCAGGAGCGGATTCGCAGAGGGCGTTCTGGGGTTGCCTCTCGTAGGGGAGTATCGGGTTCCGGTTTAAGCATCCTGAGGCTTTCCGGCGTTTCTATAAGCAGCCGCGCCGTTTCGGGGGTGCATTATACTCTTATTCCGCTCAGGTTTAGCGTAATGGGGAAAATTGGCTATAACGAGCGTGAATTGAGGGAACTATTAAAAGAAGACATCCCCTGTTAAGTAAGCGCAGGAGATACCAGGCCGCAGGTCCAGGGGCCATCAAGTGGATTTAGCTTGAAAAAGAGAGACGGGCAGGACGCATTCGCGCGTAGTCCATCTCCCACCTTCGGAGCGGGGAACCTTGATTTTATAGCCTGGCTGGAATTTACCGATCTTATGATCGAGTTCCACCACAATCGAGGCCTTATTTAATTTGATCACGGCCGCCGTTCCGGAGTACTGCTTTCCGTCTTCGACCCATTTCACCGTGACGACCGTGCCTTTTGTCAGACTTTTCTCGAAGTTCCGTTGGCTATACACTCTATTTCCCTCGCTGCACTTTACAAAGAGTTTACAACTCTCCAGCTCGCTTTAACATTTCTATTTGGTTACAATTCTGGCCCGGCCAAGGATGATTAATGATTCTTGCACGTCATCTCGAACAGGACCAGGCCTAAAGTATATAATGAAAGCCATCATGGAAAAGGGGAGTTGGAACCGGAGGACCCTCCAGCCGCAGACAGCTCGATTGCCTTATGGCCAAGAATGTAAATCGAATTCAAAGGAATAAAAAGAGGACCGCATCGCCCGGGTTGTCAGCCACCTGTCCTGCCGCAGCTGACGAGACGCCCTGACAGGTCTGAGGACTCCAACCCGGTCTGTGCAGGCGAACGGTTCTGACCCCGGCAGAGTTGGCTACGGATTGCCTCTGCCCCATCGGCGGGTGGACCGGCCTTGCTACTGCCATGGGCAAGCGACGTTTCATTCCCAGCCTTGAATGGCGTGCCTCTCAGCTTGCAAATCTGGTAAGATTGTACCTGACCGGCTGTAAAGGTCGAAAGATGAAAGATGATACTGAACGGATAGTTGTGTAAATTCTCAGTGAGGGACAGTGAAATGCCGGATACGCCCCTAAATGCGGTTGTTTCTTCCAGGAATGAACTGTCACCCCGGTATTTGATCCTCCGCGTCGTCTCGGAAGGATGGCAGTTGCCAAATTTCATGCCGGGCCAGTTTACTGTTCTCGGGTTGCCCGGATCGGCTCCGCGTTGCGACTGGTCTGAACCTGAACTCACTCCCAGCGACCCGAAGAAGATGATTCGGCGGGCGTATTCGATCGCGTCTTCCTCCAGAACTCGGGAGTATTTGGAGTTTTACCTCAGCCTAGTATCGAACGGTGCGCTGACCCCGCGGCTGTTCGCACTAAATATCGGTGATCATCTGTGGCTATCCCCGAAAGTCACAGGTTTATTCAGGCTGGATCAAGTCCCGGAAACCCAGAACGTCGTGCTGATTGCAACCGGCACCGGCCTGGCGCCCTATATGAGCATACTCAGCTCAGCCATGCGCTGCGGCGGCCCGCGCCGATTCGCTGTTCTCCATGGGGCGTATCACTCCTGGGACCTGGGCTACCGCTCCGAGCTGTTGAATTTGCAGCATCTGTGCAACAATTTGACCTATATCGCCACCATCGATCGGCCGGAAGAAGAACCAGTCCCCTGGAATGGCCATATCGGCTGGGTGCAGGATGTTTGGGCAAAGGGCGTGGTAGCTGAGGTTTGGGGTTTTCAGCCTACCCCTGAAAACACGCACGTCTTTCTGTGCGGTGTTCCGGCTATGATCGATCAGATGGTGGCGGCCCTGGGGAAAGCCGGATTTCGGGAGCATACCTCTCGAGAACCGGGTCAGATCCATATTGAACGGTACTAGCTTCCCAAATGCGAACAAGCCCCGCCGACCGCTAGCGCTCCCCTTGTTTGATCAAAACAAAAGGACTCAGGATGGATAAACCCTTCAGTAAATGGCGACCTCATCCATGGCACGGGCTCGACCTCGGGCCAGAACCTCCCAGGCGGGTGAATGCATTCATTGAGATTACCCCATTTGATCTCGTGAAGTATGAGATCGATAAACAAAGCGGTTATCTGCGCGTGGACCGACCGCAGCGTACCTCCTCCCAACCTCCTGCGCTCTACGGTTTTATCCCGAGAACCTTGTGTGGGAAGAAATTTAGCGCTCTTTCCCCACAGGCCGAACGCGGCGATGGGGATCCCCTGGATATATGCGTGATCAGCGAGCGTCCGATCACCAAATCGGAGATTGTGCTGGTAGCGAAGGTGGTCGGCGGAATCCAGATGATCGATGATGGCGAGGCAGATGATAAGATCATCGCGGTCCTTCAAAATGATTATGTCTGGGGTCATATTGATGACCTCCGCGACCTACCGCCGGTACTGATCGAACGACTCGAACACTATTTCGGAACCTACAAGCTGGTATCCGGTGAGAAGTCGCGGATTGAAATTCGCAGATCTTACGGCCTGAGCCACGCCCTGCGCGTCGTCATGGCGGCAGTCGAGGATTACCGCCTCGCTTTCGGAAAATAGGGATCTCTGATCCAGAGATGATGACGGTCGGCTGTCTTTTTCGGTCACAACGATCCCACCACGACCCAGCCGGGCCACAGGAAGGTTGGGCCGATGCCGGAGGAAAGCAGATCGAGATTTTTGTTTGGTTGGGTTCATCCGATTGATTTTATGGTTAGGTAAATTGACTTTGATTCGGCGATCATGATATAAAGGTAACTGGCTTATGATGCAGCTGATCAGCATAAATCTCGGTTATGAGCGAACAATCCAGGGTAAAAAGGGTTCTTGGATAACCGGAATATACAAACTTCCGATACAGTCACCGGTTCAAGTGAACTCGTATGGCCTTTCAGACGATGTGATTTGTGACAAGAAAAATCACGGTGGCCTGGATCAAGCCCTCTATGTTTACGGCACCCCTGATTACGCCTGGTGGACGACCAGTCTGGGACATGAGGTCTCCCCAGGGACTTTTGGAGAGAATCTCACGATTGATGGCATGGAGAGCGCCCGATTTCGCATCGGCGATCGCCTGATAATGGGGACGGTGATCCTGGAAGTAACCTCCCCGCGCATCCCCTGCAACACGTTGGCCACCCGTATGGGAGATTCATTATTTGTGAAGAAGTTTCGCCTGGCGGAACGCCCTGGCCTTTACTGCCGAGTGATTCAGGAAGGTTGGGTACGAAACAGCGATTCCGTGAGCCTGGAACCCTATCCGGGGGAGACCGTTTCCGTCATTGAAATGTTTCGTGATTTTTATAAACCAAATATGACTGAGGCCGCCATCCGCCGCTATCTGGCTGCGCCGATTTCCGCACGCAGTCGCGCGGATATGGAAGAGCAGTTGCATAAACTGTCTTTGGACTAGTCCGATGAATAATCCAGAGGATTGGGCTCAGGTTGTGAAAATCCCCGTGTACCCGAGCGTGGGTCTAGTTGAAGCGGGTACATTTTCACACCGCCGCTTAGGACCCATAGGCAAGGCCCGGTGGGTGTTGTCGAACCGTTCACGCTCGATTTCCTCAACGGTTGCATGGTTGCTCTGGTCGACCTTTTAGCAATTCCTGGAAATTTTCTTCTCAATCCCACCGCGGGCGTGGGTTAATGTTTCACCCTCGAACGAATTGCTGTCGAGACTATCATAATTCAGCTTTCCGGCGGTTATCCTGGGTGTTACCAACTCTCCGCCGAATAAAATTCCTTCAACATCCGGCTGGAGACGGTCGCCAGCAGGCGGGTGTGAGTAAATCCACATTGTTGTGCGAGGGTCTTCCAGCTGGTATACGTAAGGGGGTATGGGACCCAAAGGTTTCCTTGATCCACGTTGTATTCAACAAGAACAAACGACCCTCTCGGTCGAAGATAGCTCTTCAAGAGTTGCACGACCTCCGGTTTCTGAGGCGGCGCGATGAAATGAAGTGCGTTGGCGATGACGATCCCATCCAGAGGGGGAAGATCCAGAGGGAGCGTGAAATCTCCCCTGATACCTTGAACCTTGACCCGTGGAAAGCGAGCATTTAGAGCAAGACTTTGTTCCTGCAGGGAGCGCTTGTCCTTATCCACCGAAAAGATCATTCCATTAGGTCCGATGAGTTCCGCCAGGGCCAGTGTAAATGCGCCCCTCCCAGACCCCAAATCAGCCCAGGTTCCTCCCGCTGAAACAACCGCGCCGCGCAGCAGATTGACATGGTCACGGTGATCCATCCCTACCTCGCAGATCATTAAATATACTATGCAACTGGTGGATGCGAAAACGACAAAAGTCTGTCCAATCCAGGTAAGGAACGTCGTCGACCTTTGAAAAATGGATCAATCAGCCAAGGTCATGGGGGTATCGGCTGCCCGACGCCCCGCCCACTTAAATGGCCAACCGTCCAGCAGCAACCCGATCAGGAATGCCAGGATTGCGGCATAGAATGTGATTCGATAGGCGCGTTCAAATCCTGTAATGTTCTGCTGGCAGGCCTGCGCATTTTCAGGATGGACCCGATCGCGACAGCCACATTGGCAGGTGTGATTGTTTCTGGTCTGGGTGCCTTGGGCGGTATGCTGGCTCTGTATGACCTGACCCGTGAGAAACTGGGCGAAGACGGAGCTCTGCGGGCAGTTTTTTATATGCTCATCTTCCCGACCGGCTTCTTCCTGATCCAGGTTTACACCGAGGGATTGTTTGCCGGGTTGGCATTCGGTTGCCTGGCCCTGCTGAGGCACAGGCGCTGGGCATGGGCGGCGCTCCTGGGTGGGTGTGCCACCCTGACGCGTGCAGTCGGTGTGGCGCTGGTTATCCCAATGGCGATCACCTGGATCCGCAGTGGTGAATGGATGGACCTTGACCGCGATTGGCGCGAGATCCTTATGCATGGCATTCCCCTGCGTCCGCTGGTCAGAGCATTCTTGGCGTTTACGCCTGCAGTTGCATTCCTGGTCTGGAAATTTTCCTATCTGGGTTTTAACTTCGATGTCGTGGAAGCGAATTATTTCGGGCGCGGTTTTATCAATTTTGGCGGTGCCTTCTATAACTGGGCCACAGCCTTTCATGACATGTTTATCGGCAATTCCCAACAGATGGCTTACTTTCTTACCGAATTTATCGGCCTTTTTATCGGTGGGCTGACCAGCCTCCTCTGCATTCGTGATGAACCCGAAATTGCCTGGTTCAGCCTGGCGGTCTTCTTGATCTCCATCGGCAGTGGCCCGGCGCAGGGCATCCAGCGTTATATCCTGGGCGCCCCTGCGGTTTTTGTCATGCTGGCTCGCTGGGGGAAGAACACGGCCTTTGACCGGGCCTGGACGTTCTTCAGCCTCCTGCTGATGGGTCTTTTGGCGATGCTGTTCGCCTTCAATATGTGGGTAGCTTGATCCCCAGCGGCCGAATAATCTCTATCGGACGTTCCATCTGGAGAGCGCCGTTGCATGAATTTTGGTCCCTTTCTGAGCCCGATCCGGGTCAGGAGGTTCAATCGAAGTGTAAAAGTTCCAGGATGGTCCCAAGCTGTTGGGTGCCATCGATGTACGCGTACCGGCCTCCATCCCAGCCGCCCGATTGGACAGTTTCCATGCCTTTGGATTTGAAGAATTGCTGGGCCTCTGTGAGCTTCTGGGTCCGAAAGGCAATGTGATGGACGCCCTCGCCCCGCTTCCGCAGGAACTCTTCCCAGGTGCTCGGAGCGCCGAGCGGTTGGATAAGTTCTATCTCAACCGGACCCAACTTGAAGAAGGCAGCCCGCCCCGCAGCTTTGGACGATTTATTTTTATAAACCGTGTTGGCAAAGGAATCGTCGGCGATCGGGACCACCTCCGGTTTGGGGATACCGAACACTTCCGCATAGTGCCGTGCGGCCTGCTCGGCATCCTTGACGATGACGCCGATCTGGACGACGGTATCTGTATCAAGCTGGTTCATATCGGCCTCCATAATTTTGAACAGGCACAATCAATAACTTTCGTAATAAGAACGCACCTTGAGCGCCCGGCGGGCTTGCTTCAGGCTCCACCGCGGGGGCAGGGGGCAACTCACCCGCATCACTCTGCCGGCGGGCAGGTCAAAATAGTTATCGCTGAAGATCACGTCCGCGCCGGCCAATTCTAACTGGACGAAGCGCGCCAGGCAGCGCGATTGCAATCGGATGGAAAGCTGTCGCCCGTTCACGCTCAGCCTGCTCCGAATCTGCGGGTCCTTCAGCTCGAGGTGTTTGTCTGGAACGAATGCGATCGTCTGCTGCGCCCGCCGCCTTCTGGCCTGCCACAACTCGCAAACAAAGACGAGCTGGCGTTTGTTCGCCTCAGTAATACGACTGGCGAAGTCCAGGATAGAGACGGGCGTGGCTGAAAGGCCAGGCACGGCCAAGGATGCAGTTCCGCCTTTAAGACGTCTGCCCGTCACGGATTCCAGTGACCAGCGAAGCTCGCCTTTCCAGGGAGTGGGGGTATCGTTGGTGACAAACACTCTCATCCGGCTGCCATCCTCTTCCACGGAGAGCAGAACCGGTGCATAGAAGCGTCGGGCGACGTAATGCAGCGCCTTCCATCGTCCGAAGTAGTCGATGCTGGACCAGGAGGCGACCGGCCAGCAATCGTTCAGTTGCCAGAAGAGCGTGCCGCTGACACGCTCCGGGTGACGGCGCCAATGTTCGACACCGGTGCGAATGCCCTCCGCCTGCAGCACCATGCTCAGATACACCCAAGATTGGAAATCTTTGGGAAGGCGGAAACTCTTCGTTAATTGGGCGATCATCAACCCGTTCCCCTCCCGGCTGCGCTGGTGGTGTTCCATAACATAGGAGGTCAGATTCTGGTCTTCCGGTGCCGCATAGGCCTGGATGGTGCGGTAGGGAGGCAGGCCCTGGAAACCGAATTCGCTCATGAAGCGCGGGAACTGCTCGCGGTAAGCGCTGAATGGTTTTCCCCCGTGCCAGACCTCCCAGTAATGGGTATCCCCGCGCTGCTGGCCGTTTGGATCGGCAAAAGCAATACCGGACGAAGCCGACGACGGCCAATAGGGGTGGTCTGGATCCTCCGCAGCTAGCAGCTCAGGCAGCAGGTGGTGGAACATGCGGTCGTAGGCGGCTTTGAGGCGCTGGTTTGCGGGATCAGACGGACGATTCCAGCCCCAATCGGACCAACCCTGCTCCATTTCGTTGTTTCCGCACCACAAGGCCAGGCAGGCATGGTGGTGCAGACGGCGGATGTTCTCAAGCGCTTCAAGGCGCACATTTGCAAAGAACCTGTCATCTTCTGGATAAATGCCGCAGGCGAATGCAAAGTCCTGCCAGATCAGGATGCCGTAACGGTCGCACAGCTCGTAGAAGGGCTCTTGTTCGTAGAAGCCACCTCCCCAGATCCGCAGCATATTCATGTGCGCCTCGCTCGCGCTCCGGATGAGGTTCTCAAGATGGGCTGCACTGACCCGTGTCGGAAAGGAATCGGCCGGGATCCAGTCTGCCCCCTTGGCGAAGATCGGCACGCCGTTGACCACGAAGGTGAAGGATTCGCCCCACTGGTCCGGCTGCTGGCGAAGCTCGATGGTGCGCAGACCGAGCTGATAGCTGCGCTGGTCGAGGCAAGCCTCCCGCTCCTGTAGGTCGACCTGCAGCGCATAAAGCGGATGCTCGCCAGAGTCGTTCGGCCACCACAAATGGGGTTCCGGGACCTCGATTTCCGCAACTGCTTTCTGGTCGTTGACCTCAACCTCGGCAACAAAAGTTTTCCCATCGGGAGCCTTCAGGGTGGCGACCACCTGCAAGCGCTGCTCTCCCCACGTTTGCACGGCAGCCTGGATTGAGAGGCTCACCTTGTCTCCCCGGTGATATTGACGGATGTGGACGTCTCCCAGGCGAGCCCGCGAGTAGCCTTCCAGGCGGATCTCTTTCCATACCCCGATGGGAGGAAGCTTGGGCCCCCAATCCCAGCCCCATTGGTAGGGGGCTTTGCGCAGGTAGGGTCCGCCGGGAAGATCGCCGCCGCCCTGAAGCGGTTTCTCCAATTGCCGGCTGCGGATGTAGGCAAGGGGAGAGCGGAAGAGGAGATGCAGATCATTTTTTTCGGCCCGGAGGACCCTGGTGACTTCCCAGGACCAGCGCCGGAACATATTGTCCGTCCTGCCGAGCAGGTGACCGTTTAACCATACTTCTGCAAGCGTATCCAACCCATCGCACACGAGAAACAAACGTTCTTCCCTCAAGACCAGCTTGTCCGCGATGAAGATTCGGCGGTATTCCCAATCCGATTCCGCCACCCATTGGACCTTTTTTTCGTTATCTCCGACAAATGGGTCGGGGATCCGCCCCAAGGCCAGCAGGTCCGTGTGAACGCCACCAGGCACCGTCCCAACCAGCCATCTTTTTGTGCCAGTTTGGCGAAACTGCCAGCGTCCGGTCAGGGCTTGTCGGTGCATCCCGGTTCTTCCTTTGTTGGTTGGATTCGTACTTTGCGTATAGCCATATTCATAGAATATTACACTTTCGTGGTTGAGTTCCTTTTGTTAACCGAAATTGGATCCAATCTACCCCACGCCCAAGCCGGTGACACAACTTTGAGCGCAAAAGCTCACGGATGCTGATCCTGTACGATTAAAAAACCCGAAAATTTAAACTTCGATCACCGAATCGGCCTGCCACATGGTGGCGATGATGTCTCCCATCCCACCCACGATGCCCACCTGAACTTTGTCCTCCAGTCCGAAATAATCCAGGCATGTCTGGCAGAGGATGAGGTGGACACCCCCGGCTTCCAGCGACCGGAGCTCCTCCAGGACGGGCGATCCTTCGCAGGCCAGTTTTACGCCCTCCGTGTAAAAACAGATCGCCCGCGGTAGATTGGGGTTCTGTTTGGTGAGGGTCAAGAAAGTTTTTGTCAGCTTATCTTTGAGCGGCTGTTCACCTGTAATGCCCATGCCGTTGTTCTTGAAAATAATGACAATTGCCTTCGCATCATCAGTCATGGCTTCCTCCATTTATTCCTGGCTTCACTGGCAGTTAATTTACTGAGGACGATTTTCGTGAGAAGAAATCATCCTATCAATTCCCATTGGCCTCCATCGAGATAGAACTCGATCCTGCTTGCATCATATTGACGGATATTCTATTACAAATTCATGTAATCCTGATGATCGAAACGTGCTTATACTTGGACCGAAAGACCTCATAGGAGCATCGACGGGTGCCCTCAATGATCCAGCATCTGATCTAAGTTGGACGAAATGGAGTCGTGTTCATGCCAGGTAAATCCCGAGCAGAAGTTCAAATAGGGAATCCATCCATGCATACAAAAAGAAGTGAAAAAATTCCTCTGTCCAGCTATCCGAGTATTTTTAACGATGTCATTGGACCGGTCATGCGCGGGCCATCCAGCTCCCATTGCGCGGCAGCTCTTCGGATCGGCAGGATCGCCAGGGCTTTAATGGACGGAAAGATCGCACAGGTGATCATCGAGTTTGATCCCGAAGGCTCACTGGCAACGACCCATCAGAGTCAGGGATCCGAAATGGGGCTTTTTGGAGGATTCCTAGGTTGGGAGGCGACCGATGCCCGATTGGCGAACTCACCTAGGGCCATCCAGGAAGCCGGCATCCAGGTCACAACCAGGCTCACCGCGCTTGGAGACGTTCATCCAAACACCTATCAGATCACTTTGGGCAACCTGAATGAACAGCACATGATGACCGCGATCTCAACGGGCGGCGGCATGATCGAGGTTGTGGCAATCGATCATTTTAAGGTGTCTATGGCCGGGGACTGTTACGAAACCCTTTTTTATCTCGACTCAAACGCAAGCGAGGTCGCGGATGCCTTGCGGGGCAGGCTCACGGCAGATGCCGTCCACCTAATCCATGGTCCAGCGGGGAACTTGATTGAGGTCAAGACCCATGTTCCTCCCGACCCGACCGTCCTCTCAAAGGTTTGCGAGAGGTACGGCCTGACGCCTCCGAAGATTCTCCCGCCTGTTTTACCGGTTTTGTCCAAACGGGGGATGACCGTTCCTTTCATCACCTGCCAGGAAATGCTTGAATATAACCAGGACAAGGACCTCGAACCATGGGAGCTCGCCATCTGCTACGAAGGCCAAAGAGGCGGGATCTCCCATGAGCAGGTGTTTCGGCAGATGAAAGATATCGTCCGTCTGATGCAGGCCTCTATTCAGGAAGGTCGTAACGGCACCCATTTTGACGATCGCATCCTGGGTGCACAATCTGTACTTTTCCGGGAAGGCATTCAGCAGCATCGCCTCTTGGACGCTGGCGTCTTGAACCGCATCATCCTGGACGTGACCGCGATGATGGAGATGAAAAGCGCCATGGGTGTGATTGTGGCCGCGCCTACCGCGGGTGCCTGCGGGGGACTTCCCGGGGCATGCATTGGTGCCGCGGAGGTCATGGGATTGGGAGAGGATGAGATCACCAAAGCACTGCTCGCTGCCGGGTTGACCGGGATATTCATCGCCGCCCATGCCACTTTTGCCGCCGAGGTCGGGGGCTGCCAGGCGGAGTGCGGATCTGGATCGGGGATGACCGCGGCGGCCCTGGTGACCCTTGCCGGAGGTACTACCCAACAGGCGATGGACGCCGCTTCCATGGCGCTCCAGAACATCCTGGGGATGATTTGTGATCCCGTCGCCGGTCGAGTTGAGGTACCGTGTCTTGGGAAGAATATATTGGCAGCCAGCAATGCCCTGGCTTGCGCCAATATGGCCCTGGCGGGGTATGATCCCGTTATTCCGCTCGATGAAGTGATTGAGGTCATGGATCAGGTGGGCAAGTCTCTGCCGCGCGCCCTGCGCTGTACTGCCCTAGGCGGATTGTCGACGACCAGGACGGCTCGGACGATAGAGGCCAGGCTTGAACGCCGAGAGCTCAACGCCTGATCAGCCTGGGGCTGTACTTTCATAATCGACAGGTCCGACAAACGAGTGGCCTCCAAACAAATTGCATATTGACATCGTACCTGGATTTGATGTATGATATTTATGACAACGTTGTCGCCATCGTTGACGACAACGATGTTATTCTCTCAAGGTGAAATCCAAGGAAATGGCCGGCGGATGAATCTTGAATCCCGTAAGGTAAAAGTTCTTCCGAAGTCAAATGGCTCCATGCATGCTACCTTGCGGGATGTCGCCCGACTGGCAAATGTATCGATTAAAACGGTATCACGGGTTGTCAATCACCAGGGGGAAATCAAGGATACAACCCGTCAGCGGGTGCAGGACGCGATTGACCAGTTGGGTTATCGCCCGAATATTTTGGCCCGCAGTCTGATCCATCAGCGTTCAAACACGGTGGCAGTTGTGGCTTGGGGGATCGATTATTATGGACCATCCCGTACGGTCGTCGGCATCGAAAAGCAGGCCAATGAATTGGGTTACTCTTTATTTTTGAGCCTGGTCAATCACCCGGATGATGGGGAATATGAGCGGATATTGGATACGTTGATCGCCCGCCGCGTCGATGGGATCATCTGGGCGGTCCCCGAAGTAGGGAACAATCGAACCTGGATTAAACCAAGCCACTTGGAACAGTTGCTGCCCATTGTCTTCCTGAGCATGGAGACGCATCCCGGGTTGAGCGTTGTGAAAGTGGATAACCGGCTTGGTGCGATACAGGCCACCCGGCACCTCATTGACCAGGGTCGTAAGAAGATCGGCATTATTACTGGCCCGCTGGCCTGGTGGGAGGCCCGCGAGCGCTTCACTGGTTGGCAGGAGGCCTTACAGCAAGCCGGTTTGGAGCCCTTGCCGTCCTTGGTATTTAAAAGCGATGATTGGTCAGCGGTCAATGGGGAACAGGGCATGCGAGCCCTTTTATCCCAGGAGCCGGACCTGGACGCCGTTTTTGCCTGTAACGATCAAATTGCTTTAGGCGCTCTGGGAACTGCCCATGCATTGGGCCGCAGCATTCCGAAGAACCTCGCCATTGTTGGCTTTGACAATATCCCCGAATCGGCGTTCTTCTGGCCACCCCTGACAACGGTATTTCAGCAGCTGGTCGATGTGGGCTGTGTTGCGGTAAAGCAACTTCACCAGATGATCATGGCTCGAAGGACGAATACTGGACCCGGCGAGGCGGTCACGACGGTGATCAAGCCGGAGTTGATCATCCGGGCGAGCTCAATGGCTGCTTAGAGGAGCCTGGCCTTTGCCGCTAGAGGTTATCAACCGATTGCCATCTTGTATCCCTTATCTTCTGCTGAGTGATTGAAAGGAGGTGCGCTGTACATTAGATGAACTTCTACCCAGAGATAAGCCACAATTAACGTAAGGAAATTCCGCATATTCTCTTTTCAGAACCCTAAGGAGGAATAAATGTTCAAGCAAGTATTGCGCGGTCTAAGTGTGATCGCCTTGATCGTCATGGTGCTGACGGCTTGTGGAACAACAGCCACGCCGGCTGCGACACAACCCCCCGCTCCCACGACAGCCCCTGTTGCGACGCAGCCCCCGGCTGCTGCGGCTACAACCGCCCCAGTTGCGACGGCAGCCCCCGCTGCTACGCAAATCGGAACTGCCGCGACCGCAAAGTGGTGCTCCAACGTTCACATCGTCTTCTTCCCCGGCGGGCCGGCCGGTGGTGTGTTCGCTGTGAACGTCTATAATGGTGCTGTTCAGGCAGCCACCGACCTCGGCGCCAAAGTTGACTACGTCTGGTCGAACTGGGATCCCCAGACGATGATCCAGCAGTTCCAGGAAGCCGCTGCAACCAAACCCGATGGGATTGCCGTGATGGGCCACCCTGGCGATCCATCCTTTGATCCGCTCATTGATCAAGCTGAATCGCAGGGCATTATCGTCACCAGCCAGAACACGGAACTGCCGACCGCCCAGGCAAAGTATGCAGCCAACGGCTTTGGATATGTGGGCGCCGTAAACTACGATGCTGGGTATGCTCTCGGCACGGAAGCCGCGAAGGAAGCCGGCGTCAAGGCAGGCGATCGGGCCATGGTCTGGGGTTTGCTTTCACAGCCCAGCCGCGGCCTGCGCACGCAAGGCGCCATCGATGCCCTCAAGAAGGCTGGCATGACGGTTGACTACATCGAGATCGACTCCGCGACCAACGCAGATCCGACCCAGGGTACAGCCACCTTCACCGGGTATGTTTCCTCCCATCCCGATGTCAAGTTGATCGTTACCGACCATGGTGGTGTGACCGCCACGGTTGGTACTTATCTGCAGGCTGCTGGCAAGAAACCGGGTGACATCTTTATGGCTGGCTTCGATATGTCTCCGGCCACCGTGGTCGCCATCCAGAGCGGCTATGAGAACCTGGTGATCGACCAGCAGGAATGGCTGCAGGGCTATCTCCCCATCCTGCAGATCTGCCTGACCAAGGTTTATGGCTTCTCGGGCCTGGACATCAACACCGGTGCGGGATTCGTCACTGCGAAGAACGTCGCCTTCATCGCCCCGCTCGCGAACAAAAACATTCGCTAACAGCTTCCTGCGGATGTGATCCAGCGTATCCGTTGAATCTGTTGCAAGTCCATGGGGTGCGGGGCACATCGTCCTGCACCCCAACTTAAAATAGGTGACCCTATGGACCATCTCCTCCAATTAAAAAATGTATCCAAGACCTTTGGAGAAGTCAGTGCCCTCCACAATGTGGACTTCCATGTAGAGAATAATGAGATTGTCGGCCTGCTTGGCGATAATGGTGCCGGAAAATCGACTTTGGTTAAGATTATTACCGGCTATCACCGACCGGATCCGGGTGGCGAGATCATCTGGAAAGGGAAGAAAATCGATCACCTTTCCGTCCCGATGGCGCGCGACCTGGGGATTGAGGTCGTATATCAGGAGCGGGCCCTGGCGGACCAGCAAACTTTATGGCGTAACATCTTTCTCGGGCGGGAAATCACCAATGGCTGGGGCGTCCTGGATATTAACGCGATGACCCGGGAGACCAAAAAATTAATGTCGACTGTCATGGGCTTCACCTCTTCGGCGGTATCCCCGGAATCAAAAGTCGGCACCTTCTCGGGCGGCGAACGTCAGGGGGTTGCCATTACACGCGCCCTGTACTTCGAGGCGGAGCTCATTATCCTGGATGAGCCAACGATGGGCCTGTCCCTCTCTGAGACCAGGAAATGCCTGGATTTTATCGAAGGGATTAAAGCCGCCGGGAAAACATGCATCTTTATCGACCATAACATCTTCCACGTATACCCGGTTGTGGATCGCATCGTGGTGCTTGACCGCGGCATGATCGCCGGGCAGTACATGAAGAATGAATTGACCCTGGATGAATTACTCGATCGCCTGTATCGAGTCGCTCAGACCGGCAACCTGGAAAAGAATGGCCCGGCAACCAAAGAGGTGAAAAATGGAGCCTAGTCCAATAAATTCCGCTGTCGAAACCAAGCCTCTATCCCCGGTCGCAACGACGCATGGGTTTTCCAGATTCCTGCGCAAATGGTCGCCGCAGATCACCCTCACCATCGTCGCAATCCTCATTTGGGCTTTCTTTTTATGGAGGTCGCCCAGAACTTTTGCTTCATATAACATCTACAATTCGCTCATGTTAACGACCCCATTCTTTGCCATCATGGCGATTCCCTTGACTCTCGTAGTCGTAGTCAAGGAAATGGACCTTTCTTTCACGTCCGTCATGGGATGGGGGATGTCCGCCTACGAGATGACTTACGTGGTAACTCACAATGTCTGGGTGGGATTCCTGGCCTGTCTGCTCGCCGGCCTGCTGGCTGGATTCATCAATGGTTTGATCGTCGTCAAGCTGGGCATTCCATCCCTGGTCGCGACGATCGGAACCCAGTACTTTTGGGAGGGGGTCGTCCTGGTGACGACCAATGGTCAGGGGAAAGGGATGGTTGAGGTTACCAAAACGCTGCTCTACCCGGCATTGACCGGCAAGCTCGCCGGGGTCATCCCAGCTGAGTTTGTGTGGACCATCATTATTGGCGTGGTGGCATGGTTCTTCCTGAACCGGCATAAGTTCGGAGCCCATATCTATCTTTCCGGGGATAATGCAGACAGTGCCCGGTTGATGGGCGTCAATGTAAGCCGGACGAAGATAATCGCCTTCTGCCTGGTCGGAATGGGGGCGGCGTTTGCAGGCTTTATGGTCAGCGAATCACTTTTGTTCTTCTGGCCGACGATCGGCGGCGGTTATTTGCTCAATACGCTAGCCTCGGTTTTCCTGGGTGGAACATCGGTGTTCGGCGGCGCAGGCACGATCTACGGAACTATTGTTGCCGCATTTATTATCGCAATCATCAATCCAGGAATTGTTGCCTCTGGCTGGCTTGCGTACTGGACGCAGCTGATCTATGGCTTCATCATTGTTGCATCCGTTACCCTGCAGGCTATCTTGCGCAGACGCTTCAGTTAGGTGGGGGCGGGGGAGATGACCTCCCGCGAACGTGTCCTGCTGTCTCTCAATCATCAAGAGCCCGATCGTATTCCCATTGATTTGGGTGCTACGATCGTGAGTTCGATCGTTAAGAAATCCTATATCGAGCTCAGGCAGCATCTTGGTCTGCCGCTTGAAGAGATCAAAATGCTGGACTATGTGCAGCAGCTTCCTTATGTCGATGAGGCCCTGATGCAGCGGTTCGGGGTCGACTTTCGCATGGTGCAGCTGCCGGCGGCCACCGCGCCGGGTGTGAAGATCTTCGAGGAAGGGAATTACCATGCCTTTATTGACCGGTGGGGTTCGAAACTGCACATGCCCAGGCAGGGCGGTTATTATTTCGATTGGGTGGATTTCCCGATCAAGGAAGCTACATTAGCCGCCCTGGATGCTTACTCCTGGCCGATTCCCGATCCTCCCGAGGTCAACGCCCGTCTGGGCGAGCAGGCGAAACAGCTTTTCGAGCACAGTGATTATGCCCTGGTAGGTAGTGCCATCATCGGGGGTGGAATTTTCGAGCAACCGGCGCGGGTGATGGGCCTGCAGAATTTCCTGATGGCGCTGCTCACCGAGCCGGTCTTCGCGGATCGTTTGATGGGTGCCATCACGGACATCTATATCGAGTCCTGCAACAACTACCTGGAACAGGTCGGCCCCTATATCCAGGTTTTCACCTACTGGGACGACCTGGCGGGGCAGAACGGTTGGTTGATCAACCCGGATCTCTACCGGAGGGTGATCAAACCCAAGCAGCGTCGTTTGGTCGAAGCCATTAAAAAGAAAACCGCCGCGAAACTTTTCTATCACAGCTGTGGCGCGACGCACGACCTGATCCCCGATCTAATCGAGCTGGGATTCGATATTCTCAATCCGGTGCAGGTGTCTGCCAAAGGCATGGATACCCGACAACTCAAAGCCGAGTTCGGACGGGACTTGGTGTTTTGGGGTGGAGGCGTCGATACGCAGCATGTGCTGCCGTTCGGTATGCCGCAGGAAGTATCTGATGAAGTGAGGCGCCGCATCGATGACCTGGCACCAGGAGGGGGGTTCGTCTTTGCTGCGGTCCATAATATTCAAGCCCTGGTTCCACCAGAAAATATCGTGGCCGCATTTGATACAGCCCAGGAATATGGTCGATACCATCCATAAACCCACGCGGAAGGTGGAAAACTGTAGGTGTTCTCAAAAGGAGCTCCCCGGATGAAACACCGCGATCGCGTCCTGGCCGCCCTCATGCACCAGGCGCCTGACCGCTGTCCCATGCAGATCAGTTTCACGCCTGAGTTTGCTGCCCGGGTGGAGGCCGATCTGAAACTCAAGGGTCAACCCACGCACAACCCACACGGCGGCGGCAACACCTACGAATTGGAGCGCGCCCTGGACGAGGACATGCTTTTGACCTCGGTCGGTTGGGTTAACGGCTATTACCAGGAAGGATATCAATCCGTCGACCGCTATCAGGACGAATGGGGCGTCGTTTGGAGAACGATCGAATATCAGACCCGTTTCGGCACGGGCAGATACACCGAACCCAGTGGTCACCCCCTGGAGGATGACCGCACTCTGGAGGGATATTCGGCCCCTGACCCGGATCGGCCTGAGCTGTACGAGGCGGCCGAGGAAGTCGTTCGCAATTTCCGGGACGAGTATTGGATCGTCGGGGTCACCCCTACGACGATTTTCGAAACAGCCTGGGCCCTGCGCGGCCTGGAAAAATTGTTGATGGATATGGTCGCCGACCCCGAGCGCGCCAACTGCCTGTTGGACATTCCATATCACTACCACCGTTCGGTCACCCAGCATCTGGTCAGGTTAGGCGTGGACATGATCTGGCTGGGCGATGATGTCGGTTCACAAAACGCCATGTTAATGTCTCCGGGCATGTGGCGCAAATATCTCAAACCCCGCATGGTCGAGTTGATCGCTTCATTGCGGACGATCAATCCTCGGGTGAAAATTGCTTATCATACGGATGGTGTCGTTTATCCGATCATCTCAGAATTGATCGAAATCGGGATTGATGTCTTGAACCCGATCCAACCCGCTGCGATGGATCCGGTGAAATTAAAGGCTGAATACGGACAGCGGTTATGTTTCTGGGGGTCCCTGGACCTGCAAAAAACGCTGCCCTTTGGGACGCCTTCTGAAGTGAGAGCCGAGGTGATTGAACGCTTGAAAACCTTGGGGCGGGGTGGTGGGTTGCTGATCGGACCGACCCATAATATACAGCTCGATACACCTCTTGAAAATTTCTGGGCGATGGTAGAGACCATTCAACAAACCACCTACGCCTCGCTCGTTTAAGTCTGATCTTGATTGATTGCCCTACCAGTCTTGTGATTTAGGAACTGGATTCAATGCCGACGAAACGTGAAATTATCCGCAGCGTACTTGAAGGAAGGGAACCTCCTTATGTGCCCTGGTCCTGCGGTTTTACAAAAGAAGCCAAGGCAAAACTCCAGGCGCATTACGGCCCGGTGGAGGTTGAGGATGCCTTGCAGAATCATCTGCTCAAGCTTGGAAGCGATATTGGTTTCTTTATTGATCTTGGGAATGATCATGTCCAGGATGTGTTCGGTGTGGTCTGGGACCGCAGGATTGATAAGGACATCGGGAATGTCGAGGGCTGTATGCTCTTCGAGCCGACGTTGAAGAACTTCCGATTTCCAGACCCGCTGGATCGTCGTTTTTTTGCAGACATCCCTGCTCGCATCTTGAAGGACGGGGATCGATTCCGGGTGTTTCAGATTGGTTTCTCGCTGTATGAACGTGCCTGGACCCTGCGCGGCATGCAAAACCTGCTGATGGATTTTTACGACCACACCGACTTCGTCCGGGAACTTCTGAACAGGATCGCTGATTATAATATCGCCCAGATCCAGGAAGCCTTGAAATACGATATCGATGCGGTTTACTTCGGGGATGACTGGGGCCAGCAGCGCGGCTTGCAAATGGGGCCCAAGCTGTGGCGCCAATTCATTTATCCCGTCCTCGAGAGAATGTATGGGGTTGTCCATCAGGCCGGGAAATATGTCTTTATCCACTCCTGTGGGGACGTGGATGAACTGTTCGAGGACCTGATCGGAATAGGGCTTAATTGTTTCAATCCATTTCAGCCTGAGGTGATGGACACTACTGCCCTTTTGCAGCGTTATCGAGGCCAGCTAACGTTTCATGGCGGCCTATCCACCCAGCGCACCCTGCCATTTGGGACCGTGGCCGACGTTCGCGCCGAGACCCTCAAGCTTCTCGAGCTGGGGGCGTCGGGCAGCTACATCTTTGCTCCGGCACATGATGTGGAAGGCGATGTTCCGCTGGAGAATATGCTGGCCTTTATCGATTTGATCCAGAACCAACCCGGTTACGAAGAAAATGGACAGGAGAGTTGAAGTGCCTGCTCGCTGCCTTAATGGATGATGGCTGGGATCGGAAGCTGGAACCCACCCTGCAATGGGCGCAGAAAGCATTGACTGAGGAAACCTTGGCAGGATAGGTCCTCAATGACGGTCGGTTGATCGTGTGAGTGGTTCTCTGATTTCGCGATGTATTCTGGAATTGTGTTTGACATAAGGGAGTTCTCGGTGCACGATGGACCCGGCATCCGCACCAGTGTGTTCTTGAAAGGATGCCCTCTCTCCTGCGTATGGTGCCATAACCCGGAGGGACAATCGATCGAGCCGCAGGTGATTCGAAGCCCTGTCGGAGAACGAATCGCCGGAACCGTTTATACCTCCGGTGAATTGGCCGAGTATTTGAACCAGCAGGCGGAGATTCTTCGGAATAACGAAGGCGGCGTCACCTTTTCGGGCGGAGAGCCCCTTCTTCAAACGGATTTTGTGGCCGAAGTGATCGATTTGCTGGATGACATCCATATCGTACTGGACACCTCGGGATACGCTCCGGAAAAGGATTTCCTCAGCCTTATCGACAGGTCCGATCTGATTTTTTTTGACCTCAAATTGATCGATCGACGGATGCATCGCCAGTGCACCGGATGCGATAACGATCTAATCTTGAACAACCTGCAGAGGATGAGCGCTTCGGGCAAGCCATTTGTCATCCGTGTGCCTCTGGTACCAGGGGTGACTGATACCGATAAAAACCTAACCGATATCGCGCAGACTGTGAACGGGTTGCCCGGTTTGGTGCGTGTCGATCTCCTGCCATACAACCGCGCAGCCGGTTCGAAGTATCGATCGATCGGCAGGAAATTTAATCCAGATTACGACGAGGCGCAGCCGGTGAATACCAAATTCGCATTTTTAAACAGCTGGGTATCGAGATTCGAGTAGCATGAACGAAAGAATAAGCCGTCTGAAATCAAAAATCCGTGAAGGTGCATTTCGACCCTTCCGGCAGGCGGCACCTATCGATGTCCTGGAGGAATGTGAGGCTGAGCATCTATCATGGCCACGCCGGGCGGCTCGTCTGGTGCACCGCCAGTGCGAGTCCGAAACGGTGGTGATCGACCCCGATGAGAAGATCGTCTATACCCGCACCCTGCCTGGTGTTCCACCGATCTTCGCCCCGCAGGATTGGGCCCGGCTGACAGAAGGTCGGACATTGCATGAACTCGGTCCGGTGAGCAATATCTGCGCAGACTGGGATCTTTTACTCTTACAGGGTCTGCGGGGCCGGAGGCAGGTCGCGCAGGATACTCGTCGAAGACTGGCGGCCGATCCGGTGGTTGAGGAGTTTCTGGATTGTGCCATTGAAACCATCGATGCTGTGCTGGATCTGGCCGCCCGCTATGCCAGACGGGCTCACGATCTCGGACGAGACGACCTCGCCTGCCTATTGGAGCATGTGCTGGCGGATCGGCCCCGATCTTTCCACGAGGCATTGCAGTCCCTGCGTATTTGCCAGGCAGTGGTGTGGCTGGGTGGAAACTATCACGTCGGTCTGGGGCGCTTCGATCAGTATATGTGGCCCTTCCTGGAATCCGACCTCGAAGCGGGACGTCTTGGCATACCCGAGGCGGAGGAATTGCTCGCCGAGTTCTTCCTGTCGCTCAACAAGGACAGCGACCTGTATCCGGGCGTCCAGCAGGGGGATAATGGCCAATCGCTGACCCTCGGAGGAGTCAGGCGGGATGGCTCGTCGGCCGTGAATGAGCTCACGCGCATGGTCCTGCGCGTCTCGCGCGATCTTGCCGTGATCGACCCGAAGATCAATCTGCGCATATCGGCGAAAACAGATCTGGACCTCTTGTGCCTGGCCGTCGAGTTGACCCGGGAGGGGTTGGGCTTTCCCCAGTACAGCAACGATGACATCGTCATTCCCGGCCTTCTGGCCCATGGTTACGATCTTGAAGATGCGCGTGACTACGCCGTGGCGGCGTGTTGGGAATTCCTGATCCCGGGCCGCGGCATGGAGGTCGTCAACTGCGGGGCGGTTTCATTTCCGGCGGCGGTCGATCAGGCCATCCACACCGGCCTGCCTGAGCAAACGGATTTCAACGGAATCCTTGAGCATGTGGAAACCAATATCCGCGAACAGGTTGGGCGACTGGCTGACGATTACTCGAGCCTGCTTCTCCCCCCGGCACCTTATTATTCGATTTTTATGCATGATTGCCTCGAAGAAGGCCATGACCTTTCCAGGGGGCTCAAGTACGTGAACCTGGGGATTCACGGGGCCTGCGCGGCCAATGCCGCTGATGCTCTGGCTGCTGTGCGACAATTCGTGTTTGAGGAAGGCAGCGTCCGAGGGGAGGATCTGCTCGCCGGACTGGATGCCGATTTTAACGGTTACGAGTCCCTGCTTCAAAAACTCAAGGAGGCTGGCCCGAAAGTAGGCAGGAACGACCCTCGCGCGGACGACTGTCTGGTGCGCTTGTTCGATGATTTCGCCTCGGCCTGCGAACAATATGGACGGACACCCCATGGCGGGATTTTACGCCCCGGGACCGGTTCGGCAATGTATTACCTCTGGCTGGCGACCGGACATGAGGGGATGCGAGAGCCGGTCGTGGGTGCGACGGCCGATGGCCGGTTGCGCGGCGAGGCGTTCAGCGCCAACCTCGCTCCGTCGCCTGGAGTTCGCGTGCGCGGTCCGATCAGCGTGCTGCAATCATTCGCAAAGATCGATTATCGCCGGGTCTGTAATGGGGGCCCGATCACCATGGAGCTTTCGGATACGGTCTTCCGCGACCCTGAATCCATCCGGAAGGTGGCCATGCTGGTACGCACCTTTGCCCAGCTCGGCTGCCAGCAGCTCCAGCTCAACAGCCTGAGTCTGGCAACCTTGCTGGATGCGCGCGCACACCCTGAGATGCATAAGAATTTGATCGTGCGGGTTTGGGGGTGGAGCGGATATTTCTGCGAACTGGCTCCCGAGTACCAGGAGCAAATTATCGCTCGGCACTATTACGAGATGAACTGATGGTCCAGGGATCCACTTAAGATTAAGGAGGCGGTCTATGCTCGATTTTCACGATCTAGAAGTTTGGTTTGTCACCGGCAGTCAGCATTTATATGGTGATAAGACTCTTAAGAAGGTGGCGGAAGATTCTCGAAAGATTGCAAACGGCCTGAGCCGTTCTGGCAAGCTGCCGGTCAAGGTTGTGTTCAAACCGGTTGTGACAACCCCCGAGGCTATTTACGAAATCTGCACCGAAGCCAATAACAGCAAGGGCTGCATCGGGCTGATCACCTGGATGCATACCTTCTCTCCGGCGAAGATGTGGATTGCAGGATTAAAAGCGTTACGCAAACCGTTTTTACACCTGCACACCCAGTTCAACCGGGACCTGCCCTGGTCGAACATCGATATGGACTTCATGAACCTTAATCAATCTGCCCATGGGGACCGGGAATTTGGCTTCATCGCCAGCCGGATGAGGTTGAACCGGAAGGTGGTGGTGGGCTTTTGGCAGGATGACGATGTTCTGGAGGAACTGGCGACCTGGATGCGTGCGGCCTGTGCCTGGCATGACCTGCAGGGAGCCCGTATCGCCCGCTTCGGTGACAACATGCGGGATGTGGCTGTCACCGAAGGGGACAAGGTGGAAGCCCAAATTCGCCTGGGTTTCTCGGTGTATGGATACGGACTGGGCGACCTCGCCACCTCGGTAAAATCTGTCCCGGACGACGAGGTGGACAAGCTGGTTTCTGAATACGAGCAGCGCTACACGGTCGTGAAGGCGCTCAGGCCTGGAGGCGACGAGCATCAGGCTCTGCGCGAGGCGGGGCGCATCGAACTGGGCTTGAGGGCCTTCCTCGAGCAGGGTGATTTCAAGGCCTTTACAACTACATTTGAGGATCTCTATGGCCTGGTTCAGCTGCCAGGCCTGGCAGTTCAACGGCTGATGGCGGAAGGATATGGGTTTGGTGCGGAGGGAGACTGGAAGACCGCCGCCCTGGTGCGGGCGATGAAGGTGATGGGCCGCGGATTAAAGGGTGGCACCTCCTTTATGGAAGATTACACTTATGACCTGAACCCAGCCGCGCCCAAAGTCCTAGGCGCGCATATGCTTGAAGTCTGCGAATCGCTTGCTGGGCGCAAACCGTCCCTGGAGATCCACCCTCTTTCCATAGGCGGGAAGTCCGATCCTCCGCGTCTGGTGTTTAATGTCCGGCGCGGTCCGGCGGTCAATGCGACGCTGCTCGATATGGGAAATCATTTCCGTATGGTGGTCAATGAAGTGGAGGTTGTCCCTCCGGATCGCCCTCTCTCGAAGCTGCCGGTGGCTAGTGCGGTCTGGATACCCCGGCCGGACCTAAAGACTGCTGCAGCGGCCTGGATTCTGGCCGGCGGTGCGCATCATACCGGATTCAGCCAGACCGTTACCCGGAAGCACCTGGAAGATTTCGCCGGGATGGCCGGCATCGAGTTCCTGGTGATCGATCAGGACACCCGCTTGCAGGATTGGACTCAAAAACTACGCTGGAACGAGATGTACTACCTCTTGACGGAGCTGCGCTGACCGGTGGATAAGGATGGCTGTCTGATGGATGAACTTTCTGATAAGCTGAAACGCCTGCGGGCCCTGGCATCTGCGCGGGGTCTGGATGCCATCCTTTTACAGCGCGTGGATAGTTTTGCCTGGGCAACCGCTGGGGCTGCGGGATACGTGAACACAGCCCGGACTGATGCAGAGGCGGTCTTGGTCATTACTGCTGAGGGCCAATACCTCTTTACGAACAATATCGAGGCGGTTCGTCTGGAGAAAGAGGAGAACCTCCTTCCACAGGGATGGCAGTTTCGCAGTAATCCCTGGTTTGAAAGTCCCGGCGCTGTTGCCAAATTCACCCAGGGTATGAAGTTGGGAGCGGATGGTTTCTTCCCCGGAGCCGTGGATCTTTCCAGCGAAATCGCACGACTCCGCGCCGAGCTGACGCCCGAGGAGGACCAGCGCTTCCGGTCACTTGGACGATTATGCGCTCAGGCGATGGATGCGGCGATCCGCTCCGTCCGGCCGGGGCAAAGCGAATATGAGATTGCCGCCCTGCTGGAGAGCGAAACTGTGCGGCTGGGCGTGCAGGTGACTGTCAACCTGATTGCAACCGATGAACGGGTCTTCCGTTTCCGCCATCCACTGCCGACCGCACGCAAGCTTGAGCGCTATGCCATGTTGGTCTTATGCGGAAGGCGCCAGGGTTTGATCGGTTCGGTCACCCGGCTTGTCCATTTCGGACGAGTGCCGGATGAAATTCGAAGAAAGGCTGAAGCGGCTGCCGAGGTGGATGCGGTCATGATCGCCGCCACCCGCCCTGGCCGGGAGCTGCGCGAAATCCTGCAATGCGGGATCGAGGCCTACGCCAGGAAGGGTTTTGCGGACGAATGGCGGCTGCATCATCAGGGCGGGCCTGCTGGCTATGAACCGCGTGAGTACCTGGCCACGCCGGACTCGACCGAAAAGGTGGCCGTGGGCCAGGTTTTTGCATGGAATCCCTCCATTTCCGGCGTGAAGTCTGAGGACACGATCCTGGTCGGTAAGGACTCCAATAAAATCCTGACCGCCATACCGGGCTGGCCGACCATCTCCGTGAAGGTGGATGGGCACGTCTGGGAGCGCCCGGCGATTCTGGAAATCCTATGAAAGTCACCCGCCTGCACGCCAACGGCGAATTCCGACTGCATGAAGAGGAGTCTCCCACGTCGGCTTCAGATGAAGCTCTGGTCCAGGTGAAGGTGGTCGGTGTGTGCGGCTCAGACCTGCTCTGGTATCAGACGGCCGGGATTGGCGATGCTCGTCTGAGCCGGCCGCTCGTTTTAGGGCATGAATTCACCGGGATCCTGGAAATAGGGAAGCGTATGGTGGCCGATCCAGCGGTTCCGTGTGGGCAGTGCTCACCGTATCAGGAAGGAAATCCGAACCTTTGTCTGGCATTGCGCTTTGCGGGGCATGGCCAGGAGGATGGTGCTTTGCATGAATTTATGGCTTGGCTGCGGCGTTGCTTGATCCCCTTGCCCGATGTCCTGAGCGACGATGAGGCGGCCATGCTAGAGCCGCTGGGTGTAGCCCTGCATGCGGTGGATCTGGGCAAGCTGCGCTTTGGTATGCGTGTAGGCATATTCGGTTGTAGGCCTATCGGCTTATTAGTGCTCCAATTGGCACATTTTGCTGGAGCCGCGGATGTTTTTGTCGCCGAACCGTTGGCTCATCGACTTGAGGCTGCCCATACCTTCGGCGCCAGGGATTGGAAGCCGGCTCAAGAAGTAGACGTGGGGTTCGAATGCGCTGGGGAGGACGATTCGGTGGCGGATACCCTGCAGGCGGTCAAACCCGGTGGGCAAGTGGTCCTGATCGGGATCCCCAAAGACGACCGGACGGTCCTACCGGCCTCCATCGCCCGCAGGAAGGGTCTTACCATCAAACTCTCCAGGCGGATGAAATTTGCCTATCCTCGCGCCATCGCGCTGGTCGAGCACGGGCTGGTCGATGTCCGTTCACTGGTGACACATCATTTTCCACTCGAACAAACCGGGGAAGCTTTTGAGCTGGCTGCAAAGCGTGTGGGGATCAAGGTGATGGTCGTCCCCTGAAGGAGGTTAGGATGAGTGTGCATCGATATGCCATCGGAGTGGATTACGGCACAGAATCCGGGCGAGCGGTGCTCGTCGATGTGGCGGATGGAAGGGAGGTAGCCACCGCCGTATATCCGTACTCGCACGGGGTCATCGATCAGGTACTGCCGGTGGAGGGGAAGCCGGTCCGCCTGGAACCAGACTGGGCACTGCAGGACCCTGAGGATTACATCCGCACGTTGAAGCGTACCATCCCTGCCGTGATGCGCCAATCCGGCATCGGTCCCACGGATGTGATCGGTATCGGCATCGATTTCACCGCCTGCACCATGCTTCCCGTCCTGGCGGATGGATCTCCTTTGTGCGAATTGCCTGAGTATCGCCGCAATCCCCACGCTTGGGTCAAGTTGTGGAAACATCACGCTGCCCAGCCAGAAGCCGACCAGATCAACGCGACCGCCCGTCGGATGGGGGAAGCCTGGCTGGACCGTTATGGCGGCAAGATTTCCTCGGAGTGGTTCTTTTCCAAGACCCTGCAAATCCTGGACGAAGCCCCGGAGATCTACCAGGCAGCCGATCGCCTCATCGAAGCTGCTGACTGGGTTGTTTGGCAGTTGACGGGGGTTGAGACGCGCAATTCCTGTACGGCCGGGTACAAGGCCATGTGGTCAAAGCGCGAGGGTTTTCCTCGTCCGGAATACTTCGCGGCGCTCGACGCGCGGCTTGAACATGTCGTCGATGAGAAGCTGATGCGGAGGATTTCGCCGATTGGGGATCGGGCTGGCGGTCTTTCTCCGCAGGCTGCCAAGTGGACCGGCCTGAAACCGGGAACCGCGGTGGCCATTGCGAATGTCGATGCGCATGTTTCAGTGCCGGCCGCGACGGTCACGGAGCCTGGCCGGATGGTGGCGATCATGGGGACAAGCATCTGCCACATGGTGCTGGGAACGGAGGAGCGGCTCGTTCCGGGCATCTGCGGATATGTCGAAGATGGCATCATTCCCGGGCTGTTCGGCTTCGAAGCCGGGCAGTCGGGAGTTGGGGATATCTTTGCCTGGTTCGTGGAGAACGCGGTTCCACCGGAGTATCACCGGGAGGCCCGCCAGAGCAAGCTGGACCTGCATGCATTCCTTGAAAAGGAGGCTGCGCGCCTGAAACCAGGAGAATCCGGTCTGCTCGCCCTCGACTGGTGGAACGGCAACCGGTCTGTATTGGTCGATGTCGATCTGACCGGCCTGCTGCTCGGGGCGAATTTGGCAACCCAGGCGCCTGAGATCTATCGGACCCTGATCGAAGCAACCGCTTATGGCACCCGGGTGATCATTGAAGCGTTTGTCGAGCATGGCGTTCCCGTTAATGAGCTCGTCACCTGTGGCGGCCTGCCCGAGAAGAATAAATTGCTCATGCAGATATACGCTGACGTGACCGGACTGGAGCTAAAGGTGACGGCCTCCAAACAAACTCCAGCACTGGGATCCGCGATGTTTGGGGCTGTGGCGGCTGGTCACGCCGCGGGCGGCTACGATTCGATTTTCGAGGCAGCCAGGCGGATGGCCAGATTGAAAAAGGAAACCTTCAAACCGGTACCGTCCCATCAAAGGGTCTATGAAAGGCTTTACGCCGATTACCTCACGCTGCATGACTATTTCGGCCGAGGCGCCAACGATGTGATGAAGCGCCTTAAGCAGCTTAAAAAAGAAACTCTGGCTGATGAAAGCCGGTAAGGGAGGTGGTTCTGTGCTAGACGCGATGCGCGAGCAGATTTGGAAGCTACACCTGGAACTGCCCAAAAATGGTTTGGTCACATGGACGGGGGGGAATGTCAGCGGACGGGATCTCGAAACCGGCTATGTGGTGATCAAACCGACCGGCGTGCGCTATGAGGATTTACGGCCGGAACATCTGGTCATCCTGGACATGGAAGGCAAGACCATTGAAGGGGATCTTAAACCGTCATCGGACACCGCCAGCCATCTCTATATTTACCGCCATCGTCCGGATGTTAGCGGGATCGTGCACACCCATTCTCCGTATGCCACCGCCTTCGCTGCTTTGGGGAGGCCTATCCCGGTCTATCTGACCGCCATCGCTGATGAATTTGGCGGGCCGATCCCATGTGGTGGTTTTGCGTTGATCGGTGGCGAGCAGATCGGACAGGAGGTCGTTAAATCGATTGGCAATTCCCCGGCGGTGTTATTAAAAAATCACGGGGTGTTCACCGTGGGTTCATCTGCCGAAGCCGCGGTCAAAGCGGCGGTAATGGTCGAGGATGCCGCCCGGACGGTCTGGATCGCCCTTCAAATGGGCCGGCCGGATGAGATCCCTGCCGACCAGGTTGCTAAACTGCGGAGACGCTATTTGGACCAGTATGGCCAGCCAACCTAAACTTCGTGTAGCCAATTAACAACAAGTAACTCTTTCATAATCAACTTAAACATGCAAAAACAGCTTTCGACTTGGGTTTATCTCCACGGACGTTATGACCGATATAGTCGGGTGTGCCAAACAACCGGGAGGGGTATTAACAACTTGGCGATGGATATTTTAGTAGTCCTTAATCGTAGATCCAGCGTAAGATTTTTGCCGAGACGATAAATGGAGATGGTTGTTTTCATCTCTGCCATTCTAACGGACCTGTATTAAGGCCAGTAAAACGGTCGGTTAAGGAATGGTAAATATTTACCACCAGCAGAAGCCAGGAACCTGAATTGGAAGTGGATATATCCTTTCCCGTCCCACTCTCTGGAACCTTTTTTCGCTAGTGGCATCTTCATTGTTTAACCGCCAACCTGAAGATATAATCCACATCAAAATCCAGACCGGTTAGGAGAAAATACCCGATGAAGGCAGCTTATCCATGCTCGAGATTCATCATTCTAATTGTGGGGTTGTTCATTTTGACATTTTTGCTGGCTGGCTGCAACCTTCCCATGGCTATTGTTACTCCTGGACCGGTGCCGACCCCCACTCCTCTGCCAACGGCGCAAAATACACCGACCGCGGTGATACCTAAAGCGACCGCTGTAATCCCGACGGCAACGGTTCCATCCCCCACGCGCGTGCTCTTCACAACCGGGACGACCGCCGCAGTGGAGCAGGGGACTGTGCAGCCTGGTCAGGTGGTCAAGTATGTCCTAGGTGCACAGGCGAACCAGCCTATGATTCTCCTGCTCGGTTCGACCAACCAGGATGCGATCCTGGCAGTCTCTGAAGCTGATGGAACCGTACTCCTTGATCCTTCGAAGAAATATAATTCCTGGCAGTGGCTTTTACCCAGGACGGAGGATTACACCATCCAGGTCATCGGGGGAGCGAATGTGGAAACTTATAGTCTGACCATAAAAATCGCCAGTCGGATCAATTTCACTTCGGGGTCCACCGCGGCTACCGTCAGCGGATCTACGGTGAATGGGTATGTCGTCTCCTACGCCATCTACTGTAAATCCGGACAGACCATGACCCTGACACTCACAGCACCGGCCAGCTCTGCCTCCCTGGATGTCTTTGGGCTGGCCTACGGCCAACTGCTGCTGAAAGAGACCGCCCAGGCCACCAGCTGGACCGGCAGCTTGCCAGCCGATCAGGATTACATTATTGAGGTTGTCCCGAATGCAGGCCAGATGCTGGCCTACTCCCTGACGGTCAGTGTAAAATGAGGCCATGAGGGAATTCAGATGGGCGGCTTGAATGACCGCCCTTCCGTTATCGATGGAGGGCGAAGCTATGTTCACCAAAGGTCGATTAACCCTGGTCCTGCTCTTGGTCATCATCGTGTTCATGCCCCCGCGAAGTGTTGCCGCAGACACGGGGCCTAAGCCCACCATGGATTTTCAATTCATGCAGAGCTTTCCGGGGCAGGCGGTCACCATCGTTTCGGGAACCTTGTTCGAATGTGATCGGTCGGACTGCCAGGATGCGAAGCCGCTGGTGGTGGGTGGTCCCCAGCGATTTACCTGCGGGACGACCACCTGTCATGCGCTGGCATACGGTTTCAGCGATTATCACCGACTCCTAATCCAATTTTCAGATGGAAAGGCGCGCCAGAGCAACATTTTTAAGACAGCACAATTTCAATCCGTTTACAAGGTCACGATTCGACAGGTTGATCTTCTGGTTGAACCGCAGATCTCACTGAATCTATTCTCGCCCTGGACTTATATCCTGCTCTGTCTCTGCTGTCTGATCGTTATCGCGCTGGTTGTCGTAGCCATCGTCTTGCTCGTGCGGTCCAAGAAAGTGAGGAAATGATCGCGACCCTCCTGATCACGATCCTCATCGAGGGTCTGGTCTGCGCTGGGTACGCCTTCCGGTATAAAAAGCCGCTCAGGCCTATTCTGGTAACATGCCTCTTTGCGAATCTTTTCACTCAACCCCTCCTGTGGCTTGTTCTGGAAACCCTTTTCGTTCATTACCTGGCTGCCTTGTTGGCTGCTGAGCTCGCGATCGTGGGGATCGAAGCCATGCTCCTCTACGTGGTCCCTAATAATCGGCTCCGATGGCAGGATGCGCTGATACTGAGTCTGGCCATGAACCTGGCAAGTTTTTTTGCTGGCTGGTTCCTGCCGGTCTAGTTACGGATATCATGGATCTGAATGCACGATCTTTTTATGTGATCATTCAGAGCGGCTCGAAGCTTTCCATGGGGAAAGAAGCAAGTCTGTCCATCATGACCCGGGAAATGAATATGCTATAATGAATCGAAAAATTACCAGAGATATCCAAAAGCCATACAAAAAAGGCCGCACGCTGTAGTTTTTGGCGGATGGTTTATGGCGGAGGCATTTTTCATCGAGGAAAGTTCTTGAGTTCAATACGACCATTTGAATACCAACAGGAGGTATTACCTTGAATGCAAAGCGGATTGATTCCAGCGATCACTCCATGTTAGCGGTTACTGCTGCAGGAGCGGTACGCACGGTTTTCGGATTGGTCTGGGCGATTGATGCGTATTTTAAATGGCAGCCTGCTTTTTTGGATAATTACCTGAGTTATATAACGGGTATCGTCACTGGCCAGCCGCAATGGCTGCTTCCCTGGTTCAATTTGTGGGTCAAACTCATCACTCCGGATCCAACCCTGTTCGCCTGGATGACCCGGCTGATCGAGACTGCCCTCGCGGCTGGACTGTTGTTTGGCGTACTTCGAAAGTGGACCTATCTCCTGGGTGGGCTGTTTGCGCTGTTGATCTGGTCGATACCGGAGGGCTTCGGTGGTCCTTACACGCCCGGGGCGACTGATGTTGGAGCCGGATTGATTTACATCCTGGTATTCGTTGCCCTGATTATCGTCGACTATGTCCTGGGGCGATCCCCTTACAGCCTTGATTTTTACCTTGAACGTCTTATTCCAACCTGGTCGCGTGTAGCTGAATGGGCGCCAGCACATGTCTTGGAGCAAGAGCCTCGTCGCCTTTCTTGGACCGTCCAGATCGTGACCATAATCATCATTGTGGTCTTACTGGTGGTTTTCTTAACGATTCTGAGCGGTGAATTGAGTTCTGCACCAGCTCAGAGCAGCCTCCCCAGTGTAATTCACTTGGTTTTTCTGCCACTTTTACGACTATAGGATAGGTTGCGACCAACCCCCACCAATCTTCGGAGAAGGATTGCGGGGGGAGGGTACGATCATCGAAATGTGCCTGGATGAAGTGCTCCAACGGGTTATCTTTGAGCGCAGCCTCTCCTTCCTTTTTTTACGGTCTGGAAGGGTCGTGCAACTTCACCAGCCAGCAAATCCATATACAGAACTTTCATGTTTTATTCCCTGCTCCTTGAAGCCAGGCGTCCGTTTGGGTTTCCTGGTGAAAGGGGTGAAGTCATTATAGATCCACCGATTGAATTCCGAAGGAAAAATGGAAACAAAAGTTGACACGCGCAGAGTTGCCCTCTTTCTTGGTCTAGCCTTTGGTATCGCCTGGCTGACCGGTTTAGTCATTTACCTTACCGGCGGAATAGCGAAAAGCCGTCAGATCGTGCCGGGGTTACCCCTGGCTCTGGTTTTGATGGCCGTCCCCTATATGTGGGCTCCAGCCATCGCGCATATTTTGACGCGTCTAATCAGCCGCGAGGGTTGGAAAAACCTGGGCTTGCGTCCCCATTTCCGGAGAGGCTGGCCATACTGGCTGATGGGTTGGGTGCTGCCTGGGCTGATGACGATTGCAGGTGCAGTTGTCTTCTTTCTGTTGTTCCCGCGTTATTTTGATTCCAGCCTGACGCTTCTCCGCCAGAGCCTTCAAAGGTCGCCCGTCCTCGCCCGCTTTTCACCGTGGGTGGTGGTGGCGATTGAGACGGTGGCGGGGATATTGATCTCTCCAATCGTAAATAGCCTGGCCACCCTGGGTGAGGAGTTTGGCTGGCGCGCTTATCTCCTACCCAAGCTTCTACCACTCGGGTGGAGGAAAGCCCTGCTTCTAATGGGAGCGATCTGGGGGGTGTGGCACTGGCCGGTGATCTTTATGGGCTACGAATATGGTTTCAAGTACCCGGGATATCCCTGGCTTGGCCCGTTACTGTTCATCTGGATCACCTTCATCCTGGGTGTGTTTCTGGCCTGGATCACCTTACGGGCTGGCAGCATTTGGCCGGCGGTGATCGGGCATGCCGCAATCAACGGGATCGCGGGGTTAGCTGCCTTGATGGTGACCGGCAATCCGAACCCGCTGTTGGGGCCGTTGCCGGTCGGGATCATCGGTTCATTGGGCTATGCAGTCGTTAGCCTGATCCTCTTCTTCTCGCCTGGTCAGGTGGCGTTTTTGCCTGCCGCTGAAAATGAGGCAGTCCAAGCCATTTCAAAAGATTTCCCTGGTTAAACAAATAGAACGAAGGTTAATCCATTTAGCTCCCATACCTGATTGCCCGCCTGAAATTTGTTACGCTCGCCTGCGACAGTCTGGCCAGCCGCGCCGATTTAGAGGCAGCAGGCTATCAGGGGTTGCTTAAAGGATGAAATCGGTATTCAGAAAGTTGGAATAACGGCCGGCTACGATGGTTTGGATCAACTCACGGCTGTCGGCAGTCGATTGTGCCGCAACCAACGATCGGATCGAGAAGCAGCGCAAGGCATCGCTGATGGAGAGGGTTGCCTCTGCCGAATCCTTGCGACCGGTGAAGGGAAGTGTATCCGGCCCGCGCTGGCACTGGCAGTTGAGGTTGACGCGGCAAACCTGGTTTACTAGGCTGTCGATCAACCTGGCGGTTCTGATTGTGTCTCTCCCGAAGAGACTGACCTGCTGCCCGTAATTCGAACTAGTGACGAAGTCCAGGAACTCCTGCTCGTCTCGATAGCTGCACACGGGTATGACAGGGCCGAATTGTTCTTTGGCATAAAGTTCGGCGGCAGGGTTCACCGGGTAGACAACCGCTGGGGAGTATAGGGTCTGGCACGCAGCGCCTCCGCCAGGATTGACCACTTCTGCGCCTTTAGCGACTGCGTCATCCACGTAGGATTTCATTTTGCCAGTCTTGTCGAACTCGGGTAGTGGGGTGATCTTCACATCCTTCTGCCAGGGCATACCAATCGGCAGGGCGTTCACGGCCGTACAAAACTTCTCCAGGAAATGTTCCGTGATTGATTCGTGCACGAACAGGATCTTGAGCGCAGTGCAGCGCTGGCCGTTGAAACTGAGCGTGCCCGTGAGGCACTCCTTGACGGCCGCCTCCAGGTCTGCATCCGGCATGATCAAGGCAGGATTCTTGGCGTCCAGCCCCAGGATGGACCGAAGACGGTGCGGTCGAGGATGCTCGCGCTTGAGGGTATCGGCAACCCGGCTTGAACCGATGAAGGCCAACACGTCGATCTGCCCGCTTTCTATGATTGGAGTGACGATCTTGGATCCCTCTCCATAAATGAAATTAACCACACCTGGCGGAAAGCTCTCCGCAAAGGCTTGCAGCAGGGGCTGGTGCAGTAAAACACCAAATCTGGGCGGTTTGACCACCACCGTATTGCCCATGATGAGCGCCGGGATCAGCGTCGTATAAGTCTCGTTCAGCGGGTAGTTGAATGGGCCCATCGACAGGCAAACCCCCAAAGGGGACCGCCGCACCTGCGCTATGACACCGCCGTCCAGGCTGAAGCGCGAGTTGGTCCGATCCACTTCTTTCAGTGACTCGATGGTCCGGCGAATATACTCAACGGTCCGGTCGAATTCCTTGCGGCTGTCGTCCAGGCTCTTGCCGATCTCCCACATCATCAGTTTGACCACTTCCTCGCGAGTCTTGAGCATGCGGGTCATAAACTTTTCCACACTGGCGATGCGCTTCGCAACGCTGCTCGTCGGCCATTCCCCTCGACCATTATCCCAGGCTTTGACAGCTGCCTCCAGGCCAGCCATAGCAGCGGATTGATCCATGGACGGCACGTGACCGATCACCGCGCGCGCTAGCGTCCCGTCGTGGTTCGTGCAGATTGGAGAGCTGACTTCGGCCAAGGGTCCTTCCCAAGTGCGGATTTCTCCATTCACCAGGTACTGCCGTTCATAGGCGGTCGTGTCCAGATGAAATTCGGGCGGGATCCCGTCAGATGCTGGAAAGGCCTTTTGCAGCCTCGACTCTAGAGATTCACTTCGTTTACTCATCATTGGGTCAGTTACCTTTCTGGTGTGTATCTGTTCCCACACCGAATTGTCCTTGTCAAGATATGCTGCGAGAGAGTGCATTTAGCAGTATTAGAACGGGATGGCTCCTTTTTTTATCCTATTTTTGTTGTTCGAATTTAGGGTATTGACTCTGATCTTATAAAATGCTATTATTTTCATGTAAACGCTTCCAATTTTAATGGTCTTTTCTCCCCTTTATTGGTTATTATAATACCGTCATTTGTGCGATGCTAGCCATAATTATAGGCTAAGTTATGTCTTTTTAATTCCAATAATCACAGGATACGGGTTATATTTGGAATCGGAGGGCATATAAAAAAATGAAATTGTGTAAGCGCTTACAACATCATGGACAAAAAGAGCGCCTCTAAAATTACAATCATTGATGTCGCTGCTGAAGCAGGGGTCTCGTTTGGCACGGTTTCGCGGGTGATGAACAACGACGTCCATGTCAAACCGGAAACCCGTAAGCGTGTATTAAAAGCCATGCAGCAGCTGGGTTATGTCGCCAATCGGCAGGCGCGCAGCTTGGCTGGGGGTAAATCGAACATCATTGGAGTGCTTGTCCCAGATCTGGGTACTGGCTACATCGGGGAGATTATTCGAGGAATTGACGCCGAACTCAGCCTGACCGATCTGGATCTGATTCTCTACACGACTCATCGTATGGCAAACAAGGAAGCCAATTATGTTGCCAACCTTGCGAAAGGGATGGTCGACGGTCTGTTGCTGGTTTTACCCCGCAGCCCAGGGGATTTTATCGGTACATTGACCCAGCAGAACTTTCCCTTTGTTCTCATCGATCATCAGGGAACCGGCCAGGACTGTCCGGCGGTGGGTGCGACCAACTGGCAGGGGGCTTACCATGCGACGGAATATCTCATTAAGCTTGGGCATAAACGGATTGGCTTTATCACCGGCTCCATGGATCTTGGCTGCGCGGTGGATCGCCTGGAAGGTTATCGGTCCGCTTTACAAACTTATCATTTTTCGGATGCGTCCGAGTTGATTTATGAAGGGACTTTTTCCCAACCGGATGGTTACGCGGGTGCATCTGCAATGCTTGACCTGCCCGTACCTCCGACGGCGATATTTGCATCCAATGACGTCATGGCGATGGGTGTCATGGACGCCGTCCGCAACCGTGGGCTGCGCGTTCCCGGTGATGTTTCGGTCATTGGTTTCGATGATATCCCCCAGGCGTCGTTGGTCCGCCCTGCTCTGACTACGGTGAACCAGCCATTGGAGAAAATGGGACGCGTCGCTGCTCAGAAGTTACTCGATTTGCTCAAGCATCCCGAAAAAGATGCCGAAAGGATCGAACTGCCCACCGAGCTGGTCGTGCGCGATTCATGCCAGCCTCCACGACCTTGATGATTGACCATGATCCGCTTTCATTTCGTCCACCGATAACCGTAATAGAGGAGGTGATTACGAATAAAAAACAGATTAAAATCGGACCCTTCAAATTTTCCCGATTGTAAAAACCATTTTTTCATACCCAAGGAAGGAGAATATCTAATGCTTCGCAAATTAATCACTCTGTTCAGCTTGGTGTGGATCGCAGCGTTCATGCTGACGGCCTGCGGGCCTGCTGCTACTCCCACTGCAGCACCGCAGCCAACCACACCCCCCGCTACTCTTCCGCCCGCAACAGCCATTCCTGCGCCCACCAACACCCCAGCTCCAAAACCGGTGACGATCGAATGGTGGCACATTACTACCGTGGACCCCGGTAAGACGCTCTGGCAAAATTTGGCCAATCAATACATGGCTGCGCATCCCAATGTCACCATCCATATTACGATCTTGGAAAATGAGGCCTTCAAGACCAAATTGGCCACCGTCCTGCAGGGCGGTACTCCCCCGGATATCTTCCAGAGCTGGGGCGGCGGTGTGATGAATGATCAGATCGCGGCTGGTATGCTACAGGATATCACCCCCGAGCTTGATGCAAATGGCGGCGCCTGGCGCAACACCTTCGCGCCCGGTGCGTTGGCTGTCTATGCCGAAAACGGTAAAAATTACGGTATACCGTGGGACATGGGCATGGTCGGTGTTTGGTACAACAAGGATCTCTTCACCAAGGCTGGCATCACCAGCGTTCCCACCACCTGGGACGATTTCTTGACGGATGTCAAAGCCCTCAAAGCCGCCGGCATCACCCCCATCTCCTTGGGCGAAAAAGACAGCTGGACCGGTATGCACATCTGGTCCTATCTTGCCACCCGCATCTGCGGACAGGCCAAATTCCTGGCTGCCGCAAACCGCACGGGCGGCTCCTTTGATGATCCCTGCTTCGTCCAGGCTGGCACAGATCTCAAGCAATTGATCGACCTGCAGCCCTTCGAGGCTGGTTTCCTCGGCCAAACGCATGATCAAATGGAAGGGATCTTTGGCAACGACAAGGCTGCCATGGAGATAACCGGACAATGGGCTCCCAGCTCTGAAGCCGGCCAGGCCGCTGACAAGAAGGGTGTTGCCAATCTGGGCCTGTTCAACTTTCCGGCCGTCGCGGGTGGTGCTGGCGATGTCACGGATGTCATGGGCGGTGGCAACGGTTTTGCCATCGGTAAGAATGCCCCGCCGGAAGCGATTGACTTCGTCCAGTTCCTGACCAGCGTGGATGTGGCGAAACAAATTGCCGCAGGCGGGGAAGGCATCCCGCCGATCGTCGGTGCGGATGCTGGCCTGACCGATCCCAATATGGTCGCTGTCCAGAAGGCGTTCACGGCTGCGAAATACTTCCAGCTTTACTATGACCAGTATATGCCTTCCGCTATGGGTAGCGCTATCAATGATGCGGTTGCTAAACTGTATGCTGGTACCGAGACTCCTGACCAGGTTGCCAAGGAGATCGAAGCCGCCGCCGTGCAGACCTTCGGAAAGTAGGCAAATCAGATTTTTGGGTGGTGCGGGGGGTGGGTACGGGATTGCCCAACCCCCCGCTACTGCTCATTTTGGGTGGTTTTGGTAGTTTTGCGAGGAGGAAAAGAAGATATTATGGATATAGCCCGGGTCAGAAGGAAGGACTCGATGCCATTTCTGCGGACTCGCCCTGCTCGCCGGACGCAGGATTATGTGACCATCGCGTTATTCCTGCTGCCAGCCGTTGTGCTTTTTATCCTTTTTCTGATTTATCCCATTCTGCGGTCGGGTTATTACAGTCTGTTCAATTGGAACGGCCTGGGGCCTGCCACCAAATTCGTCGGGTTGAATAATTTCAAGGAGATCCTGACCGATCAGGTTTTCGTAAAAGGGATTGAGAACTGTATCATCATCGTGGTGTTCTCACTGGCCATCCAATTACCCCTGGCCCTGGTGCTGGCCATCATGGTGGGGCGAGACCTGCCCGGCCGGGTGTTTTTCCGGTCGGTCTTTTTCATGCCTTACGTGATCTCGGAAGTCATCACGGCCATCATCTGGATTAGCATGTTCAGCCCAGACCCGGAGAACGGCTTTATTAATGCCCTCTTGGTGCTTATTCCGGGTGTCCATCCCCAGAATTTCCTGGGGGATGTGAACCAGGTCATGCTCTGCGTTTTTCTTGTGCTCACCTGGAAATACTTTGGCCTGCACATGCTTTTGTTCATGGCAGGCCTGCAAAATATTCCCAGGGAGCTTGAAGAGGCTGCCATGATCGATGGCGCCAACCGCTGGCAGTCGGTCTGGTATGTGACCGTCCCCCTTCTTGGTACAACCATCCGCACCACATCCTACCTGTCCATTTTGGGATCGCTCACCCAATTCAACCTGGTCTGGATCATGACCAGGGGCGGGCCGGTCAACGCCAGCGAAATGATGGCCACCTATATGTATCGCTACGCTTTCATCCGTTTACAACTAGGATACGGCTCAGCCGTGGCGCTGGTCATGCTGGCGTTCTGCCTGATCTTTTCTATCGCCTACCAGCAGCTTAACCGCCAGCCCGATCCCCTGAGTGGCATTTAGAAAGTTATATCCATGGCAGCCATTGATTATCGTAAAGCCGACGCTTTCAAGAAGAGGCTACCCAGGTTTTTCCAGTACCTCGTTCTAACCATTATTACCCTTGTCATCGTGGTCCCACTCGTGATCATGGTCTTCGGGGCGCTCAAGACACGCGGCGAGATGTTCTTGCATCCTTACACCCTGCCCATTCCCCCGCAATGGGAAAACTTTGGTCAGATCTTGGGCACGGCTTCGTTTTGGATCTTGCTGCGCAACAGTTTCGTTGTAATGTTGTGTTCGACAGCTGGCGTGCTGATCGTATGTAGCCTGGCGGCCTTTGTCTTTGCTCGTTTGGAATTCAAAGGCAAGGAGATGGCCTTTAATTTCCTCACCTTGGGGCTCATGTTCCCGATCACGGTTGCCATCATGCCGGTCTACCTCGTGGTCCGGGAGATGCATCTTATTGATACTCTCCTGGCTGTCATCCTGGTGCAGACCGCCTTTGGAATATCCGGAAACATGTTGATCCTGCGAGGCTTTTTCCTGTCGGTGCCATTCGAGTTGCAGGATGCAGCCTATATTGACGGCTGTTCCGTTTTCGGTTTTTATTGGCGCATCCTGCTACCATTGGCGCGCCCGGCTTTGGCCGCGGTGGGTTCCTTGACCATGATCGTCAGCTGGAATGATCTACTCACACCCCTGGTTCTGCTAACTCGTGATTCTCTCTGGACGCTGCCCCTCGGCACCATGCAATTCCAGGGGCAATACAGTTCGGATATGGCTCTTACGGCGGCCTTTGTGACTTTGTCCGCCTTGCCTGCGATCCTTTTCTACCTGTTCGCGGAGCGGCAGATCGTTTCCGGACTGACGGCTGGGGCTGTGAAGGGCTAGTTATTAGGGTACAATAGCTATATACCTTATAGGTGGGCATTGTTCTTCTCGTGGGTAAGGGTTTTCTAGCGACTATTTGACCGGTATGGTAGCCATGGCTGTTGTCGCCGCCCTGGCTGCCGCTCCAGAAAAAGGGAAACCATTCGTCCAGGCGCTTTGGGATGCAAAAAATACCATCCGATGAGTGGCGCTTCTACGATGGGATGCTCTACATGCTCGCTTGATTGCTCGTGAGTGGCGACTTCCGTATATACCAGCCCGGGACTAAGGTCCACTCCATCGCTCTTGCCATTTGGTAGCCGGGATTTCGTACAACTCTTGCCACTACGATGCCCAGAAAGGAGGTCCAGGAAAATAGAAGCCTGAACAATCCAAGCAATCCCAACCCATTCTATTCAATATCTATCCGCATATCAAAGGAGCTGAATGATGTCTCGCAAAATCTTGTACATAATAATGCTGGTCTTCTTGATTACCAGCTTGATTGGATGCGGCGGCACAGCCGCGCCTGCGTCTACCACCAGCAGCAAGATTAAAGTGGGTCTTTCCTTCTCCGACTACGCCACCGAACGCTGGCCCATTGAATCCGCCGAGATGACCCAACTGCTTCAGAAGGATGGTTACCAAGTGATCGTCCAGGAAGCCGACCATGATGTGAAGCTGCAGAGTGACCAGATCGACAACATGGTCTCGCAGGGTGTCAAGGGCCTGATCGTCATCGCCGAGGATGGCGATGCAGCGGTCACTCCGGTCGAGAAGGCTGTTGCGGCGGGCGTGAAGGTGATCTCCTATGACCGCCTGATCAAGACCTCCAAGATCTCCGCCTACCTGTCTTTCGATAACGTCGCGGTTGGCAAGGCGGAAGCCGATGGCGTCGTTAAAGCCCTCGGCTTGGACACGGGCAATCCCACCTGGACCGCGGCCAACCCCGTCAAGATGGTCCTCTCGGGTGGTTCCCCGACCGATAATAATGCCGTCCTGGTGCGGCAGGGCCAGATGGAAGTTCTCCAACCCTACATCGATAAAGGCGTCGTCAAGGTCGTGGCTGACCAGTGGGTGGAAAACTGGGATCCCGCCAAGGCCGAGACCATGATGGAGAACATCCTCACCGCGCAACAGAACAAGATTGACGCGGTCGTTGCCTCGAACGATGGCACCGCCTTGGGCGAACTGCAGGCGCTGGCAGCCCAGGGATTGGCCGGCAAGGTGCCGATCTCTGGACAGGATGCCACCGCCGATGGCTGCAACAGCATCGTCAAGGGCCAACAGACCGTCACCGTCTTCAAGGATACCCGCCTCCTGGCCCCGCAGGCCGTGAAGATGATTGAAGCCCTCATCAATGGCCAGGCACCCACCGGCGTAACGTCATACACGCTGGCCGCCTTAACCAACGATAAGACCAAGACGGGCACTGTCATGGCGAACTTCCTGCCAGTTGTCGAGGTCACCAAAGCCAATGTCTATGACGTGATCGTGAAGAGCGGATTCCAGACCTACGACAATGTTTATCGCGGCGTTCCTGCGGATCAACTTCCTCCCACGCTGACACCCTAACCGATAATCTTTCTTCTTAGCCCCCGGCCCCCCAGACCAAAGAACAAAAGGGGGGCCGGGAATCGAAACTGATAGATGCGTTCTCGGTGAATTCCTTATCCGAAGGAGTTTGCAGTGGATAATGATATTATTCTCGATTTCGAGCATGTGACCAAACGGTTTCCAGGTGTGGTGGCATTGAATGACGATTCTTTCCAGATCCGCCGTGGTGAAATTCACGGCATCTGTGGAGAGAACGGCGCCGGCAAATCCACCCTGGTGAAAATTCTTTCAGGCGTTTATCCCTATGGAACCTATGAAGGCAGCGTGACCTACAACGGTGAGGAATTGAAACTGGGCCAAAGTTCCATTCGTGAAGCCGTCGAGCAGGGCATTGCCATTGTTTACCAGGAATTGACCCTGGTCCCAACCCGGACTGTTGGCGAAAACGTCTTCCTGGGCAAGGAACCGGTGGAACACGGCTTGATCAATTGGAATAAACTCTACGCGGATACACGCGATATATTGACAAAGTATCAGTTGGATGTTGATCCAAGGGTGGTCGTTAACACTCTTGGGGTTGGCAAGATGCAGATGGTCGAGATTGCCAAAGCCCTCTCCGAGAATGCCAAGGTGCTGATCCTCGACGAACCCACCAGTGCCCTGAGTAAAGCCGAAGTAGAAAAATTGATGGATATTCTCAGGGGGCTCAAGGCGCATGGCATCACCTGCATTTATATTTCCCACCGGCTGGAGGAATTCTTCGGGATCACGGACAAGGTAACGGTCATGCGGGATGGCCGGATCATCATCACGCAACCAACCAAGGATGTAACCTTGAGTGACCTGGTCAAATATATGGTCGGCCGTGAGATGAAAGAGCGCTTCCCGAAGGGCAACCGGAAACCGGGCGAGGTGATATTTGAAGTGGAAGGTCTAGAAGCCATCGACCCCAACAATTCCAATCGCAAGGTGCTGGATGGTGTCAGCTTCAACGTACGCCGGGGTGAAATTCTTGGAATCGCCGGGTTGATGGGTTCGGGCCGGACCGAGCTGGTGCTGACCCTCTTTGGCGAGTATGGGAAAATCACAAAGGGTCAAATACGGATTGAGGGTAAGGTAGTTGAGCCAAAAAGCGCCCGCCAGGCGATCGATGCCGGCTTGAGCCTGGTGCCTGAAGACCGCAAGAGGATGGGGTTGGTGCTGATCCAATCGATCCTCAGAAACATTTCGTTGCCCAACTTAAACCAATTCTCCAAATTCTTCCGTATCAATGCTAATGAAGAGAGGCAAGCCAGTTTGCAGCAGGCCAAAAGCCTGACGATCAAGGCCTCCAACCTGGATGTGCAGGCTCTAACCTTATCAGGTGGCAACCAGCAGAAGGTGGTCATCTCAAAATGGCTGCTTTCCAAGCCAAGTGTCCTGATCATGGATGATCCGACGCGCGGCATTGATGTAGGGGCGAAGTTCGAGATCTACAAGCTGATGAATGAACTGGCCGAAAAGGGCGAAGCGATCATCATGATCTCCAGTGAGCTGGAAGAAGTGCTGGGAATGAGCGACCGGATCATGGTAATGTGCCGGGGTCATTCCACCACCACCCTGCCGGTTGCCGAAGCAAGTCAGGAACGCGTGATGGCATTGGCCACAGGTCTTGCCACTGTATAAAAAACTAACGAAGCGAAAAGAGCGAGGTAAAACCGATGAACCCATCTGTCACTGACTTGAAGCCAACAACAAGTTTAGCATCCAGGTTTTTTTGGAGCATCCGGCGTAACATCCAAACCTATACATTGCTGATTGCTGTAGTCATCATTTGGACGATTTTCTACTTTGCGACCGGCGGCAGTTACCTGGACCCGGAAAACATCTCCAATCTTTTCCGCCAGATGTCTGTGACCTCCTTCCTGTCCATTGGCATGGTGCTGGTGATCGTCACTGGGAACATTGACCTGTCGGTGGGCAAGCTGGCTGGTTTTGTCTCCGTGGTATGCGCGTATTTGCAATACTATGTCTGGTACAGATATTTTCCTAATCAGGTGTTCCTAGCAGCCGCTCTTTCCGTCATCTGCGGAATTGCGGTGGGTTTGTTGGCTGGCGTGATCCAGGGCTATATTATTGCTTATCTTGGGTTGCCAGCCTTTATTGTGACCCTGGCAGGCATGTGGCTGTTCAACGGCTTGATCCTGCTGGTTACCCAAGGGAAAACCATCGCAGCCCATCAGGCGGTCTTTTCTGATATCGCCCAGGGGTATTTACCACCTGTTTGGGGTTGGGGGATATATGCATTAATCGTGCTGTTTCTTATATGGAATATGTTTTCCAGCCGGCGGGGCAAGCAGAAGTATGGTTTCGCACTGCGTCCGTTCTATATGGATTTGCTGGGGGTGGTCGTCCCGGCGGTATTGATCCTTGCGTATGTCTTTACCGTCAATGGATACAAGGGTATCCCCGCCCCGGTGCTGCTGCTTGCGGTGGTGGCGATGGTCATGGTCTATGTTGCCAGCAATACCCGCTTCGGCCGCTACGCTTATGCCATTGGTGGCAACCGGGATGCTGCCCGTCTCTCTGGTATTAGCATCACCGGTATACTATTCAAGGTTTTTGTCCTGATGGGCTTCCTGTGCGGCGTGGCCGGCGTGGTGTTGGCTTCCTATGTCGGTTACGGCACGATCGCAGCTGGTACCGGCTATGAATTGGATGCCATTGCCGCCTGCATCCTGGGTGGCACCTCCCCCCTGGGCGGAGTCGGCACCATCCCGGGTGCCCTCATCGGAGCTCTCATTATTGCCAGTCTTACTACCGGCCTGCAAATGTTGAATGTAGCCCCCGCCTGGCAGTACGTCGTGAAAGCAATTATCCTGGTTTCCGCGGTCTATGCCGATGTCTACTTCAAGAGGAGCCGCTGATCCGATTTAAGCCTTGTGCGTGAGAAGGCCGAGTGTTTCGCCCCGGCCGGTACGAATTGGGTTGAGAACAGGAGCGCGCAGCGCGTATTTTATTCAATGGTTTATGGGCGCATGGATGGCGAGAAATAATCCTGCTTATCTGGATCCTTCCCGGACGCTGGGGGAACGTGTCCGGGATCTGATCGGCCGCATGACCTTGCAAGAGAAGATCGGCCAGATGTCCAACGAATCCAGGGCGATCCCGCGCCTGGGCATCCCGGCTTATAACTATTGGAATGAAGCCTTGCACGGCGTCGCCCGCAGCGGACGCGCCACGGTTTTCCCACAGTCGATCGGAATGGCTGCCACCTGGGATTGTAATCTCGTCCAGCGGGTCGCCTCCGCCATCGCGGACGAAGCGCGTGCCAAACACCATGAAGCGGTTCGTCGAAATGGTTCAGCGGACCAGTACCAGGGTCTGACCTTATGGGCACCGAACATCAACATCTTTCGTGACCCGCGTTGGGGGCGCGGACAGGAGACTTACGGAGAAGATCCGTATTTGACCGGCGAGCTGGGTGTGGCCTTCGTGCGCGGACTTCAGGGCGATAATCCCAAGTACCTCAAGACGGCTGCCTGCGCCAAGCATTTCGCTGTTCATAGCGGACCGGAAAAAGACCGCCATCATTTCAATGCCCAGGTCTCCCCGCGCGAGCTGAATGATACATACTTCCCGGCATTCAGACGGGTGGTGCAGGGAGCGGATGTTGAAGCTGTGATGGGCGCGTACAACCAGGTCAATGATGTCCCCGCCTGTGCGAGCCCGTTCCTGTTGACTGAAACGTTGCGCAGGAAGTGGGGTTTCAAGGGCCATGTTGTTTCCGATTGTGGTGCCTTGACGGATGTCTACGTCGGCCACGCGCATGCCACAGACGCTGTTGAAGCAGCCGCTCAAGCGCTCCAGGCAGGCTGTGACTTGAGCTGTGGTTGCATCTATTATGAGCGTCTGGACGAAGCCGTGGAACGCGGCTTGGTGGTGGAAGCGGATATCGATCGATCGCTGGCCCGTACGCTGACCACACGCTTCAAGCTAGGTATGTTCGATCCGCCGGAAATGGTTCCCTTCGCATCCATCCCGAAAAGTGTCATCTGCTGCTCCAGTCATCAACGTCTTGCGCGGGAAGCGGCGGTTAAATCAATCGTTTTGCTTAAGAATAAAGGCATCCTGCCTATCCGCCCTGAGGTGAAGCGGATATCCATCGTCGGTCCCAATGCCGCCTCCGTCGATATTCTCCTGGGTAATTACAACGGTTACAACGAGTCCCTCTCCACACTGCTGGAAGGGATGATTGGCCGCGCTCCGGAAGGGATATGTTTGGGTTATCGCATCGGCGTTCCCCTGCAACAAGCCGCTGTCAAACAGTCGGATTGGACGATGCCCGAAGTCATGGCATCAGACCTGACGATCGCCTGCATGGGTTACTCACCGTTGCTGGAAAGTGAGGAAGGCGACGCCCTTCTTTCGACTGAAAAAGGAGACCGTGCCGATATTGGACTGCCGTCCCCCCAGGTGGAGTTCGTTAAACAACTGGTGTCAAGCGGGGCGCGTGTGGTGCTGGTGTTGTGCGGGGGCAGCCCGATCGCCCTGGGTGAACTGGAAGACATGGTCGAAGCAGTGGTTTTTGTTTGGTATCCAGGGCAGGCGGGAGGACCGGCACTGGCAGATGTATTATTTGGAGATGTGTCCCCCTCAGGCAAACTACCCGTCACCTTCCCAAAATCTACCCAGCAATTACCGGCCTTCGACGATTACTGCATGGATGCGCGCACATATCGTTACAGCTCGCTCGAGCCGCTGTTCCCGTTCGGCTTTGGTCTGAGCTACACGCGCTTTTCTTACGAGAACTTGAAATTAACAAGAGGCCGGATCAACACAGGACAATCGCTGTCGTTTCGTGTGACCTTGAAAAATATCGGCACGATGGATGCTGAAGATGTGGTCCAGGTCTATTTGAGCGATCTGGAAGCCTCCGCTCCGGTGCCACAGCACAAATTGGTTGGATTCCAGCGCTGCAAGGTCCGTGCCGGCAGGAGCCGGGTCGTTAAATTCACCCTGCCACCTGAAGCGCTGGCCTTCGTGGACGAGAGCGGCGAACAAAAACTGGAACTGGGTCAATTCCGTTTAACGGTGGGCAGCTGCTCACCGGGGCCGCGCGGCGTGGCTCTCGGGGCTCCGGAGCCGTTAAGCGTCATTTTTTCAGTAGGATGATCCCTGCTGATCCTTTTAAGGAGGATGTCATGTACGAACCGAAACCGGAGCATAAGTTTACGTTTGGATTATGGACGGTGGGAAACACGGGCCGCGACCCATTCGGGAGTCCGGTTCGCGAGGCGAAAACGCCCGCCGAGCTGGTCCGCCTGCTGGGGGAGATCGGCGCCTATGGCGTCAACTTCCACGACAACGACCTGATCCCGATCGACGCCACTCCCGCTGAACGGGACCGCATCCTGAAAGAATTCAAGAAAGCCCTGGCTGACACCGGCCTGGTCGTCCCGATGGCGACGACGAATTTATTCTTTGAGCCTATTTTTAAAGATGGCGCCTTCACGGCCAACGACCCAAGGGTCCGGGCTTATGCCCTCCAGAAGACCATGAATGCCATTGACCTGGGCGTGGAGTTGGGTGCCAAGGTCTATGTCTTCTGGGGCGGGCGCGAGGGCACAGAGACCGATGCCAGCAAGAACCCGGTGGACGCCATCAAACGCAACCGGGAAGCCATGAACTTCCTGTGTGAATACGTACTGGATAAAAAGTACGACCTGAAGTTCGCCCTGGAAGCCAAGCCCAACGAGCCGCGCGCCGACATGTACAACCCCACCACCGGCCACATGCTGGCTTTCATTGCCACACTCGACCATCCTGAAATGGTCGGCGTCAATCCAGAGGTGGCTCACGAGCACATGTCCGGGATCAACTTCATGCACGGCGTGGCCCAGGCCTGGGAGGCGGGCAAGCTCTTCCACATCGATCTAAACGACCAGTACCCCGGCCGCTATGACCAGGATCTGCGCTTCGGCTCGCGCGACCTCAAGGCGGCCTTCTTCCTGGTCAAGTTCCTGGAGGACGTGGGCTACCTGGGTTCGCGCCATTTTGATGCCCATGCCTACCGCACCGAAGACTATGAGGGCGTCAAGGATTTTGCGCGCGGCTGCATGCGTACCTATCTTATATTGAAGGAAAAGGCTGCAGCCTGGAATGCGAACAAGGAAATCCAGGCGCTGCTGTCGGAAATCCACACCGACGACGGCAGCCTTTCGCCCCATTTTGGCAAGTACAGCGCCAAGAAAGCCGCCGCGCTCAAATCCCATCCATTCGATCGGACCGCCATCGCCAAGCAGGGTCTGAAATACGAACGTCTGGATCAGCTGACCGTTGAACTGCTGCTGGGTGTGCGTCAATAAATTTACTCAGCGACCCGTCATTTCATTGTATGCTCATTGGGCTGGGGCATTATCCAGAGAATGCATATCTCCAAAGAGCATGGAGATTACCGGGTGGGAGCCTGAATGTCCTTTTTTTTAGGCATCGATGTATCGACTACGGCGACCAAAGCCCTTGTCATAGACGAAAAGGGCACCCTCGTCGCTGTCGCCTCTTCGCTGCACACGCTCCAGACTCCGAATCCGCTCTGGTCGGAACAGGACCCGCAGGAGTGGTGGGGTGCTGCCTCGATGAGCATCCGGAAGGTTTTGGCTGAGGCGGGTATTCGGGGCGAGCGGGTCTCCGCCGTCGGCCTGACCGGACAGATGCATGGCCTGGTCCTGCTGGGTGAAACTGGTCAGGTCTTGCGTCCGGCCATCCTGTGGAACGACGGACGTACCCAGGCCCAGTGTGATGAGATCCACAGAAGGGTAGGGAGGGAACGACTCATCCAGATCACCGGCAATGTTGCATTGACCGGTTTTACAGCCCCAAAAATACTTTGGGTGCAGCAGCATGAACCGTCAGTTTTTAGGAAAGTCTGCCATGTCCTGCTACCCAAGGACTACGTCCGCTACCGCCTAACAGGGGAATATGCAATGGACAAGGCCGATGGGTCCGGGACGATCCTTTTCGACCTAAAAGCCCGGACTTGGTCGCCCGAGATCCTGTCCATCCTGGGGATTGACCCGGGCTGGATGCCGCCGACTTACGAAGGGCCAGAGTTCACCGGGAAGGTCAGCGTGGAGGCTGCCGAAGCAACCGGTCTGAAAGCCGGCACACCAGTGGCTGCCGGTGGCGGGGACCAGGCGGCCCAGGCGGTGGGTGTTGGGGCGGTTGAACCCGGTATCGTTGCCCTAACCGTTGGCACTTCCGGCGTGGTATTCGCAACCACGCCCTCGGCGCTGATCGAGCCCGAAGGCCGACTGCATGCCTTCTGCCATGCTGTTCCAGGCATGTGGCATTTCATGGGCGTGATGCTCAGCGCAGCGGGAAGCCTGCAGTGGTACCGCGATACGCTTGCCTCCGGGATGAGTTTTGACGATTTGTTGATGGAGGCCGGGACCGTCCCGCCCGGCAGTGAGGGATTGCAGTTTCTTCCCTATCTCTCCGGCGAACGCACGCCGCATCCCGACCCGCTGGCGCGGGGTGCTTGGGTCGGGCTGACCGTGCGACACGGACGCGGACATATGACACGTGCCCTGCTTGAAGGCGTTGCTTACGGCCTAAAGGACAGCTTCACACTGATCCGCAACGCCGGGCTCGGGGAGGTGCGCCAGGTGCGTGGTTCTGGGGGTGGAATGAAAGGAGCCCTGTGGCGTCAGGTCCTCGCTTCGGTATTGGGTGCTGAGCTGGTGACGGTGAATACCATCGAAGGCGCAGCTTTCGGCGCCGCCCTGTTGGCCGGGGTCGGGGCAGGTGCGTGGACGGACGTCCCGGCTGCTTGCAAAGCCCTGGTCAAGGTGACTGGTTCCGTTCAACCCGATCCCACCCAGGTGGAAGCTTACCGGGCAGGGTACCTTGTGTACCGCGACCTTTACCCGGCCCTCAGGGATATTTTCCACGCCATGGTGTAAATAGAAGGTATTTTGGTTTTTTTCAATGGGTCGCAATTGAATACCTCGGATCATTTTCTTGGTTTTCCTACCCGCACACTGGAGAATTCCTCCCTGCGTCTTGATGTGCTGACCGTTGGGCCGCGCATTGTCCGTCTTAACTATCGTGGCAGCAAAAACCTGTTTGCGGAATCATCCAAAAAAGTTGAAACGGAATATGGAAGTTTTTATTTTCTAGGTGGCCACCGTTTATGGCATTCGCCGGAAGCCATGCCGCGCACCTATCAGCCCGACATCGGTGATGTTCATTTGGAGGAAATTCCCGGAGGATTGCGCATCACCCGTCCGCCAGAATCGAGTGGGGGAATTGTGAAGCGATTGGAGGTTTCTCTGGATCCGCACCGGGCGCTGGTCTGGGTGCGCCATGAACTGCGCAACGATGGCTTGCAGTCGGTGGAATGCGCTCCCTGGGCCTTAACCATGCTCCGGCTGGCTGGGACGGTCATCCTGCCTCAGAGAGCTGGGAATGTAGACTCGGCAGGTCTGTTGCCGAACCGCCAGCTGGTGCTTTGGCCTTATACGAAGATCCATGACCCCCGCCTGCATCTGGGCGATGATTTTATTACCATAACGGCTAGCTCGGGGTTGCCTCCCTTAAAGATAGGGTATTTCAATCCCCACGGCTGGATCGCCTACTGGATTGACGGAGTTCTGTTTGTCAAGCGCTATGAGCCTTTTCCGCGGGCCTCCTTCCCGGACAGCGGCTGCAACACGGAGACGTTTTGCAACGATCAGTTCGTTGAACTGGAGACCCTTGGCGCGCTCGGCTGGCTCGAACCGGGGAAATCCTTTATCCATACTGAGACCTGGGAACTATATGGCACTCTCGACCAGCCATTCATTCCTCCCGTTTTACAGGATGAACTAAAGAATCAACTGGACCCGTATCGGTCTTGAGGTAAGAATAATAAGCGTTCCTCGCCCTCACTTATCAAAGCGTAGTTGTTCTTTGGCGTTTTTTCCTTTCCAAGCATGTGCTAAACAATACAGAACATTAGTTCTTTTATAGAATAAGGCATGCGTAACGCCATAAATATATTTTCATAGGATCAATATCCTTCCCGAAGCCCAGGAACGGTTCGAATGGGTTATGGGTGGGGACGGGATCGGGGCAGGGGGGATAAACCGATTCGGTCGGATTCAGGTTTGGAGAGCCAACGAAGGGTTTCTCCCGCCATGGGATTGTATTCATCAAGAGAATCCCAGGTTGGTGTACAGATTCATCGATGGGGGATTGACATCGGATGGCCATTAAGCGTATAATATTTATGCTTTCGATAAGTACTCTTACCATAAACATAAGGATACGCGCATGTCTTCACCCCAGACGCTCTCCATCGCCCAAGAAATCGATCGCTACCTCGATTCGGTCAAACTGGCCCGCAGCGCCAATACCTGGCAAACCTACCGCAAAGCCCTGGCGCTTTTTCAAACCGTGATGAATAGAAACGGTCTGGACCCGACCCACTCCCCCGTGAACGAACTCACGGAAGAAGCAGTCATCTGGTTGCTGGCGGCGCTCAAGGATTATTCACCTGCCACGGAACAGCTTTATTTAGCCGCAGCCTCCGGTTTTTACACCTACCTGGCGGCCGGCAAACTGGCGGAGATCAACCTACCCCGCATCGGTCTCTTGGTCAAACAGCGTGCTCGCCATCCCGGTCAGAGACTGCCCCAGTTTCCCCGGGAGGATATTGAGCGAGTCCTTGAATTTGTGAAAAATATCACATATTCGATGTCCGATGACCCGAACGAACACCTACGCGCATTGCGCGACCGAGCCTTCCTGATCAGCCTTGCGGATACCGGTCTGCGCGTTCACGAAGCCTGCAATTTGCGGCGCGGCGACCTGGATTGGAACGAGGGCCGGGCGGTGATCATCGGCAAGGGTGATAAGCAGGCTGTGGTCCGCTTTTCCACCCGTTCCATGCGCGCCTTGAAGGATTATTTATCGGCACGGGCGGAGCTGGACGGCGCCTCGGGCCGCAGCCTCCCCTCCCTACCCCTATTTGCACGCCATGATCGCGGTGCAGGTAGGAAGATCAAGCCTCTCACCACCACGACCGGCCGGAACATCGTACGTGAGCGCGTTCGCCAGGCGCTCGGCGACCAGGCCGAAAGCCGCATTACACCCCATTCCTTCCGTCACTATTTTGTCACCACGGTGCTGCGTGCCTCCGGGAGCCTGAAGCTCGCACAGGAGCTTGCCCGTCATGCCAACATCCAGGTCACGCAGCGTTACGCGCACCTTTCTGACGATGAACTCGACCAGGGCTACCATGAGATCTTTGAAAGTACTCGAAAGACATCATGAATTCGTTTCGATTCGCGCATCAGGATGCCGCTGAACCGTTCATTAGATATTTGGAAGAAGTGAGCTGAAAAGTGGATCTGATTCAGGTAAAATGGAACGGATTATGGGCGGTTGATTATCAAAATACGCAGGGAGGTTTCCATGCTTAAGAATTTCCTTTTATTATTGGCTGCGCTTGCGCTTTCGGCCTGCGGTACGCTGAAAGGAAAGCTGGATCGAACACCGACTCCTGATCTTTCCATGATTGGTACACCAATTCCCAGCCCTGCTCCAGGGACACAATCCTTGAGCATGGACAGCAGTTCAGACGCCATCCAGCAAAAAATGCTGCAAAGTGCCAGCACATGGAAAACCATCTGGCTGGATGGCACAATTACCGAAAGCGTCGGTGGTGCAGAGGGTGTTCCCGAACAGATCACCCGCCAGCAGGTTTGGATCGACCAGCTCACCGCCCGTTTCCGCTTTCTAAGCGGACTGGTAAATGAAAAGGCACAGACTTTCAAAGTATCCGATGGGAACTCGATCCTGGAAATGGACTTACCCAGCGGCCGGACCCAGATGGAACCCATGCCACCAGGGATCGCCGGCCAGTTCGTTCCGTTCCTGACGCCCGGTACGGCATCGCCAAACCCCATCTGGGAGACGCTGGGCGAGCCCCTGGCGGAAATGGCCTTTCCGTCCGACATGGCCCAGAATGCCGGCAGCTATCAACGCCTTTTATTGGAGAAGATTGCCGGAAGGGAGACGCTCGTTGTAAATTGGACCTACATCAGCAATCAACTGCCAAGCTGGCGATTGTGGCTGGATGTTCAAACCGGTGTGATTTTGAAAATGCAAGATTTTGGCAAGGGCGGCGGCGCTCAAGTGCAAAGCGAAGAGGTGATCAACCAGGTGCAGTACGATCCTCCTGCTTTACCTGACGACCTCTTCAGCGTCACCCCCGCCACCCTGCCAGATTTCAGTGATGTGTATGGTTCGCCTTTGGTTGCAGTGACTCCGGCTCCGTCGGTTCAGGCTGGTACCGACCCGCTGGGAGATGTGTACTTTTTTGTCCTTACACCTGGGGATGATACCCAGGGGGCGCGCCTCTTACGCCTGCCGGCCTCTTGCGTAGCCGGAAAGCAGGCTTGCCCTGAAGCAGAACGAATCCTGCTGCCCGATAAGACCTACGCCAATAACGGCCCGGCACTGGCCTGGTCTGCCGACGGAACGCAGGTTGCTTTTGTCGCCGATACCGGTACCGGAAAGGCCAGGCTTTTCGCCTCGACAGTGCCCATCCAGGCGTGGACACCCATTGCCCAGTTCCCGTACATCGATATGCCCGCCTGGTCCCCGGACGGCAGGTGGATCTCTTTCCGCGTCCAGGATGGACAGGGAAATGAAGATTTTTATGTGGTTCACCCGGATGGAACCAACTCAAAGAACATCACCGCGACCGACACCCTTCCGGTCGCAGGCCGGCCTTACGTCGTCGACGGGTGGATCACCAACCATCTGATCGTACGCTCCGCCAGACCCGGCCGCGAGGGCACGGTTTACCTGCTGCGAGCGGACAATGGGCAACTCAACCCGCTCTTCGAGACATCGATCACGAAAAACGTGTTTTCCCTGTCCCCGGATGGCAGTCTCCTTGCTTTCGATGAGTACAACAACGACAGCATGATCGATACCCTGCGAATCGTCGCGCTGGATGGATCAGGCCTGAGCGACCTGGCAACTTTCAAGGCATCGATTAATCCGATTGTCTGGTCGCCGGATGGGAACACCCTGGCATTTGCCGTCTACGGTTTCGGTAACCAGCCACAATCGCAGTCCAGCGTTTTTGTGATCAACAAGGATGGACGCGGCTTGAAGCAGATCTATGCCAGCGCTGGCGGCATCAGCTCTGTAATTGCCAATATTTTATTTTCCCCCAATGGTCAGTATCTTCTGGTAGAAGACCTAGGCACAAACCATATTTTCGTGGGTGACTTGAACAGCCTGAAATCCTTTCTGCTCCAGGCGCCGGGCCTGAGCCTCACTGATTCCTGGCGCCAGCCTGCCTGGCTGCCGTAGAGGAAACGAGCAGGCCTACGCAGCGCCTCCGTCCGGGCAGGGTCGCCAGGTGGGGCTTGCCGACCGAGTGAAAACCACCGGTCACGGATCAGTCACAGTGTGTTTCGAAAGCGTGACCTGCCCGCCATCCTTACGTGACAGTGACAACCTACAATAATGAGGCAGATCCCGTCCAAATCAGGAGGCCCCATGAAATCCCGCATTTCGACAGCTATTCTCGTTCTTCTGGTCATCACGGCATGCAACGGTATGTTCGAGATCGGTCTCGAACATACCCCTTCCAGCCCCACATCCGTTGTACCTTTTGTTACGCCGACTTTGATTCTTCCCAGCCTCACGCCGACACCCATCCCTCCCAGCCCCACGCCCCAGACGACTACAACAATCGCACCTACGGTAATGAACATTGTCTTAGCACCCAGGACGACCGCAGCGGTCGAACAGGGCATCGTCCAACATGGGCAGGTCGTGACGTATACGCTGGATGCAGGACAATCCCAGTCCGTCATTCTGATCCTGTATTCTCCGAATAATGACGTCACCCTGGGGGTCTTCGAACCGAACGGCAACAAGCTGCTCGATCCGGCCAACCAGTGGACGCGCTGGGAGGGGCTTATGCCCAAGACTGAACTGGTTACAATCCAGGTGATCGGAGGTGCGATGACGGAGGATTACACCCTGACCGCCAAAGTAGCCCAGCTAGTCAATTTTGCCACAGGTGCAACCTCCATCACCTTGAATGGCAAAACGGTAAATGGATACGTCTTTTCCTACGCACTCTACTGTAGTGCCGGCCAGACGATGACCGCGAGCCTCAATGTTCCCTCCAGCATTGCCTATATCGATATCTTCGGGCTTGCCAGCGGTATACTTTTGAGCTCCTCATCCAAGGCCAATACTTGGACGGGGGTCCTCCCGCAAACGCAGAACTATGTGATCGAAGTCATCCCGAACAATGGCCTGGTGGTGAATTATTCGTTAAAAGTTTCCGTCCATTGAGGTTCTCCTTAAAGGATCCCCACGGAATGGAAAATTAGTAGCCCGGCTCGTTTTATAAGTATTCAGTATCACTCAGCTTCGCCGGGAAATTCATCGAGGCGATATGAAAACCAAAGAGAACAGGCTCGCTTTAATCCAAGTGAAACGATCGGTTCTCTTTTTAGCAGCTGCAATTCTGGCTGCTTGCAGCCCTTCTCAATCGAGTCTGCCTGTGGGGACTACGCAGACAACGATGACCGATACGACCCCTTCGTTGGCTTCTCCGACAGCCCCCCTGGCATCTCTGCCTCCCTCCGCCTGGCTGACCCAATTGAATGTCTTCTTCCAGGCCGGCGATCTGCCCGATGACGTACAGGCAGGGCAATTGAATAATACGATTCCTGATAAAGATATCGCCTATAAATTGGGTGCTGTTCCGGACGGTGTGGCCAATTTAACCTTCCAGGTTCCGGGCATGACCCAGCTGGATTATGGAAATTTAACGCTCTATTATTACAAGGATCCCGGCATGCTCAAGAAAGCCGGCCAATGGTTGATTCAGAGCGAGCAGGCACGCCGGCCGGGTACACCGCAAACAGGCATCGGGGACATTGCACTGCTATTTCTCCCGGAACAACCTGGAAGGGATACGGCCCTCTTTTTCCAGGTCTGTCATGCCTTTGTCCAGGTACGGTTGCTTGCCATTGACGATCCGTCGATTATTGTCCGCTACGCCGGACGTCTGTCCGCACGCCTGCAGTGGCTCGACTGCAAGGGCAATGCCACCATCCCCATCCTTACCCCCGCCCTGGCTTTACAAAGCCCTACGGCTACACTGCCGGTCCCGATCACGCAGGGAGCCACCTCCGTTCAGCGGCTGCCAGACCCGGAAGGGGCCACCACCATACGTGCTTATGCCTTTGCCGATCAAGAACACGGCTGGCTGGCGTTGGGGGCGAATATCCTGATGACTGCCGATGGCGGCAAGACCTGGCAGCTCCAGGCCACAACCGACAGCCGGGTGGAACATATCCGATTCGAATCCGCGCAGGCCGGCTGGATCCTGACCGATAACGGATTCCAGGTGACCCAGGATGGCGGTAGCAATTGGCAGAAGTCGGACTTTCAACCTACGGAGACGCATGCGACCATGCCGGCTCCTGCCACAACCGTGCTGGCGCCCGACCAGCTGGAATCGTTCGCATTCTGCCCCAGCGAAGTACCCTTTGCGGGCGTATTTACTTCCATTGATACACAGACGGGTTGGGCATTTTGCACCAGTCGGCCGGATACCCACTTCGATAACATTCAATTGTTCCAAACTCGTGATGGTGGCCAGCACTGGCAGTTGCTTACCGATCATGCTCCATACGGTAGGTATGGTGCATCGAACCTGTTTTTCCTGGACAGTCAGCACGGCTGGCTGGCTGTAAATAATGAAGGCGACTCCGGCCTTTTTGCCACCACCGACGGTGGCAGAACCTGGCAACCGGTTGTGCTTGATCAAAATGCTATTGGGGCTCCTGAGAATGCCCGGTCGGTCGACTTCCTGTCCCCTCAGGTGGGCTTTGTGGTATTAAGTAACTCTGCCTTTAACCAGGGACGGGATGTGTTATTGGGTACACGGGATGGAGGCGGATCCTGGCAGGAGGTATTCGATGCCCCTGCCCCGGCGCCATGGCCAGACGGCCCATTCCAGATCTTTGCAGATGGCCACGGGATTGGATTTGAACAGGTAGGAGGAGCAGCCGGATTGGTAGACGCTCCCCTCGTCACGACCGACTGGGGAAAATCGTGGACACTATCTGGCTCATTGATCCGGGTTCCTGGATGCGGTAATGTTTATGAAGAAATCACAAGCCTCAGTTTCCCCGATCCGGAACACGGCTGGGCGAGCTTGTCCTGTGGAAGCGACCCATCCACAACGATACTCGAAACAACCAATGGTGGGCAGACTTGGACGGAAAACCCCGCATCAGAAAACTCAAGCACCGGTTTCGTAGGTGTCTCCTTTCCAACTGTCTCATCTGGCTACCTGGTGAACCAGGCGGGGATCCTCTTCAAAACCACGGATGGAGGCAGGAGCTTCTCGGCCGTCGACCAGCAGGCAGTCCACACCCGCAGTCTGCAGTTCATCACCCCCAACCTCGGCTGGGAAGTACGTGCGAACGATCTCTTCGAGACGACGGACGGAGGTTCTTCCTGGCGCCCGATACCTTTCCCACTGCCGGTGCAGTACTTTGCCCTTCTCCCCAATCATAACGCCTGGGTGGTCGCGGGGCAGACCTCCTCCGACACGGGCATCCCCCCGCGGCGCATCTTCACGACGTTTGACGACGGCAAGACCTGGACTGAATTTCAATTCGGAGAGATTCCGAGCAACTTCGACTTTCCCTGGCAGGACGGCATCCAATTTGCCGACGGTTTGCACGGCTGGTTGAGAGGTGGCAGCGCGCTATTCTATACAGAAGTAGGAGGCAAAACCTGGACCCAGATTCACTAGGCTTCATGAGCAGTGATTAAATCCATTAAGAGAAATATGCCCGGGGAAGAAAAGAACATGTTTCATCACCCATGTTGTAAATGGATCATCGGGCTTCTATCGACCGCTCTCCTTCTCAGCTCCTGCACTGCTTCAATGCCGGCTGCACTGACCCCGACTTCCATCGCCACGTCTACGACGCAGGGGGCACATGCTACTCCCCCGGGCGCGACCCTGACGATCAATGGTCAGACCCAGCAGGCTGGTGTCGGTTCATACTGCTGGACCACAGGTGTCGGGAATGCCTCCACGACCACTTGCGCCGAGACGGCCGGCGTGCCGACCGCACGTCACCCCCTGGTCATCATTGACGCAACCTCCTTTATAGGCCGCTTCAACCTTGATATTCTCACGCCACCAGACTCGGTGATCCTTACGGTGGTGCCTATAACTTCTGCCGATGAACTTCCTTCGTCGGACGGAGGTCACAGGCTCTGGCAGACCGGCAATGGCTGGGGAGCAGGTTTACCACTAAAGACTGAAATCGAGTATCCGTTCCAGGAGGCTGAGTTCGTCAATGGCAACGGGCTTTACCTGGCCGAGCTTAATGCCCAATGGGATCAGTGGGGCAACATAAATTATGATTTCCTGATCCAGATTGGCGCGGGTAGCAGCGGGCTATCGGAGCAACTGCCCTCCCCTACCGGCGGGCCAGTCCCGACGCCGGTATCCTTCACGCTGCAGACGATTTCTCCATGGGTGCGGATTGGTAAAGGTTATGCATCTTCCTTGGCAATTTCACCGGGCGGTCAGCGTCTGGGGATTGTCACTCCGGTAGGGGTCTACCTTTTCGACACGGACTCGCAACAAGAAATCTGGTTCCGGACCTTTGAGAATGCCCCTACCACATTGGTCTTCAGTCCGGACAGCAGCAGACTGGCCGTAGGATCCAGGGCCAGTATTCTGTCGATTCTCGATGTAAAGACGGGCAAAACCGTTTTGCAAATTAATGGCCAGGAAGATATCCATGCCGTCTGGTCTCCGGATGGCACCCGGCTGCTCGTCAGCGGGGGCTGTCGAGAGATCAGTATTTGGGACGCCGATAACGCTACGCTTTTGCACACCCTCCAATCGGTCCAATGCAACGATGTTACCCCAGGCATTGTGGATGCGGTCTGGTCATCCGATGGCAAACGGATTTACAGTGACAATTCAGCGTGGGATGCATCCACTTACCAGCCTCTAGGGAATTACAAACCCGATATGCCGGAATTCGTACTGGGCTATTCGATGCTCCCATCCCCAACAGAAAATTTACTGGCAGTAGGCAACGGTGAGAGCATTGCCATCCTAGATGGTGAAACCGGCCAAAGAAAGCAGACATTTACGCCCGAAATACATGCCGCCCTTGAAAATATCGCCTGGTCTCCGGACGGTACGGAGCTCGTGGCCGGAAATTACTACGAGCAGTTCATCTGGAATGTCGATACTGGCAAACCGATTGCCGGCCCCAGCGGCTACCGGGCTCGCGCTGGGCTAGCCTGGCTGCCGGATGACAAAACGCTGGTTGGTCTGTTTTCCCCCGACGGCAGACTCAACGCCGTTAACGTCATCACTGGAAACATACTTTTCTCGCTGGACGGCTTTGACACCCAGAGCTACCCGAAATGGGATGGAAACGAATTACTGTCCTATGACGGCGTCAACCTCGTCCGTTGGGATCCTGATACCGGTAAGATCGTCAGTCGAACGCCAGCTTCTCCGCCGGCCGATTGGGCCTCGAAATATGGTGGCGAGGTCGCGCTCTCGCCCGATGGAAAGCGGGTGGCAGCCGGTCCAGCAGTAATGGATGCAGTAACCGGGCAGGAGTTGGTACACATCGCAGCCGCCTCTGATCATGGCTGGGATACCGTTGCCTGGTCGCCGGACGGGAAGTTGATCGTTTCCGGCGATTCGTTGGGCATCAACCCAGTCGTGGTGTGGGATGCACAAACCGGTAAAGTATTGCTGACTCTTGGATCCAAGATCGGCGGTACCTCACCGTTTCTGGGTGGTCTAGCATGGTCACCAGATGGCACCCAGATCGTAGGCGGCGGGTCACTGATGAATTCAACCAATGACGGCATGCTGATTATCTGGGACACAACCACCGGTAACCAGCTCAGGCTTTTAACGGATGGGATGACCGGTCAGCGCATTACCGCGCTTGCCTGGTCGCCAGGTGGTAGATGGCTGGCGACGGGGCTGTACAACGGGAGAATCCTTCTCTGGGATATGCACCAATATCAGCCGGTTTATGTTCTGGTGGGACATGCTGACCAGGTTTTTGGTTTGACATGGTGTGCTGATGGCAGCCTACTTGCGTCCAGTGGAATAGATGGAACCTTGCTGATCTGGAAAAGGCCGTGAGATAAGCGACGTGCGACTTTTCAGGAGAAAAAATGAAACGATTCACCAGCCTCTTTCTGATTCTTATCATAAATCTACTGGTTGCATGCCAGCCCTCTGAGCCCAAGTCCGTTTTCACTCCAACGCCCGAAGCCACTCTCACGTCTATCCCCATCCCCTCGGTCACCTCCACAGCCCTGGTGATTGTCGGTACGATGGCGCCTCCCTCAATGCCCGCGAAATATGGAATGTTCTCAGATTTGAGCGCAGCCCAAAAGGCTGCCAGGTTCGCCTTGTGGCTGCCTGGATACGTTCCAGATAACCTTCCGTTTATAAAAGCCTCGGTCGCCGATTATGCCGATGGCAGTGAAAACGTCTCAGTCTTATACTCGGAGCCTGGAGACCCCCTCGATGCGAACTTGAAGGTGCTTAACCTCCAGATTGCCGAGACGGATCAACCCATTACACTTGATACGGTAGCGCACCAATTCAAAGTGATCGCACGGGATGTTCGAGAAGTTCAGGTGCGTGGACAGACTGGATTTACTTACTGGAGTCCGGGAGGGGCGGAAGGCAACTCGGCCCACCTCGATTGGCGCGAAGGCACGTTCAACTTCTCTATCTCGCTCTTTGGCAATTGGCCGCAACCTGACGAAAGCAATCCGCACGGTCTTGACACCATGCTCCTCCAGATCGCAGGATCGCTTAAGGTCGGCCCGTGATCAGCAACTGGGAAGCGATTGACTTCGAACCGGATTTGCCATATTCCGTTGGGTAGTCACTTTGGCAAACCACAAGTATCTTGACAATCAAGTCTCCCGGATGGAAATATAATGGAAGGCTCTTCAATCGTAGGGATAATCGTCTATGGCGTGTGGATCGCATTTCTAATTACACTGCGTGTCCTGGTCATAATTCTGATGGCACGGGCTATCGGGAGAATGGTTACTCCCCATCAAAAAGAAATGCGGTAGCTGCTCGCCCAAGTCGTGGCTCTGTTGGAAGAAAATAATCGTTTGTTAAACCAGCAGATCGCCGGGACATGACACGAAGATAACGCAGGGAAAACCCAAACAGCCGGTTAGAACTTTCAATTCTCCAGGAGTGTCATTGTGATGATGGATTAGCCCTGAACCGGGGCACGGGCCGGGACGATCCGGGGGCGTTTGGGAACTTCTCCCCCTTGCTCTTCGTCTGCAGAATGCCGTATAGGGAGTCTTGAGGCCACTCATATTGCGGGAGGTATACGTGCAATCCAAATTCAATCTCTTTTTGGTAATTGGGATGGTGTTCCTGGCCTCCTCGTCTTGTGGGACGCTTCAACAAGTCCCTTCCCGGACGGGCACCCCCACCGCGACCGATACGTCTACTCCGCTTTCCGTTACGGCGGTGGCGATACCGCCGATCGAGAGCTTGCAAATGATCGATGGGGAGAATGGCTGGGCCTGGGCGGGTTCTGTTAAACTGCTGCGGACTACCGACGGAGGCCAGACCTGGATTGATCGTACACCTGAGGGGCAGGTTTCGCCGCTTGGGAGCTTTTTTCTCGACGCAAAAACAGCCTGGCTGTCGGTTTACTTTGCGGGGAGCAACAGGTTCGGCCTGCTGTACACCAGCGACGGTGGTCAGATCTGGACGCAATATCCCTATGGCGGTCCGCAGACGGCTGCGGGCGTGGCCACCGGGCTGCATTTCACGGATATGAGGAACGGTTGGGCCGAAGATGAGGATGTTGCGGCGGGCAATGTGTATTTCACTCTATCCGGGACTGTTGATGGAGGTGAAACGTGGGCACCCATCCCGATTACTCCACTTCAGCCTGAGATTGGCTTGCCACCTGGCACCGTCCATCTGTGCGGTTTGTGCGAGGACAGGTTCTATTATGACCCCGGCCGCATGATCATCATCTACGGGGATATGCTGACCATGCAACCGGGTGGGTCCGTACGGATAAAGGTCTCGTTCGACCTCGGTAAAATCTGGCAGACCCAAATTCTGCCTCTGCCGGAGGAGGATGCCGATCTGCTGGTTGCGCCAGACCAGCCGGTATTCTATGATGAAAAAAATGGCTTCTTACCTGTTCATCTCGTTAAAATGAACAGCGATGGTACCACGGCCTACCAACACCTGGCCTTGTTTCGCACGCAGGATGGTGGTGCGAGCTGGTCATTCCTCCCCGGTGCACCCGACAACCTCTCCATCCTTCCATCCCCGCAGATCATTTCCCCTGATATCCAAAACATCTTTGCATGGTGTGGCAACGTCCTGTGTGTTACCCAGGATGGCGCGCAAACTTGGCAGAGGGTGGTCTCAAACCTGGATTTTACTCAGAGCGACGAACGATCCGTTGCCACCCTCGATTTCCTCGATGCCAGCCTCGGCTGGGTATTGATGAAGGAGAACGATGCCACACCCCTTTACAAAACTATCGACGGCGGTAGGACCTGGACAAAGATCAACCCCGAGATTGTCGCTTCCGCTCAGGTCATCACCAAGGTCGACACCAGCCTCCCGACCCCCACCCCGATTCCCACCGGCACGTTCGAGCCGACCCTGACGCCAAATGTTGCCTTTGACAGGAATGCCAATGCATACCGGATCCGATTCGCTCCAGAGGCGACCTGGGTTGAAATCAACGATACGATCTCGGTAAACGAGTCCAAGCATTATGTACTATCGGCCATGCGGGGCCAGATCATGAGCGTTTCGATCCCGCAGGGACCGGCTTTCTCGGTGGTTGTGGCGGGGGCCGATCAAAAGTCCCTCACCGACCCGCACAATTTACATCCCTTTTGGAGGGGAACCTTGCCATCCACGCAGGATTACTTCGTCACTATTGAGTCGCAGGTAACGGCTCCATTTACATTACGGATTGCGATCAACCCTCCCGGGCAGGAGACGCAGGATTTTGGCTTTGCGGATATGCAGTATTCCGTGATCCTCGGCTATCCGGATGAATTCGCCCCGACAACCGTCCAAGCACCCATTGACAACAAGGGCACGCCTCTGCTCGCGCTTACCTTTATTGACCCTTCTTTTTATTATCCAATCACCAATCTGAACGAAGCCGATGTGATCCTCACTGCCACCGCCGAACCGGCGATTGTTTCCACCTGCACCGAGCCTTTGGCCAACCGGGATGAGACAGTTTCTGGCAATGTGACCATCAACAATTACACGTTTACTCGTACCGAATTTATCGGTGCGGCTGCCGGCAACCGCTATGATCAAATTTCCTACCGTACCGTAATGGATCACAAATGTTTCGAGGTGATCTTCCTCATCCATTCGACGGATATAGGAAATTACCCTCCGGGAGCCGTGGTCGCATTCGATCGGACCGCGCTCCTGAAGAAGTTTGAAGCAGTGCTTGACACATTTGGTGCCAAATGATGAGGGAATATCGAGTAAAATATACACTCTTGAGTTCGTCCTATGGTCAGCTGGGCGCGTTGTGCATCACCTTGCTTCCCGACTGACCGCTCCAGTTATGTAGGTGTGGAAAAACAACTTCTGTTTGTCTCTGAATTCCATTGGTAAAGTACGGAAGAATTTTTTAGCTTGATCCTTACCGGTATTGGAGGCGTATGAACACCAAAAGGAAGACCAGCGCGCTGGTTTTATCGTTAGTAGGTATGCTGCTTCTGAGCTGCGGGCAATTCTCGGTGTCAATCCCGCCCACAACCGTCGTTACAACGCCCGCGTCCTCACCTGCGGAGGCCACGGAAGTTCCCACTCCGATTACCGGGGTAAACCTCCCCTCTCCCACACCCAGCCCAATCCAGGTGCAACCCGCCTTCCCTGGGACGCCTTTGCCTTCCCTGGGAGCCGCCCTCTCGTTGACCAACACGGCCAGCATCGGGGAGATCGCCCGCTGGGGCCGCGGCCGCGTCTCTGCCGCCCGCTTTTCACCCGACGGGAAGCAGATCGCGGTGGCGACCTCGATCGGCATCTACCTTTTCGACGCTTTGAGTTATCAACAACTCCTTTTCATCGATACCAAGTCCTGGATCAACGACCTGGCTTTTTCCCCGGACGGGAAGACGCTGGCCTCCGGCTCGCGCGACGACTCGGTACAGCTGTGGGACGCGGCAACCGGAAAGCCAGTGCGCACCCTGACCGGCCACATGGGCGGGGTCTGGAAAGTGGTCTTCTCCCCGGACGGCAAGACCATCGCCTCTGCTTCGGACGACACGAGCGTGATCCTGTGGGATGCAGCCAGCGGAATGATCTTGCATACCCTGAGTCGTCACACCCAGCCGGTGATCACTGTGGCCTTTTCGCCGGACGGTAAGACATTGGCCTCGGGTTCTCTGGACTCGACCGTGATCCTTTGGGACACGGCCTCTGGCCAGGTGCTGAACACGTTAAACACCGACGTAGTCAGCCTGGCCTATAGCCCGGACGGGAAGACCCTGGCTGCCGGGACCGGCGACCTGACCGTCGCGCTGTGGGATGCATCCAGCGGAAAGACGCTCCGCACCCTGAGTGGGTTTAAGGATGTAGCCAAAGGGCTGGCTTTTTCGCCGGACGGCCGGCAGATCCTGACTGGCTGCAGCGACGGCACCCTCCAACTGTGGGACATGTCTGGCGGGTCGGCGCTGCGGAACCTGGCCGGGAGGTACACCTATGGCGTGCTGACGGTGGCTTTTTCGCCGGATGGCAAACACCTTCTCTCCGCTGGCAGCGCTGACACGGTCAAGCTGTGGAACGCTTCAGGCGGGGCGGCACTCTACACCTTTACCTTCAACGCCCCGGTCGATGGCCTTGCCTTCTCAGGGGATGGCCGCACGCTGGCTGCCGGGTCAGAGAACAGCACGCTGCAACTCATCGACGTCCCCACTTGGAAATCGCTGTATACGATCGAGAAGGGTTTCACCAGAGGGCAGGCTGTCGCCTTTTCGCCGGATGGCAAGATCCTGGCCACCGGCTCGGGTGATAAGTCCGTCACGTTTTGGGACGCGGCCAGCGGGAATAAGCTGCGTAGCCTTACGGGCTTTACCAACGTAGTCGATGGGGTGGCTTTTTCACCGGACGACAAAACCTTCGCCGCCTCCGACCTGGATGGCAATGTGACCTTGTGGGATGGAGCCGGAGTGCAGAAGCTCCACAGCCTGACAGCCCCGGGTGGCAGCGTTACCGGCCTGGCTTTCTCCCCGGACGGTAAGGAGCTCGCGGCGGCTGTTTACGACACCCCAGTCATGCTATGGGAGGCTGCCAGTGGAAAGGTGCTGGCGACTTGGAGCGCCCATTCGAAACCGGTCAATGTGGTCACCTTTTCGCCGGATGGCAAGATCCTGGCCACCGGCTCGGAGGATGAGTCGGTCATTCTTTGGGACGCGGCCTCTGAAACGCAGCTGCGTGCCCTGAAAGACTACAAAGGCCGGGTCGAGAACATGGCCTTCTCCCCCGATGGAACCCTGCTGGTCACGGCGACGGATGGCGGAAACCTGGTCCTGTGGGATGTCGCCACCGGGGATGAACTGCGTTCCTGGCAGGCGCATAATGACCGGGTCAATGGCGTGGCCTTCTCGCCGGATGGCAAGTCCATCGCCTCGGGCGGTTGGGACGGAACGGTCCGCTTGTGGGCGGTTGCCCCGTGAATTGTGGCTTTCCAGGCAAGCACCTGATTAATTGAAAAGCGGTGCATTTCGGCGCTGACTTTTCCCCCTGCATGTTGCGATTCAGCCCACCGGTTGGAGACGCACCATATGGGCGTACATGGCAACCTACCATTGAAACAACGCATCAAGGAAATGATGACTAGGAACAGTGCTTGCCGAAGGGTCATCTACCGATTCATTGCACAACAAGCCAACAACGAAGCTAAAGCGCCGCCACCAGAGCCCATTGCTGCCTCGGTCGAAAGAGTGCTCTGTGACCCAGGCCTCCCCTATACCACCCCACAAATCGCGAGTGAGGCGTAAAATTACACGATGTTTATCCAATACAGAGGAACTCGAGGAGGTATCCGATGCGTCCCCTCAGCAGTAAATTATGGATCGGATTGACAACTATTGTTTTTATGATCATGGCTTGCGCCCTGCCCGGGAGCGTCACGCCCACGGCGACGACAGTGGTCCTTCCACCGACGGAGATCCCCGTCACACCCACACCCATCGCGGCGACGGCGACAGTCCTCCCACCTACCCCATTTTTTCCGGTGGTAGCGTCCCCGCAGATCGATTCCTTTTACATGTTGGACGCCTCGAACGGCTGGGCGATCAGCGATACGAGCGTCCTGCGCACCATCGATGGAGGTACGACCTGGTACAACGTAACCCCGTCCGGCGTGAGCAGCCTTGGTGTGAGAGCCTCCTCTTTTTACCTGGACGCCAGTACTGCCTGGGTGGCCTTGATGGGCACAGACCCCACCAACGGAACTCTCTACCGGACGACGGATGGCGGAGCGACATGGACCTCCGTCACGGTGCCATTTGGCGGTGGCTGGATCAAATTTGTGGACCCATCGAATGGTTGGGACCTGGTGGGGTTGAGCGCGGGGATGAGCCATCAGGCCGTAGCCGTGTTCACCACGAGCGACGGCGGGAACACATGGTCCCAGGTCTTCATCGATGACCCGACCGTTACCGGCTCCTCCGATACACTCCCTCTCGTTGGGGACAAGAACGGCATCACTGCCCTGGACACTAATCATGCCTGGGTTACGGGTGCACAACCGTCGAGCGATTTCGTTTATATTTATATGTCTCAGGATGGTGGTCATACCTGGGCGCATCAGAATGTGGCCATCCCGAGCGCTTATGCTGGGGGGATGACCAGCGCTAACCTGCCGATCTTCTTCGGGTCCACCACAGGTGTCCTACCGGTGATATTGATCGCCAACAGCAACGGGGTTGTCTTTTACATCAGCCAGGATGCCGGCCAGACCTGGACAGCCTCGCAACCCGTCCCGCAAGGCGGATTTACCTCGGTGGCGTCACCGGCTGATTTTTTTGTTTGGGATGGGGGCACGACCCTGAATGCCAGCCATGATTCCGGTTCCACCTGGTCAACTGTAACCCCTAATATTAATGTTCAGAACAATTTGGCTTCCTTCCAGTTCGTGGATTCCAATACCGGTTGGGCCTTGACAGAGGACGCCAGCCGCCACCATTCGTTATTCAAGACCAGCAACGGTGGGGCAACCTGGACGGCTTTGATCCCCTGAGAAAGACTATCCTGAAACTCCATCGGCTCTTTTGCGTTGCAGGGGCGAGGTCTTAAGTCGCCCTTGCAACGATGGGTTTGCTGCCTTCAAGATCCGCCTTCCAATATCCGTAGGGAAGCGTAGTCTTTGGTACAATAAGGGCGAAAAATAAACCGATTTCATTATCATCGTTACACGAGGAGAAACGAATGTCTAATAAAACGTTAGGGATCGTCTTGATCGTCGTCGGCGTGGTGATCGTCGCTTTTATGTTTCTAACCCCCGCACTCCATATAGTCATTTCTGGGTTCGGTCCTACCTCAAAGAAATTCATCGCAATCGTCGTGGTCGGAGTCGTCGTCTTTGTAGCGGGCCTGTTGCTCAGTTTTGGTAAAGGGGGTAAATGGGTAACCACTAAAAAGAAGTGATGAATTACGACCCTTCAGCTGTGACGTCTTGTAATAGCTGAAGTGACTCGGCTCAGCGCCTCCAAAGCCTGACTCCTAGCTCCCAATGATTGGGACGCCGGGAGTGTTTTGTTATTAGTACAGCGATGAAATTCGTTTTCTGACCAGCAACCCGAACGAATTTTGTGGGAGGTATTTCATGAAACTTCGAAGAGCGGTGATCTTCATCGGTTCCGGGATTGCATTGATCCTCCTGGGCTTGCTGGTCGCCTACCGACTGATTGATCAGGAAAAAATAACACTCAACGATAAGGTCCGCGCCACCCTCCCCGGCCAATTCATAAAGCTGCCCTTGGGGGTCGTTCATTATGAGCTCAGGGGTCCGGAAGATGCCCCGACCGTCGTCTTGGTACACGGCTTTTCGGTCCCCTACTACATCTGGGATCCGACCTTTGAGGCACTTACCCAGGCCGGGTTTCGGGTGCTCCGCTACGATCTTTATGGACGTGGTTTTTCGGACCGGCCCGAAGGAAATTACAATCTGGACCTCTTTGTTACCCAGCTGGAAGAGTTGCTCCCTGCGCTCAAGATCCAGGGGCCCGTCGATCTGGTGGGACTCTCCATGGGAGGTCCAATCGTGGCAAGGTTCGCGAACCACCATCCGGGCCAGGTTCGCAGCCTGATCTTGATCGACCCGGAAGTCGCGCCTGTTCCTACCCGGGAAATATTTCCACTAAATATCCCTCTCGTCGGCGAGTACCTCATGACCGTCTATGTCGCACCGGACGAGCTCCCCAAAATGCAGCCCGCTGACCTCTACAGACCCGAGAGGTTCCCCAATTGGGAGGCCCTGTTTCGGGTTCAGGAACAATATAAAGGATTCAGGCAGGCCATCCTCTCGACGATTCGCGCTGAGCCGGGCATGGACTCGCTGGCGGAATATACTGCGGTTGGCAGGCAGAATCTCCCCACCCTGTTGATCTGGGGCAGAGAAGATAAAACGATCAGCTCTGCAGATATGCAGCAGCTCGTGAAGTTGATTCCGGGAATTGATTACCACATCATTGAAGAAGCGGGGCACATCCCCCAGTATGAGCGTCCGCAGGTCGTTAATCCTCTTCTGGTTAGCTTCCTCAACGGCTTGAGCACGCGTCCGGGGCCATAATTACCAAACCAGTGCTCTACCGATTAATTTTGTGGAGGAAAGGGATTGGCAGAGCAGGATTTTCCCACGATCACCAATTCTTAAAAAACAATTTCGTGCCGACCATGACCACGATCGTTCCGATGAGGAGAACGCACGAATTCAAGATCACCCAGGTGATATCCGGTTGCCTCAGGTTTCGCCAATGTTGAACCGTGTGTTCGAATAGGAGCATATCCAAGAAATTGGCGGCTGGTAGTGAGCCAATGAAGAGGCCGAGACAAACCCCGCTGAGACCGTTCAATTCATCGTTTCCGGTGAGGGCAGGATGGTAGGATAGAATGCCGATAAAAACAATCGCCAAGAGGACCGCTCCAATGAGCCAGAGGATATTTCGGCGGCGCTGATGCTGTTTCATGCTTCTGAAATCCATTTCAATCGACCCATCAGTTAAGGTCAGAGACGATGAGATCGTTATGCGGGCGGGATCATTTATGGTTTTTCGCCAGGTACTCTGTCGGACAATTGTATCACTGGAGCTCCCTCAGGCTCGCTTCTAAACATCCCCTTGGTGGGTACTGGCAGTCTTGACCATCCATTGAACCTTGCAGATGCCCCAAATTGCCGAAGAGCAGACCAGGAAATGATTCTCTCCCAGGAGATACTGGATCTGGACAATATTTCCACACGCGCCATGGGAGAGCGCCGCCCCTACACACTCCGCCCCTAAGGACCGCTCATCGGATATGAATGTTCGCTTCCCCTTTGCCGGCAGATAATACCATCCCCTTGAATCCTTCAGCGCAGCAGGGACATTTTTTCCAGGCACCGCCCGGTGATCCACTTGTACCTATAGGATTGGGTCTGCGCCATATTGATTACGGCCGTAGGTCCCCTTAATAAACGACAATTCAATGATCGGCCAAAAATTAATCAATGGGATGACGCCCAATAGAAGAAACCAACCCGACCTACCTCGATCGTGACATCGCTTTACAGCCACACAGATATCAGGGACGATCGTTATAAGAGATAGGATTCCAATAAAAATACCAAGTCCAAAAGTCCCATTGTATGGGCCCCAGCGCCTATCCAAGAAACCTGCAATTATATTCAGAGCATAGATGGGTAAAAAGTAATACCAGTAAGTCGAACGAGGAATCCTCCCATCCATCGAAAAAAGCAGGTGTGAGAGGGATATTCTTTCCTGAGGTGAGCTGCCTTTGTTCGTCTGCCCGGTAGAAGGGGTCGAAGATAAATCGCGGCCACAATACTCACATGCAATGGCTTCATCTTGAATTTCCCTGGCACAATACGGACATTTTTTCATATTCCCCTCCTCCCAAGAAGATCAGAGCGACAAGGCTGCCCCCTTCGATTATGGTGGGGGTGACCATCCATGAACCAGCTGCTGACAAATTATCCCGATCCCTATTATCGCGCAGCTAATGATAAAGCGCGCCTACCTTGCTTGGCATTGACACGCCGGTCCCGTTGACCTCCTCCAGTGAGATCATGGATGTCCCAACGACCTTAAGTCATCACCCCCCTCGGGCAGCTTCATGAACTGAGGAACAGGTATGTTCAAAATCCCCCTCCTTGCGTTCAGGGTTTCCTGTATAATCTCCAGATAAGACGTTGAATCGCCGCTTGGTAATCAAAGCCCCCTACTCTGGATGAGTAGGCATGATGCCTGATTATCCGTTTCTATGGCTTGAGTTCGTCGTAACCAGTCCATCGCCTCGCTCAATCGGGAGGAAAAATGGAAAATCCTCAATCACCCAAAGAAAAAGAGGCCTTCGTTCGGGGGTTGAAGCGCGCCTGGAGGCAGGAACAGATCGGCCTGCGCCTTTATCGGCTCCTGGCGGAGCATGAGAAGAACCCGGCTCGCCGCAAGGTCCTTTTGAAGTTGTCTGAAGCAGAGCAAGGACACGCACTCCGCTGGGAGAAGAGGCTGCGCGAACTGGGGGTCGAGCTGCCTGAGTTTCGACCTTCCCTATACGATCGTTTGTGGAGCTGGATCCTGGTGCAGAGTGGAACGGACAATGCTCTTAAGCAGATCGAAAGTGCCGAAGAGAGCGATGAAGAAGCTTACGGCAGTCTGCTCGAGCTGGCCTCCAGCGAAGTGGACCGCAGTGCGATTGCCAGCGTTCAGCACGATGAGGAGATCCATGGCCGGGTGATGCACAGGGTCGGAGAGTCGACCGGTTCGTTGACCATGGTCCAAAACCGCCTGGATATGATCCTTCACCGCGAAACCTGGCACAAGCGCGGCGGGGGTTGGATCGGCCAGGCGATCTATGGAGCCAATGATGGCCTCGGTTCGGTTTTTGGGATCGTCTCGGGGGTTGCCGGAGCGACTGCCGGCGGCCCAGCGGTGTTGATCGCCGGTCTGGCAGGGATGGTGGCATCGGCCCTATCCATGGGGTCCGGCGCGTATCTGGCCAGCAAAGCCGAACGGGAAGTAAACCAGGCCGAGATCAACCGCGAACGCAAAGAACTTGAAACCCATCCAGAGGAAGAAGAGGAAGAGCTGAATTTATTTTATCAACTCAAAGGCGTGCCGGAAGAGGAAGCCAGGTCACTGGCAGCACGCCTGATCTCCCAGCCCGAGCAGGCCTTGAAGGCCCTGACCAGCGAGGAACTCGGATTTAACGAGCAGATCCTGGCCAATCCGTGGACCGAAGCGCTTTCAGCCTCCCTGTCCACAGCCGTCGGTGCATTCATCCCGATCCTGCCTTTCTTCTTCGCACGGGGTTATCCGGCCATTATTGCCTCGTTTGTGATCAGCACCCTAGCCCATTTCCTAATCGGGGCGGCAAAAACGGTCGTGACTGGTCTGAACCCCTGGCGGAGCGGTGCGGAAATGACGATGATCGGGCTGGGCGAGGCCTTGATCACCTATCTCCTGGGGCTCCTGATCAGCCCGGTTGTCAAGTAGGAGAGATAGATAAACCACTCGCCGGTGAAAGGTCGTCCACTCTAGGCTTGTCTTGGTCGTGTGGTTTATATTCCCTGCAACCGTTGTACAATATTTGCATGACCCACAATAACTTTCATCACCAAGGTAACCGGGTTGGCCGGATTACCAAGCGATTGAGAATCCTTTTGTCTTGAAGAGGAATTTGTTTTGATTCTAACCAAGGATGTATTTATCATCGACTGCAGGGCGGAGACCGAAAAGATTGAAGCCTTTATCCTTGCTAAAATGGTCGAGCTGCACCGCGACGGTATCGTGGTTGCAATTTCGGGAGGATTGGATTCGAGCACGGTGGTTGGATTGTGTGTGCGGGCGGTGGGCCAGCATAAAGTGACTGGATTGAACTTGCCCGAAAAGAACGGGAACCCGGATGCCCTAAAGTTCAGCCAACTGATGGCGGGAGGCCTGGGCTTCAAAACGAAAACCATCGACATTTCCAATATATTGGCAGAACTGGGAACGTATAACTTTGTGGCCGACCGAATCGCGTCCCGGGCATTGATTAACAAATTTATCAAGCAATTCCCCCCAGAGGTTAAAAAATCCCTCTTCTTAGATGGAATGAAGGGTACTAATAACACCCTGGTTCGCCAGGGAATCGCTTCGACATATTCGAAGCATCGTATCCGATTGGTAGTTACTTATAAATATGCCGAAGAGAATAATTTATTGGTGGTCGGCTGCGCTCACAAATCGGAGGATCTGCTTGGATTGTTTTCCAAGTTTGGTGTGGACGATAATGCAGATGTGATGCCCATCAAACATTTATACCGCAGCCAAATCCTGCAGATTGCCAGCTATATTGGTGTGCCGGAGGTGATCATCGGGCGCACACCTAACCCGGATATGTTTCCAGGTATCGAAGATAAATATTACGACGTGCTCGGTATGCCGTCGGATACGATTGATCTGGTGCTTTACGGCCTAGAACATTCTTTGCCAGTCGAGGAGATCGCTTCCCAGTTGCATTTAGATACTGCAAAAGTTGGCGAGCTAAAAGAGCTCGTCGGATTCACGGATCATATGCGCAACCATTCGATGAGCCTGTTGAACTGAGGGTCTATTGATGGTAAAGGTAATTATTACTGCTTAAAAATGGAGATTTATCAGATGCTCATGCATAAATACGAAATGAGGGAAATTGTGAACGCAGTGTATTAATCATGCACCCCTTGTAAACGAAGAACGGGATTTTCACTCGATGGTGAAAATCCCGTTTGTCTTGCAATTGCGGGGTTTTATCGGTCGATGATAAAAAGCCAGGCATTTGAAAATTTACAGGTAGTGCGCCCTGAGTCGCTCATCCCCAGGAAGCCCAGGATGCCATCTGTGTATACGGACTTTTTGTTGAGAAAATTTGCCTGGGCCTGAGCCAGGGTGGCATTGATTTGATCCGTGACCTGGGTGAATTGTGTCAGCTGATCCTGATAATCCTGCTGCACGGTGGAGTTGGCGCCTGCCGGGAGGACGGGCTTGTCGGGGATGGTCAGCAGGGGCGGCGGCGGTTGGGTGGTGTCTACCTCGCCGATTTTCACGCCATTGGTATATAGATCGATCAGATTACCGCGTGCCACCACGGCAAGGCGGTTGGTGGTATTGTTCAGCCATTGAAAAGATTTGTCCTCCCCGCTCGGAAAATAGACGCGCAGGTTGGCGATATCTCCCTTGGCGGTCGCTGCGAAGACCATCGTCCCATCAGCAAAGCGCGTGAGGAATATGTTGTACTGGTTCGGCTGGTTTTTGTCACCATTCGAGCGGAACATGAACCCGCAGCCTGAAAACCCGTATTGGGTGAACCAGGTGATGTCGGCCGCCATCACGAAATCCTTCGCGGTCACCTGGCTAAAATCGTTGGCATAGCCGTTCTGCTGATAGCCGTTCAGATCGATCGTTAATGGCCCTTGCAACCAGGCAACATGCCCCAACCCTGGGTCAATGCCATAGCGCGGCAGCTCGGCCACCACGGGGGCGATGGCGGTGGCGGTGGCCAATTTGGACGCATCCGAAAGCGAGGCGCGGGCGGTCTGGGTGGCATAGATCTCGGAACTTTTTTGAGTGGCTACGTCGAAGGCCGTCGCAAGCTGGTCGCCTGAACCTCCCGAGTTTAAAGCCCGGGCGGTCGCCGTTCCGATAACCGAGGCGGTTAAGGGGGTCAGAGTCTGGTACATCGGGTCAGACGGTTTGGTGGCGAGGTTACAGCCGGTGGCGAGCAGGAGACAGGTAAACAGAATGAGTATCCCTTTTTTATCCATGGCAAATATCCTCACGCCAACTCTATTCTTCCCCTTGCGGGGTATGCTAACCGGCGGATGCCGCGATGAAGGTGATCGGGCCGGGAGTTATTTAACATCCTTCCTCTTGATCAGGTAAAGGATAATTACAAAGTACACCGCCACGATCACGACCTGGGCGAACCAGGTTTGGAATAACCAGGGGAAATATACCTTCGGATCGTGCTTGTTCACCCAGGCCCAGCCGTATTGACCGTATACACCCTGGATAATGCCCTCTCCACCCTTGACCGCAGAGACGCGCTCAATATTGTAGGTCGCTAGGTCTTCCTCGTACTTGGTCATCTGGCTCTTATAGAGATCGGCCACGGTCTGATACAGTTCCATCTGATTTTGATAGTTATCCTGGATGTCCTGGACATTGTTCTGGTAAGCGCTCAGGGCATTGAGGTACTCCACCATCTGGACCTGGTTGTATTTATCCTGGGGGGGATTCGGGGCCGGCGGGATTGTCGGCTGTGGGGGCTGAGTGGGCAGCGGAGGCGGTTCGGTGGGAGCGGGCTCGCTGATTTCGGCGGTGTAATAATCGCCTACTCCCGGGAAATTACATGTGTTGGGGTTGAACATCTGCACGCCCATGCACCTGCACTGCTGATAGGCCTTGTCATCCAGGTTCATGGCATCCCGTAAATTCTTGTCTAGGTGCCAGCATGGGTCAGCGGCCACATCTGAACCTGCTCCGGTAATGCCTAGCAAACTCTCGAAAGCCCAACGCGAGGATGCGATCTGGCTGATCTGGGGAGGCACAGGAGCCAGTGCGCCGCTGAGCACGATGAGCGGTACGATCAGCATGATCATGATCATCGGAGCCGAGCTCGCGTTCGGTGAAATGGCTGAGGCCAACAAACCCAGCATCATCCCGGTTATTACTGCCAGAAGGAGGGTCACATACACTTCGCCAAATTCCAGCGCACCTCCTGGCATCTTAAAGGCGATATAGTGCAGAATGGTGTAAGCCAGGGCGTGCCATAAAGCCAGCAACATCGCCACCCAAACCTTGGAGGTCACATAAGGCAGAATTTTAAGATTGACCAGCCGTTCGCGCCGGTAGATATCGGCCTCTTTGACGAATTCGCGCATCTGTGACATACCCCCCAACAGCAGCGCATAAAGGGACAACAGGAACAGGGTGATGCTTCCGTTGGCGGCATCACCGCCTGTAAAGCTGAACGGAGCCCTTCCCATCACCGGCGCAAGCACCAGGTCCAGCGCACCAACTGCAGGTGGAGCGACCAGCATCAAGATCAGGCTAGAGCGATCGCGAGTCAGGATTTTGACGTTCCGAGCTGAGAGCACCAGAAACTGACGTACCGATGAGATGCGTGACCCTTTGCTGGCTGAGCGTTTGACCGGTTGAGCCTGTCCGGTTTGCAGCTTCTGCTGCCGGGCCTGGAGGGGTGCCACAACATAATTCAGGTATGCTGGACTGGCCATGAAGCGCTCAGCCCAGTCCTTGGCTTTCCCTTTGCTGGGATCGTCCAGGATGGCGTAGATCTGGTCGAATTCCATTGAGCGCACCCGCCGGTCGTGATCGCTGCGGTATTGATCGAAATAGGCCAGGGCTTCATCGGGGGGACCAAACCAGGCCACGTATCCGCCGCGCGCCAAGAAGACCACTTTGTCCGCCAGCATTACGTTCTTGGTGGCGTGGGTGACCATGATGATTGTCCGGCCCTGGTCGGCCAGACGGCGCATCAGGTGCATGAAGGCTGTCTCGGTACCGGGATCCAGACCGGAAGTGGGCTCATCCAGGAAGAACAGACCCGGCCGGGTAAGCAGTTCAACGCCTATGGAGACGCGCTTCTGCTGTCCGCCGCTCAACCCGCTGATCTGTACATCTTTGCGGTGGGTCAGGTCCAGATCCGCCAATACCTCGTTGATGCGCTTTTCACGTTCGGCTTTCGTCGTATCCTTCGGCATGCGCAACTGGGCTGCATAGTCCAGTGCCTGGTAGACCGTCAGTTCCATATGGATGATGTCCCTTTGCGGGACGTAGCCGATCTCGTTGCGGATCGCATCGAAATTTTGGTAAACATCGATGCCGTTGACGAACACCCTTCCGTGAGTGGCTGGGCGATAGCCGGCGATGGCATCCACCAGAGTGGACTTGCCACCACCGCTCTGCCCAACGACTACGATGAATTCACGCGGCTTGTAGATGAGCGAAATATCCTGCAGGAGGTTGAGATCCTTGCGCACCCATTTATTCAGGTGATAGGCCTCCACCCGCAACCCCTCGGTTTCATCATAACGGATGAACTGGTCGACACCCATGACCAGCTTATATGGGCCGATGCGGATGGTATCTTGAGGGTTCAGCCAGACGTCGCCCTCCACCCGCTTGTCATTGACAAAGGTGCCGTTTGCGCTGCGCAGGTCGGTCACAAAGTAACGTCGTCCGACCCGGGAGATCTGGGCATGAAAGCGCGAGACATTGGGCGTATCCAGGACGACGTCATTGGACGGGTCGCGCCCGAATGTGAGCCTTTCTTTATCACCAAATTGAATCGTATACGGCAGCTTGGGGACCGCCTGCGTGGGAGCCAGATAGGTCATGCTGACCATCATGCCCTCGATCTCGCTGTCGATCCGGAGCACGTCCCCGTGGGATAGCTGCTGCTCTGTGGTGACCGGATGCCCCTGGCAGGTGAGCTTATTGGTAACGTCAGGTAAGATGACGATCTTGTAGCCCGAAGGAGTCTGCTCTAGACTGGCATGATGGCGTGAGACGATCGGGGAAGGCACAACGATGTCATTATCCTCCAGGCGGCCCAGGGTGACCTTGCTCTTGGTCAAGGCGAATTCCTTGGGGGCTTCCCCCGCGATGGTCACCACCAGGGTGGGAGGCACAGCCGGAGCGGAGGCTGGAGGCTCCTTCATTTTCATGAAATCGCTATCCAGCATGGTCTGATTAGACCGCGTCCCCTGGGCGTCTTGCAAAGCCAGGGCGTCCAAAATCTTCTGGGCCTCACCCTTCGTCTGGTTGAACACCAGTTTGATGGACGAGCCTAACCGGATCTCATCCTTGTCCGTCAGGGTCTTCGGACTTTCGAGGCGCTCCCCGTTGAGGTAGGTCCCATTACTGCTGCCCAGGTCCTCCAAGATAAAGCTGCCACCCTTATAGGACACCTTGGCGTGCTGTCGGGAGATTTCGCGAAAACTGATGATCAGTCCAGCTGGCTCAACGCGCCCGATGACCAGATCCTCTTCAGAGAGCTGGGTGACCTTGCCTTGGTCCGGTCCGTACAGGATGGTAAGTTGTGCTGAAGGTGAGACTTCTATCATATCGCCCTTCTTCTTTGTCTCTTTTGTAATCAGGAATACGTTTCTGAGTCAAAATGTGGCTTCAGCGATTACTATTTATCCACTTTTTTGAAGACTTGTCAAGTCCATCTGCATTTTTTAAGAAATCCGAAACATGAGTTTATTCCTGAATGATGATAGTATATAATTAATATAATGCTTGTCAAGATAGGCTTATGAATGATTCGCTCAATATCCCTGGACGTAGTGAAGGGCCACGTTTGAGGTGCCATCTACCGTGTCTGACAGTTTGGACCTAGATTCATTCTCCCGGTTTCCCTGACGCTGGCAGCACACATATTCCAGAAGTGCCGTCATTGAATCCTACTGAATCCCCTGACTCACGAGAGTAAAATAATATATAATCAAGGGGGTACCGATCTAGCAAAAATGGACCCCCAGGTTGTTTCTCCCGAACCTCTTAAATCCCCACGCCCATCGCAGGCGCGGCGATCAAGATTCCTCCGCTGGCTTGCAGAGCCCGAGGCTTCATTACCCGAATCGGACCAGCGGCGCTCTCGTCTGTTGGCCTGGCTGGCCATTACGCTTTTCATTCTTTCCGTCTTAGCCTTCATCCTATTAGTGATATCCGATCGCATCGCTCTCCCGACGCGGGGTGGATACGAGATTCTGGCCGCGATGGTAGCGGTGTTAATCGCCAGCGCCTTCTGGTTGAACCATATGGGGCATTTCCCGTTTGCAGCCTGGTTGACGATTGCCGGAACGGTCCTGGCCACCTGGGGAGCCGCCTTCCTCGATTCGAACTCCTTGATTGGAAACAGCCTCCTCTTGATCTTTCCTGTGATTTCCATACTGATCTGCGGCCTGCTGCTTCCACCAACAGCAACCTTGATCCTTTCCGCAGGCGAGATTCTAGCACTTGGGTTGATCGCCTATTTTGATATCTCTCTGGCTTCCATCCCCTGGCCATGGATCCTTGTTTTCATGTTCAGCGCCTCGGTCCTGGCTGTTCTAGCCAGTGCGCTGACCAGAAAGGATCTGAATCAGATCGCGCGCCAGAGCCGCCAGCTGATCGAGAGCGACGCGTTGCTGCGGGAGCAGTCCGTGCGCGATCCTCTCACCGGCCTGTTCACCCGCCGCTACCTCGAAGAAACCCTGGAACGTGAGCTGAGACGTTCAGAACGCGATCACTCCCCGCTGGGTGTCATCATGCTGGATATCGACCATTTCAAGGATTTTAATGATGCTAACGGTCGCTCCGGGGGTGACGCCTTGCTGCTTCAGATAGGCCTGCTGCTGCGTGCTCATATTCGATCCGGGGATTTCGCCTGCCGATTCGGAGGCGAGGAGTTCATGGTGATCCTGCCCGAAGCACCGCGCGAGGTGACCCGTGAACGCGCTGAGCTGCTGTTGGAAAATGCCAGGCGCATCCATGCTCAACACGAGGGGAAAATTCTGGGTGGGATCACTATCTCACTCGGCGTCGTTTTCTATCCGGATCACGGCACCAGCCGGGTTACCATTCTAAGGGCGGTCGGTGATGCCCTCTTCCGGGCTAAGAAAGAAGGCGGCGATCAGGTGATTGTTGCTGAGTGAAATCGTCCAGTTGACCTTTGGATTTTCCGGAAAATGAGCGGAGCGGCTCTCCCAGTTGGGAGAGCCGCTCCTTAAACCAAGGTACGGCTGCACTGCTATAGGCATTCCAAACTATAGGCCGCCTTTCCGGCCGGCGCTGGAAGGAGAGATGGCCTGAGTTACGGATATCTCCCGGGCTTCGGGCTCAATCGAGCCAATCGATGGCCGCCAGGTAACGGCTTAAAAATGGCAAAAAAGCAATTAGGGCGGCCTATTTGTCCTTTTTTTGTGATGATTTCGTCCAGGGTACATGCTGGAATCGGACTTCCTAGTTGACTCTTGTCTGTTCAATTGCTATCATTAGAAAAATAACAAATATGTAAGAAGCACGTTCCTTTTGATCGGTCAGTGAAAAAGGCTTTCCTACCGTTTAATGGCCAATCACACTCGGGGTAGGATCCAGCACGGAGGGTACCAGGTATGATGCAGGGGTCGTATACGAAACCTATGAAACAGATCTTGAACGGCGCGAGCCGTTCTCAGGGCCTGGTTGAGTTCGTGCTGTCCCTGCCCCTGCTGCTGGCGATGCTTTTTGCCATCATCGATTTCGCCCTGCTTTTTTCAGCCTGGCTGCTGATCCAGAACATGGCGCGTCAGGCGGTGCGTTTCGCGGTCACCGGGGCCTACGACCCCGCCCACTGCACTGCCGGATGTCTGACCGATGCGGACAAGGACCAAGCCCACCTGCTGACCATCCATGACCAGGCCAATGACTACCGGGCCGGGCTGTTGATCAACAACTCGGCGACCATCCTTCAGCCGGGGTTCCTCCAAGTCACGGTCTGTTCCAGCCGGGATACGAACGGCGACGGCAATCCGGACTTTTTAACCATTTATGGGCTGACCGCGACCAGCACCTACGGAAACTGCTTACCGACCGAGGATGCCGGCGGTCCGGATGATATCGTGGCGGTTTCGGTGGATTTTAATAACCCCTTCATCACCCCTTTCCTCAACCAGGTCTGGCCGATGGTGCACCTGGCTTCGCATGATCAGGGTAAGAACGAGACGTTCCGCGTCTCGCGGCAACTGACCAATCAAACAGGTCCTCAACTACCCAGCACCACTCCAACGTTCACCCCGACCGCCAGCACGACCCTGACCGCCACGCCTTCTGCGACTTTCACGGTCACGCCTACACCGACCAATACCGGTACTTCGACTCCGACCCCGTCGATCACCGCCACCCCGGACTGCTCGCAATATTACATCTCCGCCACCGTACTGAGGACCTGGAGCACCGGATTACCCGATATACGTTTCAATCTCACGAGCGGCAGCCTGCAGGATACCTATGTGCAGCTGATGACCTTGGACTGGGCGTCCTATAAAAACGCCATGCCGAGCCAGACCGGGGACCATACTTCGTATGACAGCGTGGTGATCTCCTCGGTGAACTACCCCAATTCACCCTACACCTGGGTGCTGGTAGGCCCTCCGACACAGGTGATGTTGTATGCAGGTTACACCGTGCCGATCGACTTTGATTTTCAGGACTTTGATCCCCTGTGGCCAGGAGATGCCTACACCCAGTCCCTGGGCCTGACTGTGGACCTCGCCAATGGCTGCACGGTCACGGTCAACGCCGGGCCCACCCCGACCGCAACCAACACTCCCACGCCGACCGACACATTCACGATCACGGACACCCCGACGATCACGAACACCTCTACGATCACGGACACCCCGACGATCACGAACACCCCGACCAACACCCCGGTTCCGTCTTCTACACCGACTGCGACCGCGACGGCAGCCTGCTTTGATATCTTTAGTTCCAATATCTCCGATCTCGGGTTTGGAGAGTTTTCCCTGACAGCGACGAACCTTAATCCCGTGCCTGTCCACCTGACCAAAACGGTGATCAGCTGGACAAATTCCTATGCGGGTCAAATGCTCTTTTCGGAGTGGTTTAACGGCACGTGGATCTATTTCGGACCGGCCGTAAACTCACCCTTTACGGTTAATCTGGTTACCCCGATTACACTGGCTGCCAACAGCGTAGGTCAATTCGATGGGTATTTCCTAAACGTCACCGGTCCTTTATATGGGATCGTCAATGTCACGTTGACGTTCGACTTCACTTGCAATGTTGGCGGGGGGTTCAATCAACCCACACCGACCGCCTCGAACACGATGATCCCGTCGAACACGCCGACCATCACGAACACGCCGACCATCACGAACACGCCGACCATCACGAACACGCCGACCATCACGAACACGCCGACCCGTACTTATACGCCGACCTATACCTATACACCCACGGACACGCCGATCCCGCCGACCTCGACCCCCACTTACCTGTCGCCCACACCAACCCAGACACCGACCAGGACCGACACGCCGACCCCGGCTCCGCCGACCTCGACGGCTACGGATACCCCCACTATGACCCCAACCCCCTCCGACACGGTTTGCTTCGACTGCTAGGGCACCGGAGCGGGAAATATCCGAAGGTCTGAAGCGGATCCGCTTCAGACCTTCTTTTATTTAACGCTTGACATGTGGCGCGAACCGATGATAAACTTCAATCAGAAATCGTTCAAAATCTGAAGAAAGGAGGCGCACCCGATGTTCACACGAGTGGTAAGCAGCATGCACATTCAGACCAATCCTGTGGAAGGACTGGTTTTTCCTTATCGGAGTGCGCCTGTTGACCAATAAGGTCTTCCAGGTCTATCGTCTAAGCCACGGTGCACTCTAGCACCGTGGCTTTTTTTTATAAAACATCAGGAATCTGAAGACATGGTCGCTCGAACCGTTTCTAACGTCTATTTTGACTTCCGCAGCTCTCTCTCTCGGAACCGGATCAAAGGTCTCTGGCAGATGATGACGGATTACCGCTTATCTTATCTTGCCGCGAACCTGGCATTGGGCGTCTCCGCAGTGGCAAAGACCGCGACCTTCCTGCTACTCAAGGCCTTTGCTGACACCCTCACCGGCACAGTATCCCCCTTCGCCGGCAGCCTGCAGCGGACCTTGATCTTCATGGCCTTGGGATTCGTTGGCCTGGCAGCCGTGGAGGGTTGGTTCAGCTTTATCTCCGGGCGACTGGCGGCATTTGCGGCCGAAGGCATCACCCGCCGTCTGCGCAATTTCCTTTTCGACCACATCCAGCGTTTGAGTTTTACCTATCACGGCGCGACACCCACCGGGGATCTGATCGAACGCTGTACATCCGATGTGGATGCGCTGCGCCGCTTCTTCAGCGAACAGGCGATCGGGGTCGGGCGGATTGTGGTCACGTTCGTTGCCAACTTTGCAGCGCTGCTCACCCTGAATGTCCAGCTGGCTCTGGCCTCGGTGGTCGTCATGCCCTTCATCCTGGCGATCTCGGTCTGGTTCTTCCGGCGCGTCAGCAATGCCTATGAGGCCTACCAGGAACAGGAGGCCAAGCTGTCGACCATCCTGCAGGAGAACCTGACTGGCGTGCGGGTGGTCAAAGCCTTTGCCCGCCAGGATTATGAAATGGATAAATTCGAGGCTGAAAACCAGGAAAAATTCGAACGCGGCAAGCGGCTGCTCAGTATGCACTCCGTTTTCTGGCCGATTTCCGACCTGGTGCTGGGTTTCCAGACCCTGGGCGGATTCATCTTCGCCGCCCTGCTGACCATTCATGGAGAGATCACGATCGGCAGCTACCTGGCCTATGTCGGCTTGATCGGGTGGCTGATCTGGCCAATCCGCAATCTGGGCCGCCTGATCGTCCAGACCTCAACCGGCATGGTATCGTACGACCGTGTGATGGAAATTGTCAAACAGGAGCGCGAGAGCCTGACGGAAGGTAACGTGCAACCGGAGAGGCCTGTGAGGGGTGAAATCGTGTTCGAGCACGTATCCTTTCAATACACAGCGGATCTGCCAGTGCTTAAGAATGTGTCCTTCCAGTGCAAAGCAGGAGCGGCGGTCGCGCTGCTCGGTTCAACCGGGTCCGGCAAGACGAGCCTGGTCAACCTTCTGCCCCGCTTCTACGACTACACCGGAGGCAGCCTGCGCCTGGATGGCGTGGAATTGACCGACTACCCGCGCGCCTACCTGCGCAGGCAAATCGGCATTGTGGAGCAGGAACCCTTCCTGTTCAGCCGCTCGATCCGCGAGAACATCCTGTATGGGGTCGGAAGGGAAGTTTCCCAGGCAGAATTGGAGCAGGCCGCGAAAGCTGCGGCGGTCCACGAGGTAATCCTGACCTTCCCGGACGGATATGACACCCTGGTCGGCGAGAAAGGCGTGACGCTTTCCGGCGGACAGAAACAACGCGTCGCCATCGCCCGTACGCTTCTGAAGAATCCACGCATCCTGATCCTGGACGATTCAACCTCCTCGGTGGATACGGAAACCGAAGCCGAGATCCGGAGCGCGCTGAACAGCCTGATGAGGGGCCGCACGACCTTCCTGATCGCCCACCGCATCCAGTCCGTCATGAACGCAGATTTGATCCTGGTGCTGGATAAAGGCCAGATCGTCCAGGCCGGACGGCACCTCGACCTCCTGGCGCAGAAGGGGATCTACCGGCAGATCTTTGAAATCCAGACCAGGATCGGTGCTGAGCTGGACCAGGAGATCGTCGACCTGGTCGAGGACCTTGCCGATTAAACCGGTCGGGTGGAACGCCCGGCCCGGATATTGGAAAGTAAAAAAACGCCTATGCCTGCCTTTGAAATCGAAGAAGAAGAGTACGCCTCACAATTGACCTCGCCTGTATTGAAGCGCATCCTGGGCCTGCTCGTTCCTCATCGCCGCTGGGTGATCGGATTCCTGCTCGCCATCAGTGGGACGGCGATGATCGATGCCCTTTATACCTATATTAACAAGAACATGATCGATTTCGGCATCACCGCCAAGAACATCCCCCTGCTTTTCCAGCTGGCAGCCATTTATGGGATCTTCCAGATCATTCAGGCAGGGACAGTGTTCGTGTTCTTCTACCTTTCTACAATCCTCGGCGAACGTGTCCAGTATGATTTGCGCAAGAGCATGTTCAACCATTTGCAGAGGTTGTCATTATCCTATTACAGCCAGAATTCGGTCGGTCGGCTGATCGCCCGGGTTACTTCCGACTCCATGCGAGTTGCCGACCTGATGACCTGGGGTCTGGTCGACATCACCTGGGCGGCGGTAAACATCCTTACCTCCACCACCTTCATGCTGCTGATCAACTGGCGATTGGCGCTGATCGTGTTCGCTGTCATCCCGGTCCTGCTGTTGATCGCGGTCCAGTTTCGCAAACAGATCCTGGAGGAGTTCCGCCGCTCCCGCAGGGCGAATTCCAAGATCACAGGTGCGTACAACGAAAACATCGCCGGTGTGCGCGTGGTCAAAGCTCTGGGACGCGAAGATCTGAACCTTGAAGAATTCGAGGGCGTCACGGGTGAAATGTATCAAGCCAGCTACCGCGCCGCCTGGTTGTCGGCACTCTTCCTGCCCACCGTTCAGGTCATATCGGCCCTGGCATTGGGCTTGATCGTTTATCTCGGTGGAATGCAGAACCACATCGGTATGTTTAGTGTGGGGGCGATCCAGGCTTTTGTCCAGTACCTGACCCTGATGATCTGGCCGGTGCAGGACCTGGCGCGCGTCTATGCCGAGATGCAGCATTCCATCGCCTCGGCCGAACGGATCTTCAAGCTGGTGGATACCGAGCCGGAGATCTGTGACCGGACTGACGCCGTGGAGGCTCAGACGATCCAGGGGGAAATCGAGTTCGACCATGTGGACTTTTATTACGAGCCCAGTCAGCCGGTCCTGGCCGATTTTTCGCTGAAGGTCAAGCCCGGCGAGATGATCGCCCTGGTCGGTCCGACCGGTGGTGGCAAGACCACCATCGTCAACCTGCTTTGCCGTTTCTATGAGCCCAAGCGCGGGATGATCCGCATCAATGGGCAGGATTACACTGGCTATACCCTGAAATCCATCCACTCCCGGATCGGTATAGTACTCCAGACCCCCCATCTCTTCTCCGGGACGATCCGGGAAAATATACGCTACGGGAAACTTGACTCAACGGATGCAGAAGTCGAGGCAGCTGCCGGGGTCGCTGGCGCGCATGAGTTTATCCAGGCCTTTCCAAAAGGCTACGATGAAGAAGTCGGCGAAGGCGGAGGGCTGCTCTCGGTCGGACAGAAACAGTTGATCAGCCTGGCGCGTGCGGTGCTCGCAAAGCCTGAGCTTTTCATCATGGATGAAGCCACCTCCAGCGTGGACACCCTGACCGAAGGTCTCATTCAACGCGGGATGGAAGCCCTGATGCGCGGTCGTACATCCTTCATTGTTGCCCATCGCCTTTCCACGATCCGCCGGGCGGACCGCATCCTGGTGATCGAGGGCGGGCGGATCGCCGAAATGGGAACGCATGCCAAGCTTTTAAAGGACCACGGAACCTATTACCGGTTGTACACACAGCAGTTCCGTTTTGAAAGGGAACAGCAGTTCGATCAGGTATCTCCATTGACCCTGCCGGTATCCGATTAGACGTTTTCAGAAAGGAAGGGACCTGCACTTCGGCAGCTGGAGTGGCGGGTAGGCCTCTTTGTCTTTCTTGGAATTCACGTGCCCCAGATCATGCGGAAATGAAGCCAAAAATGCGATAAACTATAGAGAAAGAATAATCGGAGGTAAAAAATAATGCTCACGAAGAACCGCTTTTTTACTTTGACTGCTGTATGCCTGTTGTTCATTCTGGCTGCCTCGGCTTGTAGCGGAGCTCCAGCTTCAGCCCCGACCGCTGCCCCGACGGCAGCCTCGACCGCGGGAGTTATTCAGGGAGTGGTCTATAATGACCTCAACGCGAATGGCCAGATCGATCCCGGCGAAAAGCCACTGGAGGATGTATCGGTCTCCGTAAGTGGTTGTGGCCCAGACCACAGTGTGGTGACCGGTGCAGACGGGGTATTCGAATTCAGCGGGTTGACACCGTCCTCATCCTGCACCATCCTGGCGATCCGGTCCGGGTGGACCTTTTCCGGCTCTTACCCAAGCCTGGGTTATCCGCTGGTGGTTCCTCTGAGCGCCGGGCGGGGAGCGGTAGTCAGTCTTTACCTGGCACCCGCCCAATCTGCGGTAGCGGCTTCCCCAGCGGCTACTATGCCCACCCCGCTGTCCACCCCGGCTCCAACCGAAACCCCCCTGATCCCGATCACTCCCTTGTCCACCAATACCCCATTGGTAATCCTATCCGGTTCTGCCCCGACGCTCACTACAAAAAATCTCAATATAAACTGCCTTTACGGCCCCACAGACGGTTATGATGTCGTGGGCGTGCTAGATAAGGGAATTACTGTTCCGATCCAGGCTTCCAACACCGATGGGACCTGGTGGGAGATTCAAAACCCCTGGAACCCGACCACAACCTGCTGGGTCAGCGGAGCGGTCACTCAGACCTCCGGGGATACCACTCAGCTGCCGAAGTTGAGCGCCCCAACCGGGCTGGTCTCCAAGATCCGCCTTTCTGCCACTCCGCTCGTCCATGGCACCTGTGGTACAGGGAACCTGAACACCCTCACCGGGACGATCACGACCAATGGACCGGCTTTTGTGGTCTACCATTGGGAAATTGAAAGCCCCGGGGGATTAAATAACCATGCGCTCCCAAATCAAACCCTCAGCTTTGCTTATAACAACACCGTGACCGTAACCCAGGACTTCACCCGCGACTGCGGGGACTATGTAGGTCTGCTGGTCATCACCAGCCCAAATTCTAAGACCGGACAGACCAGCTGGAGAGTCGCTTCTCCCTGATATGAAATCGATGGGAAGGCGTAAGAAAATTCATTAATACAGATCGTACAATTAATCAGCCACCCATTAGGAAAAGGAGATCGATATGCCAGAACCACAAGCCCAACCCCGCAAGAAGATCACGCTCCCCTATCTATTCAAGAAAGTTGCGGATGGTGTTCCGATCACCTGGCTGACCTGCTATGATTACCCGACCGCCTATCTTCAGGAACAGGCCGGGATCGAAATGATCCTGGTCGGGGACAGCCTGGGCATGACGATGCTCGGTTATGACACTACCCTGCCGGTGACGATGGACGATATGATCCGCCACAGCCAGGCGGTCCGCCGCGGTGCACCCACTGCCTTCCTGGTTGGGGATATGCCTTACATGTCCTACCAGCCGAGCGTTGAAACAGCAATCCGGAGTGCAGGGAGATTCATGGCCGAGGCGGCCTGTGATGCGATCAAACTGGAGGGCGGCATCGAACAGGCCGATAAAATCCGCGGCATCGTCAGCGCGGGAATTCCAGCCATCGGACACCTGGGCCTGACCCCCCAATCGGTGAGCGCTTTGGGAGGCTATCGGGTCCAGGGTAAAAATGCCATCCTGGCCAAGAAGATCATTGACAATGCCAAAGCCCTCGAAGAGGCAGGTGCCTTCGCGATCCTGCTAGAAATGGTTCCCGACCGGGTATGTCAGCTCATCACGGAGCGCGCCAATGGCTGCATCATCATGTCGCTGGGTTCTGGGCCGCATGCTCATGGCCAACTGCTGATCTATCATGACATGTTCGGCCTGTATCCAAAGTTCAAGCCGAAGATGGCCAAGGTCTTCGGGAATGCTGGGGAAGTTATCTTGAACGGGCTGAAACAGTATGCGGCGGAAGTAACCAACAAAACCTTCCCGGCTGAGGAGAATTGGTTCAGCATATCGGATGGCGAGTTTGACGATCTGAAAAAGATGCTAAAATGAAAATTCCCTGCCATGGATGGCAGGGCTTTTATATCACAAGGCAGCTGATTCGGCGGGGATGATCCAACCCCCCGCGCTCTAGCAATGATCGTTCCATGAAATGGCAGAGGAGAAAATGGACAAAAAAGTGCGTCAACTTCTCAAGATCCCCTACGACCGTCTGGATGAGATTAATGCAGTCCTGCTCGATCCGGATGAGCGTGTCATGAGTGATTTTATGAAAGTTGTTGACAAATACGGGACACCCCGGCAGATCAATCAGAAGGCCAAGGAAGCCAACCGGCTTCCAAACCTGATGGAAAAGGTCAGGGCCATCAAACCGGAATACATCAAGGACCTGGAATGGCTGATCGACCAGCGCGATCATGGTCGGTTTATCACGATCGCAGATTATCGCCATAAGGTCTTGGGCGCTAAAGCCGAAAGAACAAAATTCAAGGACGAATATGCCGTCACGCTGGAAGTGAGCGCCCTGCAGTATTTTCCCTGGATCCGGCCGATGGTTGAGCGTGCCCTCCAGGAGAAGACCCTGGTCCCCGGGCGTTTTATTGCTGTACGCAAGATGAAAGAGTCAGAAGCGGATGGCGATCTGCCTGCGATCGTGGCTGCCCTGGGGATCATGGGCTCGTCGTTCGTCGAGACGCTGGACACGAAAGGGACGGATGGGTCCAATATTCACCTAAATGGCCCGGAGACCATCACTGGCTATTTTGGGGGGGTCGGACAACCGAATGAGCATGCCTTGATGTGGCTGGATGAGTTCCTGTACTATTACACCAATTATGGTGTCCAGCATGTCTTGAACGTGAATTCCGGTACGATCCTCCTGGGGTATTTCCTGTACCGCCTGGGGATTGACATCCAGTTCAAGATCTCGGTCTTTGTGGGGAATGATAACCCCTATACGGCGCTGTGGACGCTTCTGGCAGCCAAACTATTTTCGCGGGATGACGGGACCTCTCCGCTGGTTGGATTTAATTGGTCGAACTCGATTAACAATGAGAGCATGGAGATCACAGCGCAGTTCCGAAAAGCACTGGGGTTCGAGGAGGTCGTACGATTCGAGCATCACATCACTGAAACCTGGAAGTCGATTGTGAAACAACCTTACAACCGCCGCGCGGAACTGGTGATGCTCGCCGATCATGTGGCCAATATATCTGCGAAGCATGAGGGCGGCGACCCGGAGATCGATCGCACCCGCGATCACCCTTCCGATATTCTGGATTACTTCCGGGATAAGAGTGAAGTGATCGCCTCGGGCGATTGGGAAGCCATGCACACCAATTTCTCGGATAAGGTGGAGGCCTGCAACAAGACTGCCTGGGCGTTGACCGAAAGCGGTTTGGCGGTTGTTGCTGCTCAAAATTTGCATAGATAGGTTGTAGTGGGTTGGTTTTGGTTTAATTCAGCGTGGGTTATTGGCTATACGCATTATTGAGGAATCGAACCATGCATATTGTGCTTGTCTATGTCCATGTCAAGTCTGAAAGGGTTGAGGCCTTTAAAAAGGCCAGCCTGGAGAACGCCCGTAACAGCATCCAGGAGGCGGGTATTGCCCGTTTTGATGTCTTGCAGCAGGCCGATGATCCAACCCGCTTCCTCCTGACCGAGGTATACCATTCCCCCCAGGATCCGGCAAAACATAAAGAGACTCCCCATTACAACCGCTGGCGCGAAGCGGTTGAGCCGATGCTGGCGGAAGAGCGGACGCGCACCGTCTTTACCAACCTGTTTCCGGACGACCCGGGATGGTGACATGCGGTTCGAATTCGCCACCGCCAACCGGGTCCTTTTCGGATCGGGCACCCTGTTAGAAGTACCCCCTGCCGCGATTGCGTTCGGTCGGCGTATCTTTGCTGTCATTGGGTCGACCGAACGCTCTGCGGGCTTATTCGACCTTCTGCATCAGGCGGGCCTGGAGGTCCTACCCTACCCGATCCAAGGTGAGCCGTCTGTAGCAAGCGTGCTGGAAGGCGTCGGTACCGCACGAGCGCTCCAACCTGACCTGATCGTCGGGATGGGCGGAGGAAGTGCCCTGGACACAGCCAAGGCAATCGCAGCCCTGATGACCAACCCCGGGGAGATCTTCGACTACCTGGAGGTTGTCGGCAAGGGGCAGACCCTGACCCATCCACCCATCGCCTGCATTGCCATTCCGACAACCGCCGGGACTGGAGCGGAGGTGACGCGCAATGCAGTAATTTTCAGCCCGGATCACCATCTCAAGATCAGCCTGCGCAGCCCGTACCTTCTGCCGCGCTTGGCGATCGTTGATCCCGAGCTTACTTATTCCCTGCCGCCGGAGCTCACTGCATCCACCGGCATGGACGCCCTGACCCAGCTCATCGAACCGTTCGTCTCGAACGCCGCCAGCCCCATGACCGATGCGATATGCCGTGAAGGGATTAGGCGCGTTTCTCGCTCCCTGCTTCAGGCCTGCGAAGAACCAGAGTTGCCTCAGGCACGCGAGGACATGGCAATCGCCAGCCTTTTCGGAGGGATGGCGCTCGCCAATGCCCGTCTAGGCGCAGTGCATGGTTTTGCCGGGGTCATCGGAGGGATGTATTCTGCTCCTCATGGAGCGGTTTGCGCCTGCCTGCTGCCGATTGTGATGGCGGCGAATATCCGTGCACTAAAAACCAGGGCAGCCAATTCTGCATCCCTAGAACATTATGCGGAAATTGGACGAATCCTGACTGGAAACCCCCTGGCGACACCGGAAGATGGGGCCGAGTGGGTGCTGAGATTGATCCGGACGATCAAAATCCCGCCGCTATCTCATCATGGGCTTGACTCCGGCGCTTTTCCCAACGTGATCGCACAGGCCAAGAAGTCAAGCAGCATGAAGGGAAATCCCATCAGCCTTACCGATGACGAACTCGCCTCGATCCTCGAACAATCTGAGCAGCCTTTCTGAAAGCAAGTACTAAAGGAATAGGGCACGGAAAAGAAAAGCTTCCTGGCCTTATTTTATTTAATGGGACTTCCCCATGAGTAGAAAGCCAAACCCGGAGCTGAAGGAGTGCACGATGCGAAAAGTAATTTATGCAATGTCGGTATCCCTCGATGGCTTTATTGAAGCGACGGATGGGGACATTAGCTGGTCTTTTCCGGACGAGGAATTGCACAAACATTTTAACGATCGAGAGCGTGAAATCGATATCTACCTGTATGGACGTAGACTGTACGAGAACATGGCGGCTTATTGGCCGACAGCGGATATGAACCCCGCGGCACCGCAGCACGAAATAGAGTACGCCCGTAGCTGGAGGAGCAAGCCTAAGATCGTTTTTTCGAAGACCCTAGACCAGGTTTGGTTGGAATGCCAGTATCGTCAGGGGAAACATCGCCGTCGAGGTCAATAAACTGAAGGACCAACCAGGCAAAAACATGAGTGTCGCCGGCGCCGAGATAGCCTCGACCTTCATGCAGCTAGGCTTGATCGATGAATATTGTCTGTACTTGCACCCGGTGGTTCTTGGGGGCGGAAAGCCAATGTTTCGACAGCTGCGCGACAAGATTACCTTACAGTTGATTGAAACGCGCAAATTCGGTCGTGGAGTAATTCTCCTCAGAAACCAGCGCGCGAATCCCAAGCAATGATAGATAATCGAATCACCCAGCTCGTCCGCCGCCCGCTCGACCCCGTTGGCTCTCCGCGCTGTGGATGCCGAAGGTTAGCAGCCTTTTAGGGTCATTCGATTGCTAAAATTGAATATATAATGGCTATGCGCAATTCACTTAAACCCTCGAATGAACCCGCTTATTCCGATCCCGGCTTACATCGATTGGTACTTCGAATCGTCCAAATCCTCCTTCACCTTCTCTTCATCGGACGATTCGCCCACCAGTGCTTTCCACCTCTCCATTTCGGCTTGTTCAGCAGAACGAAGGTCGTCCAACGAGGCTCGCCGGACAATACTCCACATTCCGCAGTACGGGCACCGATCCAGTTTACCAACTGCCAGGTTCAATCCATAAATATGAAGCCCAAATGGACGCTGGCATTTCGGACAGATCGCTCCCCCCAGGGTATAAAGGCGCGGAGTTCCGGGAGCAAGCATGGCCTGCTTGCGACCCAGAAAGGTTGAAAATAAAATCGCCAGCAGCACTGCCCCGATGATGATCACAAACAGCGGTATGACCATCCGCAAGGCAGCCTTCGTCCCTTCTGAGGCCGGTACAAAATTCGCGGAAATCGTCTCACTGCGCAGCACCCGTCCATCCGCAGTATAGCCGACCGCATACAGCGAATGCATGCCCAAGGGATAAGTGTCCGTGCTGAACTGGAAAACAAATGGTGCTTTGGATGATTCCCCGATCGGGTTGGTATCTATAAAGAATTCGACACGCGTCAGGTTGGCTGGGCCGCTGACATGCATCGAGAACAAACCCTGGATATCGCCGTTAAAACCACCGTATCCAAAATCGCGCGTCAAGCTCAGGGTTAGACCAGTGCTTTGGGCAAAGGCAACCGGAACCAAAACCAGGCTGGTTAGAAAGGAGCACAAGCAGGCGAGCCAAACCTTCCTCGTCACTTTACTTCCACCGAGTTAGAATTTGTTCGCGCTGGAAGAGGCCCACGGCTAGATATGCGAGCAGCCCATCCAGGACGACCATGATCAGGGCCACGGTTAAGATGATTTGCTTATTGAGAACGAACAAACCAAACACCTGTCCGAAAAAGCCTACCAATACCGGCAAAATAATCACCATGGAAATCTGTTCCGCGATACGCGGCTCATTCACTCGTGAGGATACCATCAATGCGCAAGTCACGGCCATGATTGCTAGCAGAGGGCCAACCACGAATATAGCGAGCAACCAGCGCGGGTCTAGCAATGCAGAAAGCACCAGCGGGTTGCCCAACATGATCCAGGAACCAGCTGCGAATATCCCGAAGGCGGCATAGGTCGCAAGGATAGCCGGAAGAACGGCCGCCAGGGCTTTGCCGACCAAGAGCTCCAGGGTGGTAATGGGGGTTGCCAGGAGGGGCTCCAAGCTGTGAGTGGTCTTCTCGCCAACGATCGAATATGCCGCAATCGTGACCGGAATGATTACCGGAATCAACATAAATAGCAGCGTGAACTCACTAACCAGGAACACTGCGAAGCAATCGGCGTTGGCTGTTTCAGCCGCGCACAGGGATTGGGTCACTTGAGGGGGCAATTCTGTTCCAGCCGCCCCACCGCTCGCAGATGATAGCCCACGGGTTGAAGAGAGTGTGACAAGCGGGATCGCGATCATCAATAGGGGCAGGAACGCGACCGTGAAGATCACCAACCGGTTCCGAAATACCTCCGCCCACTCTTTCCTGATTATCGTATTGATCTTATTCATACCAGCCTCATGCGTCTTTCACGAGCTGGAGATACACGTCCTCCAGGGAATGACGCAGCTCGCCCACGAACTGGATGTCTGCTCCCACACCCACGAGGATCCGGACGATTTCCGGATTGTGCGCTTCAGGATCATCCATGGCGACCACCAGCTTATTTTCAGCCCGCTTCACCTCGCGAACAAATGGAAGCTTCTCCACGACAGTCACGAGATGATCGTCCGCAGCACGCAAATGAAACACTATTTTCCTCCCAAAAACCGATGTGCGTAGCCGGGAGGGAGTATCCAACACCAATAAACGGGTTTTGAAGACCCCGACCCGGTCGCACAATCGGTCTGCTTCATCCAGATTATGGGTGCACAGGAAGATCGTCCGACCCTCTTTCTTCAGCTCGGCAATGAACTCACGCACGAGATGAGAGGATTCCGGGTCCAGACCAGCGGTCGGTTCATCCAGGAACAGGATGCGCGGCTCGTGCAGCAAAGCCCGGGCAATGGCCAGCTTCTGTTTCATGCCCTTCGAAAAAGTCCCAGCGGCATCTGCACGCCGATCCCACAGGCCGAGCATTCGCAGATATTTCTCGACCTGGCCTTGGACATCCTTTACTTCATAGAGCTCGGCGAAGATCTGCAGGTTGTATTCGGCGGAGAGGTTGTCGTACATACCAGGCGTTTCGGTCAGCAGACCGACCGTGCGGCGAATGGCGGTGTCTTGCTGGCCGAGCACATAGCCTGCCACTCTAGCAGTGCCGCTGGTCAAACCGATCAGGCTGGTCAGCATGCGGACCGTGGTCGTTTTACCAGCACCGTTCGGTCCCAGGAATCCAAAGACCTCGCCATCGCTGACATCCAGGCTCAGTCCTTCAACCGCCAAGACCTCGCCGAATTTTTTGGTGATGTTCTCGGTATGGATCATAGGCTTTTATTGGTAACGAGTATCCTCGATTTGTTCCCAGGTTTCCTGCACCGATTGAGGATTAAACGGAGCAGAGGAGACGGGCAGGACGGTATGGCTGACCGGCGCAGTATCAGGCTGGTGCAAGGCAAAAATCAACCCCACGCTGACAATTGCGAACAAACCGATCAGTGCTTCCGTCCAGAATACACCGAAGTAATGTGAGGCGAGGACAACGGATGCATCCGTCAGAGCATGAAAGAAGACCGCCAGCCAAACCCAGATTGCCTGTTTGCGAGTAAAGGCCTGCAAAACCAATATCGACAGACCGATCTGCGCCGGGATCGCAAAAAAACGTTCCAGGGCACCAAGCAACGAGGCATACCAAGTTGCCGACCAATACGCAGACACCTGCTGGACAGCCTGGGGGAGCTGGGGCGCCGGAAAGAGCCTGGTCAGATTGGCATTACGCAAGGCTGCCATCTGGATGAAGCTATATAACACTGACAAACCAAGGGCTATGGCTTCGGCACCTCCATGGCCTGCCCCAACCAGCAAACCTTTCCGCCAGGAGCGGGCATCCATAACCCACCAGCGATACATCCCATAACGAAAGGATTCCTCCCACAACCCTGCACTGAGACCCAGAAAAACGGCATTGAAAAACAAACGCCCTGTTGCAGGCAAGTTGACCAGTCTTGTGCGATTGAGCAGGATGGTCATCAAGTAATTGAACGGAATGTGTCCAACCTGTGAAAAGATGAAGACGGCCGCCCCTACCCACCAAAGATCCCATCCCAGGTGGAACTTCCGGGTTAAATAAATCGCCAAGCCGACCGGCATGGCGATCATCAATAATCCATTTAATAAATGCGCAAGAAAGCGGATATCCACTCTTAGCTTTTTCTCCGCAGATAGATAAACCAGTACATCAAAGCAACCAACCCTGAACCGCCGATGATATTCCCGATTGTCACCGGAAGCAGGTTCTTAATAAAGAAGGATGCCCATGTCAAAGTGGTCACATCGACCTTGGTAGAGGCAGCAAAGGCGGGATTGAACATCTTGATGAACAAGGCGTACGGGATGAAATACATATTGGCGACACTGTGCTCAAACGAGGCGGCCACAAACGCCGAGATTGGAAACAGGATGGCAAGGATCTTATCGGTCACGCTCCGGGCGCTGTAGGTCAACCAGATTGCCAAGCAGACCAGTGCATTGCAAAGGATCCCCAGAGCGATCGCCTGTACAAAACCCAAATTAACCTTTCCCACCGCAGTCTTAAGGGCCGCCTCGCCGACCGAACCGCTGCCAAAGGTGTATTGTTTCCCCAAGTAGACCAGCAAAGCCGTTAACAGCGATCCGACGAAGTTGCCGAGATAGACCACAAGCCAATTACGCAGGAGCGCCCAAATCGAGATTTTGCCGCTGGCCCATGCCATCACAATCAAGTTGTTCCCGGTAAAAAGTTCTGCCCCGGCCACCACCACCAACACCAGGCCGAGACAGAAGACCAGGCCAACCAAGATACGAGCTACGCCGTAGGGCAGGACCGAGCTTCCCGCTGATACGGTCGTCGCAAACATAGCGCCTAAAGAGATGAATGCTCCTGCGAGAATGGCCAGAGCAAATAAGGTCAAGAAGGGGAGTGCAGCTTTGCGAACACCAATCGCTTCGGCTTTCTCGGCCATCTCCTGAGGTAATAATGCATCGATTTGGATTTCCTGCGTCATATATTCTCCTCCGTCAAGAAAATGAGAACACCTTACGCTGCCTGAACTGCTGGTTGCGGTGCGATAAAGCCGACCGGAAGCAACCCGGCCTCCGTCACAATACGGGGCACGATCTCTTCCCAGCCAACCGCCATGATATGCAGGCCGTGGATGCCCTGACCTCGGAAAGTCTTGATCTTCTCGATCAATTCGAGAGTGATTGCCACACCCTCTTCCTGGGGCTTTCCGGCCGCTTCTGCCGCTTCCATACGCTTCAGCACTTCGGGGGGAATAAACACTCCCGGGACCTCCTTATTCATATAGCAGGCGATTTTATAGCTTTTTAGCGGGGTGAGGCCGATCAGGATATACACCTTGTCCAGGATGTTCCGTTTGGACAATTCATTCAACCAGGTCTCGAGCCTTCCTGTTTCGTAGACTAAATTGGTCTGGAAGAACTGCGCCCCGGCATTGACCTTTTTGTGTTCCCGCAGGGCCTGGAATTCCGGTTCCGAGGCAAAAGGTGAGGCGGCAGCGCCCAGGAAGAATTTGGGTGGAAATTTCATTTCCCGGCCATCCAGGTATTTCCCCTCATCGCGCATGCGCCGCAATATCCACAGCATCTGAATCGAATCCAGATCCTGAATATCCATACGGCCGCGCGGCGCGAGGGCCAGTTTCATTGTATCCCCGGAAAGACAGAGCAGGTTCCTGACACCGAGAGCGCAAGCCCCGAGCACATCACCTGGCAACCCTACCCGGGTCCGGTCGCGGGCAGCGATCTGCATGACCGGCTCCGCCCCAAGCTGAATGGCAATGGTCGAGCAGGCCCAAGAAGACATGCGCGAAGTTGCCGAGGGGTTATCGGTAAAATTAATCGCGGTCACATACGGCTTGACCAGCTCGATATTGCTGCCGAGCTTCTTCGTTGAAACTGTTAGCGGAGGAGCCACCTCGGCTGTGACGACAAATTCGCCCGCCTTCAGGTGCCGTTCCAACTCTGAAACCGGCTCGGTGTATTGGGGAGCGTGGTACTGCTTATCGCCCTGCCACCAGTCCGGCTGCCGGACCGGCCGGAAGATGCTCTCCCAGGTGGTCGTGCGCTTCGCAGAATCCGTCGTGAGCAGACCAGCAAGTACTTTGCTCGTTCCGATCTTTTTCACTTGCTGAAAGACGTCCCCCCATGTTTCGCCACCCACCTTGTCCCAATCAAGCGGAGGCAACACCTCGAGGAGCATCTCTTCCCGGCCCATCTTAAATGCGCGTTCATAGATCTCGTACCAGATGCACGAGCGAGTCTCATCTACCTCGCAGTGATCAGAAGTGGAACCTCCGCACGGTCCGTTGCGAATACCCTTGGGGCATTCCCTCGAACAGATAAAGGCGGTTTCCTGCAACAGGCAGTTTCCACACATCCGACAGCCCCATATCGGGCCTTTGATGGTAATCTCGGTAGTTTCCAGCAGGTGCTGCCCAAAGGATTCGGCCTTGAAGGGTTTGTAGGGCGGTTGCCAGCGTCGGCCAGGTGTAAGAAGGGGCATGGAATACTCCTCGAGTGAACTCTTGCTGTCTATTTTACCTTTCAGCACTTTACTAAAACTGTGACCAATGTCACCTGCTCGCCGGACAAATATCCCATCCAAATACGAACCTATTTAGACCCTTATGATACACTATTATCAGAATTGCGTGTCCCTCATCCGACCGGTATAATAGGTCCATGCGTAAACTATTCCTTTCAGGGTTGGCGCTCATTCTGGTTTCGATGGGTGCGGTGCTTTCTCAACCGGTACGCGCCAATCCCAGGGCACTCCTTCCGGCGGACGCGAACGGAAGCGATCTGGTGGATGCGGTCAACGCCCTGCGCGCTGCACATGGACTGACCGGTTACAATGTCAACCCGATCCTGATGACCATCGCCCAGGCGCATGCCAAGTACATGGCTTTGATCAGTGTGTCCGACACTCACATCGATGCACAGGGTAGGCGGCCTTTTCAGCGCGCCCTGGATGCCGGTTACCTGGTCGCGGGAGACTTGAGCCAGGGCGGCTTTTTTTCTGAGAATGTAACCGGTGGAATCGGGATGACACCCGAGGAGGCCGTCACACAATGGCTGGGTGACACTGCCCATAAGGGCACCATGCTTTCCACTGTCCTCCAGGATGTCGGGGCGGGTGTTGCGGTCGTAGGAAATACTTACTATTACTGCCTGGATGCCGGGCTATCCACCGGGGGTACGCCGGTTGCCTACACCCCTATCGCCCCGCTCTCCTCGCCGACCCAGTTGATCGTCCAGAACACGCCGAACGTGGATGGCTCCATCACTTACATCATCCAGCCGGGAGACTCGCTCCTGGCGATCGCCCTGGCCTACAAGATCCCGCTCGTGACCCTCGAACAATTGAACGGCCTAACAGACACTTCGACGATCTACCCCGGACACAAGCTGATCATCAGCCTGGCTTTCACCCCCTCCCCTACCTTCCCCACCTTCACACCGACCGAACTCCCAACCCCTACACTCTGGCCGACATCCACCTTTACGGACACCCCACTGCCTCCGACGCCCACAAGCCCCCCTTCGCCCAATTTCCCTGTCACGGCAGCTGGAGGCTCCGTGATTGCCATCGCACTGGTCGCCTTGGCTGCGGCCGGGATCGTTGCCTGGGTGAGCACCCGTAGGCGTAAATAAATGCCAATCCCCGCCTTTTTAGGCGGGGATCGTTTCAACAAAGCTTGAGCCTAGCGAGTGGGCAGGGTTTACTTAGCCTTGCCCTGGGCAGCAACCGCTTCAGTGGCCTTGCGGACTGTCTCTTCATCCGCCAGATAGTAGTGCTTGACCGCGTTCAACTCCGCATCCAGCTCATAGACAAGCGGGATACCAGTCGGGATATTCAATTCCGGGATGGCCTCGTCGGAAATATGGTCGAGGTACTTGACAAGCGCCCGCAGGCTGTTGCCGTGGGCCGAGACCAGCATGCGCTTCCCGGATTTGATCACAGGCGTAAGCGTGGAATGCCAGTATGGCAAGACCCGTTCCAGGGTAATTTTGAGAGACTCAGCGCTTGGCAGCTGCTCCTTGGTCAATCCTGCATAGCGAGGGTCAAAACGGGGGTGGCGGGGATCATCCCAATCCAAAGGCGGCGGCGGAACTGCGTAGGAACGACGCCAGAGCTTGACCTGCGCCTCGCCATATTCTTTGGCAGTCTCCGCCTTATTCAACCCCTGAAGGGCTCCGTAATGACGCTCATTCAATTGCCAGGCACGTACGACCGGAATCCATTCCTGATTAATTTCCTCGAGGACGATCCAGAGAGTCTTGATCGCCCGTTTCAGCACGGATGTATAGGCAACATCAAAAACATACTGCTTCTCGCGCAGGAGCCGGCCGGCAAATAAAGCTTCCTGCACCCCCTGGTCGCTGAGGCCGACATCCGTCCAGCCGGTGTATCGATTTTCGAGATTCCAGGTGCTCTGGCCATGGCGTAGCAGAACGAGTTGGTAGGATGGTTCCATTCATGCTCCTCGCATAATAAACCGCCAGGTATGCGCACCTGGCGGTCTTTGAACGCACCAAAATCACCGGATGGCTTGCTCGGTCTCGGGGTCGAAAAGGTGGCACTTGTCCATGTTGAAAGCCACCTGCACCTTGTCGCCGATGCGAAAATCGGTACGGGGATCGACCCGGGCGACGATAGTGTTCTCACCGGTGACCAGATACAGGAAGATCTCGTTACCCATCAGCTCCGTGACATCCACCTTGGTTTCCACCGGAGCAGAATGGATTCCGGTTGGGATAAACGCCGGGTTGTGGATATCCTCTGGCCGGATCCCAAACACCACCGGCTTATCAATAAAAACCTGATACGCTTTCACGCGGTCCTCGGGCACCGGTACGATAAAACTGCCGGAATCGACCAGCAATTTTCCACCGTCCTTGCGCAGCTTGGCCTTGAAGAAGTTCATGGCCGGCGAACCAATAAAACCTGCGACGAACATGTTGTCCGGGTTGTCGTACAGGACCTGCGGGGTGTCCAGCTGCTGGAGCATGCCTTTATTGATGACGGCGATGCGCGTCGCCATGGTCATGGCTTCCATTTGATCATGGGTCACATAGATGAAGGTAGTTTGCAAGCGGTGATGCAGTTTGGTGATCTCAGCGCGCATGGCGATACGCAGTTTCGCGTCCAGATTCGACAGCGGCTCATCGAAGAGGAACACCTGCGGCTCGCGTACGATGGCGCGTCCGACCGCCACCCGCTGGCGCTGACCACCGGACAGCTGCCGCGGCTTTCGAGCAAGCAGTTCACCGATGCCCAGGATGTCTGCGGCCTCCTGGACCCGGCGCTTGATCTCCTCCTTGGGGGTCTTCCGCAGCTTGAGGCCAAAGGCCAGGTTATCGTATACCGTCATGTGCGGGTATAGGGCATAGGATTGGAACACCATGGCGATATCGCGATCCTTGGGGGGAACATCGTTGACCACCCGATCGGCGATCTTGATCAATCCTTTTGTAATTTCTTCCAGCCCCGCGAGCAGCCGCAAGGCGGTGGTCTTTCCGCAACCGGAAGGACCTACGAACACCAGGAATTCCTTGTCTCCGACCTGAAGGTCCAGGTCGTTGACCGCCATCACGTTGCCGAATTCCTTCGATACATGATCATAGGTAACACTAGCCATTTGAGCCTCCTTGTTGAAGAATATAGTGATTCAATTATATTCCAAAATCGAAAACCAGAAACAGTAAGAATCATAGGGTTTCATTCAGGCGGACCCTTGCTCAAATCGATTGGAAATCATAAAATGGATGCATGCCAACCGACGACGTTACCCCTATTCGCCAGCAATACCTTGAAATTAAAAGACTGTATCCGGACGCCATCCTGTTCTTCAGGCTGGGCGATTTTTATGAAACCTTTGACCAGGACGCAGAGACCGCAGCGCGTGAGCTGGATATCGTGCTCACCTCACGCCCGATTGGGAAGGGCCGGCGTGCGCCGCTCGCCGGCATACCCTATCATGCCGTTGAAAATTATTTGTCCAGGTTGATCGAAAAAGGGTACCATGTGGCGATCTGTGAGCAGGTCGGTGACCAGCCCGTCAAAGGGATATTCCCACGCAAGGTCGTCCGGGTCGTCACGCCCGGCACGATCGTCGAACCCGGCCTGCTTCCCGGAGATGCCAACAACTATCTGGCTGCAGTGGTCCTGGAGGGAGGTCGAGCAGGCATCGCCTACGCCGATATCACCACCGGGGAATTCGCCGTCACCGAGCTCGATGCTTCGGACTCTGCCACCCTGCGGGCTGAAATCGCCCGGCTGCGCCCCGCGGAGATCCTCTACCCGGACGACCTCCCAATCCCAGGCGGTCTCCCCGGTCATGTCACGCCCTGGGTGGCCTGGAGGTTCGAACCCGGCAAGTGTCGGGAGACACTGCTCGCCCACTTCGCTGCAGGAACCCTGGAAGGCTTCGGTTTGACGGGACTACCCCTGGCGATTCGATCTGCCGGGGCGATCCTCCAGTACTTAAAAGAAACCGACAGCCCGGCCCTGGCCCAGCTCACCAGCCTACGCGTCTATAGTTTAAGCGAGTTCATGACCCTGGATGCTGCCACCCGCCGGAACCTGGAGCTAACCGAGACGCTGCGCGGGGGTGTCAAGGGTTCCTTGCTGGGTGTCCTCGATCAGGCGGTCACCCCGATGGGGAAACGCCTGATTCGTCAATGGGTCAGCCAGCCGCTCCTGGAGGTGGGCCGCATCCGGCAGCGCCTGGACGGAGTCGAGTACTTCTCCAGCCATTCCATGCTGCGCGGCGACCTGCGCGCCGCACTGAAACCGCTCGCGGATCTCGAGCGGCTGGCCAATCGGATCATTTCAGGTCATGCCCTGCCGCGCGATCTGGTCGCCCTGCGTGATACGCTCCAGCGCATCCCGGCAATTCTGCAGGTTTTCCCAGCAGATGCTCCCGGAGCCTTGCCCATCCAAGGCTTAAACCCCTGCCCGGAAGAGCTCGCCCTGTTACAGCAGGCGATCGAGGATGACCCTCCGGCGACCTTGCAGAATATCGGCATCATCCGTTCCGGTTTTTCCCCAGAACTGGATGGGGTCATCGAAGCCTCCCGGCATGCTCGCGAATGGATAAACAATCTCGAACCGGCCGAAAGACAACGCACCGGGATCAAGTCCCTGAAGGTGAGTTACAACAAAGTCTTTGGCTATTATATTGAGGTGTCCCACGCAAATGCGGCTCTGGTGCCGCCAGACTATATTCGGAAACAGACCCTGGTCAACGCAGAGAGATATATTACTCCTGAGATGAAGGAGTATGAAACCCTGGTATTGAATGCCGAGGAGCATATCCGCGAAATAGAACTCCGTTTATTCAAGGAGGTATGCTCCAGGCTCGCCGGGGCCTCGGGTCGATTGTTGGAAAGCGCCCGTGCATTGGCCGAGCTGGATGTGCTCTCTGCCCTCGGCGAGGCGGCCGCTCTGGGCGGGTATGTCCGTCCGGAACTGCAGGACAATGACAGTTTAGAGATCCACGATGGCCGCCATCCGGTGGTCGAGCAGAGCCTGCAGGGCGAACGCTACGTACCCAATGATGTTGTATTCAGTCAGGGCGAGATCATACGAATCATCACCGGACCCAACATGTCCGGAAAGAGTACCTACCTGCGTCAGACTGCCTTGATCGTCCTGATGGCACAAATGGGATCCTTCGTGCCGGCTTCATCGGCGAGGATTGGCATGGTGGATCGCATCTTCACCCGCATCGGGGCGCAGGATGAAATTCAAGCCGGGCAGTCTACGTTCATGGTAGAAATGATCGAAGCAGCCAACATTTTGCACCATGCCACGCCGCGCAGTCTGCTCATTCTGGACGAAATTGGACGGGGGACCAGCACCTACGACGGCGTTTCGATCGCCTGGGCTGTCGTGGAATACATCCACAACCACCCGCAATTGAGAGCGAAAACGCTGTTCGCCACGCATTACCATGAGTTGACCCAGTTAGGGGACCTGCTGCCCGGTGTGCGAAACTACAACGTCGCGGTGAGCGAAGCGGACGGCAAGGTGGTCTTCCTTCATAAAATTATCCTGGGAGGTGCGGATAAATCCTATGGGATTCACGTGGCCCAGCTGGCCGGCCTGCCTCAGCCGGTGATCCAGCGGGCGAGCGAGATCCTGCTGGAATTGGAAAAATCGTCCGGGCAGGCTGTACCGATCCATCCTCACGCTGCCCAGCAGGCAGCTCTGTTTCCAGAGACCAGCCCGCTGCTGGACGAGTTGAAAGCGCTGGATGTCAATGCACTTTCACCGATCGAGGCCTTGAACAAGTTGTTCGAGTGGCAGAGGAAATATACCCGGTGAGCACTCTTCCTTCCACGCCTAGAAAAAAACTGACCGCGGATGAATGGGCCGTGCTCATCCTGTTAATCGCGTTCATCCTGGGCAGCTGGCTGCGCGTCTACCAGGCCCTGGACAGCCGGTATCCATTAAACGACGGTGGCATGTTCCTGACCATGATCAACGATCTCCGAAGCAATGCCAACCATCTGCCGGATTTCACCACCTACAATCGCTCGGCGATCCCTTATACCTATCCACCCCTGCCTTTCTATCTTGCCGCTCTGATGGCCGACCTCACCGGTTTTTCAGTCATCGATCTGCTGCGCTGGCTGCCGGCGATCGCCTCCTGCCTGTGCCTGATCGCATTTTATGCGTTGGCGACCTCCGTTTTTGAAGGAGACCGCCTTAAATCCGCGCTAGCGACCGCTGCATACGCATTTGTCCCGGGGGCCATTTACTGGACGCTGATGGGGGGTGGCCTCACGCGCGCGTTCGGACAGCTGTTCCTTTTGCTGACCACCTGGCAGGCCTACCTGCTTTTCACCCGGCGGCGGGTCCGCCATCACCTCGGAACGATCCTCTTCGCGAGCTTGCTTGTCCTGTGTCATCCAGAAGCCTCCCTGCAGGCGGCAGCCTTCTGTGTGTTGATCTGGTTGATCCGGGCGAGGTCGAAAACCGCTCTATGGGATGGACTGGCAGTCACCGCAGGGACCGCCCTGCTCACATCCATCTGGTGGATCCCGATGCTCGTCAGACATGGCCTGGCGCCGTTCCTCTCGGCAATGGCATCCGGGGGCTCTGGAACAGTTTCTTCGCTCGGAGTGCTCACCTTCAATTTCACCCAGGAACCTCTCATGACCCTTCTGGCAGCCCTGGGGTTTATCGGGATCTTCGTGACCTGCGCCCAGCGCAAATACCTTTTCGCAGCCTGGTTGGTCATCCCTTTCCTGGTCGATCCACGCAGCAAATTCACGGTGGCAGCAGTTCCGATCTCACTCCTGGCAGCCATCGCCCTGACCGGCCTCGTGTTTCCGACCTTATTCTCCATCGAGAATCACCGGGAACCCCTGAAAAAATATGAGCCGTTCGGCAGCCTGACCGGTCGCATCTTCTTGATCACATTTTTGGTCTATATATGTTTTGCGGACTACCTCGCCATGCTCCAGGTCGCTCCGGCCAGAATTGACTCCGGGAACATCCAGGCGATGGAATGGGTAAAAGCCAAGACGGACCCTGGCACCCGTTTTATTGTCCTGACCGGCCAGCAGCTTTGGGCGTGCGATCCAGTCCAGGAATGGTTTCCGGCCATCGCCGATCGCACCAGCCTGACCACCTTGCAGGGACAGGAATGGCTGCTGGGGAGTTCGTTCGCGACCCGCCAGGAAGGCCTCCAGGGTCTGCAAGCGTGCGAAAATCAATCGAGTGGCTGCCTGGAAAAAAAAGCGTTCAGTCTGCACATGGTCTTCGATTATGTGTATGTCTCGAGAACCATCCCGACCGGTCCGTGCCTGGCCAGCACGCCCGGTAATCCCTCGATCCTGAATGATCTCCAAAATTCCCCGAACTACAACAAGGTGTATGAAACCGACAGCGTGGCGATCTTCAAGCACGGTCACGGCTGAACCTATGACAGGCCTTGATGTGTCGTCGGCATAGAGCCCATCACCGCCAGCTCCATCGAATGGGCTGAAATGAACCTCGCGGGATTGTGAGGCTCGACTCAGTTTCGGGTCATTGTCCCTTATTTGCTCAGGGATTGGAAGACGGGGGTTTTAAACAAGTGGGTTGACCCGGTTGATATTGAGCGGTCACATCCTCGAACTGAAAAGGACCGGGTTCGGCTGAAAAATACTGCCGGCTGGGCAGCAGCTCATAATGGCTCCCAAAGTAATGATTGAAAACAAAACGGAAGGTGTCCACCGGGCTGATGTCCGCCGGGACCGAGGCCGGGTCAACCCCGGGGAAATAATAGGCGGTCAGGATCGAAAACCGCTCATACAGGCACGTATCCGCAGCGGACGAATAGTTCAGGAACATACCCGGTCCATGGTCCCCCTGAATGATGATGATCGGCTTCTGCGCGGAATTGGCGAGCAGTGCATCGATCATCTTCAGCACCTGCGGATCGAGGAATTGGACCTGTCCCGAATACCCGATCCGGTAGTCCGAGGCCGTGCCCCCAAAGCCCTGGCCGTCGCCGATGGAAACGACGGTATTCGCCTTGAAACTGATCGGCCCATTGGCATTGAAGATGAATGGCGGGTGCGGCGAGATGACATGCATGAAAACGAATTTCGGCCCCGGGATGGAGGCGACCTTCGGAAGGGTCTCTAAATCATACAGGATCGTTTTGCGGAACGAATCAACGGAGGAATGAAACATCACATTGGACAGGGGCTCCGCAAAAAGGTCCAGGTTGGTCTCGCCGATGAAGGATTCCTCGAGATTGTCCGGCATGAGCGGATAGAGTTTTTCAAAGTAATCCCCATCCCGGATCTCCGTCTCATCAAAATGCGTGGCAAAGAAGACCGTCTTATATCCCCGGTTCTCTAGAAACGTCCGCACCTGGCTGTGCTGCAACGGATCCTGGAGCGGCCACCACAGTTCCGAAGTCCCCATCACCTGCTCCACCCCGTCCAGATACTGCATGTTCAGGGAAGAACTCAGCGAGACGATCGTGCGAGGATAGTTCGTCCGGCTGAGGACGGGGACGATAAAACCACGCTGTTCCAGGCCCTGGATGAACGGGGTGTTGTCAAGACCGTAGAGCTGCTGCAGCATATCCGCCCGACCATAGGCATCCAGAATGATATAGTAGATATCCGGACGGTCCTGGGCAGCGCTCGGGGAACTCCCGGTCGCAGCCACCGGGCTGACCAGATGCTGGTAGCCCTGCAAAGGCAGGGAGGTTAAATAGGAGATGAACAGGAATACATAATAGCCCGCCAGGAGAACGCTGCAAACGCCCAACACCAGATGAATGTGCAGCAATTGGAACTTCCTGGAAACCAGCCCGAGAAGGACCGCCCCGACCACCAGTGCGATCAGAATGGCATCAAAGATAGGCCAGAGGAAAAAAAAGGCCAGGATGAGCAGGCTGGCAAGGATCCCGGCACTTTCCATTCTCCGAAAAACGATGAATGCGATGGCGGTCAGGATCAAATATAGCAACACCGCGACCAGGACAGGCTGGACGAGCCTGCGGGGGGACTCATAGACCCTATCCCCGGCAATTAACATATAGTGGATGAGGGGTGCAACTGCGGTAAATAAAATACCGTGGATAAAGTAGAGGAGCCGTTTCATGCCATTCGCTTGATAAAAGTAGCCCGGCCCGAAAACATACTCCGGGCCGGGCCTTTCACGAGGTTGCTCAACTCTTCATGCTAGGCGCTGGCGCCTTCGAACGCAGGAAAGCCCATCCAACAATCACGAGCAGGACGACTGCAATGCCCCATACAACCGCGCGCCCCAAGCCTTCCACGTTGGCGTACTTCACGATGATCGGCGCAGCGATCAACGAAACCAGGTTTACAACCTTGATCATCGGGTTAAGGGCCGGGCCGGCGGTGTCCTTCAGCGGGTCACCAATCGTATCGCCGACCACGCTGGCCTTGTGGCGCTCGGAACCTTTTCCGGTATTGGCGGCCAGGTCGCGGGGCTCATCCTCAATGGATTTCTTGGCATTATCCCAGGCACCTCCGGCGTTGGCCATGAACACTGCCAGGAGCTGTCCGCTTAAAATGATGCCGGCACAAAACCCTGCCAGGGCCTCAACACCCAAGATCAACCCGAGCGCCAGAGGGGTAAGCACAGCGATGAGCGCCAGGGGGATCAGTTCCTTCTGCGCAGCAGCTGTCGAGATGCCAACCACCTGAGCATAATCGGGCTTGACCTTGCCCTCCATCAACCCGGGGATCTTGAACTGGCGCCTCACCTCCAGCACGATCAGGCTGGCCGCCCGACTGACCGCCTTGATGGATAGCGAGCTGAACAGCCAGGGGAGCGCGCCACCCAGTAGCAGGCCAACGAACACACCGGTTTGTGAGACTCGCACGCCGGTGTCTTGGAGCAGGGTCGTAAATGGAAGCGCCTGTCCGGCAGCTTTGGCCACCGCATTGGCTGCTGCCTGAACGCGCCCGACATCAATAAAGAAGGATGCGAACAGGCTGACGGCGGCGATCACGGCCGAGGCGATCGCCACCCCTTTCGTGATGGCCTTGGTTGTGTTCCCGACCGAATCCAGATCCGCCATGATCTGGCGGGCCTTCTGCGTGTCGGGATCGTCTATGTCATGCCAGGTCAACTCGCCAATGCCGTTGGCGTTGTCCGAGATCGGACCATACGAGTCCATGGCGACATTATTTCCGGTATGGCTCAGCATGCCGATGCCGATCATGGCAACCGCGTACATCACATAAGTTGCCCCCTGTGGGTTGTAAAGCAGCAAGGCAAAGATAAATGAGATGGCGATGACCACCAGGGCCCAGACGCTTGATTCCATGCCGAGCGAAAGTCCGGAAAGGACGACGGTAGCTGGGCCGGTCAGGGTCGATTGGACGATCTCCTTGACCGGTGGCTTGTGGGTCGATGTAAAGTAAGAGGTGAGTGGATTGAAGGCGACCGCCAGGGCCACGCCGATCGTGGTCAGCATCGCCATTCGCCAATCGTGAGCATACAAAATGGCGAGCACGAAGGACCATACCACCGTGTTGATCGATGAAACCTCATAGGAGCGGAACATCGCTCCTTCTGCATCCCGGGCGCGCAGAAATTTCAACGGGAAGCGCTCCCAGATCGGCACCGTGAAGGTGCCGAGGATCGAAGAGAGCACACCGATGGCGCGTATGATCAGCGGGTAGACGATCCACTTCAGGCTGTGGGTCGGATCGATGGCGATCAGCGCCACGCCCAGGATCAGAGCGGATACGATGGTAACTTCATAGGATTCGAAGATGTCCGCGGCCATGCCGGCGCAGTCCCCCACGTTGTCCCCGACCAGATCGGCAATGACCGCTGCATTGCGCGGGTCATCTTCCGGAATATCCTTCTCGACCTTCCCCACCAGATCGGCCCCAACATCGGCCGCCTTGGTATAAATCCCACCGCCGACGCGCATGAAAAGCGCCAGCAGCGTCCCGCCGAATCCGAACCCGAGCAGGGCATCCGGCGCGGCGCGGCCGAAGACAATAAAAATGAGGGTCCCACCAAACAGGCCTAAACCGTCGGTCAACATTCCAGTGACCGTACCGGCATAATAGGCGATTGATAGCGCCTCATTGAAGCCTCTCCGTGAAGCCGATGCCGCCCGGACGTTGGCCTGGATCGCCATGCGCATGCCGAGCTGCCCGACCGTCAATGAAAAGGAGGCCCCCATGATGAATGCGATCGTCCGGCCGATGGCGACAATGATCTGGGCGTTCTTCCCGAACTCGTTCATCGCTTCCTGGGAAGGCGGAACAACATAGACACTCAGGAATAACACAACCGTCAGAATACCGATCAGCGGCAGGATCGAGCGCAACTGCCGATTCAGGTAACTGTTCGCCCCGATGCGGATGGCGTCCCAGACCTCCTGCATCTTAGGGGTGCCCTTGTCTTTCTTGAGCACAATCCCCCTCAATAGCCAGGCATAGAGCAGGCTGATGAACGCAACGATCAAAACGGCAAGGATCGCAACCTGCTCGAAAGGGGACAGACCATGCCGGCTGCCCAGCCAAAGAATATTCATGTCACCTCCGATTTGTCGATGATATCCCTTCACTCCTCGAAAATATGAGGCGCTGTTGCGCCTCAATGTTTCATTTTAACCGAAGAGCCTCCTTTCGTCAAACGAACGCCTTTCTCACCTTCATCGAATCACGCCCCCAAATGGCAAAGGAGGTTTTAGGACCAGGGATGGTTTATTTATGATAAATTTCCTTAAGATTAGGGTTTGATTAGAATAAACAAAACCACTTGACTTTAGCCTCTCAGTTATTGTATATTCTACAAGGTTGGTCCGGATTGTCATTCGGCACTGCCGCCTTATTGGGCTGCTGTGCCGTTTCTTTGCCTAAACCTGATTTTCCAAGGAGTACGCATGATCCGTGCGGAAGGCCTCACCAAAGATTACGGTTCTAGAAGAGCCATTGAGAATTTGACGTTCGAAGCACGACAGGGCGAAGTGGTCGGTTTCCTGGGTCCGAACGGCGCAGGTAAGACCACGACGCTGAGAATCCTGACCGGTTATATGCCACCGACCTCCGGTTCGGCCCAGGTGGCCGGTTACGATGTCGTGGATGACTCGCTTGAAGTGCGCCGACGGGTCGGTTATCTCCCGGAGACTGTCCCCCTCTATCCGGATATGACTGTCTTCGAGTACTTGAAGTTCATGGCTGATTTGCGTCATATTCCTGACAGCGACGACCTGATCGATGAAACGCTCGAGATGGTTGGCATGGGCGAGCGCGCGGATGGCTACATTGCCAACCTATCGAAAGGCATGCGCCAGCGGATCGGCCTCGCCCAGGCCCTGTTGCACAAGCCGGAAGTGCTGATCCTGGACGAACCGACCATCGGCCTCGATCCGGCCCAGGTCGTTGAAATCCGTAATATCATTCGCGAGACGGGCAAAGAGCGCACCGTCCTGCTGTCCACGCATATCCTTTCGGAAGCGCAGCAGCTATGCGACCGGGTCATGATCATCAATAAAGGACACATCGTGGCCGAGGACTCACCGAAGAACTTGGAGGCCCGCCTGGTAGGAGCTGAAAGGGCCCTTCTGCGCATTAAAGGCGAAGTGGAAGAATTAGTCCCCCAGCTTTCCAAGATCCAAGGGATCCAAGACATTAAGGTGCGTCCGGACGGGGCACTGGAATTCCAATTCGCTCCGGGAATGGACATCCGCCCCGCCGTGGCAAAATTGGTGGTCACAGCTGGCTACGAGTTGTATGAGCTCAGCCCTGTCGGGATGAGCCTGGAAGAGATCTTCCTTGAGCTGACCCGTGACGGGGCCCCAGCCAAGTAAGGAGAACAGGAACCATGCGTAACATCTGGACCATAGCCCGCCGGGAGTACCGGCATTACTTTATCAGCCCCATTGCTTATGTCGTGGCGCTTGTGGTTCTGTTGGTAATCGGCATCTTTTTTGTCGTCAACATTTACTATGCAGGCGCCCAGGGGCTTTATTCCGGGGCCAGCGCGCCAGATATCAGCATTGTGATCGGGCCGCTGTCAACGGTGTTTCTCCTGACAAGCCCTGCCCTGACCATGCGCCTGTTAGCCGATGAACAGCGCATGGGTACGATGGAACTGCTGCTGACCGCACCCCTCCGGGATTGGGAATTGGTCGTCGGGAAATGGCTGGGCGCTCTGCTCTTCAGCCTGACCTTAATCGCCATCACCTTGATCTTCCCGATTGTGCTCAATCAGCTCGTCACCCCAGGGATTGATCAAGGGGTCATGATGGCCGCCTATGTGGCGATCATCCTGCTGGTGATGACCTTTCTGGCGCTGGGCATAGCCGTATCCGCCATTTTCAGCAACCAATTTGCCGCTTTTTTTGGAGCCCTGATCCTGTTGATGGTCTTCTGGTATTTGATTCGCCTGCCCACCTACATCACCCAGGTCAGTTCGATCATTAATTTCTTCACCTACCTGGACCTGAACGGGCGTTTCAGTAACCTGCTTACAGGGCAAGTGGCCCTCTCCGATATCATTTACCCTCTCAGCCTGACCGCATTTGGATTATTCGTGGCCACCGTCGTCGTTGAGATGAGGAGGTGGCAGTAATGGCAAAGAAAACGAAAAACTCCAGAAAACTACCGCTGCACCGGTATGCGTCCATCGGTTTGTGGATTTCCGGGGTCGCTGTACTGGCCGGAATAATCCTGCTGATCGTCAAGCTGATTGCCTTCATGGGCTTGTATACGATCTCCAATACCAAAGCCTTTAACTGGGGTTTGCTGGGCTGTTTGTCGCTGCTGATCATCGGGCTGGCCGTCTACGCCTTGATGGATCCCAACCGCGTACGCCAACTAATCACCGGGCGGCAGGCCCGTTATGGCAGCAATGCGGTTATCCTGCTGATCGCTTTCCTGGGCATCCTGATCGTCGTGAATGTGATCGCCTATCAATATCCGCTCCAGGGCGACTGGACCGAGGACAAGCAGAATACTTTAGCCCCCGAGACCCTGGCGGCCCTCAAGGCGCTGCCAGGCCCGGTTCACGCCATCGGCTTCTACACTTCGAATTCCAGCACCAGCGATGCCCAAAAGCTCCTGACCAGTATTCGGTCCAAAAGCAATGGAAAATTCAGCTTCGAATTTGTCGATCCCAATCTGGATCCTACCCTGGCCACGCAGTATCAGATCACCCAGGACGCCTCCACGGTGCTGATCCTGGGCAACAATAAAGAGGTGCTCACCTCCCTGACCGAACAGGATTTCACCAATGGCCTGGTACGCTTGATGAATCCCGGGCATCGGGCAGTCTACTTCCTCACCGGTCATGGGGAGGCGGATATCCAAACCACCGGTCAGACCGCCTTCACCCTGGTCAGCACCGCACTCAGCGCGAAAAATTATACGGTGCAAAGCTTGAATTTGCTCGCCCAGGGTAAAGTTCCTGCTGACGCCAAGGCGGTCATCGTGGCAGGTCCTTCGCAGCCGTTGTCCGCCCAAGAAACCGCACTCCTGGCCGATTACCTATCCCATGGAGGTGCACTGGTCGTCATGGAGGCGCCCACCTTCTTCATGCAGGGCAATAGCAGCACCACCAGCACCACCATCACCCCTGTTACTGATCCGCTCGCCGACTATCTTGCGTCAACCTGGGGAATAACCCTGGATAACGACCTGGTGATCGATCCCGCGCAGAGTCAGGTTGATATAGCAGTTGCCGATACCCAGAATTACGGCAGCCACCCGATCACGAATCAGCTCAAAAATCGGGATACATTCTTTGTGGATGCGCGCAGCCTGACCGAAAAAACGATTACGAACGTTTCTGCCACGGTCCTGGTCAAAACACTCTCCGATGCCTGGGGATTGACCGATTTTTCCGTTCTGAAATCAAGCTCCCAGCAGCTGACATACGATCCTACCAAAGACCTACCCGGTCCCCTGAATCTTGCGATAGCAGCCGAGAACACCAGCAACAATGGACGGCTGGTGGTCATCGGAAATTCGGAATTCGCCGATGATACTTTCTTCAACCAATATGCCAATGGGGATCTCCTCATTAATTCCGTCGACTGGGCTGCCGGTCAGGAGAACCAGATCAACTTGACGGCCAAAACGCCCATCACCCGCCAGCTCAAGGTGATTGATAACCTTACCCTCCTGGTGATCGGGATCGTTTTCGTCTTCCTGCTCCCCCTCGCGGTTGTAGCCGGCGGCGTCGCATCCTGGCTGGTGCGGCGGTCGCGAGGTTAATCGCATGATCAAACGTCCGACCTGGATTGTCCTCATCCTGTTGGTTTTGGCACTCGGCGGTTATTTCTTCCTGAAATATCGCTCTCCCCAGAAATCCGGCACACCCACCCCCACAGAGGCAGGAAGTACCTTCCTGCTCCCGGCGAACGGGCCAAAGTTGAAGAGCGTCCGCATCAACGACCAGAACAACAAGGTCACCATGATCGAACGGGATAACAACGGCAACTGGAATGTCAGCCTGCCGGCTCCCGCCCCGGCCGACCAAGCCGCCGCGGAAGCGGCAGAGACTCAGGTTGGCGCTCTCAGTATTGTGACCAAATTGAACACCAACCCGCCGCAGAGCGCCATGGGGCTCGATACTCCTGCCGACGTGATCCAGCTGGTCTACCTGGATGGGACCCAGCACACGCTCGAGGTCGGTAGCAAGACACCCACCAGCAGCGGATACTATGTCCGTTTTGATCACAGCAACCTATACGTGATCAGTGTGGACGGGATCGATCCATTATTGGAAATGCTGGACAACCCGCCTTACGTGCCGACGGCAACCCCGACTCCTCCATCCACATCTTCCCCTTCATTAACCCCCACCCCTTAGGCTGGGTCTTGAATTAAGCTTAGAAAAAGAGTATTCTGGTTTAGGTAAAACCCTATGGCGAGAAAAAACTTGGAACATCCTTTGTTGATCGAGGAGGACGAAGAGTATTCGGCCATTGCGCGTTTAATCGAACTTGGCCGCCAGAAGAAGTATGTCACCATCGATGACATCCTTCATTTCTTCCCCGAGGCCGAGCAGGATGTCGAGCAGCTCGAGGAAGCCTTCGCGGCACTCCTCAGCGCGGGGGTGGCGTTTGTCGAAGATGCCCCCACCGGGGAACCTCCGGAGGATGAACTGGTTGCGGCGGAAGAAACGGAAGCCGAACCCGAAGTATCCCTGGACGATTACCTTGCAAATATCGACACCGACGACACGATCGGTCTGTACCTAAAAGAGGTCAGCCGGGTCCCGCTGCTGACCGCCACCGAAGAGGTCGAACTCGCCCAGCGTATCGAGCGCGGCCGGATGGCACGCGAGGAGTTGGCCCGCGGGAACGTCAGCCCACGCCGGCGCATGGAGTTGCGCCGCCTGATCGAGGATGGCTGGGCCGCGCGCGAACACCTGATCACCGCCAACTCACGCCTGGTTATCAGTGTTGCAAAAAAATACATGGGCCGGGGTGTCCCTTTCCTGGACCTGATCCAGGAAGGCAACATCGGATTGATCCGGGCGACGAAGAAATTCGATTACCGCCGCGGCCATAAATTCAGCACTTATGCCACCTGGTGGATCCGCCAGGCGGTAACTCGGGCCATCGCTGACCAGGGCCGCACCATCCGTGTACCCGTCCACATGGGCGATCAGATCAACAAACTGCTCAGGGTGCAGCACCAGCTCACCCAGCGCCTCGGCCGAGAACCTTCGGTGGAAGAGTTGGCCAATACTCTGGAAGTCCCTCCCAAGAAGGTCGAGAACATGATCCAGGTCGCCCGCCGACCGCTTTCCCTGGAGACCCCAACGGACGACGAAGAAGACTCGGTGCTGGGTGATTTCATCGAGGATGACGAGGCGGCACCGCCGGATGACACCGCAACCTACAACCTGCTGAGAGAGCATCTGACCGAAGTCTTGAACGGCCTGCCTCCACGCGAGGTGCGCATTTTACAACTGCGCTATGGGCTGCTGGATGGACAGGCATATACCCTCGAGGAAGTGGGTCGAAAGATGGGGGTGACCCGCGAACGCGTCCGCCAGATCGAGGCGCAGGCTTTGAGCCGGTTGCGGCACCCCTCCGTCCGGCGCAAGCTAAGGGATTATCTGGGAGAATAAGACAAAATACCCGAAGGGACAGCCAGCTGGCTGCCCCTGCTGCGTGTTAAAATAAAGGCAGGGAGAATGCCCGCATGCGTCTTTCGACCCGCCGCCTATTCGCCATCCTTTTAATCCTGGCCATCTTTATCATTTCCTTGCGGCCCATTGCCGATCCGGATTTTTGGTGGCACTTGCGGACTGGCCAGCTGATCTTCGAAACCCATCAGGTACCCGAGACAGACCCATTTTCCTCCACGGTCACCGGGAAACCCTGGATCGCCCACGAATGGTTATCTGAGCTCTTCATGTACGGGCTTTATCGGTTGGGGGGGTTCAGTCTGCTCATTTTCATATTTTCTGTACTGATCACCGCCGGCTTCCTCCTGGTTTATCTGCGCAGTCCGGAAAGGCCCTTTGTAGCGGGTTTTGCCTTGCTGCTGGGCGCCCTTGCCACCGCACCAACCTGGGGAGTGCGGCCGCAGATGATCTCACTGTTCCTGACAAGTTTGTTCCTGTATCTTTTGGATGCTTATCAAACCAAGCGCCGGGTTCGATTCATCCTGCCTTTGCCGTTCATCACCCTGCTCTGGGTCAACCTGCACGCCGGGTATGCTCTCGGCCTGGGAATTGTCTGCATTTACATCCTTGGAGATGGCCTCGAACTCCTTACCCACTTCCTGAGGAAAGAAAAACCTCTCCCTGGCCGGCTGGTAAAGGCGATCCTGTGGCTTATCGGTATTCTGGTGGTCTGCCTCATGGCGGTCGTGGTCAATCCCAACGGACCGAAACTGTATCTCTACCCTTTCGAGACCCTAACCAGCCCTTCCATGCAGCAGTTCATCCAGGAATGGTTCTCGCCCGATTTTCATCAGGGGGAGTGGCAGCCGTTGGCATGGATGATCCTGGCCCTGATCGGTTTTGGATTGCTTTCACGTAAAACGAGCTCACCGACCAAGATACTATTGACGCTCGTATTTGGCTACGCCGCCCTGGTCTCGATGCGAAATGTGCCATTATTCGCCATCGCAGCAGTTCCGGTCCTGTCGGAGCAGATCGGGTCTCTGGTGCAGATCAAAACCGAACAACCGCTCAAGAGCCGCATCCTGTCCTGGTTAAATCCGCTCTTGTTAGCACTTGTAATCCTGGCTGCCGGTGTGAGGTTCGTATCGGTCAGCGCAGAGCAGGCCAAGACCGAACAGGCCCAATTCCCCTTCCAGGCAGTGAATTGGATTTTACAGAATCGTCCTGCTGGCCGCCTTTACAATTCTTACGGTTGGGGCGGGTACCTGATCTGGCGTTTATACCCTCAATACCCGGTTTATATCGACGGCCGGGCCGATCTGTACGGCGACCAATTCATCTATAACTACCTGAGCATTTATGATGCCGAGCCCGGCTGGAATGATAAACTGATCGCGCAGAAAGTCGGGACCATTCTAATCGAGCCGAGCTCGCCCCTGGCGAACGTCCTGCAGATGTCTACAGACTGGAAGGTTGCGTTCAAGGATCCAAGCAGCCTGATCTTCATCAGACGGCCATAACATATTCGGGCGGAGGGCGCGGAATGGCCGTCCGACCTGCCCCCATTTCAAGCGGGAAGCGAAGAGGGGAAGGAGGCAGTGAGATCAACGACCTGGAGCTACCCGTTTATGGGGGACAAAAAAACGGCCCGAGGGCCGTTTTTTTGAACCTGATTCTTATCCCAGCATCTTGATCGCTGCCAGGACTTCAACACTGTGTTCGGAGGGCCTGACATTTTCAAATACTTTAGCAATCCGCCCGCCGGGATCGATTAAAAAGGTGGTCCGCTTAACCCCATCGTAATCCCGCCCCATGAACTTCTTGGCGCCCCAAACACCATATAGATCGCAGACTTTATGCCCGGTATCCGCCAGAAGCGTAAAGGGGATTCGGAACTTTTCCTTGAACTTTGCATGCGATTCAGGTGAATCAGGGCTCACGCCGAGAATGATGATATCCGCATTGATATATGCACTATAGTCGTCCCGGAAGTTGCAAGCCTCCGTCGTACAACCGGGTGTGTCGTCTTTTGGGTAGAAATACAACACGACGGACCGTCCCTTGAAATCAGATAGACGCCGTTGTATCTTATTCTCATCGGAAAGGACAAAATCCGGCGCTTGAACCCCTGGAGCAAGGGTCATGTTCATCTCCTTATCCATATTCTGATATAGCGAACCTGAATTATATAATAAAATCCGGTGAATGGATACCTTTCACCGGAAGTTTATATAATTCTCTAATACAGCCGATTTATTTATTAAAGAAGGCCTGCCTTCTTCAGGGCGTCTTCAAGAATCTCCGCCATGACCGGCTTGATCACGATCGCACTGGCACCTTCCTTGAGGGCACGCTGGGCAGTCTGAGGCTGATCATCGGAGGTGACAATGATGACCGGCACGCCAATCAGATGTGGCTCTCGCCGTAAATAGGAAAGCACCTCAAAACCATCCACGCCCGGCATATTAATGTCCAGAAAAATGACTTTGGGTTTCTCTTCACGCAGGATGGCCATTCCGGCGCTCGGGGTCAATGCAGAGCGCGAGGGAATTTTCCAGATCCGCAGCATCTGACATAATGCATCCGCCGTCTGGCGGTTATCGTCGATCACCAGCGCAAATGTCACTTCATGCCTCCAGGATCACTCTACCCATTACAGAAACGTCGTAACCGGGCATCTTTGAGACCGCCTCGCGGAATGCCCCGTCATGCAGGACATCGAACAGAGGGGACAGCAGCGCGCTTTCTGCAAAGATTTTTGGAATGACCAGGTCATATCTTTCTTGGAAAAGGGGAATGAAATCCAATTCAAGAGCCTGGGCCGCGGCGGCTATTCCCAGCCCACAATCGGCCCGGTCAGACGCAACCGCGGCCGCGACACCCAAATGGGTGTACTCTTCTTGATTATAGCCCCGGATGGCTTCAGCAGGAAGCCCCATTAACTTCAGGCGGTAATCCAGCAGCAGGCGGGTCCCGGCCCCGCGCTGACGATTTACGAAACGGATATCGGACCGGGAGAGATCGCCCAGGTCGTGGATACCTTTAGGATTTCCTTTTCGCACCAAAAGTCCCTGCTCACGCCCGACGAGGGCAATCAATCGGACGGGAACTCCAGGCAGGAATTTTGGCAAATAGGATACATTGAATTCACCCGTTTCAGGATCGAGCAGGTGCGATCCGGCCATATGCGCTTCCCCGCGCTGCAGGGCAACCAGCCCGCCTTGCGAACCAACATTGGCAGATGCCAGCCTCCGGTCGTATTCCGCCAGGAATTGCGCCAGTAGATCCAGGGTCAGGTCATGGGAGCCAATACAGAAGATCGTCCGGTCGATCTCCGCCTGTGATCGATAAAGATGGACGGGAACGGATTCGCCAGCTTCTATACCCTGCACCCCACGCGGCAGGATGACCAAACCGTCAGCCCGAACCAGGGAAGAGATGACACCTGCCCCGCGGGAAAGTGGGGCAGCCAAGACCTTCCCGCCAACCCTCCCCACGGTTACACGCACATAGTCATCATCCCCAGCGGGCGACGTGATCTTGCGGGTGATCTGGGCTATCTCGACAGGTTGCTCTCCGGCATGGCGACCCAGCCACTTTGCGATCAGTGGCTCGATGAAAATCTCACCGGTCAGGGCAGCTGAAACAGGGTAGCCGGGGACACCGAAGATCGGCACCTGCTTTCCTCCAGCCTCGATCACTCCGATGATGACCGGGTGCCCTGGCCGGACAGCTACCCCATGGACGAGCAGTTTGCCCAGCTTTTCCACGACTCGTGATGAATAGTCCTCCGCTCCTGCAGAAGAACCGGCATTAAGGAGGATCAGGTCGTGCTGACGGGCAGCTTTGCGGACCCCCCGGCAGATGGCAGCGAAATCGTCCGGGATGATCGGGAATCGGTCTGCATGTCCACCCCAAACTCGAATTTGGGAAGCCAGGACCAGCGAATTAAACTCCAGGATGTCCCCAGGTTTTAAATCGCTCCCCAGAGGAACCAGCTCTGTCCCGGTTGGCAGAATCGCCACCTGGGGCTGTCGGGCCACCTTTACCTCAATCAAGCCTGCCGCGGCGATCGCCCCCAAGTCGACCGGGCGCAAGGCCTGACCGGCAGTCAGTACCAGCTGGGTGGCAACTATGTCTTCGCCCATCGGACGTACATATGCCCAGGGGGTCACCGCCGCCCGAATACGGATCGATCTTGGCTTTCTTATATCTTTGCTGATTCCTCCAGATTCATCGAGCGATTCGACGTTTTCAATCGGGATGACCGCATCGAAATCTGTGGGAAGGGGATCACCCGTGTCCACATAGATCGTTTGGGACCCTAAGAGCAAAATGACCGGTTTCGATAGCTGGGCCCCACTGGTCGCCTCTGCCCGAACGGCAAAGCCATCCATGGCTGCTGCGTGGTAGTGCGGCGAGGAAACTTTCGCCCAAACCGGTTCTGCCAATACCCGTCCGACGGCATTTTCATCGAGCGGGATCGTTTCAATTCCCAATCGGCGCCAAAGGCCGGAGGTTTTTAGCGCTGCCTCCAGACGTTCTTTCGCCTCCGGCAGAGGAATATCCTGTAGATAGACAGACATGGGCAAATTATAACTTCAGTTTGACCATCCATGCCGGGCTGCCGAGAACAACAGCCGACGCCCAGGTGCGGGATTGCTCAATGCATTGAGCCTATTACCGAAAGCCACACGGGGAGATTGCTATCACTATACGTCTGATGTGAAATTGAATATTTATTGACGAAAAGAGGGAATGGCCTCAAGTAGAAGCAGACACAATACATTAAATCGGATTGCTGGACATGCGCCGTGCTTTGCGAGCCGATCAACTTGCCGACGCCTGATCTTTCCCCCACCCTTACCCGGCGGTTTTTTTCAACCAGGATCAGCTTATCAACCAGACCGGCATGTAGGGAGTGATGTAACAGGCAAGTGATTTACCAAAAACACGCAATCAAAGGGTCGATAAAAGTGTTGAACTTCGCAAATTTCCGTGCTACTATAATATGCGACAATCAAAGGATTAAACCAGGTTCCAGCATTTTCTGGATCCGAAACCATTCGAGAACCTGGGAGTAAAAAGCGAAATCCTCATTGCCATGGATTTCGCTTATCTTTTTAAAAGCTTTACGAGTGGATATAAAAGTTGTTCAGCCATCATGCAGTGGCTAAGAACCTGGTGCCACATAATTTAATCAGGACAACATGGTTACCTTTGGGCTTGCCACTCGTTTTCGCACATTTTCAGGAGGATGAGAGAGAAAAAGATATTTCTGACCCTTGGGAGAAAATAGGCGCTGCCCCTTTCCGGAAAAAGAGGTCGACGACCAAATTGTTGAAGCCATAATGGCACTGAGCACGATCAAATGCTTCCAAATTCATCAGAACGCACTGAACCAATCATGAGGGAGGATCACCATGTATAAGCTTTCCAAGACCCTGTGGATGGTCACCGTGATGTTGTCACTGGCCCTGTCAGGCTGTGCGGCGAAGGCCGCTTGGACGCGCCCGGCGGACAAGATGGTGATGGTCTATGTTCCGGCAGGGAAGTTCACCATGGGCAAGACCGCCCAGGACGCATTTGCTGTGTGCTCGAAATATGAAAACGATTGCGCGCTGCGTGATTTTACGGACGAACAGCCACCGCATACTGTCTCCCTGGATACTTTCTGGATCGACAAAACCGACGTGACCAACGCCATGTATGCTAAGTGTGTCAGCGCCGGTGTCTGCAAGAAGCCACTTTACTCCGGGTCCTATACGCGCCTCCCTTACTACGGCAACCCTCTGTACGATAATTATCCGGTGATCTATGTGAATTGGGACATGGCCCAGGCGTACTGCAAGTGGGCGGGGGTACGTCTGCCGACGGAGGCGGAATGGGAGAAAGCAGCGGTTGGGACGGATGGGCGCAATTATCCCTGGGGCAACCAATCCCCGACATGCTCCCTGACGAACTTCGGAATGACCCCTCATTACTATACTGCTTGTGTAAATGATACCACTGCGGTGGACAGCTACCCTTCAGGTGCCAGTCCATACGGGGTGCTCGACATGGCAGGGAACGTGTTTAACTGGGTGAATGACTGGTACAGCGCAACCTATTACGCGAGTTCGCCAGCCTCGAATCCGACCGGTCCAACTTCTGGACAATATCATGTTCTGCGGGGCGGTAACTATTATTCGACCGGGGGGTACCTCTTCGCCGCAAACCGCTATACATACAATCCGGCGAAGGCTCTCTTCGATCTCAGTGTTGTTGGTTTCCGCTGCGCTGTTTCAGCCCCTTAATCCAGAATGTTGGTTTCTATATTTCTGAAATTCTGAAGCAGGAGTCCGGAGGTCGAGGTCCCCCGATCGATTGCCGCCAACATTGCAGCCGAAGTTATCTAAGGTAAGGGAAATAGACAACCTAAAAATCCCGCAGGTCTAGCAGGCGGGATTTTTTCTGATCAGGCTGTGGTTTGGTTACTTTGGTAGCGTTTCAAGATAAAGTTGCCACACTATATCTTGAAAGGACATTCCCGATGACAAGTATAACCATTTCTGACATTTTGACCATCATTTTTGTTCTTGTGGACGATTGGTATCAAGTAGAAGGTGTGAAGCTGCTCCAAGGCAAACCAGGCAAGAAACCCGAATTCACGGATAGCGAAGTGATGACGCTGATGTTGGCGCAAGACTACATTCCGTACCCGAGCGAGACCCAGTACATTGAGTTCCTGCGCGCCAATAATCTGGATCTGTTTCCGAGGCTGGTCGATCAAAGCCAGTTCAATCGTCGCTCTCGGTCATTGCGGCTGCTGGTGGAACAACTGCGCCGGTATTGGATCGCCCAAAAAGGCTGGAACTGCCAGACTCGCTACCTGTTGGACACGAAGCCGGTGCCGGTATTGGGCTATAAGCGCAACAAAAG
>JBEKFY010000003.1:0-156364 GCA_050013095.1 Anaerolineales bacterium | reverse complement strand
CGTATCCAGGAGGTGTTATCATTGGGCAACCCCCAGAGAAGACGAGCAGACGGATTTCCTCCAGCCTCCTCGTCTTTTTATGTTATTGGATCATTGACAAAATAGTGAGTCCGTATTGGGAAGCGCAGTTATCAAGGGTTGTCATATGATTTTGTTGGATGTCCGGAACGGAAAGGGCGGATTTGTTCCGTGACATATCCCCACAAATGGTATTGGATTTCCGAAAATACATGATATCATGATAATGATATTCTGACCTTATCTATCCTGTTTCAGAGGGGTAGAGCGTGTCATGCGCAAGACCGATAAGCTCTCTCGAGTGATCGCGGACCTTGAAGCACAGCGCGCCGAGTTGGGCGACAGCGTCGTCGAGGCCGCGGTGGCTCCACTGCGGGAGAAACTGGCCGAGCTGGAACAACAGCGGGCGCTCAGCCGACGTCGACGCCTGGTGACGGTGCTCTTCCTGGATATCGTCAACTCGACCCTGTTGAGCCAGGGGCTGGAACCGGAGGAAATCCAGGAGATCATGGGTGGCGCTCTCAAGCGCCTGTCGGCCCCGATTGAAACCCACGGCGGACAGGTCACGCAGTTCATGGGCGACGGCTTCGTGGCCGTGTTCGGGCTCTCCAGGGTCCAGGAAAACGATGCCCGGCAGGCCGTCCGCGCTGGCCTGTCTATCCTGGACGAAGCCCGGACCTGCGCAGAGAACTTGAAGGGCAGATTCCAGCTCCAGGGATTCAACATTCGCATCGGCATTAACACGGGCCGGGTGGTGGCAGGTCGGTTCTCGGAAGCCGAGTCACCGGTCATGGGACTCACCGTCAGCCTAGCAGCGCGCATCGAACAGGCCGCCCTCCCGGGGACGCTGTTCATTTCCCAGTTCACCCATCAGCATGTCCGCGGGGCGTTCGAGGTCGAGCCCCTGACCCCTGTCAAGGCCAAGGGCTTCCCCCAACCCGTGACGGTGTACCGGGTGCGGGGCACCCGGCCCCGCACCTTCCTCACCTTCACCCGCGGGGTGGAGGGAATCAGGACCAGCTTGATCGGACGCGAGGCCGAACTGAGTCAGCTGAAGGAGGTCCTGTCCGGAGCGGTCCGATCCCGGCAGACCCGCCTGGTCACGATCGTCGGCGAGGCCGGGGTCGGAAAAAGCCGCCTGCTGTATGAGTTCGACCGCTGGATCTCCGGTGGCACCTCCCAGGTCATCGCCTTCAAGGCGCGCGCCTCCCCTCAGCAGACCTCCGTCCCGTTCGAACTGCTCCGGGAGATGATCTCATACCGTCTGGGGCTGCTCACCACGGATGCGGTCCAGCTTACCCACGACAAGCTGGTGCAAGGTTTGTCCGATTTCCTGGAGGAGGAACCCACGATGAAAGCCCACTTCGTGGGCTCGCTGCTCGGCTTTGACTTTTCGGACAGCCCCTTCCTCCAGGGGGTGCAGCATGACCCCGCCCAGTTGCGCGAGCGGGCCCAGCTTTACCTCACCCAGTACCTAGCCGCAGTCTCACGGAGGTCGACCACCATACTCATGCTTGATGACATCCACTGGGCAGACACCCCCTCGCTAGGCTTCATCGACCGACTGGTTCGTGAGCGTCCCGACCTTCCCCTTGTGGTGGTGTGTCTGACCCGCCCCGTCCTGGCAGAACGCTTTCCGGGCTGGGGTCAGGCGGAGTCAGCAGACCCAATCCTGCCTCCCCTGGCGAGCAGTCTCCGACTCGACCTGGGGCCGCTCTCCCGGCAGGCCAGCCGGGAGCTGCTGGACGAGATCCTGCGCAAAGTCGAAGCCCTGCCGGAGGCGCTCTGCGAGCAGATTTTAGATGGTGCCGACGGCAACCCGTTCTACCTGGAGGAATACATCCAGAATCTAGTCGACAACCGGGTCATCCGCCGGAGCCGGCGGGGCAGCCCCTGGACGCTGGACCTCGAACAGCTGGGAAGGCTTGAAATGCCCTCCACCCTGACCGCCCTGCTCGAGGCGCGCTTGGACAGCCTGAACAATGCCCAGAGGGTGCTGGTGCAGCAGGCGGCGGTGATCGGCCGAGTCTTCTGGCGCTCCACCCTGCAGGCGGTCCGGGGCGGTAAACCGGTCACCGACGCCGACCTGAAGTCACTTGCCCGGCACGGTTTCATTTATCCCCAGGAGACCTCCACCTTTGCGGGGAGCGAGGAGTACCGCTTCCACCACGTGCTGATGCGCGACGCGGCCTACCAGTCGCTGATCAAATCGGACCGGCAGGCTTACCACGCCCAGGCGGCTGAATGGCTGGTCGGTGCAACCCGCGCGGGCGGCCGGACCAGCGAGTTTGCCCCGATCATCGCCGAGCATTACGAGTCGGCTGGCGAACATTCCCAGGCCGCCGACTGGTACATCCAGTCCGGCAACCGTGCCCGGAACCAGGGCGAACCCGCCCAGGCCCGAGTGTTCTTTGACCGCGCCCTGGCATTGCTTCCCGATAAGGACTTGGCCCGCCGTTGGCAGGCACTCCTGGGACGGGACGAGGTGCTCGGCATCCTCGGTGATACGGAAGCGCGCACAAGGGATGATAGTGCTCTGGTCGCGCTGGCCGAAGCGATCGGGGAAGACCCGCTCGTGGCACAAGCGTATTTCCGCAAGGGCTACACCCTGGGGAACAGCGGAAAATACGCACAGGAACGGGAGGCCTATCTCGTCGGGCTGGAGGCAGCGGCACGCGCCGGCGACCGCCTGTGGGAAGCGATGATCCTTGGGTTGAAGGTGGTGTGCGAGGTCCGCCTCGGCGATCTCCCGGCTGCGGCTCGGACGGCCGTAGCAGCTCTGGAGTGCGCGAAGCAGCTGGGGGACGAGCAGGTGACTGCCCGCACCCTGACCAACGTCTCCGTCTTCTACACGGAGGCCGGCGACCTGGCCCGCTCCGCCCAGCTCCTCGAGCAGCAGCTCGACATCAATCGCCGCACCGGTAACCTGGAGGGCGAGGTGGCCGGGCTGACCAACCTGGGCTATACCTATATCCTGCTGGGCAGGCCTCAGGAGGCAGTTCCGGCACTCCAGCGCGGCATCGAGCTCGCACAGGCCATCGGCCACCGCAGCTTCTGCGCGTACAGCCGCCTCAACCTTGCCCTGGCAGTGCTGCGCGGCGGTGACCCGTTTTCGGCCCTGGAAGAGCTCGATCGATGCCTTCCGGAGCTGAAGGTCATGGACGATGCGTTCGGATGCGCCGTTTGCCAGAAGTATGCAGCCCTGGCTCGGGAACAGGCCGGACAGGCCGCTGAAGCGCTGGCCGGCTTTGAACAGGCGGCCGCCGCCCTGGGCGCAATCGGGGCAGCCGGTAGCATGTACGACGCCCAAGCCGGCGCAGCGCGCTGCCGTCTGGCACTGAAGGACCTCGAGAAAGCCCGGGAATTTGCCCTCCCACTGTGGGACTTTCTCCAACAGCAGTCAGGAGCCGGCATGGAGTTTCCCATGCTGGGATACGAGACCTGCGTCGAGGTCTTCTCCGCCTCCGGCCAGGCAGCACTTGCCCGGCAGGTCGTGGAATCCAGCTGTCGTGAGCTGATGGCGCGGGCCGGCAAGATCAGCCTGCCGGAATGGCGCCAGTCGTTCATGGAGCAGGTGCCTGAGCACCGCCGCCTCCAGGCCCGCTGTAAGGAAATCAATATGAAATCATGAGCAGAGAGGAGAACCCCCGATGGCCCAGAAAAACTCACCCGTACACCAAGAGTTCACCCAGGAAGGTGTCATCGTCAATGTCCCGGGCTTGGCCAGGTCCGTGCTGGTACAGAAGCTTGACCTGCTGCCGCTGGAATCCATGCCGGCGGTGCCAGGCGGGTTTCAGCCCTTCCGCGCGGTGATCAACCTGAAAGTGGTGGATGCCTCGCACCCGGACAGCGAGGTGACCGTGTTCGATGCGCCGATCGAGGTCCGCGTGCGCTACACCGCCGCGGATCTGAAGAAGGCGGCTGAGATCGGCAAACCTCTCAGCCTGGGGTTCTGGGACGGGTCCCAGTGGATCCGTTTCACGGCCGAGAAACACCAGTTCCGCCTGGAAAGCGGGCCGACACCGGAAGCGGGAGGCTGGGGGATCGTCAACATTTCACGCTGGGCTGACCCCACGAAGGCCTGGGGGACCTAGGAAAATGAGCGCATCCTCCTGGGTGAAGAAACCGTCTCCAGGCGTCCCGTTCTTTCCGGATCGTGCCAGGTGAACATGATGAACCAGGACGAGCGTACCGCTCTTCTTTCCAGAACACCCCTGTTTAAAAGCCTGCCTCCCTCCGAGCTGGAACATCTGGCGCAGGCTCTGCCGTCCCATGAATTTGCACCGGGCGCCGTGTTGATGCGGGAGGGCGAAGCGGACCGACAGATCTTGATCCTCCTTGAAGGCGAGGTGGAGGTGATCAAGGCACTGGGCACGCCCAATGAGCGCCCGCTGGGGATCCGTTCTCCCGGGACGGTGTTTGGCGAGATGGGCCTGTTCCACCCCCAGGGGAGCCACACCGCCAGCGTGAGGGCGCGCACCCCGGCCTATACCCTGGAGATGACCCATCAGGATTTCGACCGACTGCTGCAGGGTCATCCGGCCATGGTCTATGACCTGGCACGGACGCTCAGCCGCCAACTCGATGAAACCGAGAACGCCACCATCCTTGACCTGCGCGAGAAGAACCGTGAGCTCACCCGGGCCTACCAGGAGCTTCAGGCGGCACAGGAACAGCTGATCATCAAGGAACGGCTGGAGAAAGAGCTGGCGATCGCCCGCCAGATCCAGGAGAGCATCCTGCCGGACAGCCTCCCCCACCTAGAGGGGTTCGACATCGCTGCCCTGACCATTCCCGCCCGGGAGGTGGGCGGGGACTACTATGACTTTATCCCAATCGACCACCACCGCTTCGGGCTGGTGATCGGCGATGCCTGCGATAAGGGCATACCTGCCGCACTCTATATCAACATCACCAACAGCCTGATGCACATTGAGGCACCGCGCAACCCCTCGCCGGAGGCGACACTGCAGCTGGTCAACCGCCATTTGCTTGGGATGAGCCGCTCGGACATGTTTGTCACGCTGCTGTACGGCATCCTGGATATCTCCGGTCGTTTCGACTACTGCCGGGCCGGCCATCCGAACCCGCTGATACTGGATAGACACCTGAAGCCGGTCCAGACCCAATCGCGCACCGGCATGCCGCTCGGCCTACAGGAGGAGGTGACGCTGGATGCGCAGAGTGTCACCATCGCGCCAGGAGGGGTGATGGTCATCTACAGTGACGGATTGAGCGAGGCCCAGAATGTCCACGGGCATCAGTTTGGAGCTGACCGGCTGGCACAGGAGCTGCGCGCCATCTGCAACCTGCCGGCAGCGCAGGTCTGCACCCGGCTGTGGGAGCTGATCCGGGCATTCAGTGGTGAGCTGCCCCAGGCAGACGACTTTTCTGTGATCGTGATCAAGCGTTCAGGGAAGGCGGGAGGCTAGAGGGTTGAATGATACTCAAAAAAGGGGTAACTTGATCAATGCGATTATGCCGACAGATGAACCTTGACGAGAAAAACGCCGCATGCGATCCAGAGCAAAGGGGCAACGCTAGTCTAGTCCATCCGATTTATTAAATAAAGGGGCATCGGTATGCCTTCTAACGATCCTTATGACGTGATTGTCGTGGGCGGGGGTCCAGGCGGGGCGACGGCGGCTTATTACCTGGGGGAAGCCGGGCGCCGGGTGCTGGTGCTGGAAAAAGAGCTCTTCCCTCGCTATAAGGCCTGTGGGGGGGCCATTTCTGCCAGGCTGCTTGAAGAATTTCCGTTTGATTTTGAGCCAGTGATCGAATCCTACGTCAAGACGGTTACGTACGCTTATCGGGGGGAATCCGTTACTTTCGATCTCCCGGAGAGCCCTATCCGGATGGCAATGCGGGCGGATTTGGATGAATTCCTGCTCGATCACGCCCAGGCAGAGGTGCGCCAAGGTGACGCAGTGATATCGATCGAGAAAAAAACGGATCGAGTGATCGTCATGACTCAAAAAGGGAAGGAATTCGAAGGCCGCTACCTGATTGGAGCCGATGGCCCGAACTCGGTGGTGGCACATTCATTGGGTTTGCGCAGGAATAAAACGATGCTGGGGGCGATCGAAGTGGAAGCGCCGGTACCGCCAGAGGTCTTTAAGCGGTTTAAAGATACCCCGATGTTCATTTTCGGTGAAATCGCGATGGGATACCTGTGGATCTTTCCAAAAGCCGAGCATCTCTCCGTTGGAATCGGAGCGCTGCATCCCAGGCCCGGTGAGCTCCAGGCCACCCTCCTGCAAGTAATGGAACGGTACCAGATTCCCATGCAGGGTTTGGCCATGCATGGGCACCCTGTGCCAATTTATACGGGCAAGGAAAAAATATCCACGGCCCAGACACTTTTGGTGGGCGACGCGGCCGGCTTGGTTGATCCGTTGAGCGGCGAGGGCATCCGTTATGCGATACAAAGCGGGCGCTTAGCCGCCGAGGCAATTCTTACGGATCAAATCCAACAGTATGAAGCGATCATTCACCGGAAAATTGGCGCCAGCCACCGGGTTAATTGGATCGTGGCGCAAACGGTCTACCGTCACCCGGGCGCCTGTTTCGCGCTATTCGTCCGCAATCCTTTCGCCAGACCAGCGTTCATCGACTTACATTCTGAGCGAAAAGGTCCACAAATGTTTATGCCGCGCCTGTTGGGAAGCGTGCCGCTTTACCTGGTCACAAAAGGGCTGGGGGAAATTGCCGGGTTCCTGAGGAGAATTACTCAGCGGTCACAGGGACTTTAAATCCCGCCGTTTTCTGACAGAAAACGAACTGGAGGGAAGAAAAGGAAAAAGAAATGGCCCATTTTCACCAACACACACTTGATGAAGCTCCAGAAACCGAAGGCGTTGTGATCCACTGGACGATTCCGTATGATGCGCTCTTCGATCGCTTTTTACGGCCCAGCCAGGCCAGCATTGGCGTCCTGGCACAGGTCAAATTTTCTTAACATCCGAAACCAAGTTTCGGATGTTTTGCGTTTAAAATCGTGCAGCTGATTCGGGCCGTCTGTGAAATCAAAACGTGCAGGTGACTTTCATTACTTAAAATCCTAATAGGGTCATATGCTAGATTGGCATAAGTGTTGTTGTGGTCAACGCTCCCGAGCCAGTTAATGGTAAGGTCAAATCTCAACTTGGACACTATCTCTCCTTGAAATGCTTCGGATGAAATTTTATACCCTTCGGGCGAAGCAAATCGATTGCAAAAGAAAGAACGAGTTCTTTAATCTTATCGGTGGCCTTTTCCTGCGAGAGAGCCAGAGTATGGTCATAGCGACATGATCCTTTATTGCCTCGGGGGAACACTCGTACTTGAGACACTGACGATTGCTTTTATGCAGGCTAATATCTGGTTGTAAGATAAGCCACCTCTGCGCTGAATTTGCACCTGACCCTCATATTTTTCCTTCAACTCATTATCAAACTGCATGCCTGTAATCAAAATCACCTCGGTTTTGGCAAGGGATGGGTTGAGCTTCATCTCTTCGATGATCTCCAAGCCGTCTCGCCCGGGCAGGACCACATCTAACATCACCAGGTCTGGCGGTTGCTGGCATAGAGATACCCAACCCTCGTCGCCATCATAAGCAAAACGTACGTTATACTCCCTGCCGCTGGACTGCAAGTAGCGGCATATGAGTTGTACAAATTCGCGGTCATCATCCATGATGAGAATATCTTTGAGATGCTTATATCGTGCCATGCATTCCAAGAGCTGGTTGGAAGTCACGGGTTTGATCAGGCTGGTGCTGATTCCCATTTTTTTAGCCAACCAAGCCTGACTGGGCAATGATACCTGGATTATCGGAATCGAATAATCACCGTTGAGTTTAACCGGTTGTAAATTGCCAGGAAGGGTGTTAACAATCACCGCACATGGGCGATAGCGGTTAACATATTCTTCTAAAAGAGAAGCATCCTCCACCTGGATGATTTCCAAATCTCCAAGCCGCCGGGCGAGCATGCCGACTAATATCGGGTCAGATTCCACCACCAGAAGGCTTTGGCGTGAGGTCACTTGTAATACTTCAGAGAGGTCGGAAGTTGAAACCGGCAGGAGATGGTATTTATTGGTGGGCAATGGCAATGCAAAGAAGAACTCTGTTCCTACTCCTTCCTGACTTTCCACCCAGATGCTGCCCTCATGTGCTTCGACCAGGCGTTTGCAAATTGCCAATCCCAAGCCGGCGCCCTGCCGTTTGCGCGAGCGGGATTCATCTACCTGGTAAAACTCGTCGAATACGGAGGCGAGCTTTTCCTTTGGAATCCCCTCGCCGGTGTCTTTGACGGAGATCACCACACGTTCTTTTTCCGTAGAGTCTTTTTCCACGCAAGCGGTGACTCTGACAAAGCCTTCAGCGGTAAAGCTGCGAGCATTCTTGAGGAGGTTGATCAAGACCTGGCGGATACGCGTCACATCAATCTCCAGCATGGGTAGATCTGGAGCCAGGTCGGTTTCAAGGGCTACGGCCGAACCGGTAAACAAGTCCCGACTGATATCGACTGCCTCCAGAATGGTCGTGCTGATCGGAACCAGCTCCTTGTATAGCGAAAAATCAAGCATCTCATAGCGCGATAAGTCCAGGACATCGTCAATCATCGCGAGCAGGTGTTCGCTGCTGCGATAGACTTGGTAAACGTCCCGGCGCAGGGTGGGTGTCCAGGATACATCCCCGTAGGTTTGCGGCGATTTATACATCACCTCACTAAAGCCCAAGATGAGATTAAGAGGGGTGCGTAACTCATGACTGATGTTGGCCGCAAAGCGCTCTTTCATATGGCGGGCTTCGTCAGCTTGCTTGCGAGCTACCACCAGCTCATCCTGAATCTTTCTTTGGATGATATAGGATATCTCCAGTGATTTTAATGCGTTGCTCACCACTGCCCGGTGCTCGCGGGTTTCTTGGAGTAGTTGTTCAGAGCGTTGTTGACTCCACCAGGCCCATTCCAGCGCCGTGAGTAACACCTTCCGCAGCACATATGCCATGAATAAATTCATGCAAAAGGCGAGAAACAGGTCGGGGAGCGGGTAACTGCGCTGACCCGTTCGTACTAGGGCGCTTGTAAGAACAAGAACAGCAATCGTGGAAACAAATTCAAAGCCTGGAACGAGTATGCCGAAAGTCAAAATCCCCAGCAAGCTTAGGAATGGTACCCAGGCTGCTGGGAAAATCCAAATTGCCGCTAGAAACCAGACAAGGCTGCCCCAGACGAACACATGCCGCGCCACGATAGGGGAACGATCAAGACAAGCCTTCGCCAGGATCCCCAGCAGACTTAGAGACAACCAGATAAAGAATTTATTGGATTGGAGAGGGTCTTTCGGCAGGGTAAGCCAGACGGTAATCCAAGTTTCAAAGGCGCCCAACAAAATGACGCTGATGGTCAAGTAACGGATGATCGTCTCGCGAAGCTCATCTAGATTTTCACGCAAGCCATGCGGTGTAAAAACTTCTAGGTTTGTCATATGCAAATTCCGAGGTTAATTATAGGATGCTGATTTTTTTTAGAATTGCGACCAGGTCTTCTTTGCGGACAGGTTTTTTAAGCACACCAACAGCTCCCAGGGTGATGGCCAGGTCGTGATCGTAGAACACCGAACAGATGACTACGGGAATTGCTCTAGTCGCCGGAGTGGAATGTAGGCGTTGGAGAATCTGCCAACCATCCATCTCCGGGACCATCACATCGAGAAGGATTACTTTCGGCTGAAGTTGTTGAGCCAACTCTATCCCCTTCGGACCATTGTTCGCGGCCACGATATGCAAGGCATAGCCGGCTAAATAGCGCTCTAACAGTTCGATGAACTCTTGATGATCGTCAATAATCAGGCAGGTTTGTTGTCGGGTATTTATTTTGACTGCGATCTCCACCTGGTCTGCACCCTCTTGCTGGTGAAGACTCCAGCCCAAGTTCTGAGCATAGAGATTAACGGAGGGATCGGTTTTATTTTCTAGAGTGCCGGTTGGATGAAAGGCTATCTGCAAGAGGTAATCGTCACCCTTTAGCAGCAGATAAACCCCTACCGGGCCGGTCAGGGCCTGTTGAATAGCCAGACTGAGAAGGCCCGTGATGACTTGGCGTGCTATCATTGCGTCGGTCGGTATGATCACAGGGCGCGCTGGCAAATGCAGGTCAAGGCTGACCGATCGGAGGGCTGCCAACGGCCTTACCGTATCACAAACCACTCGGATGAGTTCATTTAGATCGGTAGGTTGAAATTGAGGTTCCAGCCACAACTGAGAGGCCTCAGGAACCATTTCTGCCGAGCCAACCGTTGGTTGCAGGCTTGCGAGATTCTCCCATACGATCGAGGCGATACGCACATCGCCATAACGCAGATCGCGGTAGGTCTGGCGTTGCGAAAGGCCCAATTCTTGGGCGACCTGTTGGATTGCCATACCTTCGATATAGTGTAGGCGCAGCAAGTTGTAAATACGCCCCTGGGAGGAACGGAAAGACAAGCCTTTCTCCACCCCAATCTTTTCTATTGCATCGAGAACAATCCTACGAGCTTTCTGGCCCGCGATTTCAAGCAGGGGTTGACCTGTTTCCGACGAAGGTAATACGAGTATCTGTTTTTGCAGAAAGGGGAAATCGTAGAGATGTTCCAGCAAATCCCGCACCTGCTGGATAAAATCTGGGGAAATTGTCTGGTTTTCATCAGGCGAGTCAACCATTTATACTGCCCTCGCCGTATGAAAGTCGATCTTAACAACGTGGCAAAAATATGGCAAACACACGGCAAAAAAGTGTTGAAGAGGCAACGTGGAACAGGGATAATTAAACAATAAATTATAGAACATCTTCAATTGTATTTCTATTTGGGTAACGGGCACTTTTCATGATTTTTGACGAATCTAGTCCAAATTTATAAAGAAAGGAGAAGAAACAAACAGATTGTAACTCTATTTAGGCGTCTGGCACCTTTTTTGGTGCGCGACATATCTAGTCCAAATTCTGAAAGGAGTGGGAACAAATGAAAAAGCAAGTGTTCATTTTGGTGGCCATCCTTGTGGCCGGTGCCATGACTCTGTCAGCGTGCGGTCCCACCGCAACGCCGACGACAGCACCACCTGCCACAAGCGCACCGGCGACGGCAGCGCCCGCCACAAGTGCACCTGCCACTAGTGCACCGACTTCGGCAGTGGCTGCCGCTACTGAAGTCAGTGAGTGGGATTATCAGAGCGCTGATCCCCAGATGACCCAATGGCAAAAAGTGCTGGATGAATGCACTGCAGCGACTGGAATCAAAATCGACCGGCAGGCCATCCCGCGTGACGAGCTGATCTCGAAGGTGCTCCTCGCCGCGACGCAGAACCAATTGCCTGATGTCCTTCGGATCGACAACCCCGATCTGCAGCAGGTTGCAGACACAGGCGCACTCGCGCCACTGACCGACTATGGAGTCGATCTCACTGGACTTTACGCGAACCTGATTCAGGCTGGATCTTACAAGGGCAAGGTCTACGGTATCGCCCCGGGTATCAATGGGATGGCGCTGATTTATAATAAGGACGTGTTTGCTGCGGCCAACTTGCAGCCGCCGACGACCTGGGCCGAGGTCGAGAGCGATGCCGCCGCTCTAACGAAGAACGGGGTGTACGGGATTGCCTTCTCAGCGCCCGCGACTGAGGAGGGCTCCTGGCAGTTCGAGCCGTGGTTCTGGGGGGCCGGAGCTGACCTCTCGAAACTCGACTCACCGCAGGCTGTCCAAGCGCTCCAGTTCTGGGTCGATTTGGTCAATAAGGGCTACGCTTCCAAGTCGGTCGTCCAGTGGTCCCAGGGCGACGTGAACGACCAGTTCATGGCCGGCAAGGCGGCGATGCAACAGAACGGCGTCTGGAACCTGAGCGCCCTAGAAGCAAAGAAGATCAACTTCGGCGTCGTTCCGATCCCGAAGCCGAACGGCGGCGCTGCTCCTGGTCCGATGGGGGGCGAGGTCCTGACAATCCCGAATTCCAAAGATCCGGCTAGAATGCAAGCGGCCGGCAAAATCGTCAACTGCCTCCTCTCCGACAAGGAGATGCTTGAGTGGGCGACTCTCCAGGCGTATATCCCGTCGAGGCAGTCGGTAGCAGCCCAGTCTGTTGCCAATGACCCGAACATGAAGTCCTTCGTGGATGCCGCGGCTGCCGAGCTGTCACGGACCGGCCCGCCTGCTAATCTCGGTCCCAACTATAATAAGGTATCCCAGCCGCTGTGGAACGCGATCCAGGCAGCCTTGACCGGCAAGTCCTCCGCACAGGCTGCTCTGACCGCGGCCCAGCAACAGGCGGCAAGTGCGCTGACGCCTTAAAGGCATCCTTATGGCCATTAAACAAGGTCGAGATGACCCGACTATGGCGCATGTCGTTGAGGGCGCGGCGGTGAAGGCCGCCGCGCCCACTCTCCCTCAGGTGCGGAGCTGGCAGCGTCGCGATCGGCTCATCGGTCTTCTGTTTCTCGTGCCGGCAGTCGTCTATATCGTAGTTTTCTATGTATACCCGATACTCTACAACATCTTGATGAGCTTCGAGCGCTATACGGCCAAATCGTTCGTCACAGGCGAAGCGCCATTTATTGGGCTCGGTAACTTCAGGCGCCTGGTCAGCAATCCGGACTTCACCACCGCCGTTTGGAACACGGTATTGTTCACGCTCGGGTCGCTCTTCTTCCAGTTCACGATCGGCCTAGCAATCGCGGTTTTCTTTCAGCGGAAGTTCCCACTCAGCGGCTTTCTTCGAGCGCTAATGCTGATGCCTTGGCTGGCCCCAGTCCTCGTTTCGGGAGCGGTGTGGGTGCGGCTCTTCGATATGGACTACGGGACCATAAATTTCGTTATCCGCTCGCTCGATGTGACCTCACAGCATATAGCGTGGCTGACAGATCCACACCTGGCGCTGATTTCAGTTCTCATCGCGAATATCTGGATTGGCATCCCTTTCAACATGGTCATCCTCTATGGCGGGCTCCAAGACATACCGGGCACGCTTTACGATGCTGCCGCCATCGACGGTGCCGGTCCTTGGGAACAGTTCAGTTACATCTCCTGGCCCCTTCTCCGCCCCGTGGCGACTGTGGTTCTCTTGCTCGGCCTCGTATACACGGTGAAGGTTTTTGATGTGATCATGTCGATCACGCGTGGTGGGCCGGCCAATGTGAGCCAGACTCTCAACACCTGGGCGTACAGCCTCTCTTTCTCGATCCTCGACTTCGGTCTGGGCGCGGCCGCAGGCGACATTCTCATGGTAGTGGTATTCGTCTTCGGCCTGCTCTACTTACGCTATGCCTACCGTGAGATCCGGGAGGTGGGACAATGACCGCGACCGTCGCGACTCAAGCCCGAGGACAGGCGCGTAAGCGTGCCAAGAGCTGGTTGTGGACCCTGCTGGCTCTCGTCATTATTGGGCTTATGCTTTTCCCTTTCTACGAGATCGTCAACATCTCGTTCATGCATGAGACGGATATTCTCCAGTATCCGCCGCCCTTCTTCCCTCCGCATCCGACCCTCGACGGGTACCGCCAAGCTCTGTCAACGGCGGTCGGGTATATCCAGTCAAGTCTCATTTATGCGCTGGGCACGGTCGTGATAACATTGCTCGTCGCCACACCTGCCGCCTATGCGCTTGCCAGGGTGCGCGCTGCTCGGATAGGTTCTCTACTTCTGTTTGTCCTGATCCTGGCTCAGATGGCCCCTGGAATCGTGGTGGCCATCTCGCTCTATGCGATGTTCAGCCACCTCCATCTCCTCAACTCGTACTTGGCGGTCATTCTGGCCGACTCGACAATCGCGGTGCCCTTCGCGATCATCGTCATGCGCGCGTTCATGATCGGCATTCCTCAGGAGCTGGCTGATGCAGCGGTTGTCGACGGTGCCGGGCATTGGCGCATCTTTTGGTCGATCATCCTGCCTCTTAGTCGAACCGCACTCATCACGGCCAGCCTGTTCTCATTCCTGTTTGGCTGGGGCGACTTCTTGTTCGCCCTCATCCTCAACAGCAATCCCCATCACACGCCGATCACCGTAGGCATCTACCGGTTTATCGGCGGCTTCTCGGTGGAATGGCCCTCGGTCATGGCGACAGCTGTGATCGCCGCGATCCCGGCTACGATCCTGCTTACGGTCGCCCAACGTTATATCGCCGCAGGAATCACAGTAGGCGCGCTCAAAGAGTAAGGCTGACAACGCGAGCGGCCCCTCCGGTAGGTGTCACTCGCGCATTGTCATAGCCAGAAATTGTGCGCAGCCGATAGGCTTCACGTACGTCGCCGGTTTATGGCGTAGAGGATTATTTTCTCTTTAGGCCAAATATGCTTATGGATTCGATAAAGTTTTTCTAAACATAGTAGAGAGCTCATAACCCACCTAAACTGCAAGGGGCTGAGAAAGCCCTCTGCTTATAACCCCAGCAGCTATCTAAAAGAGGTTACATAAGCTTATGTAACCAAAATGCAGGAATTACGGTCAGAGCTCTGCGTGCTGACTATTCTGTTGTTGTTTTATTTTCGAGCAGGAGTGCTAGCCTATGCTGCATGCTGACACGGTTACAATTGATTTAACCTCGCAATTGGGTGCACCCACTCACCGTGCCTCCGGCTTCATCTACGGCCTGTCAGAAGAAGGTACCCTACCACCGCAAAACTTCCAGAGCGATATCAAGGTTAAGTTTATACGCGCGGGGGGTGCGCAACTTGATTGTCCCAACGGAGGCTTTGTGAATGGCCAGTACACCCGGCGCTGGAACTCAATTCAAGGCTATTACGCGAAAACCAAAGCAATTGGGGCGAAATTCATTTTGTTAATCCATGATTTATGGGGTGCCGACGGCGTGTGCATTGTGCCGCGTTGGCCTGGAGATAATGGTGATTGGACAGAGCTCACCAATTTTATAACCAGAACCATTCTCAATGCGAAGGCAAACGGGATGACGGAGGCTGATATTCAATGGGACATATGGAACGAACCAGATCTTATTACCCCGGTTCAGTTTTGGGGTCGCGACCAGACCCAGTATCTCGAAATGTGGAAACGCGCTTATCAGCAGATCCGCACTGCTATTCCAAGCGCCGTGATTGTTGGACCCAGCACGGCAGGGCAGCCCTCTTCAAATTGGAGTTGGTTTTCCAGTTACCTCGACTATGTCAAAGCGAACAATGTCGTCCCAGATTATATAAGCTGGCATCAGTTAATTCCGGACAGTGATCCGCAAATCTCCAAGAATGAACTGGATGGGATGTTATCAGCGCGCAGTATTTCGGTGCAAGGCTACCAAGTGAATGAATATGGGTCTAACGCCGCAGAGCAGCAAGCCGGTCCCTCGGCCTGGTACATCGGGCGGTTCGAGCGCCTCGGCATAGATGGCCTGCGGGCCAACTGGGGAATGGGGGGCGGTTTGTATATGGGGATGGGCGATCTGGTTACCAGTTCGAATCAAACAATGGCTAGTTGGTGGGTTTATAAACGCTATGCGGAGATGACTGGCAGGCTAGTTAAATTAACGGCCGGTTCGAAGGTTGACGGTGTAGCTGCCGCCGATTCGAGGACGGCAAAGGCCATTATTGTTCTGGGCAGCCGCGTGGGCGTTACAGGCCCGGTGGCGGTCAACCTCAATGGCATCCCATCCTATTTGCTCAACAACAGCTCAATGAACGTTCTTGTGGAACGGATGCCAGCGGGTAGCGGGTACGTGAGCGCACCAACGGTGGTTTTGGATCAGGTTATGAACGTGTCCAAAAACTCACTTAGCCTCATGGTGAATTGGAGCAGTCCGGCTGATGCTTATGCTATCAGGTTAACCCCTGGTATTTGAGAGGAGCCATGGACCAGACCCGAATCACGCTCCATTCAGATTACTTGATTGCGCCAGTGGACTCCCGTATATTCGGTGGGTTCCTCGAGCATTTGGGGCGTGCTGTCTATCAGGGTGTGTATCAACCTGATTCGGACCTCGCCGATGAGGACGGCCTACGAAGAGATGTGTTGGAGGTATTACAGAAAATGCGTTTGACCGTCCTGCGCTACCCGGGCGGAAATTTCGCTTCCGGTTATCACTGGCAGGACGGCATCGGCCCGCGTGCTTCGCGTCCCACCGTGCGCGAGCTGGCCTGGCAGAGTATCGAACCGAACCAATTCGGCACGGACGAGTATATAAAGCTGGTGCGCAAAATGGACTGGGCGCCGATGCTCACGGTCAATCTGGGCACGGGCACGCCTGAAGAAGCCCGAAACTGGGTGGAGTATTGCAACTGCCCGGCCGGAACCCAATATGCCAACCTACGCGTTGCCAATGGCTCGCCAGAGCCTTACGGCGTCAAGCTGTGGTGTCTGGGCAACGAGATGGACGGCCCCTGGCAGCTGGGACATGTCCCCGCCGACCAATATGCCATCCGCGCCCAGCAGGCCGCCAAACTGATGAAGGATACCGACTCTACGATTGAGTTGGTGGCTTGCGGCTCATGTACCAACACCCTGCCAACCTACATGGAGTGGGACCGGACCGTGCTGGAATATATCGGCGAGTATGCCGATTACGTCAGCATGCATCGCTATGTGGGTAATCCGAACAGCGACACGGCCGATTACCTGGCGGTGACCAATTCGATTGACCAGCAGATCGAAGAGATGGACGCCATGTGCCGTTATGTGCAGGCGCGCTTGCGCAGCAAAAAGCGCCACTATTTGTGTTTTGACGAGTGGAACGTCTGGTATCGGGCAGTTACCCCTGTGCACATGGATGGCAGAGGTCAGTTTGCCCCTCATCTGATCGAAGAGGAATATGACTTGGCGGACGCACTGGTCGTGGCCGGCTTTTTGAATTGCTTCATTCGTCATGCCAATGTGGTCAAAATTGCCAATCTGGCACAGATCGTGAACGCAATCGCCCCGATCCAAACGCGCGGTGGCGAATTGCTCCTACACTCCACCTATTACCCGTTTCTAATATACGCCTACCGCCGCGAGGGCGTGGCCCTCCAGCCGGTGGTGAAAGGCCCCGGTTACGCGAGCCGCAGCTACGGGTATGTGAACACCGTTGATACCAGCGCCATCCTGGGCAAAGGCGTCCTCCATGTGTTCCTGGTCAACCGCAGCTTGAGCGAAGTCGCGCCGGTAACGATAGACTTTACCGGGAGGCAATTGGAAAAGGTCGAATCGGCTGAAGTGGTCAGCGGGCCGGATGCTAAAGCTCAAAACACCTTCGCACAGCCGCATTGCATCCATAGCCGGCCGTTCAGAGCCGTGCAGGTACAGGACGGTAAAGCCACGGTGCAATTGCCAGCTCTCTCGGTCGTCGCGCTGACATTCATAGCTAGAGAGGAAGCAAATGGCTGAGAACGATCATGCCGGCCTGGATACTCACCAGGCGCAGGAACAACAAAATTTTGAAGAAGGATTTGTTGTTGAATGGGCCCTCAATCTTTTGCCTGTTCGAGATGGCCATTTGACCGAAGAAACAGAAGCGACGATTCTACGAGGATGTGCCGCTGCGCATTATCACAGTGCTAATATGGATGAACTGGTCTTTCAGTATCACGGAAACATCAATGAATTCTTGCCGTTTCTGTCCGAAATGTGGCATTGGAAGATTGTCTATGACAAGGAATCTCAAATCATCACGGCGGATGAAAACAAAAGTGTCTGCGTATGTCCCTTAGTTCAAAAGAATAAAGGGAGGGTTTCCACATCGTTGTGTCACTGTTCGGAAGGTTTTGCAGAAAGAATGTTTTCAGCGGTCACAGGGAGGAATGTACAAGCCAAGGTGATAAGATCAATTTTGAGGGGCGATAAGAGCTGTATCTACACGATACAGATTTTATAAGGGCATCCTCCAGTCAGGAAATATTTAATGCCAATCGTCAAGCATCAACTCGAACCGGTCCCATTCACCGCTGTTACTTTTGAGGATACGTTTTGGGCTCCTCGCATTGAGTTGAACCGAACAGTCACCATACCGCACATTTATCAACAATGCGAAGCCACAGGCCGTATCAGCGCCTTCGATTTGAATTTCCAACGACCTGTGCCGTCGCCGATTGTCTTGATCTTTGGGGATTCCGACCCGGCCAAGTGGATCGAGGCAGCCAGCTATTCGCTTGCCACTCATCCCGATCCTGTCCTGGACGCCTTGGTCAATCAGGTAGCCGATAAGATCATCCGCGCGCAGCAACCCGATGGTTATCTGAACACACATTTCATCGTTGCCCAGCCCGAAATGCGTTGGCGAAATTTGCGCGATTGGCATGAGATGTACTGCGCCGGCCACTTGATCGAAGGCGCGGTCGCACTTTACCAAGCCACCGGCAAGCGCACGCTGCTGGATGCGCTGTCCCGCTACGCCGATCATATTGATGCAATCTTTGGGCCTGAACCGGGCAAGAAGCACGGTTATTGCGGGCATCCGGAAATTGAGTTGGCGCTGGTAAAACTGTATCATGCCACAAATAACCTGCGTTACTTGAAACTGGCGACGTACTTTATTGACGAGCGAGGCGCCCTACCGCACTATTTCGACATTGAAGCGCAGGAGCGCGGCGAAGACCCTGCCAATTTCTGGGCCAAGACATATGAATATTGTCAGGCCCAAGTTCCACTCCGAGAGCAAACCAAAGTAGTTGGGCATGCGGTTCGAGCGATGTACCTGCTCAGCGCGGCGGCGGATCTGGCACACGAGAATAGCGATCCGAGCTTGTTGGAAACTTGCGAACGGCTGTGGGATAACTTGATCACCAAACGTATGTATCTGACGGGATCAATCGGACCCTCGCGCTATAACGAAGGGTTCACGCTGGACTATGATTTACCGGATGAAACGGCGTATGGCGAAACGTGCGCAACGATCGGGCTGATCCAATGGAATCACCGCCTGCTGCAGTTCACGGGTGAAAGCAAATATGCGGATGTCATCGAGCGTGGACTTTACAACGGTTTCCTGAGCGGAGTATCCCTGGAAGGGTCGCATTTTTTCTATGAGAACCCGTTGGCCAGCGCCGGAGAGCATCATCGCCAAAGCTGGTTCGAATGTCCCTGCTGCCCTCCGAACCTAGCACGCACGCTGGCAAGCCTGGGAGGATATTTTTACTCTACGGGGGCGAACGATGTGTGGGTGCATCTCTATGCACAGGGGAACGTCAAATTGAAAGTTAATGGTTCCTACGTGAGCCTCCGTCAAGAGACCAAGTATCCCTGGGATGGCCGCGTGAAGTTGCAGATTGACGTTGCCAACCCGCTGACTTTTACGATGCACCTCCGCGTGCCCGGTTGGTGTGAGCAATGGTCCCTTCGCGTCAATGGCGCTCCAGTTCCCGACCTGGAACCTCAGGCAAATGGGTATCTGGCGATCAAGCGCGAATGGCATCCCGGCGAGATCGTAGAATACAGGATGGAGATGCCTATACAGACGGTATGGGCCCACCCAGCAGTGCGCTATTTACAGAGGCATATAGCAATCCAGCGCGGCCCAATTGTTTATTGCCTGGAGGGGGTAGACCATGGGGCAATTGTCTTAGACCGGATTGCCATTGATCCGAAACATGTCCTCTCTAACGAGTTTGGAATAGAGTATCAGGATGACCTGCTTGGCGGTGTAAGTATCATACGTGGCAAAGGGGACGTCGTGGATGAGAACGGATGGGAGGGTAAGCTGTACCAGCATCGAGAACCAGCATCGAAATATATGGATATTATGGCAATTCCCTATTATGCCTGGGATAACCGTGCTTCTGGCGAGATGCGTGTTTGGATACCGGAGCGATAGATTACCTTGCGTTCTGATTACTCAGTGTTATATCAGAAAGGTAGTGGTTATCCGATAGAAGGAACCCAATTTGAAAATAAAAGTGATCCTTGGGCAATAACTTGCAAGGGAAGAGTCGTCCAAGAAGCACAATCGGTGTTTGCCACACCGAAGGAAGAAAAGGTTCCTATATCTCTAATGAAAAATGTTATCCGTCGACCAAACCCCTTGCAAATCGTTCCAAGCTGTGAGGAATGGGCGGGCCTCCTAACAAAGGTTCGCTCGACCGGGTTGTGCAGAGAAAAGGATATAAGCATACGTCCACCAAGTTGCACCCAAAAATAAATCCGTGGTCACTACTCTGCGTTCTGATCATCCTGGCTGGTTGCTCAACTGCAGCTCGGCCAGTTCAAACCGCCGCTGATACGGTCACGATCAATATGGGATCGACGCTTGGGGCACCCACCTACCAAGCCTCCGGTTTCATCTATGGCCTGTCCCCCGACGCTTCCTCCCCACCGCAAAACATGCTGAGCGACATCAAGGTCAAGTATCTGCGGGTGGGCGGAGCACAGCTCGGATGTCCGAACGGCGGCTGGATCAATAGCTTTAGTAACTACCAAACGCGCTGGAACACGGTAAAAGCCTATTACACCAAGGCCCAAGCGATCGGAGCTACCGTCATCATCCTGCTCCATGACCTCTGGGGAGCGGATCTTGTCTGCACGGTGAACACCTTCCCAGGGGACAATGGGGATTGGACGAACTACACCAATTTCATGACCCAGGTCATCAACGATGCCAAAGCCGCCGGGATGACGGGCTTGAATGTCCAATGGGACATCTGGAACGAGCCGGATTGCTGTGGGTTTTTCGGAAGCAGGTCCGAAAGCCAATATCTGGAGATGTGGAAACGTGGCTTCCAGCAGATTCGCGCTGCAATTTCGAATGCAGTGATTACCGGTCCCAGCTTCTCCCAACAGCCCAATGGGAATGCGTTTCCCTCATACCTCGATTACATCAAAGCGAACAACGTCATTCCCAACGTCATCAGCTGGCATGAGGAAAGGGGAGGCAACGATCCCACGAGCGACAAGTCGACCTTGGATACCATGCTGTCATCGCTCGGCATCTCGATTTCAGACGGCTACAATGTCAATGAATATGGGACTCGCAGCGAGCAAGATCCCGGCCATTCCGCCTGGTACCTGGCGCGCTTCACGCGGAACGGCATGGCCGGCCTGCGTGGTAACTGGGGCATGAACACTGGGTTGTGGGCTGGTATGGGCGACTTGGTGACGTCCAACGGCCAACCGCTAGGCCAGTGGTGGATCTACAAACGTTATGCAGATATTACCGGCCAACTGGTGAGCGTCACGCCCGGATCGCAAGTTGATGCTGTAGCCGGCACGGATACGAATGCGAAGAAGGCGATCATCGTGGTGGGCAACGAAGGCGGCGTCACCGGCTTGGTGAATGTGGTGATCCACAATATCCCTTCCTACCTGCAAAATAGCCGGAAGATTTATGTCCTTGTGGAACAGATGCCCACGGGCAATTCCTATGTGAGCGCACCGACGGTGGTTTCAAATTCTTCGATGACACTTAGCGAAAATTCGCTTACCGTCACGATCAATTGGAGCACTGCGACCGATGGCTACGCCATCACGTTGACTCCGGAGAAAAGCAGTGGATCCACAAAATAAAAAGTTGTTTACAAAGCAAGTGAAAAAAACGCCTTGAATCTAGCCCCCTCACGAGGGAAAGAAAATGCGCAGACGCCAGTCGTGGGCCAATCGGTTGAGGTGGAATGATTTGGCGATAGGCCGAACTGGGATAAAGATATGGAAGGTTTTATTGATGCAAATAGACATAGAAAGAAGCCGATTGAAACAGGCCGATCGGGTAGCTTCCTGATAATTTTATGAGAATGATCCTTAAATCCAGGAAGAAATTCTTATGGAATCTTATGACATCACATTTTTAGGACACATGTGTTTCGATGAAATTGTTCCATTTCGCGGCCCCAAGAGAATCGCTCCCGGCAGTGCCGTCCTTTGTGGTGCATTGGCGGCATCCCGGTCCGGAAAAAAAGTGGCCGTTATTGCCAAGCTGGCCGAAAAGGACCGGCATATTCTGAGAGCTTTGGAAGATGAGCGTGTGGACGTCATGATCATTCCCGCCAAGGAAACCACCTATTCCCGTGTTACTTATTTCAGCGAAGATCATGATGTGCGGCAGATTGTCCTTGAAAAAAGTGCTGGCCTTATTACGATCGATCAGGTACCGAAGGTGGAAACTCGCCGTCTGCATCTGGCCGGCATTTCAAACGAAGAATTCGACCTGGCGCTGGTGCGCCAATTGAAAAGCCGGGGCTATCCACTTTCGGTGGATATGCAAAGCTTTGTGCGCCATGTTGATCCCGTCACACGAGAGATTGCCTTTAAAGATGTCCCTGAGAAGCATGAGATCCTCAAGCTGGCGGACATGGTCAAACTGGATATGGTCGAGGCCCAGGCACTGACCGGGCTGGACAGGTTGGAAGAAGCCGCGCGAGTACTTGAAAGCTGGGGCGCTCATGAAATGGTGATCACTCAAAATCCCGGCATCTGGGCGTGGGCGGCAGGCCGGGGGTGGTCGGAGAAATTCACCAACAAGAGTGACATCGGCCGGACCGGGCGCGGCGACACCGCTTTCGCCGCTTACCTTGCCTATCGACTGGATCATGGCATCCCTACATCGCTCAAGTTCGCAGCGGCGCTGGTTTCAATAAAAATGGAGACACCTGGTCCCTTTCAGGGGACATTGGCGGACGTACTTACAAGAATGAAAACGAATGCTGAACAAATGCCACATAGGAGTAATTCATGAGTGACTTTCTTGAGAAATTCGAACCGACGGACGAGGCGTGGTTCATTGAAGAAGACGGGAAGGAGGCCAAGAAAAGGAAACTCTACGAAGCCCTTTTTACTATTTCTAACGCTTACGTGGGCATGCGCGGAATAAATGAAGATATGCCGACGCTTACCACGCCGGGTACTTTTATTGCTGGAGCTTTTGATAAGTCGGAGTGTGTGGCCGTGGAGATGGTGAATTTCCCCAACCCGATGGCTCTCTATCTGGTGATCGACGGTCAGAAGGTCGATCTGGATCACCATGCGACCAGCCACCGGAGACGATTGGATCTTAAGCATGGTGCACTATTCCGAGAAACAGTATTTGTAAAGGACGGCCGGGAGACGCGATTTAGAAGTATCCGGTTCGTTAGTATGCATGACCGGAATATAGCGATGTCAATCTCCGAGATCACCCCGCTCAATTGGACAGGAGAGCTAACCCTGGTAACCGAACTGGATGGTTCCGTCCACAACGCCTTTGGCAACTGGTTCCCGGAAGAGTGGCTCCGGCACTTGCATCTGGTTTCCATCAACGACAACTATGACCATGACACGATCATGATGGTGCAGACCAGAGATCGAGGACACTATTACTGCATCGCTTCCAGCTTTGATCTGCCAGGCGAGGCGGTGGCACGGCGCAAGAAGATATTTGGCGAACAGGTAAAGGAAGAAGTCACACTTCAGGTCCACCAGGGAACGCCAGTCAATGCCTTCAAATATATCTCGTTTGAGGATTCAAGGCATGTCGATGGAAAGGAATTGGTGAAGGCAACCACCCATGCCCTGAATCGCGCCAAGCTGCGGGGGAGCGACGATCTGTGGGATGCGCATCGGCAGAAGTGGGGGGAAAAATGGGCGGTTGCAGACATTCGAGTAAATGCACGGGACGATAGCAAGGAATTGAGCGCCAAGATCCGCTTCAATTTATATCATCTGATCATCCATGGGTCTGAGGGGGATTACCGGCACGGGATAGGGATCAAGGGCTTCACAGGTGAAATGTACCGGGGCCATTATTTCTGGGATACTGAGATGTATATGTTCCCGTTCTTTCTTTATACAAACCCCGTAATAGCCAGGAACCTGCTGGTCTTCCGGCACAGCTTGTTGGATCGGGCAAAGCAGAATGCCAAGGAGCGAGGGTATCGGGGGCTGGTTTTTTCCTGGGAATGTGATGAGCTTGGCAATGAAGGCATCAACCACGAAATGGACCGCGAGATGGGTGTGATGCGGCGCAGGGAGGTTCTGGATCAATACCATCTGAACCTGGCGGTGATGAATGCCGTATTCCGCTATTACGAAGCAACCGGCGATTTTGAATATATGGTTAACTATGGCGCTGATCTGGTCGTGGAAAATATGCGGTTCTGGGATAGCTTCCTGGTCTGGAATGCAGAGAAGGACCGTTTCGATGCCATTCAGGTGATGGGGCCGGATGAATATCACGCCAACATCAATAACAACTACTATACCAACTATCTACTGAAGGCCATAGCCCAGAAAACCACGGCATTCTTCAATTGGTGTGGCGAATATAACCAAAACGCTTATTACAAAATTACACGCCGGCTTTCTGTTACCACAGCAGAATTGGATCAGTGGCGCGAGATTTCTGAGAAGATCTGTCTCATGGAGCCAACGGATGGCGTCCTCGAACAGTTTGAAGGTTATTTCAAATTAGCCGACTATACCTTTACAAAGAGAAATGAATTCGGCATTCCCATGGTAGAGGAGCTGGAACCCTTGAAAGATCCGTCTCATCCGGTTTATACGCCAGATCTTGTTTCCTACCACGAGGCGTTAGTCAGAATGGCAAGCCGGATGCGAATTATCAAACAGGCCGATACGCTGATGCTTTTCTACCTATTCCCCTTCGACTTCCCGGCGGAGGTTATCAAGAACACTTTCTATTTCTATGAGGCGCGCACCTTGCACTATTCGTCTTTGTCGCCGGCCATCTACGCCATTTGCGCCGCCCGGTTCGATGACCACGAACTCGCCGGAAGGTATTTCAACCTTTCCCTGAATATGGATTTGCAGGATATCAAGAAGGAATCTGAAAATGCACTTCACACACCAACTTCCGGGGAGGTCTATTCGATCATTGTTCAGGGTTATGCAGGGGTATTTCCCCGAGGCGACCGGCTGGTAGTGGATCCGCATCTGCCTCCGGGCTGGAAGAGCATAGAATTCAAATATCGCTGGCGGGGAGTACTGCTCTCATTCGTAATTGGCAAAAATAAATTGAAAATAGCATCTAGCGGTCCAGGCCCGGTCCAGCTTACGATCAGGGGGGAGGCTGTGACGGTGATGCCCCAGGGAACCGTTATTATCAATGGGAAGGGTGCTATAACCATGATGGAACAGGCTAACAAAGAACCAGTTACAACAAGAAAGAGAATCGCCCAAGGAGCCCAATCGGTGCTTGCCGCACCACCTGAACGTACTTCCGAGAAAGGCTCCGGCTAACATCATAAATGGTTGAATGGCTTGAAATAATATGGGATGAGTGAATTTTCATCCATCCATGTCTGATATTGACATAAGAATAGATAAGCAAAAGGAAAATAATAAACTATGGTTGAGTTCGCTAAAAATCACAATGGCCTGTTTTGTTATCAAAATTATGAGATCCTGAGGATTGAACCTTGGGGACGCGATGGAATACGTGTTCGCGCCACCCGACTAAAGGCGATTAAACAAGACTGGATCAACGCCTTGCTCAATCAAGGTGAATACGCAGCTCAAATTGAAATAGCCGAATCAGTTGCAAGCCTTCGGAATGGGGCCATGATTGCCAACATTGATTCCCGAGGCGAGCTAACCTTTTTGAATGCCAATACCGGTCAGGAGTTACTTAAAGAAAAACCCCTTCATGATTTAACCCTCCCGGCCAGACACTATAAAGACCTCAAAGGCGAACTTTTTCACATCGACGTTTGCTTTAGGGCCTATGACAATGAGCACATCTACGGATTGGGCCAACACCAACATGGTCGATTGGATCAAAAAGGTTGTGTGATTGAACTTGTCCAACGGAACACTGAGGTCAGCATTCCTTTTTTACTTTCAAGCAGGGGCTATGGTTTTCTCTGGAATAATCCTGCCATCGGACGAGTGGAACTAGGTGCCAATGCGACCCGTTGGGTTGCCGAGGCGTCTCCACAGATCGATTACTGGATCACAACGGGCAATAACCCGGGTGAGATCCTGTCCAGTTATGCCGACGTGACCGGTCATGCTCCAATGCTCCCCGAATGGGCATCTGGTTTCTGGCAAAGCAAATTGCGTTATGCAAGCCAGGAGGAATTAGAGTCCATAGTCCAGGAATATCATCAGCGTGAATTGCCATTGTCGGTTATCGTGATTGACTTCTTCCACTGGACCAGACACGGTGAATGGCAGTTTGATCCCGAACGCTGGCCAGATCCCTCTGGAATGGTGAAAAACCTAGAGAAATTGGGTGTTAAAGTGATGGTCTCGGTATGGCCCACAATCAGCCGCTTAAGCGCCAATTTTAATGAGATGCGGGACAAAGGTTTTATTGTCCGCAATGCGCAAGGAACCCCTGCACAAATGTACTTTGTGGATAATCAGGCGGAAGGTGGAATTTACCTCCACTTCTATGATCCCACCCATCCAGAAGCCAGAGAATATATCTGGAAAAAGGTGATGGAAGGATATTACAAACATGGAATCAAAATATATTGGTTGGATGCTTGTGAGCCGGAAATGCTTCCCATGATGCCTGAGAATCTACGCTTCCATATTGGTGATGGTGAAGCGGTCGCCAATATCTATCCCCTGCAACACGTTCAAGCATTTTACGAAGGGATGAAGACAGAAGGCGAACAAGAAATCCTATTCCTATGTCGTTCTGCGTGGGCAGGTAGCCAACGCTTTGGAGCGGCAGTCTGGTCTGGAGATGTTCAATCCACCTTCGCAGCATTGCACGCTCAGGTGAAAGCGGGCTTGAATATGAGCATGAGCGGGATCCCGTGGTGGACCCATGACATTGGTGGTTTTCGGGGTGGAGACCCGGGATCGCCTTCCTTCCGGGAACTGGTTGTGCGCTGGTTCCAGTTTGGCACCTTTTGCCCTATCTTTCGGCTGCATGGCCATCGGTTGCCAGAAACCGCCTATTTCAATGGCGGGCCAAATGAGGTCTGGTCTTTTGGCGAGGAGGCATATCAGATTCTCAAACAATACCTGTTCATGCGGGAGCGTCTGCGGCCTTACATCATGGAGCAGATGCGGCAAGCGCATGAAACTGGCATCCCGCCCATGCGTCCTTTGTTTGTGGACTTTCCATCTGATGTTGAGTGTTATCGTGTGGAAGATGAATACATGTTTGGTCCAGACTTGTTAGTAGCACCTGTTCTGGAGGAAGGTGCCCGCTCAAGGAAGGTGTATCTGCCCGCTGATCGTTCCTGGAAAGATGCCTGGGGAGATGAGGTTTATACAGGCGGTCAATGGATACCTGTGGAAGCACCTTTGGAACATATCCCCCTTTTTATTCTAGGAAATGCCAAGCTCCCTATTCGAGAAATGCAGGTGTAGATCGTAAATATTCCTAACTGATGTTGTGATCGATAGGTTATGTCGACAGGTTATTGACACACTCTCTCTTTGGGGTATAATTTCGCCCGCTAAGGAAAAGTTTCTCCGGAACCTTCCAAGAAAGTAGTGCAACTGATTAGGCTTAAACCTGGTCATTGTATACACTTTAAGGCCGACTAGCTCAATGGTAGAGCAGCTGACTCTTAATCAGTTGGTTCGGGGTTCAAGTCCCCGGTCGGTCACCATAGCTGGCGGAGAACCACCCTGCAGCCCCCATATCTGGGGGCTGTTGCGTCTATATAGTCCATAAATTCCATACGTTTTTTCGCTATTTGCAGTAGATTTGCAGTAGTACGTTTTGCTGGGGGATGGACCTGGTCATTGGCTGCTTGCGCTTCGGGCGATGGTGACGGTTTTTGCCACTCACCATCGCCCGTTCGTATTTTTACGCATGCAAAAAGGATACAGCAATGACCATTCTCACGATTGCCAATCAAAAAGGTGGTGTGGGCAAGACCACCACCGCCGTCACCCTGGCTCACGGCCTGGCCGAAGCCGGGCAGCGCACCCTGCTAGTGGATCTCGACCCGCAGGGCCATGTCGCCTTCGCACTTGGAATCGCAAAAGCTCCGGGCTTTTATCGGCTGGTTGTGGACGAAGAGCCTCTCGCCAACGTGATCGTGCGTGCCAGAGAGCACCTGGACATCCTCCCGGGGGATAAGAAAACCGAAAAGGCCAAGCGGAGCGTGGTGATCTCCAACTTCCCCACCGAGATCCTCAGCCATATCTTCAAGCACGTCGATTACGAAGTGATCATCTTCGACATGGCTCCCTCCTTGGACGTGCTGCACATCTCGGCGCTCATGGCCAGCGATTGGGTGCTCATCCCTACCAAGCTGGACGCCATGGCCGTGGACGGCGTGAATGAAGTCCTGCGTTCGATGGCTGAGCTAGTTGAACGCGGCCATCGCCTTGGATACAGCATCCTGCCTACCTTCTTCGACCGCACAACGCGCGAGACGATGGTGCAGCTCAAGACACTGGTCGGGACTTTCAGGGAACATGTCTGGCCGCCTATCCCGCAGGATACGCGTGCCCGAGAGGCCCCGGCTTTTGGAAAAAGCCTGTGGGAGTACTGCCCTCACTCGCCTGCCGTGGTTGGATATGAAGGTGCGAGCGACAGCGGGTATGTCAGCACCCTGCGACGTACCATCGAGGTGCTGTATGCCCACTAACCATCAAAGGCAATCCCCCGTCGACCCATCCGTAGCAGAGATCCTCGACGACATGGAACACAAGCGGCGCCTATCCGCTTTGCCCAAAGTCAAACGGGACAAAGCCCGGAAAGATGCGGCGCGCCACAAGGTCGGACTGGATCTGCCTCCCGCCTTGCATGAGTCCCTCCGTGAGATCGCAGATCACGAGCACATCTCCATCTCCAGCCTGGCCGCCTTCTTTGCCCTGAGAGGTATCGACGAATACCAGGCTGGAAAGGTAGACCTGTCCCCCTTCAAGCGCCTGTCCCGGAGCGCCAGGTTTGACTATGTCCTCGATATTGCCGCAATGCTGGAGTGATGCCGGAGAACGCTACCGTTCTACGGAAGCCTATAGGCTACCGAACGGCCATTCCCTACGCTACCGTATAACGGTAGCCTATACGGTAGCGTATCCCTTTCCAGGAAGCCCTGTGGGACATTTTCCTGACGTTCATGGATAGTTTGGAGACACCCCTCCCGGAACCGGCATTTTCAGGTAGATCGACATGAGCCTCAACCCCGAACACGCCTGGCAATCTGCTCTCGACCAGCTCCAGATGGAGATGCCGAAAGCATCCTTTGATTCGTGGGTGCGGGATACGCAGTTTGTGTCCTATCAGGATGGCCTGTTCGCCATCGGAGTCCGAAACGCGAACATGCAGGAATGGCTGCAAAGCCGCCTGGCAAGCACGATCACGCGGATGCTGATGGGGATGATGAACCGGGAAGTCTCCGTCACTTTCGTCATCGATACACCAGCGTTTACCAAAAACGAAATTGATGGTGAGTCGGAACCTGAACTCGAAACAGCCGAAGTTCAAATCGTCCACAAGCTGCGCTACGACAAAGTTGTCATCCCCGAGAGGGTGGTCGCTCTGCCCGGTTACTTCAGCCGCCTTATCCCCGAGATCGGGGCGCGTAACGCCTGGCTTTATGTCGGTTGGCGGCAGGCGGTCTGGGACGGACAACGCCAGGACAACGGCTCACGGACTCGCCGCGTTCCGGTCCGGCAGATCATCCGTTTCTCAGGATTGAGCCGCCGGACTTTCTTCCGGGCGGTTGAGGACCCATCCACGTGGGAGGCGCTCTCCGGACTGGTGGAGCGAAGTGACGACGAACCGTGCTGGTCGCAAGGGAAGGACCGGCGAGCCCACCGCCTCCCCAACCGGTACACAGTCCACATGACCCTGCCCCTTTCCCGCACCGATGCGATCGCCGTACGGCACTGGTTGGCTGATCGTATGCAGGAGGGCGTGTCTCTGCCGGAAGCCTTGGTCAAGGCAAACCAGGTTCAGGATTTGACTGGAGAACTATTGCCGCCTGTCAGACTTCCCACACCAGACACAGCAACCTATCTCCCCCGAACCGTCATGGAAATTGTCGGTCAACTCGCCCATGTGGAAGGTGAATTATCTCCTGAGCTGCAGAAAACATCCGAAGCCCTGCATCACAAGATCATCTCCGCCTTCGGGACCATCCTCCTGACCCACTACTTTATCGAGGCTGTCATCCCGAAAGCCGGGCTGACCCCGGCCCAGGCCTGGCTGGTCGCCCTGCTGCGTGACCGCTGTTACGTCAACCGCGACACCGGCGAGGTTCGGGACGAAGTGCTCGTGCACGGCGGGTACACAAGTCTGGCCGTCTGGCTGGGGTTGGATCGTCCCAAGACCGCCTGGGAATGGATCCATGAGGATAGGTGCCCCGTAAGCTCATTCGTATGCGTCCTTCCCGGCCTGGATCGGGACGAAGCGGACTTCCTGCGCCTGCGTGTGCGGTTGGACGAACCCCTCTTCGATGGCATGAGTGACACCCCAAAAACGGCACAGGTGTCACCATTCGACGGCGCGGATGACACCATTACGAGTGGCGCGAATGGCACTCATAGGATGGCGGAAATGGCACCCATGGATGGCGCGTTGGGCACTCATTCGTGGCGCGAGTGGCACGGTTTAAAGCACTTAAACACCGACTCAAGCACCCAGGAAAGAATCACGACCACCACCCTGGACGCAACGGTGGAGGTGCCTGTTTCCTGGAATTTGAAAAGGATCCTTGTCCAATGCCATGTCCATCCCAGGGTCATGAACGACTTGGTGGCAAAAAACGCTTCAGTGCAGGCCTTTGTCTCCTGGCTTCTGTATACCTGCGGCCCCGCCGGGGAGGGGATTAAAAATCCTTTAGCCTACTCGCTGGCTTCCCTGCGAGAAGACCCGGCCCGAAGTGCAGGGAGTATTTATGACTGGCTCGCCGCCCTGCCTCCGGTGGAGTTGGTCCAGCTGATCCGCTGGTCGGTAAAACGGGCATCCAACAAGTACAGCCTGGCGGAGGAACCTTCTGGGAACGAGACGTGGGACAAAACGATGGGGGCATCTGAACATCATGCCATCCTTTTGGAGATCCTGCTCGGAGAGGGAAATGCCACCCGGCTGATGGTCGACGGAGAAAAAGCCAGGGCCAGGACCGAAGGTCCGCACACTGATAAATCCTTTTTACCTTGAGGAGTTTGAAAACCATGAACCGGATATTCCTGGTCGGTAACATCACCGGCGACATCTATTTTGACCACCTGCTCATCCATGGAAATAAACGGCCCTATTTGCGGCTGGTATTCATGTCCACCCGGCCATGTATTCTGAGAGGCATGCGCATCATTCTGTGGGACGAAAAAGCAGAGCTTTACTTCCCTTACCTTCAGCGTGGTTCCCAGATTGCCGTCGTCGGCATGCTCCAGTCTCGTCAATACAATAGCAAGATGGTCCACGAAATTGAAGCGACCAACCTGATCCTCCTGAGCAATATCCAATGGGAGGTTGGGGAAAAGGAACGCCAGAGACAAAATCTGCCGCTGCCCTCTGCTTCCGCCAACCATGTCTTTGTGGTTGGGACAGTCGGCGAGGACATTTACTTTGACTGGTTCGAACGGTCAAATGGAAGCGGGAGCTATGCTTTCCTCCGGCTCATGCTTTCAAACGAACAATACCTCGAAGGATTACGGGTGAATGTCCTGGGAACGCTGGCAGAACTGGCTTACCCCTACCTGAAAAATGGTTCAAAGATCGCTATCGACGGCCACCTTCAGACGCGCGACCGGGAGACCGGCAAGAAAGTGGTGGAAGTGGTCGCCGAGCATGTAGCCTTCCTGGAAAATATCAATTGGGCCGAGGGCGAAGCTGCCCAAAAGCCTCGGACTGAACAGATCCCTGGGCAAGTCGCAGAATGAAATACGATATCGAAATTCAAAAATCTTTCCTCACTCAAAAATTGCGCCGGGTTATCGCGCCGCTCGGGGTTTTATTGACCGTCATCGGTTTGACCCTCCTGGGTTATCAGATCTCCCCACAAAACGAAGACGGTAAACCCGTCCTTCTCTCCCCGCGAGTGGCGCAAATTGCCAACTACCAGCGCCAGGTGCGGACCTGGGCTTCCGAGCTGGGGCAAATCCAGGCTGGCTTGGATGCGCTTCTTTCCAGCTCCCCGGTGGATCTGTTGGCCCTGGACAGCCAGGTCAACCAATACTATGGCCAGCTCATCCGCCTGCACGAAGAAGTGGATGGCACCCAGGCCCCGCCGACCTTGACTGGCCTGCACAATGCGGTCGTCGATGCAATGAATGCCTGCTCGGACGCTGCATCAAGCACCGCGGCCTGGGTCAGCGCGCCGACCGGGTCTAATCAATCCCAGGCCCTAAATGCTCTACAAAAAGCATCCGAACTCCTCAAGGTTGTAGATCAGAATCCCTGGGTGTCGGTACAACCATGAGCGTTCTGGATATCCGCGTCCGAGAGCTGGAAGCCAGCGTAAAGGCGCACCGGGCCATGCTGGCATCCGAACACGAACGGGCCAGCCTGGCATTCCAACAGATCATCCGCATAGGACAGGAGCTCGGGGGAGAACAGTTCGACCAGCTTCTCAAGGGAGGCCAAAAGCTGGAGGACATTCCCCTGGATGAACTCGCCGGGGCGATCATCGGAATGGTAAAGAGCGGATCGGCATCAAGCGGCAACCACTTGGATGGACGACCGAACATAAAACTGGGCCGCCAGCTTGACGAACTTAAGCGGCAGGTGGATTTTCAAACCAAACGTGCTGTAGCAGCTGAAGAGGAAGTCACGTTGCTTAAGAAGCAGGCAGCCGCTTACGAAAGCAGCCTGGAGGAAGAACGAAAGAAAAACAAGGACCTCGAGTCGCTCGCCCCACCTCCCGCCCCAGTAGAACCGGCATTCAATTATGCTGAGTGGTTCGATGAATGGTCCAGGTCCAACAGTTTTGAACGCACTCGGGTGATCGTCGCCCTGATCGGTGACAGCGGCTATTCACGCAAATCCGATATCCAGAAACAACTTGAGATACGGGAGGGCACAAAACGACGCAGCGCCTATAAGTCCATCGAGCTGTGCGAAAAGCTGGAATTGCTCCGCTCAGAAAAAGGCCCTTCCACGACCGGACGCCCGGCGGATCTTGTATTTCTAACATCTCTGGGGGAATGGGTTTACACCAAGCTAATGGGGAAATCTCCCAAGCCCAACGAATTCTCGGCATTGCTCAAGGCACATAAATCCAACCATCACATCGCCCTGATCCTGAAAGCGGCTGACCTGTTCTCATTCCTTGGCTTCGACGTGGAACGAGAACCAGCCCAGATCAAGATCGTCGACAACCGGTATTACCAGCCCGATTTGATCGTCAAAAAGGGAGGGGAGACATATTACCTGGAAGTGGAAACCGGGGAATTTTTTGACCGCCCATCGTTGCTCCGTAAGTGGGAGAATGCCTCCATTGCTGGAGGCGGCCGGATCTGCGTGGTCACGCCGACCATTGCATCGATGACTACTTCCCAGAGTCAAATCCACGCCTGGGCAATAAACAATGGGAAGAAAGTGAAGATATTCCTGACCAATCTCGAAGCCCTGCACAGGCTCAAGAATGGCGACAGCCCCTGGGTCAGGATCAAGCAAAACGATGTTGCACAAATGCAGACTTGAGTGCACAAAGCCGTGAAAAAGCCTGCACAAATCCCTGATTCCTGCACATAGAGGGGATGTCTTGGCTCAAAATGATCTCGTTCGCATTTTGAATTTCACGAACTTTATTGCAGAACATAATTTCTATTTTTGAAAGTATAATACTTGAAAGTATCGACGAATGAGAACAAACCATGAAATTCATTGTCTCTCTCTTAGTCAAGGCATTGTTGATACTCCTTCTTGTCGTCGTGCTCACGCCCGTGGTGTACTTTGCCTGGCGAGCCGGCCAGCCGATGAGCATGCCGGAATTTCATAGGCTCACATATTACCAGTTACTGACCGAACGTCAGCAAGCATATGATGAACTGGCGCGATCTTATCAAGCCAACCATCCAAACGTAAGAGTCAAACCTGGCATTTGTTTCTACACCGAATTAGGGATTGATATTGTTGGAGCTTTGCCGAATTCCGTATTTTATACGTTGGCAGCCATATTTCCCATTCTTAAAAAATATGTGAACCCCCAGGATGCCAGACGGGGCTATATTCCCGATAACGTCTCGGTTATCAATTTTCTGCCCGCTTGGTGGGAGACATTTGAGAAGTTCATTTGGGGTCTAATCGAATATACTCCCCATGGGCCTGTATCATATTGCCGAATTCCCCCACCTTAAGTAGGTACCAAAAAGTTTCTTTCCCTTTTAAGATCGCATCTAGACCGTCGTTCGTGGGATCCGACCCCAATAGCGAGCCATCGTTCGCCTCATAAGAACGAGACAGAGCACATTCTTAGCAGCTGGTGATGGGCAGCAACAATCTCTAACAACCTATGCATTGTTGCGGGTGACGAAATCTCGAATCCCACCAATCATCAATGTGACTTGGTCTTTAGTGTACTCGGAGTATTTTCCGTGGGCTGCTTTGTTTCGAAGATCGAGCCAAGCTGTTACATTTTTCTGATCGAGCTTTGAAATTGTGTTGGCATGTCCCAAGTCGGAATTCATCAAGTCTGCTTTCATTGGTTGAATTCCTTTTGCGGTGATAACTTCGATGGGAATATTATTCTTTATACACAACTGTCGCAATTGAGCTTCAAGAGCACTACCTGCAATTACTGCGGCTGCGTCTTTGTAGCCTTCCTCCGAAAGATGCTCCGACATTTCCAAAAAATCGCCGAAAATCTCTCCGTGTATCAATTCAGAAGCAGATGATAAATACCCAGATTGAATATCAATGGTGAGTGATTCGACTACCCCAATAACCATACTTAGCTTATCAAAATCATGGGTCTTACGTGAAAGGATTTCTTGTATCTGCCTGCTGTATACTGATTCTCGGCCACTTACTCTTTCTATCGCGGCTGTTGACCGTGTTATTAAATTGAGAGCTGCCTCTTCTCCCAAGTCGGATAAATCGTCGTATTTAGATTTGCTGCCGAGTTCTTTGTAAGTTTCAACTACCGAATTCAACTGTTCGGCGAGTTGTTTAATCAAGTTAACGTCCATTTATTTTGTTCATCCTTGGGGAACGCCCTGTCTGGTTCTGCCCAATTGATGGGCTCAGCGGTATCGATGGGGCCGGCAAGACTCATTCCGATCATCGGGCCATTTCTGGCAAACCACTGCGGTCGTGAGCAGCGTAGCTGCTGTCTGCTGGAGCTGCGTCTGCCGGAGCCGATGTTAGGTATTTCCGAATTATCGTTGCATTGTCTCTGCAAGACACCTAATTACTTCTTTGCCGACCTGATAGGATGTTATGATTTCGTTGAATGTTACGGTTGAAGGTATTTGACCTTCATGAGCAAATTGGTTACGCCAAGTAATGACATTCCCATAAGAAGTCAAGGTACTAGTCCCCGAATTGCGAAGCTCCTTTTTTTCTGTTTCATCAAGCTTTTTTGTAAAACGCTTTACGTATTTATCACCAAAGTAACTAATGTATTCATCCCGTATTGTGTTTGTTTTTATCCTTCCGTTAATTCGGTCAAATGTTTTTCGTGTAAATTCTCCTAACACCTTGTGCTTTTTTTCTCCAAACTCAATAAAAATATCCTTTATAGCTAACTCATAAACTGTAACAGATGCAATAGCAACAAACCCTATATAACGTGATATTAGAAATGGGTCTTGTATCCCACCTACTATAACGTTTAAATGCGCGATCACGTCATCAGCAAGTTGGTAGTGATCTGTGTAAGCCATATTACTTACTCAGTAAAATCCTTTTTACAAGTTTAAATCTTTCTCGGACTGCGGCGGTATCTGTGGTTCCGATTGTAGTAAGCGTTTCAAACTTAGGAGCTGCTAGCAACTTATTGTATTTTGCTTTGAGGTCGTTCGGAATTTCGGTGTAATTTTGTATTAGTGTAGCTATGACTGAATCTAATGCCGATGTATTTAAACGTCCTCTTATGTGAAACGGCTTGGAGCCCAGAACATCAACAATCCGTTTCGTAATTACAGGAAAAAGTTGCTGAAACTTTTGAATATCTGAAGTATTGCCATCTCGGTTTTTCCGCATAGCCTCATTGAGATATTCCTTCATCGGTTTTTCATATTTTGAAAAACCATTAGAAAAGGCAAATATCCTCAAAACTAACTCTACATCCACTTGATGTTTGTTGAGATTTGGTTGCCCAAGAATTAATCGCCAATTCTCATCACGATTAAGATCCCGTAATACTTGAACGATCTTACCTCTGAAAACCACATTCCTAATTTCTTGAGATTTAAGGGGCGTACCGCCGGTGTTCAGACGTTCAAAAATATGATAGACACTTGTATTTTCACCAGCCGGTGATAGTTGCCGAACGTTCATAGCTCTTAACACAGTATTACGAAGTTTCCGTTGTTCAATAGCTGTAAGATCGTTAAAAGTTTTTTTGTAATAGATATTGCGTTTATCAAGCCCCTCTAAACGAAAAACCTGCCGTCGTCCTCGCAGGTTTTCGGACCCGAAGAATCCATCAAAGTAAAATATTATGCTCATAATCCGTTGCTGTCCGTCAATAACTAAATTCTTGTTCTCGTCGTCAATGTAAAAGAACACTGGTGGTACTGGCAAACCTAGAAGAAAGGATTCGATGAGCAACGAAGATTGTTTAATATTCCATACGAACTCCCGTTGGAATTCGGGAATAGTAATATCGCCATTTCCCCACATTTCAACAATGCCGGACAATGTATAGTCTGAGGGATAAGTAGCTATATCATAAATAACAAAAGCCTCATCTTCTTGGCTCTCATCGACTTCCACAGGCAGATCGTCTTCTTCAATTTGTGCCATATCATTACTCCATTTTTTAGACAAACGCTTAACTCGGGTGTTAACCTTTATCGATCGTTTAATTGGCTATAGATCATTAAAGCACCTAGCTCTCTAAATCATTTAGGCATTTAGGCGAACGGCTCCAGTACAGAAACTATAAAATAGGGTGATAAAAGCCCACTCGAGATTTCTTAAGTCCATGAATACTATAACATATTCCTCTGAAGAGGATCAATGGAAACCCCACATCTTTGACTATTAAATTCGGATATTGCCCTTATAAGAAGTAATCAACGGGAGTGTCATTTTTAAGTTCAAAGCAATCTGTGAGCGCGGATGGGAGATCAATAACTGCACGAATCATAAAAATCCTTACGAAGTTTAGTCAAACCCTTGACACAATAAGAACATCTGTGCTAATATCGTGGCGACAACTGAACACCGGTAATTGCACGTTAGAACCAGATGCCAACACTGGCGCTGGGAGGAATCCGTTAGAACCGGTCCTATAGGACGGGGCCTGGCAACAGACCCATCTAACCATCAATCCTCGCTCCAGTGTTTTGCTTTTCCGAGGTCTAACGTGAACATCGTCATCGACCCAAAAACCAGAAAAATACTAATCACAATAATGGTCATTGCCCTATTGATCATCGGCGTGGTCTCATTGCGGTCCCTCTTTGTCCCTCATTCACAAACTCGAACGACAAGCATTTCACTAGACGCCCAGGCAGCAGTAAATGCTGTGACTGCCTTCTACACCCTGGATGACACAGAGAGCCCTGATGCGTGGGTGATGCGGGTTTGTACCTTTACGACCGATGCGGGGTGCCGCGCGACTGGTAATTTTTACGCTCCCGTTGTGCTTGCGATGGTAGAGAAAAATCACATCCAATCGGACTGTACGGCTGTTCCTGTCCGCCTGGTAACCGAAGATGGTGATTCTCACATATGGGAGATAAGCGTGACAATGAATCATCCCTGGCAGGGGTTGAATACACCCAGGCAAGATGTATTCGTGGAAGTTGAAAAGGTAGATGGTAGCTGGCTCATGAACCGTATTCTCTTCCAGCAAGAAACCGGGAAGTTCATCACGCCCACACCATAGTTTGTGGAGTTTTCCCGTGCGCCTAAAATACCGGATCCTCTTCATCGCCATTATCCTTTGCTCGGTTTTCATCAATTGGGTCGCGTTTGCACAGGGAGAACAACCGCCCAAGACCGGCTCTTGGGGCGAGGTCGTAGACGACAGTGGAAATATCCGCTACGACAACCTGACCGACCTGGGCGTAATCCATGTCGATGCGAGCTGGATGCCCAGCGTCCCCTTCATCGACGGCCAGGCGACCTACCACCGCTACCTGACGCCCTCCGGAAATATCGTGGTGATGCCGTCTGCTTCCACATTGTTCTTTATGGCAGCTTCTCCCGACCAATCAGGATTCAGCCAGGCAAACTCAGCGCTGGGCAACGGCATCGGGGCACTGGAAACTATGCTCGCCGGCTATCTTACGCCTAAAGACCTAGCGTCCATGGGTTATACAGACCCAGATCAATTTTTCCAAGATGTCGTTAATGGCCAGGCGGATATCTGGTCGTTCGGCGGTCAGGATATGTTGAATTTTCTTATGGCTCTGGTGTCCTCCTCCCTCGCCGACCAGAACCTCTATACCATGCTCCTGCTCTATACCTCCGGCAACTGCGCGGCTGTTCCGGGGGGATGTCCGACCAGACTGAGCGGCCCAATCCCAACCCCTCCCCCGAGCCTCTGCCATCCTGCTTACATAGAAACCAGTTCCATTCAGGTAACAGGCGGTTCGGCAGACGGCGGGAAAATTGCGCCTCCCAGGCCTGTCGTCATCGGCCAGGACCCTGAACGGCGCGGTGTGGACCTGCAGGTCAAGGTCCTCATTCCGCCGGTGGCCTATCACTACTTTGAAGTGATCCGCCACCAGAACCTAGTTTGTGCCCAGGACCCTGCTGGCCAGGGAGCCGGCTGTGCGGACCATCCCAATGACCCGGATTGGAAGACTGTCGTGCACTCCTGGTACGAGTGCCGTGAGCACACCCAGGTCTACCCCGATCCCCTGGCCTCGGCGCGGGTTTCCATCAGCCTGACCCAAGCCTCACGCGTCTGGATCCTGACCGACCTGGCGCAGGCCTACCCCGGCGCTCACCTGCTCCACCCGGACTTCTCCTACTCATTTCCCGGGCCGGGGACTATATCCGGAGACCAGAGCGTCACCTGGTCCACGATCATCCCACGCATCCAGACGACTGACCCCGGCGACTATGACACGAACGTCCTGGTGCGGACAGCCGGCACGCCGGTGTCCGTACCGCGCCAGGTGACGGTCGACATCGGCCAGTTCACCGTGGAGCTGGTGCGTGTCACCCTGGTCCAGCAGCCATGACCTTTACCGACCTCCTGACCTCCATTCCGCTCTGGTTCGTCAACGGGCTGCTGGCCGTCCTGTATGCGCTTGCCGCTCACCTGGCTGAAGGCCTGGCGCTCCTTGCGGGTCTCGTGATCGCCTTCGGCGTCGACCCCTCCATCCAGGCGCGCGCCAGCCAGCGCCCCAGGCGCTACGAGCGCGGCGAGGTGCGGACTTCGGCGCCGACCGCATCGTACTTCACGCTTGGGATCCTCGCCATCTGGCTGGTCGTCTCGGTCACCTCGCAGTTCCCCATCCCGCTCCTGGGGGCCGGCATGTGGCTGGTCGGACTGGTCTCCATCCTGGTGGTCTCCGAAGAGCGCTTCAACCAGCTGTGGTGGGTCAAGACCGGCATCCTGGTCTACGCTGCCCTGGTCCTGCTCCTGCGCTTCGGGCTGCTGGCCCTGCAGGGTACGAGCCCAGCCGACTGGGCGGCGGTGGTCGGCTCCAGCGCCGATGCGCAGGTGGCCCTCGCCAGCACGCGCAGCAACGTCGCTTTGATCGGAATGTTGTTCGTCTTTGTGCTCTACCCGGTCGGGTTCGCCGCCATGCTCCTGAACCGCTTCATCCGCAATCCCAAGCCGCTCTACAACCTCTGGCTGGAAGCCGGGGATGTCCTGCGCAGGTTGCGCACCCGCACATAACTGAGCCTGAAGCCGGTAGGCCCGGCAGCCGTTTCGAAAAATGGCCATTCGCAGGTTCGAGTCCTGCCAGGCTCGCCTTTGTTTCTCAACCTTTATGAGGTTGGGCGACACTGCACGATCGCTGGAATTCTCTCAGCCATGCACGTTCACAGCATTTTCACGTTACCCGGTCGGAGCGATCCAGCCCGGGCGCAGGCACCAGAGGAGGCCTACCATGTCTGCATCCTTTCCACAGATGGCCTTTTGGGTCATCTTCCCCCTGGCGGGGCTGATCGTCTTGACCGGCTGGATCCTGATCGTCGTCAACGCCGTCAAGCGCCTCCGCTTCGGGAAAGTCCACGAGGGGAACGAACCCATAAGCTCCTCCGCCCCGGAGTACCGTGATCCCCTCCAGCCAGCCTGGAACCCGGTGGACACGGCCACCCAGGACGGCACCCACTACGTTCCTCTCCCCTGAAGAGTGTGGAGGCTGGACAACCAGCCTCCACCCCGGGAGTTCACTAGTCTTCGTTCGTCTTTATCCAAGGTCAAAATGCCATGTCCGCTTTCCATCTCTATTTCTTCTTCTCCGGTTTCTCGCTGGGCCTGCTATTCGGGCCGGTCATCCTCCATTTGCTTAAGGCGTGGTTCTCGAGCCCTCACGCCCGTCCGTAGCCGTTTGAGCAGGTAAGGAAAGCCTAGCCATGCCGGACCTTTTCTCATGGATCGACCAGCGCATGTCCTCCGCCCTGCAGACAGCTGAGGCCTACCTGCCGCGCCTGGAGCAGGCCCTGGCAGGGGCGAGGCTCGAGGTGCCGGCCGACCTGGAAGTCCTGGAAAACGGCCTGGTCTACGTCCCGGGCAGGGACGAGCTCGAGACCCTGTGGTTCCACGTGCTCGAACGCGAGGGCGGCCGGGTCTACGAGTCCTACCGCGCCGTGCACCTCATGCACCTGGCCGCGATCCCGCTGAACGTGCGCGGCGATCAGGGGGCCCTGGCCAAGATGCGCACCGTGCTGCGGGGCCTCTTCAACGCGCGGGTGGACATCGCCTACCTGGTGGCCGGCATCTACCATCCGGCGCGTCTCGGCATCGTCCAGTGCTACGGGGCGGTCGGGAGGGCCGAGTCGCAGGAGGAGGCAGCCGCCCTCGCTCTAAACGGCGCGGCCTCACTCGAAGCGGCCATGGCCGCCGCCTATCCCCAGGTGCGCTTCCGGGCGCTCGACACGGTCCTCTCGGAATGGATCAGCAAGGCCCTGCTCGAGATGCCGTACGGGGTCCTGGCGGTCGGACACCCGGACCCGCGCGAGAACGCCCGCGGCGGGCAGTCGGACCTGACCCCGCTGCTCACGGCCGCTAGGCACACACCCCAGGAATACACCCTGCAACAGAACGAACTCGTCATGCGCGGCATGGCCCAGATCGAAGAGGACTTCTTGCTGCAGGTCATCCTGACGCCCCTTTCCATGCAGAACGCCAGCCGGATGCTGGCGGGTCTGGCCGAATACACCTCCGCCTGGGCCGCCTGGCAGACCGGGAACCGCTCGTTCAATCTCGGCACTTCGCTGCCGCTGATGCTCTCGGGGGCCCTGGCAAGCAACGCCGGCACGGGGTTCACCCAGTCGCAGTCGCAGGGCCAAGCGGACGGCACTTCGCACGTCACGAGCCAGGCCCATACCGACGGGCAGGCAAGCTCCCACACCGAAGGCGTGGCCGTCACAGACGGCATCTCCCAAACCCACACGGACGGCACGGCCGTCACGGCCAGCCACTCCGAGGCCGAGAGCCACAGCGCCGGCAGCAACTGGAGCGCCAGCCAGGGCCAGGGCTGGAACGTGGGCGGGTCGATCGGGGTGCCGGGGGTGGCGGCGGTGAGCGGAGGTTACAACTCCTTCAACAGCCAGTCGGCCGGCGGATTCGTCTCGGATACGCAGACGGTCGCCAGCGGCCAGGCGGTGAGCCACTCCGAGAGCGACTCGCTCACCCAGTCCCACGCTGTCACCCACAGCCAGTCCGACACCACCACAGTCTCCCAGGCCGACACGCACGGCAGCGCGGACGGCACCTCGCACGTCGATAGCCTGGGATCCGGCCAGGCGCTCTCGCGTGGTCTCAGCCAGGGCTTTTCCCAGGGGATCGTCTTTGGCCTGGCCCCTTCCTTTTCGATCGGCGAATCCAACCAGTGGCAGTTCGACCCGGCCATTCTGCTCACCTCGATCCTGCGCAAGCAGCAGGACCTACTGAACATGATCACGCTGGAGGGCGGCTTCTACACCGATGTGTATGCCCTGGCGAGGAGCGAGCGCGGCCGGCAGGCGCTCCTGGCACTGATCCCGGAAGCATTTCATGGAACAGAAGATGTGGTCATGGGCGTGCAGACCCGCACCCTTACCCCTGCTGAAGACGAGTACTTGCGCCTGCACGCCAAGGTGATGGTGCCCTCGACGCGCGAGATCCACATTCCCGAGGCCATGACCGCTTACGCCGACTCGACCCTCCTGACCATGCTCCAGGCGGCGGCCTACATGGCCCCCGGCCTTTTCGAGGAAGGCCTGGCGCGCACAGTCCAGGAAGCCACCCCGCCGTTCGCCTTCGACCCCTCCATGCCCGGCGACGTGGTGCTCGCCCACCAGTACTCCACCGAGCGCGGCGCCCTGACCGACAGCCCCCTCTGCCTGGAAGCGCGGCGCCATTTCCACACCGCCTTCGCCGGCGACACCGGCTTCGGCAAATCGGTGGCTGCCGAGCGCCTGGCCTACGAGACCACCCGGCGCTGGCACTACCGCACCATCGTGCTGGACTTCGGCCAGGGCTGGCGCAAGGCCCTGAACTGGCCGGGCATGCAGGGACGGGTGGACATCCGCCAGCTGCACCCCGGCGGGGTACGCCCGATCCGCTGGAACCCGCTGCAGGTCCCCCGGCGCATCGACCCGGCCCGCTACCGCTCGCTGGTCTGCGAGCTCTTCGCCAACGCCGGCCGGATGGGCCCCAGGCAGCTGGGGTTCCTGCGCGACCGGCTGACCTTCCTGTACCAGCTGCACGGTGTACTGCCGGCGGACGAGCGCAGCATCCTGGAGGAGGAAGCTGGCCCCAAAGCGAAGAAGCGGGATCCGAGCGACCTCACCCGCTGGGCGCGGGTCGTCGACGCCACGGAGGTCGAGGCAATCAACCTGGCCCGGCGGGAGCGCGGGCGGGGCGAAGGGGACTGCCTCGGCATCGAGCTATCCCGGCTGGAAGGGTACGAGCGCCAGGCCCTCGCCGTCTACCGCAGCCAGGCGGTCAGCCTGGCGGAGTGGGTCGCACTCCTACGCACCGAATACACCTTGATGGCCGGCAAGGACCAGGCCAGCCGCTCCTCCCTGCAGGGCGTGCTGCTGCGCCTGGAACCTCTGGCCGAGGGCGAGATGCGGCGCATGTACGGGCCCGGCTACGACACCCTGGCCGTGGAGGACCTGGGGCTCTTGGGGCCGGAGACAGACCCCTGGGGCGTGACCGTCATCGAAGGCGGGGCGGAGATGGACGAGTTCTCGAAGTCAGCATTGCTTTCCCTGGCTGCCTCGATCCTGTACCTGGACTCGGTCGTGCGCCGGCGCGAGGCGCTCTCCGGGGCCAAGTTCCCGCCGATGCAGATCTTCTTCGAGGAGGCCAACAAGGTCCTCTCCGGCGTGGACACCGGGGCGACATCGGACCAGGAGCACGGCAGCGTGGACCAGACCGCCCAGATCTTCCTGGACATGTGGCGGGACGGGCGCAAGTACCAGTGCTTCCTGCACGTCCTGGCGCAGACGGTCTCCGAGCTCCCAGCCGGCATCCTCTCGTCCTGCAATAACGGCTTCTTCGGCCAGGCCAAGAACGACCGCGACCGCCAGGCGGTCCTGGCGCACATCGCCCGCAACACGAAAGGCTTCGTGAACTCCGAGTACGACCGCTTCATCGCCCGCATGCCGATCGGGATGGCAATCGCCAAGCTCGGCTACGCCGAAGACGTGATCCATACCGAGCCCTACCTGGTCCGGCCGCTGATGCTGTCCGTTGCCGAACCCGGTGACGGCGAGATCGAGGAGCTCTTCCAACACGTACCGCTTAGCCTGTAAAAGAGAAAAAAATGCCCACCCTGTTCTTCTGGAGGAAATCATGAAACGCTCTTACCTCGTCGTCGGCGCCCTGGCGCTTGGGGCATTCATCCTGACCTACGCCCTGCTCGCCGGCGTCGTCCAGCCGAGCCCGGTGGTCGTCGCCAAAGTCGACCTGTCCGCCGGCACGCTCCTGGATGCAGGCTCGCTTGAAGTGCGCACCCTGCCCGCCGATGCGATCCCGCAGGGTGCCTACACCAAGCTCGACCAGGCGGTCGGCAAGGTGCTCACGACCGCCCGTGTCGCCGGGGACCCGATCACCGCCTACGTGGCCGGGGAAAGCGCCGCTTCGAGCGGCATCCCGGCGCAGCTCGCCGAGAACACGGTCGCCATCGCAATCAACGTGGACCAGGCCACGGGCCTCGGCGGTGTGCTGCGCCCGGGCCAGACGGTGACGGTCATCGGCGTGATCGATCCGCAGCATATCGAGCAGAACATGCTCCAGTCGATTTCGAGCCCGGCCCTCGGGCCGTCCGCGACGAGCGTGCCCGGGGCGGCCTCCACGCCCGTTCCCCCCACGCCGACGCCCCAGCCGCCTCTTTCCCCGGCGGCGCGCATCGTCATCACCGGGCTCAAGGTGCTGGTCGTGCCGCAGTCGTTCCGCTACGAGGAAGCGCCTGCCTCGAGCGGCAGCAACACGTTCCTGCCGGCGGTGACCACCGCTTCCCAGGAGCAAGCAAGCGTCATCCTGCTCCAGGCGCCGGTGACACCCGTTGAGGTTGCGCCGGGACTGGTCGCGAGCCCGGCCGAGCTCCTGGCGCTGCTGAACCAGGCGGCGGTCATCCACCTGGCCCTGGAACCGGCGGACGGGCTCACGATCCGCGTCGAGGCGGTCCCGGCCGTCGACCTGGCAACGCTGTACGAGAGCATCACCGGCTACCAGCTGGCGCCTTAGAAGAAAGCGGAGGAAATCCCATGCAGGAGAAATTCCCGCTCGGCATCGCCGGGCCCGACCTGAACCAGATGTCACGCGAGTATACGGGCCTCGTCGCCACGCACGAGCACTTCGTGCTGGCGATGCTCGCCAATTCCTGGCGGGCCTTCCTGGACGCCATCCTGGAGAGCGAGCCGGCCCTCTTGATCGTCTACGCCGACCTCGCCCCGGGTCCGGATGCCCTCAAGGACGCCCTGGCCGAGCTTAAGCAGGCCGTGGTGATCATCCTGCTCCCGCCCGCCTGGGCGCAGTTCCAGGGCGTCTTCACGAACCTAAGCCAGGTGCGCAAAGTTTTCCCGCTGCCGGCCGCGCCGCGGGAAGTGCTGGCAGCCGGCCTCGCCGAAGTCCACACCGAGATCGCCCGCAACCGCACGGTCTCCCCGCTCTCAACCTTTCCGGGCAGCGCCCCGGCCACCGCTGTCGGGACGCGCGTGATCGCCTTCGTCTCCGCCCAGGGCGGGGTGGGCCGCTCGACCCTGGCCGAGGCCATGGGGTTCGAGCTCTCCGCCCGGCGCAGCATCCGCACGCTGCTCTACGCCTTCGACCTGCCTTCTTCCACTCCCCTGCGCCTGGGCACCCGCTTTGCCCCGAGCGCTTCGGAGTTCCTGCAGCGCACCGAAGGCGGTTTCAAGGACGCCATCCAGACCACCGCGGACGGCCTGGACGTGATCGTCGCCCCGCCCGAGTCGACCGCCTACGCGGCCGCCTCCCGCGACGGGGAGCAGGCCAACAAGATTCATACCCTGGTGACCGAGGCCTACAAGCACCACTACGCCGCCATCCTGCTGGACCTGCCAGCGGGCGAATCGACCTGGATGCTCCAGCCGCTGCGGGCAGCATCGACCGTGCTCGTCGTGGCACGCCCGACCACGGAAGGGGTGCGCGCCGTCGGGCACATGTTGAAACTGCTCACCGAAGTGGTCGGCGCCCAGCACCGCTTCAGCCGGGACGCCTTCTTCCTGGTCTTGAACGAGCGCACTCCCAGGTCAATCTACACCGCCACCGCCTTCACCAGCGAGGTGGCCAAATACGCCGGCTGGTCCCCGCCGGTGCTCGCCACGGTGGACTACGACCCCGGGATCTCTCGCGCCCAGGACGACGGCCGGCCGGCCTCGAGCGCCTCGGAAACCCTCGGTAAGGCAGCGGCCACGCTAGTGGACACCTTCTACGGCAGCGCGCATGGGGCGGAGCCGCTGCGCAAGGGCTTCCGGATCGGCGCCATCCGCATCCGCACCACAGGATAAGCAGCCATGGTCATGGCCCTGCTCGACCCTACGATCGCACCGGACGGGCTGGAGACACAAGTACGCCAGTCCATCCTGGACGAGGTCATCGACACGGTGAACCGTGAATTCCCCGGGTCGCTTCTGCGCTCCCCGGATGAGACGGAACGGCTGCGGGTCACCTACCGCGTGCGCGCCCTGGTCTCGGCGGCCTTCCGGGCGCGGAGCCTGCCGCCCGACAGCGCCGGTCAGGCGGCCCTCTCGGGCGAGATCGCCCGGCGGGTGATGGGGCTCGGGTTCCTCGACCTGCTTCTGCCGCCGGCCCGCACGGACCTGTCCGAGATCGCGATCTACTCCTCAGGCCTCGTCCAGATCATGAAGAAGGGCAGCGTGCGCTGGGAGGACGCCGGGCTGGAGGTTGAGGCGGCCGAGGTGTGGCGGGTGTTGAACCTGATCCTGGGGCCGCAGTCGCGCGCCGCGAACGAAGCCACCCCTTCGGTGAACGCCAAGCTGCCCGCCACACGCGATAACCCGGGCGGCGGGCGCCTCAAGGTGCTGCACCCGGTGATCGCCCCGGGACGCGGCTACCCGTCCGTGAACATCCGTCTGTTCGAACAGAAGCCCGTGCTCCCCGGGTGGCTCCTGGAACGTGGCCTCATGTCCGGGGAGATGATGGAATACCTCGGCCGGGCCATGCAGGAGGGCGAGCGCATCCTAATCTGCGGGGCGACCCGCACCGGCAAGACCACCCTGCTCTCGGCGCTCGCGAACTACCTGCCGCCCGGCTGGAGAATCGTAAAGATCGAAGACCCGGAGGAGATCTGGATCGACCGCAAGACAGTCCAGACCATCGAGGCCCGCCAGAAGGTCATCGGGTCGGAAGTGCCGGCCTACACCCTGGCGGACGGCGTGGACGACGCCATGCGCATGTCCCCGGATTACCTGATCCTGGGTGAGGTGCGGGATGGCTTTGCGGCCATGGCACTCCTGCGGGCGATGATGACGGGCCACGCCGGAGCCTGCACCCTGCACGCCGATAGCCCTCTCGAAGCCCTGGGGCGCCTCTCCACGCTGCTCGGGAGCGAGAAGGGTGTCTCCCCGCATGACGGTGTGCGCATGATCGCCTCAAGCTTGGACCTCTTGGTGCAGATCAACATCGTGGACGAGATCCGGCGTGCCACGCTGGTCACCCGTTTGGAAAAGAGGCTGGAGGGCGGGGAAGCCGTCCTCACCCCGCTCTGGCGCTATGACGAAGGCTCCGCCCCCGGCCGGCCGCACTGGTCGCGTGCGGATGATACGGAGATGAACGCATGAACCTGGCTTCCTATATGATCTTGATCCCCGCCCTCCTGGCGGTCGCTGCCCTGGTCCTGGGCTGGCAGCTCTCGGGCCGCCGGGCGTTCCTGTCCTCGCACACCCAGGCGCGCCTCCAGCAGGCAGAGGCACCCCTCCAGCAAGGGCAGGCCCTGGACCGCCTCCCGGCCGGGTCGCTCGGGCGAAGGCTACTCGAGGCCGGCTGGCCTCTGACCGTGCTCCAGTTCCGCCTGGGGTGTGTTGGGCTGGGACTTACCGGCACGCTCCTGGCCTGGCGTTTCTTCGTCCCCGGCCTGCCGGCCTTCGTAGCCGGCGGGATGCTCGCTTGGCTGCCCTCTGCCATCTTGAACGAACGGGCCCTGGGCCGCGGCCTGCGCATGGACGAGCATTTGCCCCTGGCACTCTCGCGCATCTCGGCCGGTCTCCAGGCCGGCCGCGGGCTGGACGAAGTCCTGGAGACCACCGGGCGCTCCCTGCCGGAAGGCAGTCCGCTCACGGAGGAACTGGTCAAGAGCGCCCAGGACATCCGCACTGGCGATGCCCAGGAGGCCATGAAGAAACTGGCGGAGCACTCCGCCTCCCCTTCCCTCGCCAACGTGGCGATGCTCTTGGAAAGTTACGTGCGCGCCGGCGGCGGGCAGTATGCGGCGGTCGTGTCCGAGGCCGCGGCGCAGATCCAGCGCGTGGTCGCGGTGCGCAACCACGCCCGCGCCAAGGCCGCCCAGGCCCTGCAGTCCGCCAGGCTCATCCCGCTCATCATGCTCGGGGTGCTCGTGATGATGGCCTCGGACCCGGCTACGGCAGAATCTTTCCGGACGGGGACGGTGCAGATCGTGATCGCGATCGCCATGGGCGCCATGCTCGCCGGCTTCCTGCAGATGCGCAGGGAGATCCGGAGGGTCGTGTGATGGAGCTCCAAATGGTCCTGATCGCATTGCTCGTCGCCACGATCTCGGGCATGGCCCTGAACGGGTTCGTGGAGGTCATCGACCGCCGGGCCGCCGCCCGCATTACGAAAGCGGAGAAGCCTGCGTCCAGGGTGTCGGCCCAAAGGGAGGAAAGAGTGGGCAGCTGGCTGGAACGCCTGGTGCCCGGCTACGTCCGTACCATCCGCTCCGACCTGTACTGGGCGGCCTTCACTGACTCACGCTTTCAAGGGCGCTCAGCTGCCTCCGTCTTCGGCCGGCAGGTCCTCCTGACCGCCGGGGTGGGCATGGCCGCCTATCTCGCCCTGGGGTCCACGATCGCCCTGGCCGGCGGTCTCTTCATCGGCTGGACGCTGGCGCGCTCGGACCTGCACACGAAGGCCGAGACCGTCCGCCTGCGCATCGCCCAGGAACTGCCCGAGTTCGTGCAGCTCATGGCGGCGGAGTCCGCCAGCGGGGCGGGCCTCGAGACCGTCCTGAAGCGGGCGGCGAACGGGACCGGGACGGTGGCCGAATGGCTGCGCGGGATGCTCGGCCAAGCTTCCGGCAAGGCCCTCTTTACGGAAAACGGCGGGGCGGGCGTCCTGCGCACTGCCGCCGAGGAAAGCGAACACCCAGGCCTCGTGAGCCTGGCGATCCAGCTGGGCTTCGTGGGACGTGGCGTCCAGGTGCAGACGCTCCTGAAATCGCTGGCAACGACCTTCGCCGACGAGTTTATAGCCCAGGCCGAGACGCGCGCCGAAAAGCTCGGCTCGAGTCTCGGCGTGATGGCAGCGGTCTTTTACTTCATGCCGTTCGTGATTACCGTTCTGGTGGTGGTGGGTGTCCCCCTAATCCAGACGATCACAGGACATTGAGATACTTCTATGGTTCGCGTATCCCTTGAATTTCTAAAGCAATATCATCGATCTGACCGGGATAAACATTGATCAGAAATTCACACAGACGATAGGCCCTTTCCAAATCGGCTATGCATTCAACTATCATCCGCTTAAAGTAATCAAAAGCCTTATTCTGGACAAAACTCTCAACAATTTGCGGTATAAGTTCATTTCTCTTTTCCAATATTAATCCTGAAGTTTTAACAGCCTCTTCGAACTTTTCATTCTTAATCTGTGCTTTTGCTACTGTACAAAAAGCTTCGGCCCGTTGATATTCATTTCCCAGGAGTTGTGCGATTTGAATTGCAAATGGATATTCTTTTTCATAAGCCCAATCCTCAACTAACATTTGTATTTGATCGAATAAGTCTGATCGAAATTCTTCATCATCTCCGTACCTGGAGTACCAATCAGAAATTTTAATTAAGAGAGCTTTTGGATCCTTTTCCATTTCATCTCTATCAGTAAAAGACTGATACTCAGAGGGTTCTTCATCCTCTATTTGCTCTGCCCATCGGATTAATTTCTCGATGATTTCCTGGTTTAATTTACTTTCAACGTCAACCGCCTCTTCCGGGTCAATTCCAAAACTCATCAGTTCTTTTCTAAAAAGCTCCATATCGTGAAATTCTGAAACAGACAATGAATATTTACCCGGATTTGCATCAAGAATTGCTTTAAGTTTGTTGTAACAAATAATCGCATTTGGAATTTCACCAAGTTTCGTAAACGACCGTAATAAGGGAAGCAGATGGGTATCGTTACTAAAGAACGTATCACCATCCAGATGTTTCATCGCCCTGGACAAGAATTCACGACTTACTTGCTCTTGACCATCACGGATTAATGTTTCTCCGGCACGGATGAGAATTTCCGCCTTGAAAAATTCTTCGCAGTCTTTTCCATCGATAATTATTCTAAATGAATGTTCATCAAACGCCTTCGCTAAAGTCATTAATATATTTTCATACTTTACTCCATGTTGATTTTGCCGTATATCTCTTAATAAAGATTCGGGGGCACCTGATATACCATAAAGCGCATACTGGTCAGCAGAATTTCCAAACAGAGACTGGAATGCTTTACAAATCTGATCAACACCGTGCTCAATTTTACCGATTTTAAAATCCTCCATACTTTTAAATTCCAGGGTATTAAATATAGCTGAACGATCTTTATATTTTTTTGCAATCTTTAAAGACTCAACGAATCTTTGCATCCTACAGAGTGAAGTGCAAATCTGATTTATGATTGTTAAATTCCCTTTTTTATCAATCTCCTCATATGTCGAAAGGGCAGTTTTAATATCACCCCGATTAGCCTGGTCGACCGCAATTCCAGATAACGTAGCTCGCCTTACTTCATCATTATTTATAAAGGATAAATAGCTTTTGGCCCTTACGTATGATCCCTGTTTTGAATAACCAAGAGCTACTGATTTGAAAGCATTGTCTTGCAGGGTAGTCGAATGCTTCGGCCGAATTTCTTTTAGCATCTGAGCCAAAATATCCGTGGCCTGTGCGAAAAGACCGGTATTGAACATGATCTTGACGATGGTGAGAAACAGGGAGACTTTTTTCTCAAAGCTGGTAGCAGTTTCAGCATACAAGGTTGCTTCATGAAAATCCCCGATTCGTGCCAGGCATTCTACAAGACTTCGCAACTGGCTATCGGTAAAGTTACCCTGCTGTCGCTCTTTAAAAATTTTAATAATAGATCTGACGAATTCTGTATCGCCCAGACCGGCAACTATAAGTGCAATTTCCAGAAGTTCGTCTGAAGATAAATACGTCCGATAATCATCAATTATTGAATATTCTCCCCGAGAAACAAGTTCCTTAATAATAGCCGGAACAACTTCCTTCTCAGCCCACTTATTATTTTTACAATACTGCAGAATGTTTTCCATATCAGGCACTGCGTTATTGTTTTCGAAAAATATTCTTATGGATTGACTAATTAAATAATTGGTACGGATGCTAGCCAATTCACTTGTTGCTCGACGCCGTTCATCATCATTCTGTTTCGAAAATTCCTTTTCTTCCTGCATGTTCTTCATGGCCGAAGAAGATATGTGATTAAGTGCTCCAAACAAATCTCCTTCTTCTGCCAAAAGAAAAATTCTTAATTGATAAATGAATTCCTCAGAAATATTTTCATCCGGGAAGGATTTATTTGCATCGAAATCCGGGTATCTTTTGATGATCATTCGAACATAATCTGCGGCAGGGTTAATATGATCAATCGGATTCTTAAAAAACTCGCGGTCGTAATCCATCTTGCGGTAGTTTGCATAGATCCGCAGGGCACTTTCAAGGGAAACATCAGATGACCGGGCCAGCGCAATCCCCGCCATGACTGTTTCACGCAATTCATCATCTTCATTGAGTGCTATATTTATAGCTTCTCCTTCATCATGAGATTGACAATATCTCCAGGATATTTCCTCAAAGAGAGAAAGCCACTGCTCATGCGGGAAATAATATTCTATTGTTCGTATTGCAGCCTCAAAATTCCCATCGGATGCCCACCCTTTTGCGATATCCATATAAATTATGTTATGAACCTTCCTGCGATCAATGTTTTCGGCGGAGATTTCCGGGAATTTTTCTTTGTATCGAATTACAATCTCCCGGGTTTCGTTGATCACCTTATCATAATAGGTCCTCAAGTCAGTGTTATCGATACTCTGGACTAATCGGTGAGCCTCGGTGAACATTCCGGCTCTGACCATATGTATGGCAGCAATTCCTTTGAGTGAATCTTTTTCCTTTGGATCAAAAATCTCACAAATAAGTTTTTGGGCATCTTTAAATTCCTGTTTTCGAATCAGCGCCATAATTGCGCGATCATCGCCATTTTGTAATAGCTTTCCCAGATCGACCAGAATATCGGTTTCGGCCCAATCGATTAATCTGTTTACAATCTCATCATAAAATTCCTCCTCCCAGCCAAACACGATAGGCATCCTGTTCCCATAACTGATGAGTTCCTTCAAAGTATTTATAGCCTGGTCCGGATGACCGATACGATATAGTTCGGATGCAATTAGAAAGAACCAAAGGAACTGATATTTTGGCTCATATAATTTGGCGATCATTATTGCTCCTTCCCAATCTCGCTTCTTAAAAGCATCAAAAGGAGATCCGGATCGAAGATTTTCAGCTCTTTTAGCATGCTCCAAGCTAAATCTGGCTATATTTCCTGCCTGGTCACGCTCGATAGCCATCTCTATTGCAAGTCGCAATGTTTCAAGTGAAAGGGAAGGATCATAATTTTCCTGGAGTTTCAGGAAATCTTTATTTTTAGCAAGATTGTATACTTCATCAAATTGTTTTGTTTCGGATAAATGCCTTGTATAAAAACGTATTGCGTATGGATTCTGGTGTTCCTTCCACCTGCTGCACCAATTAATGATCTGGTCACTTACGGCCTTAATCATTTCCTGATATCTGTTTACTTTTCCGGTAGAATAATTTTGAAGTTTCAGGAAATATTCACGAAAACTATTATGGAATATTGTAAACTCACCATTTTCCTTTTCGACCAGAACTGTTTGAATTTGGTTAAAAAGGGATTCGATTTCAGCGCTGGATATACCCAGAATTGATGCTGCTGTATCGAGATCCAAAGGTTTGTAAACCAAACAGAAAAGCGACAATAACTCAATCCCATTTCCTTTTTCTTTGTTTTCCCTCAATTTTAGTAAAGCATCAGACTTCTCCTCAGGAGATATACTCCCCCTGGAGACTAGATCCTGTAATGTGTTTTCGACATCCCGAAGTGATGTCTCTTGTGATGTCTGGCTTGATTTAATAACCCCCCCCTCAATTTTACTAATTATGCGGTCAAAATAATCGCGGATTCCTACTGGCAGTTTGGAAATATCTCCAAAAACAATATCTCCATTGGTAATATCATTCATCAGCATTTTGAGATATAGAGGATTACCATCTGATTTATTGACAACTGCATCAACAAACTTCTTGTTCGTAATCACTTCATACTTGCTATGAATCTGGTAAAGCAAGCCCCTGATCTCACCTTCCTTCAACTTTCCCAGGATCCGGTGGCTTGCTTTATCCTCTCCAAATTTTGGGGTAAACAATGGATGCCTGATTAGCTGCTTGCGTGTCGAAAGAATTACCTTAACCCCCTCAGGATAGTCGTTTTCTTCAGGTAACCATGCCAGTATTGAATTGTCATCTCGGGTCCCATATGAAATACATTCATCCAGACCATCAATAATGATCATGATGGGTTCTGTCACCTGTTTACTTGCTGCTTTCAGCGTATCTAGAAATTCTCGCCGATAATCTGAAATATCGCGATCAACAGGTCTCTTCCACTTAACGCCGTATCTATCTTCTACCTGGAGAGCCAGGTTTTCAAACACATGTATTGGATCAAGTGTTTCTGCGTCGCTCTCTTTAATAAAATGGCGCGGAAATTGGTTCTCGTCCGCAAATTTAGCCAATAAGGTAGTCTTTCCAATTCCCGGATCACCGATGATTACCAAAATATTGTGGGCAGATGGAGTTTTAAAATCGTCGAGTACCTTCAAGTCTTCATCTCTTCCCACAAAGTTTTCGGTAATATTTGTTATATAAGTTTCTAACCAATCAGGGCGAAATTTCTTGCCGTCTTTCCGTTCTACAATTTTGAATCGGATATTAATATCCCGGGAAAGCGATTCGGATTGTTTAAAATTAGAATGATGACCTTTCCAGTAATCTAAGAATTCGACAGCTGCTTTTTTCTGGCTATTGTAAAGTAATATTTTTTCTACGCCACATAATTGTGTCTGAATATTCTTATTAACGGGATCAAATACAGACATAAACTCATTACATGCTGAGTAAATAAGAAGGGGATATAAATCTAGAAATTTATTATCTTTATTGCTATAGAGATAAACATGATTGCTGATCAGATCAAAATTGTGAGGCTTTTCTATTATTTTCTTATTTGATAAGAATAACAATCTCAGATTTTCTACAGGGTCTGTTGTTTGAGGTTGTACAATGATCAATTCCAGGTCTTGAAGGAATTGTGAACGTTCAAAAAGTACCTTTAAGAAAGGTTCATATTTTTGTACCCTGGCCTCGGACTCGCCCTCGTCCAATGTAGCGCCATGAGCCAGGAAATTCCTGAGCTGCAACAAACATTCAGATTCATTTTTAATATAATCTTGAAGTTTAGGATTATTCCCAGGACCTTTATAGCAGAATGAATAAAGATCTGGTGAAAATAATTTCTCCTGATTTTTAGAAAAGGATTTCAATACGCTGCTTAGAAAACGAGCCCAATCCCCCATGGCTGGACGAGTAATGGCTTTTCGAATGTCTGAATCAACCTGGGAAAATTCAGTGGCAAGATTAGCTTTATAAAAGTTCTGAATAGAAATAATGGCTAAATATTTATATAAAGCTTCGTAGGTATCAATTAAACGATGCAATTTTCGAAAGGATGTGATCTCCTTTTGATATTCGGACCAGGGTAAAGCAGCTGGCTCTGGTAACCATTCCATATCCAATGTGTTCCTTTCCAAAAATCGTACTTATTCAATGCTGAAAACGATCAGGCACTAGTAGACCTGTTCCAAGCATTTGCATAAAGCGAGTCGAAGTCCAGGGCCAGCTTGCAGCAACGGAATGCTTCGGCTTGGCGTCCCAGGCTGCTGCGGCTGTTGTCTTTGTTGACCCAAGCAAGTAGATGATAAGGATCAAGTTTCAAGGACTTATAAAGAAATGGGACGGCGTCTTTATAGCGGCCCAAGCAGTTAGTTGAGGCCGTAGCCTTTGTTGCCCGGCGTTCTTCATCGCGTACGTCGGTTTCCAATGTCTGGCCAAAGCAGCCGGTAGTTTTCTTGTTGTCCTCTACTTCAAGTAGGATCTGGCCTTCATAGGGCCAGTCATTTACTTTTCGATCCTCTGGCACGCTTAAAGTTCTTCCGGGCTATTTCCACAAGTCGAATCATCTCGGCAGGATATTATGCATTCCGCAGGAATATCTGATTATTGCATAAGCCAAGCTGCAGAATGCTTACAGGTATATTACACCCCGCTTTACCTGATTATGAAATTATTGTAAGCAAAAAAGGTGAAGGGGATAGCACAATCATTCGGTCGAAAATTCCATCTCAATCGGGACAGGAAACTGGAAAAAACCCTTGACAAAATTAGAACACATGTGCTAGTATCAAGCCCAGTAGCCTTGAAGGCTATAGTAATCACAATCGAATATTAAATATCCGGTCCCCTGCACGGTAGAACCAGGCACCAAAGCCTGGGAGATGAAATTCGTTAGAACCGGTCAAACCAGCCACCCGGTGGCCATGTTTCGACATTCATCTCTCAAGCGATGGTGCTTTTATTTTTCTGACCAGATTTCAAACTGGTTCACATGCGAGTGGAGGGTTCGACATGAAACGCATCCTGATCCATGGTCTATCCCTGCTGGCCCTGGTTGCCAGCCTTGGCGCGACAGCCGACTCGTACACCGGCCCCCAGCGCACGACGACCACCTACTCCTGGAACCACAAGGAGTGCAGCTACCACGCCTCCTACGATCTGGCCGGCCCCGGGGGCGCAGGGGGCTGTGATCTGACCCTGTATGTCACCCCTACGGACGGCTGCCCCGGCGACGTTTCGGGATATTTCAACCCCACCGCCTGCGTGGGCTGGCCGGACACCTGCTCTGCCCTGGGGTGCTCGATCAGCTCGTCGAGCAAGATCACCGGCTGCGATGAAGGCTCGCCGGGCTGCACCCGGGTGGCCAGCACGACGACCCTCCCCCCGGCGACCGTGAGCGGGACGCCGAGCTGCGGCGCGCCGGGGAATGCGGGTTGGTGCCGGGGGTCGCCGGCGCTCAACCTTTCTGCCAACGAGCCGCTATCGGGTTATGTCATCACCGGCATCGAGAGCGGCACCCATGGGATGCTCTGCAGCGGAAGTTCATCCTCGTTGAATTGCTCATGGCCCTTCCCGGAAGGCACGAACTCCCTGAACTTCTGGGCGGACTCCTCGTACGGCGACACCTCGGCGATGGCCTCGGCTGTGATGAACGTGGACACACAGCCTCCAACGCTTTCCATCTCTCAGACCGGCGGTACAACCGGGCAGAATGGCTGGTACACCGCCGGGCCGGTGAACCTGGCCGCCTCGGCGGGCGACTCCGGCTCGGGCCTGGCGGGCGTCTCGGTCCGCCTGGACGGAGGCGGCTGGCAGCCCGGGACGAGCCTCCAGGTGACAGCGGACGGCGCCCACACGGTCGATTTCCGGGCTGACGATGTGGCCGGGAACAGCGCCGTGCAGTCCGCCAGCGTGAAGCTGGACAGCCAGCCCCCCATGCTTACGCTTTCCATCCCGCCTGCTGACGGCGCCCACGGCTGGTTCAAGACCTCTCCAGTCGTGGCCAACGCATCGGCGACCGATGCCACCTCCGGCCTCGCCGGGAGCCCCAGCATCAACGGCGGCGGGCCTTCCTTCACCACCTCGGCGGACGGCACCTACACCTTGACCGCGAAAGCTAGTGATAACGCCGGGAATACGGCCACGGCCACCGGGACGATCCAGCTGGACACTACGGCCCCCACGCTCGGCTATTCTTTTTCGATCCCAGCACCGGACGGCCAGAACGGCTGGTATGTCCACCCGGTGAGCGTGTCTCCGGATTGCTCCGACAGCGGCTCAGGCCTCTCCAGCGAGGTCGTTTCCCTGGACGGTGACCACTGGTCTTCATCGGTGGATATTTCCACCGATGGTACCTATACCGTCTATGGGCGTACGAGCGATGTGGCCGGCAACACCGCTTCGTCCACGACGACCGTGCGTCTGGACACGACACCGCCGCAGTCGGCCTTCGTCTCACCGGCCGAGGGGTCCACCGTCCACGCGCATGGCGTCCTCGAGATGACGGGGGCCACGACCGATGCCACTTCCGGCCCGGCCAGCGCGGAGATCACCCTGGACAACGGCAAGACCTGGCAGCCCCTCTCCCTGGGGACGGATGGGAGCTGGTCCCTATCCTGGAATACGTTCAAAGTCCCCAACGGGACCTACCTCGTCCAGGTGCGCGCCACCGATAAAGCCGGCAACCAGGAACACACCGCCCAGGTCACGGTGGTGGTCTCGAACACCCCGCCGTCTGTAAGCATCTCACCGGTCTGGGTCATCTGGGGCCCGGCGCAGGTCGCCATCCATCCAGGGTCTTCCCCGGTGAAGGGGGCAAGGATCACCGTCTCCGACAGGGAGAAGCGCTGGCCGGATGCGGTGACCGACTACGGCGCCAGTGACCTGCCGTCCAGCTTCACCTGGCTGGGCCGCATGGGGGACGGCAAGATCGCCTTCATCGGGAAATACAAGGTCACCGTCCAGGTCTGGGACGCCTACGGGAACGATGCCGAGGCGGTGGGCTGGGTGATCATTCCCCTACCCCCCACCCGCACCCCCAGACCGACCCCGACCGCGACCTCCACCTCCACGGCCACCCCGACTCCCCTGCCGCAACCCACACGGGCGCCCTCTGCGACACTTCTCCCGCCTGCCGCCACCCCTGCACCGGTGGTTGTTCCAAAGACTCCAAAGACACTGCGCCAGCCCGCGACGAGGTCCCTCATGCTCTGGCCGGTCCTCGGCTTCGTGGCGCTCCTGGCCGCGCTCGCCTCGGCCAGTCTGTCCGATTCGCGCCCGCGGGCCCTGCATAAGCTCCGCAAGACCCTGGACGAGCTCCTGGGCAAACCTGACCAAACCATTTAGAGAAAGGATTCATCATGTTAGATGTCGTATTCGCAATCGCCGTGCTCGGCGCCGTCATCTTCTTCGGCGCCTTGATCTCCGTCGGCAATGAACGCCAGCGCAAGGCCATCGACGGCATCCGCGAGCAAGCCTCGCGCTGGGCGGAACAGGACCTGCGCCTGAAGCGTGCCCACGCCATGCGCGAGGTGCGCGTCCCGGATGCCCACCAGTGGCTCTCGGGCGTGACCGCACGGCTGCTCGGCACTCCTCCCAGGCTGCTTTCTCTCACCTCGTGGGAGGATAACGGCTTCAAGGCCATCGTCGCTCCCTGTGAGGACGGCCGCAAGCTGGTCGTGACGTCTGCCCTGCCGGCGCAGTTCGTGAAGGCCGTCCAGGTGCACGGCCGCGGCCGCCTGCAGAAGGCCGAGGTCGGCCTGCTCGGCGACCGCCCGAAGCGCGTGCCCGTGCAGGAGATGAACATCGTGACCTGCGGGCCGTTCTTCGACCTGGAGGCGAAGCTCGCCTGGCTGGCCGTCACCGGATCGTCGCTGGAGGCCGAACGGCTGTATCTGTTCGAAGTGCCACCGGTGAAACCCCGTACTTCGGGGGTGAACAGGATGAAGTAGCCCATCCTTTATGGACACGCAGACGGACTTTTTCTCCCAGCGCAGCATCGCCGTGGGGAGCGCACCCAGTCACGTGCTCGCCAAGGCGCGCCGGGTCATCTGCCGACTGGAGCAGGGTGTTCCCTACTGGCAGATGCGAGGCAAGCGCCTGCAGCGGGACCGGTCTGTCATCTCGATCCCGGTGGGCCGGCACTACCGCCTGTTGGCGGAGGACCGGGACGGGCGGATCTCCCCATGCGAGCTGCTCTCGCACGCCCTCTACGACACCCGCAGCCGCCATTTCTAAGTTCAGTACTTTTTGGAGGAACTATGTTCAAGAGAATCAAGCTTCCTTTCTTTCGCCCCAGCGAAAAGGGGCAGGGCTCGGCGGAATTCGGCACCATCCTGGCAGGCCTGATCGTCGCCGTCCTGATCGTGATCGCCATCTTCCGCGACGCCCTGATCTCCCTCTTCCAGCACATCGCCAGCCTGATGGCCGGCGGCGGCTAACCGCGATTTATAAGCCGGCAGTCCGGACAGCTGCCGGCTTTACCCGTAAGGAGGCTCCATGATCAAAAAGAAGCAACGCGGCCGGCCAGGCGGCTTGATCATCCCCGAAGGGGACGTGCCGCCCGTGCACCATCCCGCTGGCATGAAGCCGGCGGGGCAGAGCGCTGTGGAATTTGCCCTGATCGTGACCATGGCCATCATCTTGTTCCTAGGGATGATGCAGTTTGGGATGTACCTATACGGGCTGTCCATCGTGGAAAACGCCGCCCGCAACGGGGCGCGCATCGGGGCGACGAGCCAGGGCTGTACGCCCTGCGATGCCACGGCTGCAGCGCAGTCTGCGCTTCAGGGGCAGCCGATTATCCGGGATGCGAGTGTGAGCGTGCTTGCGCCGGGTGGGGTGGTGGGTTCGACGGTGCAAATCCGCGTCTCGGCCCACATCCCGATGATCGTGCCGGGCGGTGAGACCTTCGGCCTGGGACCAATTACCACCGTATCCGCCGAGGCCACCTTCCGGCAGGAAGGCTGGCGGCCATGAGGAAACAAGGGGAGAGGGGTCAGACGACTGTTTTCTTCGTCCTGGTCCTGACCGGGCTGCTGCTGCTCACGGCAGTGGGAGTCGAAATTGGGCGGATTGTTTATGCGAGGGGAGAGGTGGGCAAGGCGGCGGATGCGGCGGCCTTGGCTGCCGCATCAAGGATCGATGTTGCCTTGTACCAGGAGACAGGGGAGATCCGCTTCCTGCCGGATGTGTATGCTACGGCGCAGGAGTATGCTTCTATGAATTCGGCCTTCCTGCAAAGGCGAAATATTGGTGTGGCTGTTACAGGGATCACCGTAGACGCCGGTCGGCACGAGGTCTATGTGACGGTGTCAGCGAATTTATCGTCGCTTATACCAGGGATATTGGCATTTCAGGGGGAGTATGGCGTGACGGGGTATTCAGAGGTAATGATGAATGGGAGGTGAATTTATGCCTATTCGCATTTTGGGGTTCGAGATCTGCTAGGCGCAACAGCCCACACTCGTTTCAGTCCTCTGATAGTATTTGCATTAATTCCTAACCATCGGATGCGCGCCGTCTACGATGTTTTATATCTAGTTACAGTGTCTGAACAAAGGATGTTTTTATTTCTACTCGATAAAAAGGTGACAAGGGGGATCATAAAAGGAGGTCATTCTTTATCATATCGCCGGCATTCCTAGGTAACCATAGCGTTTACTTTTCGAATGACCATGATGACCTTGCCTCTAATCTCCAGGGATTCGTTCTTGCTAATGTGAATCGGGTCCTTGGTTGGGTTAGCGGGCTGGAGACGATAGCCGTCTTTTTCCTTGTAGAAATACTTGAGCGTGGTCTCGTCCCGGGCAGGGAGCCAGATGGCGACCATATCGCCGTTATTGGCTTTTACGGCAGGCTTTATGATGACGATGTCACCATCGTTGATCATGGCATCGATCATCGAATCGCCCTCTACCCGGAGGGCATAGATTTGAACGCCTTTCTCTTGCGGGGGCAGGAGGCTACGGGCAACATCGACGCCATACACCTCTTCGCCGATGTAGGTCGGACCGGCGTCGGGGACGAGGATGGGAATACCGGCGGCGATGGGTCCCAAAATGGGAATCTTGACCAACTCGGCGTTGCTGGGGTTGGTCAGGCGCACAGCGCGCGAATACTTGGCATCCCGGTTGATCTTGCCCATCTCGGACAATTGATTAAGGTAATAGGTGACCACCGAGGTCGAAGAGATTCCCGTTGCCTTACCGATTTCGCGAATCGAGGGGGGATAACCCTCATTCTTGGCGCGTTGTTCGAGGTAATCCAATATTTTTTGATGCCGTTCGTTCGAGCCTTTAGGAGTTCTTACCATAAGGATCTTCCTTTCATATTAATACAAACATTTGTGCTAACAATATAGCACAAGAACTCGTTCTGTTGCAAGTGGCTTTTATTATAGTTTTAGGGCTATCTAAAAGTTACTGTTACCAAAACTGCAAGCAGGCCTTAGTAATGATTTAATAATGAATGTCTTATTTAAACTGATTCCAGGGGTAATAAGAGAATGACAGGACGTCCCAGATAGGGTGTTCGCTTCTTAGATGGCTATCGATAATATTCCCCACAATTTGAATTAACTCATCTTATTGGTTTGTTATTTATGGATAGTAATTTCGTTCAAAGGAATCTAATATTAAAAATTTATTTGACTCAATGAGTTTTGTTGACGCGAATTACGATACATGTTTGGTTAACAGTGGGCTTGAAAAAAGTTTATCTAATGCAGTCGCTATATTTTCAACACTATGTCCTCGAACAACCAACGCCAGCTCATGATTCGTGATAAAACCACGTTGCGAGAGGTTCGAGGAGCCAACTATTGCTACCTGACGGTCAGCAACAATAACTTTGGCATGTAAATCCTGTGTCTCTTCACCATTAAAATCATAGATATAAAGATGGGGATACTTATTGCTTAAAGCTTCAAGATGTAGTACGACATCAGGAGGTTGTTCTGATAATTTATTTATTGCTATTCGAATCAAGATGCCCTTCTCCAGAGATGCTTCAAGCCATTCCAGAATGACATCTGCTGCTGAACTTATTGCATACAAGGTAATTAATATCTCGTGGTCAGCCTCACGAAACAGGCGTTCCATTGCGGTTTCAATGGAACCGATACCTGAACCCATCCAGGCCAACCCTGTAACAGCAACAGAAATCTGGTCATTCATGGCAGGTTATGAAGCAAAAGGTTACGGTCAAGGCGCATATTACGGTGCTCGCAGGATGTTTCTGAAATCAGACTACATGCATAACAGGCAGCACCATTGTACTTTCCTTTACTAAATCTCTCCTCACTACAAAGCGGGTCATTTGAACAGGCATCAATATTACGTAAAGCGCCATTGAGTACACGTTCAAAGTCGGGAACAAGTGCTATAAGGCCACCTAATGTGCCGTCGCCCCCGGGTTGGGTCGTATACAATAAAATTCCTCCATTGGCTTGCCCTCTGTCTGTATCTATATCAATAAAAATTCGCTCTCTAATCGCTGCCGAGGAATATCCAGAATCAACAGAAAGGGCATTTATTACCCGATGTGCAAGAGTATGCCACCATACGAAGACGGGATGTAGCTGATTGCGGTCTTCTCCAATTAATGATCGGCTTGAATAGTTTTGTGGATTTATCCAGGCATCCATCCATGTCATGGAAATCTCTCCTGATAGTTGCAAACTATTGGCAGGATTACTTTCAATATCAAGATCGATGAAAATACCTTCCCCAAATAATTCGACGCCAGAAAACCAGTTGCGGCCATTGTGTGAAAATGAAGTAGTAACAATACTGGAATTGAGTGGATCTCCTCCGGGCACCCTCCTGTAACCCGTTTGGACCATAACTACTCTCAAGCGGTTTACGGGAGTAATTCTGAGCTGATGTCCTCCTCGACTGGATATTGTGCGGACCTGACTTTGAACAACCTCGAACTGTGGAGGACCTCCGGGTTGAGATGATGGTTGAGGGGGATGGCCATTAGTCGCTGATTCTTTCAGTGCCCGAAATTCTTCAAGCCGTAATGAATGCATGTCGGCAGGCAAATTACCCGCCATCGTATCATTTATCGCTGACATTAAGGTGCGTTCATCGAAGATCTGGATTTCATCCACAATAGCCTGTGAGATACGACCGTTAGTTACCAGAGTTTTGAGCAATCCAACGAATTCGTTTTTATTGGTTGGTTTACCAATTTCCAAAGCGATTTGAATCGCCGAAATCTCAAGTAAACGATGCAGCCTGGTATCACGCGGTGGAATAGTAAGTGCCGTCTGAATTTCAGAAATTTTGAGATTGGCAGCACCACGCTGCAAAATACGAGCCTCTGCACTGCACCCAGGGCGAACCGGTTGCGAACCTGAAACAGGTTCCCGTTCGGGGAATCTCCCTGAACATCGCCATGTACGCGAGTAAGCTGTTCCCAGATTTATGGAGCGATTACAAATCGGGCATTGTATAGTAATGTTTCGAAGTGCCCCGCCTCCCCCTCGCCATATTAGGTAAGAAGGCGTACAGCCGGGATTATTCTGATGTACCAGGCCAATCCAATCCACATCATCCAGATGCCCTTGGGGACAGGCAAGAACAAAGCGGATCGCCTGCCGATTTGCCTGAGACCAAGCGTCATTTGGCGTCGAAAAACCATCACAGCGCGGACAGGCTTTCACATCACTCTGAGTTTTTCGATACAGGATTCTGTGTCGAACGCATAATGACCAGGACGGAAAGCGTTTTGTATTGTAAATCCACCTGCCTTCAGTTTCTCCCAACTCAGCATTTGATGGCAACCTGACAATGCCAGCTCCACCTAACAAGGACTTTGAAAGCCGCTTGTCGGTTATTTCAAAATCCTCGGGATCGCGAGAATTAAATAACCCGGACTGATCCAATGAAGGAATAATTTTGGGGCCTTCAGGGCCTTCCAAAATGGCTCCTGGACCGTATGTGGTTACGAATTGTGAGCGACGCAAACTTTGAGCCATATCTAAACCTTGAATCCGGTGGTTTCTTCCACCTCGCGAAGTGATTGGGGAGCGTTTTCAAATGCTTCTTCCAGGCGTCCTCGATGTTGGGCGTCGCCTAATACTACATGGCGTTGTGGTTGTCGTAACATGGCCGGCTCATTATAGACAAACTGATCGGGATTTTGGTGAAGGGCAGCTATAGTTCTCCAACGATCCAGCTCTGAAGCTGTTTCAATCGAAGTACTACCCGGAGCAGGCCTACGGCTTATGGGTTGACCATTAGCCCTGAGTTCAAAAAGTTCGGGAATGGCCATCACTTCGGGGTCAAAGCGAGCATTTGCCATTCTATAGGCTTGAGAATTGAATGTGCTACCAGTACGTTGTTGAATACGCCACTGGTCGTTTACAGGAATTCCATTTAAAAAACGAGCCTGCCGTAGTAATACCACCGCCAACGGCCCTAAAGAACGTTCCCGCGCGCGCGGAGAAAATGGCGCAACTGTTACCGGCTCAACATAGCGATACAGCGCACGATGGTATCCAGTGAAAAATTCATAGTGATCCAGGTCTCTTGGCCTGCTTGCCCGGAAGAAACTGACAATCAAACCACAGACTTTGCGTCCTACGCGACCCGTTGCCTGGATATATGAAGAAGTGGTTTTAGGCTGACCATGAACTACCATCAAACTCAAGCGATCTATATCCACCCCCGTTCCAAACATTGATGTTGCAAAAACCGCATCCTGTGCACCAGGCATTGAAAGATCGAGTTTTTGAAGGAGGGCGGGTAAATTCATCGAGCTGGCACGGCTGGAAAGTTCCATCCTGTGTGTTTCATCAAGAGGCCGTGCATTGGTTCCGGCTTTACTCTCTATTCTTTCGGGAATATCCTGACGGTATAGCGAAAGTGCTCCGGCCAGTTCACGGGTCGCATTAAAGTAGCCTACAAGTGTCCAGAATGGATCTATTGCATCCTGTGGAACAATACGGGATAGATCATAAGATCCTTGCAATAATGCAGACCAGATCCTGACGATAGGGGTTTGCGCTCCTTTTCCAGGAGCACATATAGCTGTATATAACCGGCCTGGCCGGCTGGTATCAAGGGGGTGAGATTCATTTCCAGTCGCGAAGAAACGCTCATCCGCCGAGATTGCAGATGGGGGAAACTGAGTCAGCGTTCTATTGAATAACGATTGAACCTGGGCCTCCGCTTGTCGGACAGTAGCAGTTGAGGCAATGTATTTCGGAAGCACTATTTGGTTCCCGATCATTCTCTGGCTCAACAGGTCAATCGCGGTTTCATAAAGTCCCACCATGCTACCCAATGGACCTTCAATCAGATGCAACTCATCCTGAAGGATCAAATCAGGAGGTAAAAATGGGTGCACATCACGATGCAATGGGTTGCCAGTACTACGACCTGCAGGATGCTCTCTGAGTCTGGTCTGTTGGGAACCATCATTCGGTGGACACCATGCCCGATAATATCCCCACCGGCTATGGTAATGGGTTACATTCCCAAAAAGGGAGGCGGCTTTAGGTTCAAAGGCCAGTCGTGCGAATTTATCTACAGTCGCAATAACAACTGATGGGCAACGATGATATATCTGGTCGTCTACGGTAAGAGCAGGGATAGGAATACGTGTCGACCATTTTTTACTCTGCTCATGCCGGAACGGTGCTGGGACATCCTGCCATAACAATCCATCCGTTAGAACAACAGCCGGGTCAGGTATATGAGCTCTTGTTGATCGTCCTAGCATCGCATTACGAACAACATTTGTATGAACACCTTCACGGTCACGGGGCTCGGGAACCTGTTCTGCCCAGAGGGATTGATTTAATTCACACTCCGGGTTTGGACAATATATGTCGAAATCGCTTTGTTTCGAGCTGTTTTGATTTGTGGAATATTTCAGAATGAAATAACCAGGGCGAGCAGGCCTCGCAGATTGCAGCTGAACATTAGATCCCAAAGCAGGCTTGATTGTTTGTTCCCACCAGTCATCTATATTCTCAGAAGTGAAATGGACCCTATCTGGAATAGTGAAATTTATTGAGATTGTTCTGAAGCCGGGTGACGGGTGTACTGTTACATTTACTGAATTAATCACCAAAGTTGGAGCAGGTGAGCGGGGTGTAAGCATATTTACAGGTGGAATCGTTGGATTACCGCCCTGATATACAAAGTGTAAAGTATGCGCACCTGAACCCAGGCCCTCATTCGATATTGCAAGATTTGTATGACAACACGGGCACTGCGTAATTTGGGCTGGCTCACCTTCCACTTGTATATTATTGCGAACCTGCTGGATATATCTGCTAAGTTCAATGTCGGGGCCATTGTAGCCAGGCCGGAGGCCGCGCAGAATATCTAATGCCCCAGCAATCATCATAAATCCTGGACCGGCAGGGGGCACAGGCATCGGACCAATACTCATTAGACTATTCGGTGTGACACCGCCACCCACCCAAAGACCCGCTGAAAACCGGATACCTCCCCAAAGAAAATTATCATTCCTGTTACACGCCTGAGGACGCCAACCGACCGTATTCCCTTGACCCGCACCCATGACCCGAAGGCGCTCACAAGCCGTAATAACACCCAAGGCGCGGCGGAATTGTTGTATCGTAAGCAGGCGCAGAGTGTAACGAGACAGCACTCCCACGCCTGCACCCGTGCGATCCTGCCCATACTCATAATTTTTAGCTCGTAAACGCCTCAATCCCAGCACAAAGGCGGTCAACCCCAGGTAGGCCTCGGTTTTACCACCACCTGTAGGGAACCACAGAAGATCACAGATATTCCGATCTGGATGGGTAGGATTCACAAGTGGAGGAATATTCAATAATATGAATGCAAGCTGGAAGGGGCGCCACGATAGAGGGCTTTGAGGGTTTTTCCAGCGGGATTGCATGTCTATCGCTTTATTGGCAAAACAAAATGCCAGCCTAGCGTTTTCATCAACACTAAGGAGGTCAACTGCTTCTTGAATCCGAATTGCCACTTGAGTACATTCCTGAATATGGACCTGGGCCACATTCTGAAAGGCAGGTTCAAGCCGCCTCATGAGAATTTGTTGGCCCTGAAGCCAGGTTTGGTAGCCGCTAACCAGGGGCTGTAACGCATTCTTTAGCCGTTCAGGCTCCCACGTTTCAGCTAAAATAGCTGGATTCAGTTCGGGAGCAGCCCCATACTCTGCGAGCCAATCCATGTCAGGTGTCTGAACCAGATATATTGGGATTAATTCTGTGCGAACATCAGCTGGTGTAAATTTGCTTTGTTCTGATGCGACGATAGCACCCAAATCCGTCCATGAAAAAGGAGCTTCCGTTGGTCTATCAGGTACCTCAAAAGGTTGCTCAGGGTCAATCTCTTTCCACATAGCTCCGCACATATGGCCGCGAGCAAAGGCGGTTCTCTGACGATACAATAAGGCTAGAGAAATGTCTTCCTTGTGATCAATGGACTGCTCTTCAGATTGAACAGTCGATTCATCCAGATGGCGAACAGGTACAAGCCTTGTCCCATCGAGTACATGGACACGTATTTGTGGTTGGAACAGATATTCGCTTGTAGAAGGACGATCTCCACTTGCAATTGGCGAGCAATTGATAAGAAAAACAGAAACCCGCCATGATCCGGGAATCAGTTGACGAGACCGCATATGAAGGCGAACCCCTGGTGACGCCTCCCAGTCAATTAAGGGTTGAGATATATCTAAAACATCACTAAGATAGCCAGTTGGATATCGATGCCAGCCATTCTGTTCCAGGTAATAGCGTGCCCATGTCACGCAAACCTCAATTCGCGGGTTTGAATTTGCTTCTACCGTGAAAGATAATCCGATTGAGCGCGGTAATGCTTTGGGATCTAATGCTGGTGAAAACACCCCGGGCGAGCCAACATACCCCTGAGTGTCCTGGTCTTCCTCGCCACTTGTTTCTTCGACTACTTCATCAATATTATCTTCAATTCTTTCCTCAGCGCTGGATGCCGAAACAGGTTCAAGAACGCCGGTGATGTATTCCACCCTGGGATCTTGCTCCTCAGGTAATATTTCATGAGGCCCATCACGTGGTCCTAAAACCTCACGTACCAGCGCAATTAACATCTGATCTCTTTCTGCCATAACTGATAACCCTTTTATAACGAATGCTTGAATGCCTGTCCTGTCATACAAAATCCAACAATCGGGCATATGTCACAAGCAGGAGGCTGTCTTTTGGTACAAATGAGATGAGCAAGATCAAGCAAAGCATAGTTGTACACACGCGGATAAACTTTATCTACCAGTGTGGCTAATATCATACGGAATTTTTTGTTTCGTCGAGAAGAGTCCTTAACTTCCCAACCAAATATCCGGCCAACGATTCTCACGGTATTTGTGTCGACAATCGCTTCCGGCATATTCCACGAAAAACATCGAACTGCGCAAGCGACATATTCATTTACTCCTGGCAGGGAAAGTAAATCCGTTTTTTCTTGAGGCACAAAATTGTTAAATTTTATTGCCAGGGTCTGTACCATTTTATAGATAAGATTGACTCTCCAGTGAAGCCCCAATGGGGTTAGTTCCTTGGTTAAGTCAGCTAGGCTGGCACGAGCAAGTGATTTAAGATTAGGGTATTGTTTTATAAAATCTTGATAAATTGGAACAACCTGAGCCACTTGAGTCCGGTGTAGCATAACCTCAGCGATCAACGTATGATATGGATCTTGCGTCATACGCCACGGAAAGGAACGGAAATTAATTTGCCCCCACACAATTAAGCTGTCACGAAAGGATTGGATACTTCGTTCGTCATTTATCCAATCTAGCCGATAAGGTGTGCTGTCAGACATTTTCTCCTGGCACTTTATTTGTTTCGGGCTGGCAGAACAGGCATGTACCCTGGCCAAGACGGTTTCCACTTACGGGCACATACCACGCATTCATTCTCTTATCCCAGGCACGTACTTTCAGAAACTGAATCCAGGAAAATCGATAAAGAGCTTCGAGGCTGAAGTCTGGAGCTAATTTGACTATCAATAAATACTCGAACAATTGTCTGTCACGATCCCGATCGTCTGGATAGACCGTTCCGGTTTTCTTCGCTTTTTGAATTGTTTTTATTGAATATCGATCCCCATCTCTTGACACCGCATCTACATTTTTGGTCCCGGCCGATGTATCTTTTAGATTCGATAGCCCGGGAGTCGAGTTAAAGTACTTGATTGCCAGAGCCTCTCCAATTTCCCCAACAGAAAAACGAATGCCTCGCGAACGCATTTCTCGCTCTACCTCAGCTCGTAAGGAAATCAGCTCATCATCCTTAAATGATCTTAAGTCCATCTTCCGGAACCTCTTCTGGTAATCCCGTTAGCGAATGGATAATTGCTTTCATCACAGGGGGACAGACAGCATTCCCAAGCATGTGAATCTTATCTCGCCTAGTGCCCTCAGTCAGGTTGAATTCTTCTGGAAAACCCATAGCTGCCTGCAACTCTGGAGGTTGCAGCATTCGCATAAGATGTCCTTTACCAGTCCCTTTAGGCTTGACTAACGCAAAACGATCTATAGTGGTGATGGTGCGAAGAGGAACATTAAGTGGTTGCCAGCCTCCCGCAGCATCAGATCCGTAATAAACCAGGAGGAACGGTTCTTTTTTTCCCAACACCTTGAAAGCCCTGTAAGCACGTTCGATTGTCGCTCTCGCACGTTTTTTGGTTTCCAGGGGAGAGAAGTTGTAAACTCCATTCATGCTCAGGACTTGGGACGCAAATCTTGCAGTTATATTTTGGGGAGGTGTAATGGGGGTTGGTTTTTGCTCTCGATCACAAATTATGAATAATCGCCTCCGACTTTGTGGCACTCCAAAATCGCTGGCAATAAGCGATTGTTCAAGATATTTGTATTTGTCCCCTAACCTTTTTAGGAAATCAGGGTATTTATCCCAACGTTTCATACTGGTGACATTTTCGATCACAATCCACCGGGGATTGAGTACATCTGCAAATCGAAGTACTTCGTATGCCAGATTAAGACTCTCTTTATCTTTTTCTCGATTTCCGCGCGCCACACTGTGACTGGTACATTCTGGTGATGCCAGTATCAGATCGATTTCACCTAATTCATTTTTAACGCTAAGAGGATTGATATCCTGTAAACGATACGGGTAAAACTTCGCTTTCGGGAAATTTACTTTATACACATTGCCTGCAAGTTGCCACATATCAAAACCGGCTAAGATCTGAACACCTGCATCTTGGGCGCCCAGACTGCTGCCACCTATACCACAAAATAAATCTATTCCCTTAAATATATAATTATTTGTCATTAGTCGGATTCCAAAAGCAAGGATTAACGTCAAAAGTCAGTATAGGTGACAGACTCGTGTGCGTCAAGAGAAAAAGATCCAATTATTACTTACGTGATTTACTCCCTAATCCTACGATAATATCTTTGATGTAAATATCTTCAGGTTCAAGATCAAGAAGGGTTCTATTCCCTGAAGTGTCATTCACACCTTAAACCCTACTTCAACATTACAACGCCAGGTCTGCTTATCTGTTGACCCAGCCAGAATTGAACATTTACCAACCACTGACTTCGCAAACGGGCAAACACTTTAAGTTTTTTTGCCCGATTTAATTCCAGGGAAATCAAATGTTGGGAGCTGAGCATAATACAACAATCTTGTTCTTTAATCCAAAGTGGGTTCAAAGATAGAATGGCTCCACCTGTTAGCTTGAATTTCTTAATCTCGATTTGGGGCACAATTAAACCAGCCAAAAACTTGGTCAGCTTAATTTTATTCTGAGCATAATCACAAGAGGCACTTACTTCCAATAAAACCGGCACGGTCTGATTAAACAACCCCTCGTTTTCCTTATGCTCATCTTGTACAAAATGTTCAAATATTACTTTAGGCTGCAGTGATAAGACATGACCACAATCAGCTAGTTTATAAATATTGCCGGGTTGAAATAGATCTACATTCTCAAATGAAATATGCAATTTGGTGTTTATTTTCCCGGCAAGAGGATTTGACGCTCTCGCGCCTCTTTCTGGCTGGGTGATAATTCCATCTGGTAAATCTGGCAGAGGCGCATGGTCTGTTTCAAGAAAATCAACATGCAATGGATTTAACGCGCCGAATAGCGCCTTTAGGAATGTCTCATTGCTGAGATTGTCGTCCCCAATCTCTTCTCTTGCCAGAGAAATCAACACGCCTAAATAGCCCTTGTTCCAACTTTCTCTCCATGATGCCAGATCATCGTCTTGTGTTGCAATCATATCAGACAGGCTATTAGTCACCCCAGTGGCGGCTCTCAAACATTTCTCTTCCCAGGTTTGCATTATGCCTAACGGGATAGAGCGTTTTAGTTCTGTCTCTACGCAGGAAGATAGTTTCGCTATATCAAAATCTGCCCCGGTCCTAAAATCTATTTTCTCAAACCTGATGCACACGACAGGCAATGGGACCCTATCTTCTTGCTTATCGGCCGCCTTATAAAGTGCAAACAATTTAGTTCCTAATAAATCCACCAGTTCTGCATGTTTTGTCCAGGCAATCATTGTATAAGGGCCATTATCGATTGCGAGTATTGCCTGTAATCTGGCTATCAAGGTAGAAATCTTGTTGTCAGGCGTATCACCTGTCCCACCCAGATCCATATCCAGGATTGCCAAGCGGACGCCCTTGAGTTTCTCCCTTCCTGTTGGCAGATCGTTGATATTCCCATCAAAGTACGCTAACGGAATTCCTTTTTTTGCAAAAGCTTTGATTACAGGGAGAGCTTCATCAAGACTATCATCAACAAGTAATACTCTAACCCCTCGCAGGCCTATCACGATTCATTCTCCTTGAACACAAGGGCTACTACTGCTCCAACATATTCTTTGGGTAGAGCCAATAATTCTTTTTCGGGGAATTCTATACGGCCCCCATGTGCTTTCATTACTTGATCTGCTAAATGTAACCCCAAACCCATGCCGTCTGGCTTTCGACTGAAAAAGGGTTGTATTAATTCTTCGGGCGCATCTATAAATCCTGGCCCATTATCTGCTATAACGATGGCAGGGTCTCCCCCTAATTTTCTGGATGTACCAATATAAATTCTCTTTTTGCCAGGAACTTCTCCCCATTTATTGTCCAACCACCATATTGAATTATCGATAAGGTTCATCAGAGTTGATATAACCAGTCGACGGCTACAAAATACTTCATAATCTTCCAGACCTAGATCGACTTCCAAAACAATTCCATGAAGTTTCAATCGAAGTTGGGTATTAAAAACAGCATTTTTGATCAGATCGCTGACCTTCTCTCTACTTCTACCTGACTTTCTTATCAGAGCAGCAAATCCTTCAACAAGGTCAGCAAGATGCTTTGTAAGCTCTCTGATATTTTCACTGACCGGTTCATGTTCGACTACTTTTTTTAGTTCGGCAATGCCTTTTTCGACCTCGTGAATTACTACAGAGAGGCTCAACCCTGTGCTGGCGCTGCTGATGAAACGATCCCGAATCAACATGTAATCAGCTTCAACCCGGTCTATCAGGCCGCCAATTTCTTTTTCCAACCCTCTTTTTTGTATGATCTGGCGGAGAGCTGTCAATTCTTCGAGAACTGTTTCGCGTGTCTTTTGTGCCTGGGTACGCCCGTAAGCGTTGCGAATACGCTCTTTATCTTTTTTGCGTTCAGCTTCTATTTGAGTAATTATATAAATGACAGCAGCTTTGAGAGCCTGAGATGCTTGGTTGTCTACAAAACCTTCGCGGTTTGTCTTCTCAATTAATCCCTTACTTGTTTGAAGGTTCAGCGATACCGCTCCAAGAACTATATTATTACTGATCCTTGACGCAGGAATATTTACCCGTCTGGCATCAAGATCTAGCCAGTCATTCTCGGGCTCTCCATAATCATACACGCGTACATTATCGCGGTATACCCGGACCCCGCCATTTTGATCCAGAAACTCTGTTAACCCCTTGCGGTCTGTAACGCCTAACTCTAAAACGGCTGGCTCTCTGTCAAACACGGACAAATCAACCGTGAAACTCCCAACCTCTTTCTTAATCACATCAGGATGTATTTTCTTAGGCGACTTTTCTTTATAGCTAAGTTTGCGCCCGATCACATCTCGCATTGCAGGGTAGGGTTTAAATTCATACGAGTAGCTAATCTCTTCATCAGATAATTCGCAGTGCGCCTTGAAAAGGGCATGCTCCATGATAGTCTGTACTGATAAGAGATCCTTCAACCAATCATCATTATCGGGCAATTTGAATTTGACTCTGAATTCACCTTTTTTATCGAATGGCGAACAGATTGAGTTCACCGAACGAGCAAGTTTTCGAACCATTCTGCGATCCCAAGTCTGCCAAAGATGGGTAATTTCTATTCGCGTTCCAGTTCGATTTTTGGTGAAAACAACCGGTTCCCTCTCAATGACATATACTGGAATACTTGATAAGGCTTTATTCTGGTTGAAATCCTCCCAATCAATTTCAACAAGCACTTCCGGATGACCTTTTTTGTGCGAAACCAAAGATATCTTACGCCCAAGCTTGTGTGCAGCAAAACGGCCTACCCCCTTTTCACCTAAAGGCAAACGGTGAAAGATTGGTGTTCTATTTCCGGCTGCTTGTTGTAGTTTGCGATAATCCGTTCCAGGTTTAAGCCAGACATTTGTGATAGTTTTGAAATCCATCCCGGTTCCAGAATCTTCCACAACAATTCGTCCTTTGTCGGGATCCTCTATCTGCTCCATCAAAACTAAGGCGTCCGGGGAATCGGCATCGTACGAATTCTTAACCAACTCGAACACAGCTATGCCAGGATCGCGGATCAGCTGGTCCCCCAGGAGAAGCAAGAGGCGTGCTTTAGGTCTAAAGTTGGTGCGTTTGTTTTGAAGTTTTATCATTCGACACTCTTCAATGCAATCTTTAGGGTGGAGGTGGAAGTCTACGAAACCGAATAAACCTTCAACACTTCATCCCCATAGTGATTGATCACCTTCACGGCGATTTTACCGCTTTTGGGTTTCTCAAACGGATAGGATGTGGTTGAATACAGCGCGCTCCAGGCGGACTCGTCAATCTCTGTCCGCAGAGCGCGCTGGAGCTTTTCGTATGGCTGGTCGGCGCCGGTGAAGTAGGCGTGGCGGACGATGAATGTTTCTTCGTTGTAGTCTGTATCGATGAACCAGCAGGCGATATCGTCGGTAGAGTTGGAGCGGACTTCGCCGGTCGTTGGGTCGTAAACGTCCAGGCCTTTGAGATGGACGGTGATCCTGCCGTCCTTCTTTTTTATCTCAAGATCCGGCTCGCCGAAGACCATGAACAGGTTGCCGGTACCGGTTTTCTTGAGCAGCTCATCGCCCATGGCTAGGTCGGGGTTCATGTGCGCTGGCAGGACGGTCAACTTTCCATAGCGCTTAGCTTCTTCCGAGACATGTGGGTCGAAGGCGAAGCCGCAGACAATGAGAAGGTCGAAGCCGATACCTGCCACAGTCTCCTTGGCGGCTTCCTTGACCTGTTCCGGGCTGACGGTGCCGAGTTCGGGGCCGATGCTGACGGCCACGCGTCGCGATTTACCATCCTTTTCTGTGTATTCCCCGACGGCGTGGATCCAGGTGCCAGCGTAGGGTTCCAAACGGTCGAATTTCAGCCGTTCCTTCTTGATAGTATTCTGGACTCCGGATGCCCGTAGGTTCTCAATGATCATTCCAACAAAGTCCTGAGTGTTGAGGGCATCTTCGCGGAAGGAGGTGGCGGGGTCGTCGGGAACCAGGACGCGGTGCGGAGAAAGGCTTTCGATAGTGAATGGCCCAGCGACGCGGATACGGCGGGGTTCTTCATAAGGCTGGTCGTAGAGGAACTCAGTGTCGGCATTCCGGGCGATGGAGGCGTCAATCTCGCGCTGGCGATCTTTCCGTAAGTCCTAGTAATCACCCAGCAAATGGACCATTTCTAATTTTTGATTGTCGTTTGAGGCTTCTTGTGGGATTTCCCATTCTTCCCATTTCTTCACTGCGGCTTTATTAATTTTCGTGCGCAATTCTTCAAGGTTCGTCTGGTATTTGGCGTGGATGACGTCAATCTCTTCGTTATTGGCGATGGACTTAAGGGTGACGTGCGGCACACGCTTGTAGACGAAGCCGTGGCGGAGATCTCCCTCACCTGTCCCCGTGATTGCGTTTTCTTCTGGAGCTTCGCCCACGGTGGGAAGGGGATTGAGTTCGCGCTCTTTTTTGCGCCCCTCGTATGAATCAGCCAGCAGATAATAAGGGAAACGGACGGACATGAGCCGCGTACGTGCCAGGGCGATGGCGACACGCGAGGTGTCAATCGTGATCCAACGTCGTCCCCACTGCTCGGCAACATAGGCGGTAGTGCCGGAGCCGCAGGTGGGATCGAGCACCAAGTCGCCGGGGTCAGTGGTCATCAGCATACAACGCTCGATAATTTTCGGATTTGTTTGGACAACATAAATTTTGTCTTCCATGAAACTACCAGTAATTGTGTCAGTCCAAATATTATTGAGTATTGAGACAGGGAAATCATCGATAAAACCACGATATTGAATTGAGTTTGGAGTTTTTTGAATTCTGGAAGCGAATGCAACGCGACCTAAATTGCCAACTTTTATTTTCCAGTGGCTTGATAATGGTGGTAAATAAGTTACACCTTCAAAGATAAAAGGTTGATTCTCTGATGCCGCGCCTTGAGAAATGAGGGAAACGAGTCTATATCTGCGCCAATTATCTTGAATTATTCCACCATCCATCTCATCTTTATTTAGCGTTCGAAAATTCTGCCCGTCATCCGATAAAGCCAATCTATACAAATCAATGGACGAAATATCGGTCTTGTCCTTGTACAAGGTTCGATACTTGACTTTAGTGGCATCTTTGGCATACCAAAGTAAGTAGTCTAAAACTGGTGCAAGTGTATTGCTGGTAGCGTAAGGCGCTTTTTGGACCGAAATCATACAAATGAAATTTCCGCTTCCAAACACTTCATCCAAAATATTGCGCACCAAATGCACATTCTCGTCGCCAATCTGCACAAAGATACTGCCACTCTCGGTGAGTAATTCGCGCGCCACAACCAGCCGGTCACGCAGGTAGGCCAGATAAGAATGGATGCCCAATTGCCAAGTGTCGCGAAAAGCCTTCACCTGCTCGGGCTGGCGGGTGGCGTCCTCGACCTTGCCGTCCTTCACTTCACGCTTACGTGTGGAGACCTGCCAGTTTGAGCCAAACTTGATACCATAGGGTGGGTCCAGGTAGATCATCTGGACCTTGCCCTTGAGTCCCTCCTTTTCGGCCAGGGAGGTCATTACCAGTAAGGAGTCGCCCAGGATCATTCTGTTAGTCCAATGCTGATCGTGGTGGTAGAAGTCCACGCGCTCTTCGAAGGGCAGGCCGTTGAAGTCGGCGAAGAGCATCGGCTGTTGGGGCGCGCCCTTTTTGGCTTCCGCCCGCACCAGCTCTACAATCGCCTGCGGCTTAATATGTTCCTGAATGTAGACCGGTACGGATGGGACGCCCAGGTCGGCAGCATCCTGTTCGTCTTTGCCCTTCCAGACCAGCTGCGGGTCGAGCGATGGGTCGCGCGGGTAGAGAACCGTCTTGGGCTTCTTCTCGTCCTCGGTGATGAAGTCGCGCAGCTCCTCGGTCGGGATGTTGGGGCGCGTGTCAGCGTGGGTGTGGGATGAGATGGGAGTTGGCCCCGAGCGACGTCGAGAGATGGTGGATACTGGTTTCTTTTTACGAGGCATGATTCAATCCTTGTCGTAATTCGTCCAGAAAACCATTACCAATCTCTGCCAGTTTGCTGGCGCGGTTTTCCAGCCATTGCTCATACTTACTAAGGGGAAGTGATTGAATATCAGAAGAGATAAACTGTTGGGACAGTTTCGCAGATGTTATTTCGTACTTCTTGATATAGTTCATCGGCGCTTTAGCGCTGATGCGGATATTAATGCTTGGTCCAATCACGGCAATATTCGCAAGTGCATTGATTTTGTCATCGGGTATTTTGCCTTCCAAATATTTCTTGGGGAAGATGTGATGCCATTGTGGTCGATAATCTGTTAATAAGTTAACCCCCTCAAAACCAAGCCTTTGACCAGTTTTATCCCAATCTAAAGCCTTATTTCGATAGACCAGCAGATATAAGAAAAAGCGCCCAAAACGGCTGTCAATGTAGTCTCTTAAGAAATCCTCAGCCTGTAATGGAGTGTCGTGCTGGAAACGTCTGAGCAAACGCGTAACTGCTTCTGAAAGAGTTTTCGCATCAGCTATATCACGCAGGTCTTCTTCCAGCGATGATGTTCCTGAACCACTATATCGTGAAAAACGCGATGCCTCTAGAAACCAATAAAGAGCGGGTTCAAAGGCAGCCTCATGAAATTTGTCAGTTACGGCAATTATTGTTACTAATGCTGCCTCAGTTGGCATTGGATCATTGCTTAAGATACCATAATCCCGGAAACGGACGATTAAATTTTCCCAGGCGTTTGTTGTTCTGTCCCAGATTGTTACGGAATCATCCTCTTTTTTATTGAGACCAACCTGATCCCAAAAGCTATCCTGAATATCTTTAAAACGTACTTTTTTTGAGCCAATCGCCGTAACTGTCCTGAATAATAAGTTGGGACTGATATCAAAGCCGGCATCCTTGAGTTTGGTCAGATATGGCAGGAAAGTACTGTGGACCCAGCCCGGAGTACGGGCTGCTACGACACCCAGATAGATATCTGCCTCCGTCACACGTGTCCCTTTGCTATTTAACCGAGAGAATATTTCGACGACATCCTCAAGTTCCTGGTCAATGGCAATTGTTACCACGTCAAGATCTCGAATTTTCCGTATGCGGTCAAGACGTGTATAAACTTCCATCGCGTCCAATCCATCGCATAGTCCCTGCAATTTTATATCTTTCGCAAGGGTCTGTAGAACCTGTTGATCCTGGTCCTTATTGACATCAAGTGTCAATAATTTCGAAAGATGAACATAACGATCACCCTTGACTTTCCGAATCGCTGCGTTGGCTACCCAGAAAAACGGCGGTTCCTTTGCATCAATATCAAAACGTATATCATATTTCTTTAAAGTCTGATCCCATAAATCCCCACTTGGCCACCAGTATGGTTTCCGACCAAAGAGAATACAGAGTGCAGTCGCGCGCTGCTGGCCATCTACAACCCACAAAGAAGGCAATTGTGCATCACTTGCCATTTTTGTCTGGATAGGTTGTTTGCTATTCCAAACGAGCAGGCTACCAATCGGATAGTTCAACCACAGAGATTCAGCCAGATCGCGTACCTGGGTTGACGTCCAGACAAAACCGCGCTGGAATTCTGGAAGACTCCAGTTATGACTGACTGCCCGTTCTACAATTTCATAGACTTTTACTGATTCGTACGCCATAATGAAAGTCCTTTTTTTCTATCGAAGCAATGGACCAACATCATCCATCTGTTCCCCTCTAAGGAAAGCACGGATAGTATTTTTAGCCTCCCACGGATCGACAATCTCAATGAATGCCCAGCGACCGAAACCGCCGTGGTTGTTGACTGCCGGTACCCAAAGGGTACGCGCTGTGGAAACCTTTGCGGCCTTTTCTTTCTTCGCCTCGCCGCTGACCTCCAGGATCAGGTGCAGCAGGTCTTCCGGTCCATGGCCATCATTCAGGTTAATCAAATAATCGGGGATATAAGAATGTTCCTGGCCGTCCAATGTGTATGGAACAGCAAAGCCTAGCTGGAAGTTCTTGGCGTAGCACACCACCTCATCCATCTCTTCCAGCGTCTCGGCCAGTTTGGCTTCCCAGCCGCTGTCGAGAACCACATGCGAGATGTGGCACCTGTCCGGACGGGAACGGTACACATTACGGGTAGTATCGAAATCCACATAGCGGGTAGAGCCGATCGTATCGAATGGACGTAGGATGGGCAACAATGTCTTCTCTTCCGATGCGGAAGCTACGATGGCCTGGTAGATCTTCTCAACTGCATTATTAGCGAACTCCACCATCAGAAGCATCTGCGGGAAGGCATTGTCCTTGCAGGTCAGGCATTCCTCTCGCCAGCGTCGGACGACGCCGGTCAATTGCGGGAACAGCCAGGGCTTGAGGTTGCCCTCAGCGTCTGGAAGTTTTCGCTCCAACAGCAATGCCGACAGGCGGAAATCCAGCTCCTGCAGGCGCTTGTCCTTCAACCCGTACAGGTCATGGAAACTCGACTCCCCAATGATGGATTGCATCTCGGTCCTGGTCGGGACATCGGCAGTGGAGAGTGCCATCCGGGAATCCTGTGTGAATTCCACCTTCAGGCGCTCGCCCTTTAACTCGTAACGGTAGCCAATAAGGCGTGGGAAGGTCATCTCGAGGGCTAAACGTTCTTCCAGGGCCCGCACCCGGGTCGGCATGGGACCCGGTTTCGGGTCCGTGGCCGAGCCGGCGCTGGGTATGAACGAAAACGGGACACCGTACACCTCGGCATAGTCTGGCTCGAACTTTCCCTCCTCGTTGGCGGCATAACTCCGCCGACGCAACCCCCGGCCGACGACCTGCTCGCACAACAACTGCGTCCCGAACGCCCGTACACCTAGGATGTGTGACACGGTGCTGGCATCCCAACCCTCGGTCAGCATTGAGACGGAGACCACACAGCGCACCTGCTCGCCTAGCTTACCGGGCTTGCCGACCGTGTTCATCACCTCGCGCAGGATGTCTTCGTCGGTCAGGCTTTCGGCGTCCCGGCCAGGGAAGCGCGCCCTGTACTCGTCTTTGAACTCTTCGATTTCAACGATGGCGATTTTTTTAAATTCGTCGCTCATCCCCTCGCCAGATTCCAATTGCTGACTGTCGATCAGGATTGTGTTCGGGCGGGCACTCCAGCTGCCATCCGCCACATTGCTGAATAATTCCAGTTTTCCCGGCACGTTGACAATTGTTCTGTCCGGCAGAGTCTTCTCCCAGCCGGCGATGTAGTCAAAAACCATCTTGGATACGTTCGTGTTGTTGCATACCACGATGAAGACCGGCGGGGTCAGGCCGCGCTCGCGCCCTTCGATATTCTGTTCCCATTGTTTGAAATATTTCACATAATTGCTGTACAGGCTTTGCAGCGCTCCTTCCAACTCGGCCGGCAATACCGGATCACCGACAAATTCATCGGTCTTGCGTCCTTTCTTGGGAAGGTGATCACGGATGCGCAACCACAGGTTGCGGTAAGTAGGCTGCTCCCCGATCATCGAGTCGTCCGCCACCGGGACACGCGGTACCTTGACAATACCCGACTCAATGGCGTCGATCAGTGAGAAATCCGAGACAACCCAGGGAAAGAGTGTCCCTTCCGAGTAACCCGAGCCGTGCAGGAAGAAGGGTGTGGCCGACAGGTCATACACCACCTTGACACCGATCTTTTCCTTGACAGCTTCCAGCCCGGTAATCCAGATGCGGGCTTCTTCTTCGCGTTGTTCGGCCTCACGACGCTCATCGCCGGTCAGCTTTTCTTCGTCGGCCTCGGTCTTGCGCCGGTAGCAGTGGTGGGCCTCGTCGTTGATAACGACGATATTTTTCTTATTGCCCAATTCCCGGCAGACTCGCCGCACCATCTGGTCGGGGGTCTCGGTAAAGGGACTATCGTTTTTTTGCTTCAGAATATCCTTGGTCAACTTCCCAGCTGCCAAATGTTCACGTGGCTTGAATGCATGGAAGTTGGTTATGACCATTTTGACCTTGCCCAGTTCGACCAACAGCTCGGGTGGGACCAGGTCGTGTAAGCGGTAGTAGTTGTTGGGGTCGTTTGGGAGAAGGACGCGAAGACGGTCACGGATGGTGATGCCGGGTGTGACGATCAGGAACGTATCCGAGAAACGAGCATCCTGCGAGTTGGCAAGCTTGTTCAGGACCTGCCAGGCAATCAACATTCCCATTACCAATGTTTTACCGGAGCCGGTGGCCATCTTGAAGGCGATGCGGTAAAGTAGCGGGTTAGCCTCCTGGTTGGCACGTTGCAGGGAATCCTGGATCCAGGCGTCACCATATTTATTAGCGACTTCGGAGATATAGATGGCCGTCTCTAATGCTTCAATCTGGCAAAAAAACAGGCGGTGTTCGCGATCCGGGCGTTGCCAGTATTCAAGCAGGTGGGCTGTTGTCCTGGTGATGCCGCGGTAACCACCCTGCCGCCAAGTGGACACGCGTTCACGCACCCGATTGATGAATTTATTATCTTCGATACGGTCGGAGGTCCATTCGGTTTCGAAAGTCAACTGCTTCGGGTTTTTCTTCTTTGCACGGGGAATGGGGACAAAATAGGAACTGATGCGGCGAGATTCAACAATCTCGTCCGTGATGCCCTCTTCTGTGAACTTAAAGTGCCTTCGAGGTTCTTCAAAGGGGGAGTTCAGAATAGGGTTTTCAATGACGACCTGTTTCATTACCAGTCCCACAACCTCTTTAAGCCATGTTTTTCAGTATAGCATAGATACTCTTTAACCTGTACGATTCTATCTTTTTTGTAAAAGAATTGGCATTGCAATAGTGGTGATAAAAGTTTTGGATTGGAAAAAGGTGCTCGACAACAAGTTCTGCAAAAGGTTGACAATTCAGAACAATTGTGCTATCTTTAACCAGCCAGTACTCCGGCTACAACTGAATATCCTCATCCGTTAGCCAGACACGCCACATTCGTTTGCAGCATTCCATGCCGGATCATGTGGCGTTTTGCGTTTAACACCCAAATCACAGAAGGAGAAGAGCCATGATCAACCAAGTCGATTTCGAAGGCTATCTCACCCGAGCATGGGAATACCGGGAGCAGCGTTACATGCGCCTGGCCAATCACCGCCCGGGCGAAAACGGCAAGACTGCTTCGGATTACGTCACCGTCCAGATCGACCCCTCCTTGGACTTCGACCCCCGCCGCGTCAAGATCGGCCGGCTCCTGCGTATCACCGGCCGCATCGTCGGCCGCGACATCGTCGAGCCGCTGAAGATGGTCATAGCCAAGTCCCACAATGGCGTCGAACTGCCCGGCGAACTGAGCACCCTGATCATCCGCCGGCCCACCGTCCAGATCCTGGCGACCCAGGTCCGGGCGCTTGGAGAGGCCAAGCGTCCCAGGCAGAAGCCCAAAGACAAGCCGGGCAGTAAACCTGCCGAGACCCCTATACTGCCTGCCGTTTCCGTCGAGCCCGGTCTGGACCTGGCCGAATTGATACCGGCCCAATAACCAGTTCCCAGCCTGTCTTCTCAGGCTGAATCCGTTACCTCCTGCCACTGGCAAGAGCCCTGCACGCGAATAGCATTCTGCGCCCCTGGAGTGGGCGGCTTCACGCGTGCTTTTTTGTACCTTGAAAAAACGGCGACTTTGTGAGAACAGGGTTGCTCCATACCTGTTACAGACCTCCTTGTACCGGGGGATCTCCTCCGTCCCCCGATATGAAACCCGGCAGGTTTTTCGCCTGCCGGTCAGCCATCATTCCTTTTCTTGTTTATCACGCTCGCTTCGAGCGCGGATGCACGTTCGTCCCGTTTTGGGAATTTCCGTTAGAAGCAATTTCACCGATAGGAGAAGGAGGAATGACAGAACTCGATATACCCACAGAACAGCTCAAGCGACACCATTCTGCCGACAAAGCCATGGCGCACCGCCAGTGGACGATCGTTGATACTACGGGTGGCTGGAAGGTCAAAACCCGGACAGACACCTATTCCATCGTCCAGCATCCCGACGGCCGGCTGGCCTGTTCGTGTCCCGACAGTCAGCTCTATGTAAGCCTCGGCATTGAATGCAAGCACATCTGCGGTCTGCGCATCTACTTGGAAGAAGGAGACGCACCGCGACAACAGAATCCCATTCAAAAAGGAGTCTTTCCCATGAACAACGATTTTCTCAAAGAATGCGGCTGGGTGAAGCTCTTCCACCCCTCCAGTGCCCAGGTGACCATTCCCCTGCGCCTGGACAAGCCCATCCTGATGACAGAAGCCCAAGTGCTGATGGCATCCGTTACCAGTCTGCTCCAAGCCGGCTTTTCAGTGGATGCGCCTGGATTGGAAGAGGGGAAACACACCGAAGAGATCGGCTTTGTTGTCCGCCGTTCCAAGGCCAATGCAGACGGCACGGAGACGCCCGTCGTGGACCTCTATCCGGCACACGGCAACTTCCGCCTGCTCGGCAAGTACCTGAACAACGAGGCGGACATCCAGGCTTTCGAGGCCACCTGTGGGCTGGCGCTGAAAGCTTTGCCCCTGTACGAAGGTGACAACTCGATCGAGCGCGGCAAGAACCCTAAGCTGGACAAGTATGTCGCCGTGCTAATCCGTCCGGTCAAGGTCGTCTGGAAACTCAATCCTCGCTACGAAGGGGAAGAGGACAAGCGCAATCCCAAGAGACTGTTCGTGCGCTGGGACTCACTTCCGGCAGCTCATACTTCAACTGCCATGAGCCTGGACGAAGCCCGTGCTTGCCTATGCCCGATGGGGACAAAGACCCATCCGGAGTATAAGGGGTTGACGCTGGAACAGATCACGCAGGCTGAAGACGGCCACAAGGTCCTAGAGTACTTGGCCGGCGACCAATTCCGCCCAAATGGGGATCAGGACGGTCACAAGGTGAAAGCCGCCGCGAAGGTCCTGCTGGCTTCCCTGCAGGCCGCTTGAGCTCCTGGAGGCTGGGATGTCCGAGATCAAGAGCAACCGTCAGACCTGGGGAAAGGATTTTCCCATCGGCGGAGAATGGGATGCCGGCGCGACGACCCCTCTGTGGCCCACCTACCCGGCCGGCCTCTGGACGGTCCGCTGGGAAGCAGAAGGCTTCGTGGTCGTCTTCCACCGTTTTATGGATAGGCAGGAAACCCTGCTCGAACCGTTTCCGCCCACCGAACAAGGTGAAATCGACGCCAAAGCCTGTGCGCTGGTTGCGCGGGACAACCTGCGATTCTCATAAAAGAAGAAGGAGACTTTCCTATGTCACTCCAAAAGTGTCAGATCATCGGCCGCCTGGGTGCGGACCCAGAGATGCGCTACGCGCCTTCCGGCCAGCCCGTGACCAACTTCTCCGTCGCGACCAACCGCAAGTTTACGAACGGCGATGGACAGGAAGTAAAAGAAACTGTGTGGTTTAAAATCGGCGCCTGGGGAAAGATGGCGGAAGCCTGCAACAGCTACCTGCAGAAAAGCAGTCAGGTGTATGTGGAAGGCCGGCTGATCGCCGACCCTGCCACCGGTGGTCCTCGCATCTGGAACCGCCAGGACGGCAGCCCGGCCGCTTCATTCGAGATACACGCAGACCTGGTCCGTTTCCTGGACAGCAAGAACGGCAATGAAAATGGAACATCTTCTACGCTCACCGGTGCTGAAGGAGAGCAAATCCCGGTCTAACAAAATCGGCGAGTCCTTCTCCCAAAAAGCCAGTGCCATTCCCAAACAGAATGGCACTGGCTCAAACCCTGTATGTTTATTTCTTTTTTCGATTTCCGGGCGCGGACTCGCAAACCACTGATATGGAGCTACTTGGAACCAATTCCGTTTCTTACCTCTTAAACTATGTTAAAGGGCGGTCAGTCCAAAAAGGAAATGGTAAGGCTTTTTTTATTATTTGAGCTACGTCTTGATCAAGTATTTTGGAACACCCACATTCTTCATAAGGCTTACCGCAACCTTCACACTCTGATTCTTCGATTAAGTAGCCCAGGCTCGGCTGAACATTTATGGCCATTAAATCTCCCGCTAATTTTTGGCCATTTTCATCAAACGATAATCCATACTCAAAGTTCTTATTTTCCTCTGAATATCTAAAACGAAAATCCTGAGCCTCGATTCTTTTTCGACGAATAAACAATATCCCGGATGTCATGAGTATAGTGAATATTCTTGGAAGATCTATACTTTGCGGGTAAGTCTCTTTAAGATAACTTGCGATTTTTTCTGACCACTCATGTAATTCTTCGTTAGTAACAGGTGGACACGATAACGGGTTTTCGAGCCAGGCAACAAGAGTGTTCACTTGTCCAAGGGTGGAGAGTCTCACCTCTCGCTCAGTATCTAATGGGAAGGCGATGTTGTAACTCACTACCCATTGATCACTTTTCTTGGACAAAGCGTTTAACAACATCTTGATAGCTTCTAAGGTTTGCGTAATAGACAATTTTGTGTCTGTCGCGGGGTGATAAACGATCGGCAAGTTGATGTAAAAATCTTTATGACTAACAAAACGAACACCTGCAGGGATTATCAAATCGGATCCCATTTTTGCTAGAGCTTTCCTAAGCTCCAGGGTAAATGTTTCAACATAAGGATAAGAAGCATTCCCGTCAGATATCACATCGAACGGCTTTACTATTCGGACCTGCGGGTTTATATCGAATGTTCTCGCATGAATGGATAATGCGATTCGCAGGCCCATGTCTTGTGTCATGGAAAAAGGGACAAAAGTTTCTTGAAGCGAGTATTCTTTTTCATTCGACCATATCGACTTATCGAGTTTTTCGGCCCCCAAGTACTCACCAACAAGAAAATTATCCCGGAAGTAATCCGAAATCAGTCTTTTCCAAATAGAAATGGGTATTTCGCCATCTACACGCCAGATTTTTGTGTATCCTGTATGCCGCGTGGCATGTGCAAGATCTGTATCAAGGCGTTCGAGCATTGCTTCTCGCGGATACATTCTGATGCTTCCATCGAGGTGTTCAATATGACCTCTTTTCTCTTCAACCATCGAATGGACATAACGACACCCAAATTCATCCTCGACTGACGAAGAAGCGGGAACATCGCATAATTCTTCAGCTTCAAAGACATGATAATCCTTCATTACCCCCCAGCGAAATTCTGTGGAGGAAATACCATGGATTATTCTCTCCGTTTCATCTGCCTCATGATGCGTGACCCCAGTGGGAATAGATGTCAGATCATCGTTAAACTTTGGACCCCACCAGTAAGCTAATTCTTCTCTCTCTCCCTGATACGTGGTGGCAAGACCCACCATATCAGGATCAAGGGCAATCTTTGCTGAATTAGAAGTTAAGGCTTGTAAATTCTTCAATAGAGGATAGTTGAGAGTATTCAATCGAAATAGAGATCTGCGGAAGAACGGGTGGGCAAAAACAACAAAATCATCTATTTGATAAATACCTGGCCCTAATGGCTTTAAGTTTTCAATAGAAATGAGCCCATCCTTGTCTTGTAGACTACACAATTTTGGGAAAACCCTTATTGCTAACCCTGGCTCTATTAATGCTATGCAATCTGAATGAATGAGTTTTTCTTGTCCCTGGAGGAAATCTTTAAGTTTGTCTCGAAGGGTTTGTATTTCTGGCTCAAATGTATCCAGGTTCCTCTTTAAAAAATGAATGAAGAATTTCTTTAGCCATTCAAAATCATCATCATTTTCACCTATTTCTCCTATATTCGTTAGACGCGTCAAACCCGGCTCAAAATAAAGCGCGAATGATCTCGACCACCCAATAAGGCGGCTCGCATCATGAGAGACAAGCATAGGCAGGCCGCTTAAACACGTTTCAGACAAAGCTTGATACAGAGCACCAACGCTAAATCTAAAGCCTTTTAGATTCATCGAATCCGAGTTCAATACATTGATAATCTGTTCCATTTGGTAACCTGCTCATCCCCAATAAGCGTTATCTGGTTTCTAGATATACAAACGAATCTGATTATCACCATTCCCCTTGTTTTTGACAATATATCACATAACGAAAGAATATTATTTGATACATAGTACTTGGTTAATACTTGTGAAATGGGGCAAGATAGACATTTTTGCTTCAAGAATCCCCCCCCAAAAAACCGACAGAGATTAATGTCTTAGTTCGCTCTTCACACCTCCTTTGTGTATCACGTCCGACTTTCTGCCGGACGATGATTTCACGTTTGCCTGGCACTGCCAGGATCATCCGTTTGCAGCAATTTCACCTGAAGGAAACGCTTATGAAACTTTGGAAGGAGGTTCATCATGGTGCTCACCACACCCAAACAGATCAGGGATTTTGAGCTGCGCCAGGACGCCGTCGTATCCGTCAGCGGCTACTTCTACGCTGTTGACCTCGGACCCCGCGTCCAACCGCAGTACCATCGGGTTGGCAAAGACAAGCGCTGCACCTGCAGCCTGGGAGCAGACTGCCCAGCGGTCATCGCCGTCGCAGGCTATATCAAGGCAGGCGGGGAGCGTGCGCCGGACCCCCCGGCCGGATTCTATCCGGTCGCACCGCATGCCTGCCCGGTCTGCGGTGCTGAGGCCTACTACGTCCCCGGCTTGAATAGCAAGCGCCGCGGCGCCGGCTGGGCCTGCGCTAAGGGGCATCAAGCCCACTATTGGGAAGCCCATATCCGGGCGCTCCGCCAGAACCTGGCGAAGAACCCGTGGATCTTCCCACCGGTGGTCGCTCCGGATGGCCACGTGCTCGATCCTGGCTTGAAGCGCGAGGATCTCATCACCCAATCGCTTCCCTGGCCGGACGGGTACAATCCGAACCTTTAAACAGAATGGTTTTATTCCCCACGCAGGGGACAGCACGCCTGCCCCTGCCCGGGGTGCATGCTGTCCCCTGCCCATTCCACAGAAAGGAGACAGACATGCAAGACCTGCTTCAATCCCCTCCTTCATACAGACCCACCAAACTGAAAACGCTCCCGCTGCGGGAGCAGCCTGCCTACCGGGTCAGCGCCAACGCCGCCGGCTGCAGCCTGGCCGAGCTCCTGGCCGCCCTGGTCGGTGGGACACACCAGATCGAGGTGGCGGAAGGACTCCTGGCCCGCTTCGGCGGCGATATCCAGCGCATCCACAAGGCGCACGTATCCGAGATCGGCTCGGTGCCCGGCGTTGGGCAGCAGACGGCGGTGCGCATCAAGGCCGCCCTGGCCTTGGGGCTCAAGCTCCACGAGCCTACGAGCGACCGGCCGGTGGTCAACTCACCCGCCGATGCCGCCGCACTCGTCCAGTACGAAATGTCGCTCCTCGAGCAGGAGTTTTTGAAAGTGATCCTGCTGGATAACAGGAATCACGTGTTGGACATAGTGGAAATTTATCACGGGTCGGTGAATTCATCCCAGGTGCGCATGGCAGAGGTCTTCAGGCCTGCTGTCCAGCGCATGGCTCCGGCCATCATTTGCGCGCACAATCACCCTTCAATGGACCCGACGCCTTCGCCGGATGACATCTCCGTGACGCGCGCCATGGTCCAAGCCGGAAAGCTCCTCGATATCGAATGTCTAGATCATATCGTGATTGGCGGCAGCCGCTTTGTGTCGCTCAAAGAAAGGGGGCTGGGCTTCTCGTAAATGTCGTGTCCAGACTAACTCTGGAATGGAATGGGATCCACCGTAATTCAAGAATACGGTGGATCCCTATATATGGAAATAAGCCGGGGAAAGAACAGACTATGCCAATATCTGGTGCAAGTTTTGTGCGATGGTCTGTTTTCGAAATCTCCGCATTCCAGAGTTACGCTGGATTTAATCTCCATGTTCCAGAGATACGCTGGACACGACATAACAGAAAGAGCGCAATCGTAACTGAAAAATCTCTCCGGATGTCAGAATGAAAAACATCCAGAGAGACACTCCCCACAGAAAGAAGAAAACCATGAACACAAACAAACCCTACCTGCTCGATCTGAGAGCGGACCAGATCGGCTACTTGCCCGGCATGCACTGTCCAAATTGCGGCGCCGGGCTCATCGCAAAGGACGGGCAGCTCTACCGCCCGTTCCAGGCCCTGGCCGGTCCCGCTCAGGAGTACGACCGATGCTTCGGGTACCTCTCCTTCGATTGCACCTGTCCATTAAACATGAGTAGTGAGGACAACCCAGCCCTGAGAGGCACGCTGCGCGTCGCCCGCCTCGGTGACGCGGTCCTACCGCTCGATTTCGTCACCCTCAGTGATGCAACTCTTTCAAAATATGGGATGACCGCCCGGGAGGTCAATGCCGCCCGCGTTCAGCAGGCCGTGCGGTACCTCGCCGCCCACGCTGACCCGGAGCGCCTCGCAGGCAGCAACACACTGAAGTTGATCATCTACGCAGTGGCCGGCGGCTCTTCGCCGGATTCCGCTTACGAGGTGATCCAGCAGATGCTCGCCGGCCGTCTCCCGGTCCGCAAGGTCTTTCGCCTTCCATCGGGCGCGAGGCTACAAATTCCAACAGAATAAACACCGATGCTCACGGATAGGCGGGCGCCGCTCGCCTATCCGGTTCCATTTTCAAGGCAGGAAAAACCATACTCAGGCCTGCGACGGCAGGTAACTACGCTAGCAGCATTTCCAGGCCAGACCACTGAAATAAGCACGACTACAGGAGATTTCGTATGTCAAAATTCAGACACTGGGCGGATCTGACGCCCGAAGAACAGGAAACGGCGCGCCAGGCACGCCAGGACAGGCTCGAGCTCGCCAGACAGAAACTGGCCTCGGGCATCGAGCAGCTCGTCGCCTCGGGACGCTGGCGGGAATACCTGAAGTTCCAGGGAAAATTCCACCGCTATTCCTTCTGCAACACTTTTCTGATCCTGCTGCAGAAACCGGACGCCACCCTCGTGGCGAGCTACAAGACCTGGCAAAAGCTCGGCCGGCAGGTCCGGAAAGACGAGAGCGGGATCAGCGTCTTTGTCCCGATCCTGGCCAGAGTGCGCGCCTCCCAGGTGGCTGAAGCCGGAGACGGCGGTTCCCTGGACACAAACCTCCCGGATGGCAATGGGATGGAAAAGCTGGTCGGGTTCAAGATCGGCCACGTCTTCGACGTGTGCCAGACCGAAGGGGCCCCTCTGCCCCAGGAACCCGTCTCGCTGCTGCAGGGCGACGACGCCGGCCTGTATCAGGCGCTCACCACCTTTGCCCGCCAAGTCGTGATGGTCGACGTCGTTGAGGTCGGGGAAGATGTCCTGCCGCCCTGCACGAACGGCGAATGCGTATACAGCTCGGAAGGAAAACCGGTACACATCCACATCAAGAGCAGCAACCCACCCAGGATGAAAACCAAGACCCTTGCCCATGAGCTCGGACATGCCCTCCTGCATGCCGAAAGCGAATACCGGACGGCGAGCCCCCGGTCGATCAAGGAGCTGGAGGCAGAGTCGATCGCCTTTGTGATCCTGAGCAACTTCGGGATCGACAGTGGCGATTATAGCTTCGGCTATCTGGCGACCTGGGGCGGCGGCGAGGAAGCGCTCAGGAGCATCCAGGTCAGCGGCGAACGCATCCGCCATGCGGCTCACCAGATCATCACCTGGATCGAAGAGCTGGGCGGCCCGCTGCAGCCGGAAGAAGGCATCCCCGTCAATCTGCCAGCAGCTGAAAGATCCTTAAAAGAGAGGTAAATAAAATGAAATACTCCATTGCCCTGATCGATACGAACACCGGCGAACGGCTGGACAGTTCTGCTCTCAAAGCGGTCCTACCACTCCACGCGGAATGGGCCGTCTACGAGGAAGGTCAGGCCCAGCCTGTGCAGGTCTTCGCAGGAGACTGTGCCGGAGAACTGATGGCCAAAAAAGAGGCCGCAGCGCACGGCCTCGAGGCCCTCGACCTCGAAGAAGAAAAGGCCGCCTCCCCACTGCTCGCGGCCTTCGCCCAGAACCGCTGGAAGGCCGTCCTCATCTCAGCCGGGCAGATAGGCATGCTCGACGAAATTCTAAAAATGGATGCCGCTACCTTCGAGGTCTTCGTGCTGGCCTTCTGCCGCCAGTGCGCCAGGGAACTCTACCTGGCCGGCATCGCCCGGACGGTCCTGGCTGCCACCCGGGACGAACTGCAGAAGCAAGCCGAACACAACTATCCCTACGTCCACCCGAGCCGGTAAAGGAACAGGGCCGGACCCTGGGGGTTCGGTAAAGCCAGATTGAGAGAGCATCTCCCCATCACGCAAAAGCCCTTGAAGAAACCATCAAGGGCTTTTTGGTTTAAGACTTCTGCACCCCAGAGTATGTAAAGAAGGTCCCCCTATAAGTTGACCTTGAAATTGGCCGCTCTCCTGGAAGAGTTGGTTTTTGAACGACTGGTTAATGAAACAACAGCATATCCGTCGGAATTGCTTGAAAAGAGCTAAGACTTCTCTTTGATGCTCACGCCTACACCATTTCTCGTTCAGAGCCGGCAGGCAGTAAGCGGGCAAATAAAAAGGTGGCGATGCCCCGTCCGATCGCAGAACAAGCGAAGATCGCCTGGTATCCCCACTGGGTGACCACCCAGGCACCGAAGGCCGCTCCCCCTGCCAGGGCCAGGGTGACCAGGAGTAGAAATATTGCCGAGTAACGCGCCCGCTGAGCCACCGGTGTAAGGGACAGCAGGAAGTTGAACGAGACCAGATTGAAGACACCCCAGACCAGTCCGCTGAAGGAGTTCAAGGCAATCACCTGCCAAAATTGGGTGATGAAAATCCAGACCGCCGGCACGATCGGGATGATCCACATGCTGATCAGCATGACTTTGCGCGAGCCCAACCGGTCCGACAGGCGGCCGATGCGACGCTGTACGATCAGTCCGGCCACGGTCGAGACGACGCTCGTAATCCCGACCATGCTGGCCGTGAACTTCAAATTCTGGACCATGTAGACATTGAAAAAGGGACCAGCGATATTGACCGAAAAGTTCCACATCACCATCGCCAGGGTGAGGGCCAGAAAGGCCGGATGTCCCTTCACATCCTGCAAGAGGGCTCGAAGCGAAAGCGACCCTTCCACGGGGATGGGAGCCTTTCCCCGGGGATCCCGCAGCCGCCCGAAACTGTAGGTGGAAATCATCCCCAGGGCGAACGCCAGCCCGAGCGCGATCTGGTAGCCATGCGGTGATCCTGCCCAGGTAATCAAGCCACCAGCTAGCAGGATGGCCAGCATCCCGGCGATCCCCATGACCAGGTTGCGCGAACCGAAATATCGCCCGCGCCCTTCGATCGGGATAATTTCGCCGGTGACGGACATCCAGGCCGGGAATGCCAGGTTGGTGTTTACATCCCGGCTGATCGAGAGCGCCATGGCCGCTAGAACCAGCGCCTCCCCACCCAAGAAAAAGGGGAGAAACGCCAGAATTAGGAGCGCAAACCGGGCGATCCCGTCGCCAAAAAATATCGTGAGCTGTTTGCGGTGGCCAAACCGTTCGACCAGCAGCGCCCCAGGGATCAGGACCAAGGCCACCAGTAGACTTGAGAGAGAGCTCATCAGGCCGATCTGAGTACGGTTGGCCCCCAGCGCCAGGATATACAGGACCAGGTAGGTAACGGCAATGTTGTCGGTGATAGACGAAAATAGCCCGTCGAAGAAAAACCAATACAGGTTATGCTTGATTTCTGAGGGCAGGGTGTCGGCCCAATCGCCTCCCCAGGTGAACTGCCGTAGGGCATGCCACACCCGGTCGCGAAAGACGGTCATGGTCCTCGTCTGCGAGCTGCGCTTTGAGAGCAGGAATGTTTCTGGAAGAAGGCTTCCAGGTCCGGGAAGCCGGCGGCACGCCAGGACTTCAACTCCCCGCGGGCTGTCTCGATCAGGTCACTGAGTCGATCCTTTTCGCCTTGAGGGGGACGCGCCTCGCGCCACAGGACGTCAAGTACAGCCTCTACGGGTGTTTCGCCATCCAGAATCGATGGGTCGATTCTGGCCAGCGCAGCGGCGGCGCCTAGGGCATAGCGACGCGGCGCCAATCCCTGCTCGAGCGCCAAGCGCATGGTGCCAGCCAGCCGGTCGTTCCAGCCCAACTTGCGCTCGGTATTGCGCGTGACACGCTCGATCATGTCTACCAGGAACGGGTTCGTCATGCGCTCAAGCAGATCATCTGCAAAGTCCCGGTATCCGTCCGGCGTGAAGAGCGGGTCAATCCCGGCATGCTTGCGGATCAGGGCTGCCCCGGATTCCTCGATGAAAGCGGCGCGGGCAAAAGGAAGCACGCCCGAGACCTCCTGCAAGTCGGCGACACGTTGGATACCTCGCAACGACCCGAGGTAACCCATCAGGGCATGGGTGGCATTGTGCCCATACAGCTTGGCCTCCTCGAAGGGCAGTAAGTTGTCCTTCTCCTGGAAAACGCGGATGCCGCGCTGGAATGCCTCCGGGAACTGGACCTTGGAGATCAGAATGTGGTTGAAGGCTTCGACCAGAAAGGCACGTGACAGCTCCGGCGCGACCGGCGCCAGACGGCGTGCCTGTACCTCGGCCGGGTCGGTGATGACCTGGCTCATCTTTCCAATAACGGTATTGAGAAACCGGACCCGCGAGCGGACAGCGGCGCGCTGACCTTCCGGGACCTGCTCCATCACTGCGGCTTCCAGGATCTCGGCAGCGTGGTTGTGATTCTCGGCGGCGTAGATGACCACACGCGGCCCGCCCCGGGTGATTTTCTCGCACAGCCCGGCCGCCAGCAGACGATGAATGCTGCCGGGCTCTTCGGAAACATAGAAGGCGACGCTGGGGACCGCCGTGGCGATCTCTTCCGCCTCGGCGATTGCGGTCAGCATTCCCCGACGGTCAGCTTCCACGGCCGGATTGCAGATCTCGATTGGGCCGAGGTGGGCAGATTCCACCCGGTCCCGGTAGGCGATGTTGACCTGGTAATGTCCACCGCCCCGCCGCACGGCATCCACGACCTCGGGCATCACCTCCGCGACGACCAGCCTGCGAAATTGCCCGGAGCAGTAGGCTTCGTAAAGGAACAGACCGCTTTGAATCGCTCCGAAACCAAAGCCCACAAAAGTTCGCGTCCCGGTCAGGCTCATGCATCAACCAGGTTGGGAAAGATAGATTTATTCGTCTGCGGCCGTCCAGGCCTGGACGGCCTTAATTTCGCCTGTCCTCCGATGAGGGTAGACGATGGCCTTCCCATCGATCTGCTGGGCCTTGACCATTTTCAGCAGCTCGATGGCATGCTCCAGGTCGCCAATGCGCGTAATGTGCACGCCTGGATCGATCTTGCCGGAGGCCATCAATTCCAGGGTGCGGGCAATATCCCAAGGCGAGCCACCGCTGGAGCCAGTCACGTTGATCGACTTGTAGTGGATCGCCAGCGTGTCAAAACCGACGACCTCCTCGCCCTTCTTCAAACCACCAAAGAGATTTAACACCGCGCCCTGGCCGAGGTAACCCATGGCACCCTCGATGGCACTGCGCGCCCCGACGGCGATGATCACGTCGTCGGCGCCATGATATTCGCTCTGTTCGCCGACAAAGGACTTCAAATCCGCCTTGCCAGGGTTGAAGGTGATCAGGCCGACCCCCATCCGCTCGGCGCGTGTGCCGAAGAGACGCATCACCAGGTCAAGCCGCTCTTCGATAAAGTCGGCCACCACCACCAGGCGCGGATGATAGCTCAGCGCTAAATCCACATGCAGCCGCCCCATCGCCCCGGCTCCAACGATGACAGCTACTCCGCCGGTTTTGAGGCCCTTTTGCGCCGACCGTTCCGCTAGGCCGTCGTTTTGTGCCAGGTGCACGTGATGGTCCTGGGCTGAGATGACGCAGGAAATCGGCTCGCCCATGGCGGCGTGGGCATACGGGAGTCCGGGGTCCGGAAGCGGGAGAAGGCAACCCGCTGCCAGGATCTCTTCGGAGACCAGGATGTACTCGGCCAGGTGCCCTCCCAGGGTGTAGCTCACCGCGATTTTCTGGATGCCGCGCCCCCCGTCGCGGTAGCGTTCGAGGTGGTGGATGGGGGCGCGGTCAACCGCCGGCTGGATCACATAGCGCTCGCCAGGGTGATAGGTCTTCTGCAGCTCCGACCCCACATCGACCAGGGTGATGACGCCTTCGTCTCCCAGGATGAGCGGCCAGCGTCCCAGGTCCCAACCGTAGACCAGCGGGTGGTCCGAACCCTGCTCGACCAGTTTGATCAGCGAGGTGCAGATGCCGGCCGCATCGACGCGGGCCAGCATCTGGCCGGGTGCGGGGCGCGGTGTGGGGACCTTGCGGATGTGCAAGTGCTCGAACCCCATCCCATCGAGCACCAGGGCGCGCATTTCAGCGGGAATTTCATATTTTGTGGCTGTCATGTCATTCACCCTCACTACATAACATAGTTTGGCTTGGTGCCCCGTTTGACCCGAATCGGCAGCCGTCTGTATCGGCGATACGTACCATCGAAGTGCATCCAATTCGGTCAGTGGACTTCCTCCCCGGCAATCAGGTTGAAATCCGAAAACAAAACGGAGCTTCTTTTGAACCGGGTATCCCCCTATACTACCCTCAGCGCGCAGCCCAGCGATGGGGTGGATAGAAAGACACGTTTTGTTAAGACGTAAGAGCACCAAAAGGCACAGGAATCTAACGGTGTCACAAAGGTAACCAGATAACCTTTCCCGAAATCAAATTTCCTCCACGTCCAGATCGAACACCTTGGCAAGTTTTTTGATGTTGTTCGCCTGATGCCCTGTTATCAGTACGTAATGGTGGGATACGAGCTTATCCACGAAGTTGCGACCATCAGGCACCCGGATGATTGCACCATTCAGAGTATCGGAATTAGGGTATTGGATATAATCAACCAGTTCGGCTTCCGATAAGCTGAATCTGCTTATCATAGAGTCGAGCTTTGCCAATGTAAGATCACCGGTTTGCAGTCTGGCATCAATAGCGGTCGCATTATCGTCTACGATGGCGAGGACTTTTGGCTTCAATGTCCATTCGGTAGAGAAGGAAACTGGCATGACCCCCAAGTATCCGCAGTGAGCTACCAATATATGATCATCCGCCCCATGAATAACCGGGAAGCCTGGGATGTGCTCGTGTTTGGTGGCTGCCTGGCCCAGCAGGAATGGGTATAGATTGCTCATCATAACCGGTACCCCAAGCGATTTATGCAGGATGTACTGTGACAGCATAGACACCGTATCTGCCTCGCATCCCCAGATCAGACCGCGTTCCTCATAAAGCAGGTTCCAAGCCAGGCAAGGAGTTGTATCCGAGAAGTGAGATTCATTGAGACAGTTAATCCCAATCCCACGGATGCTCTCATCTTGCTCTAGCTCTCTTTTCAATACCAGGTAAAGTTTTAGAGCGCTCCATAATGCTCGCTGAGAGACTCCTTCTGCTTTCACTTGGCTGCCTGCGCAGGCCTTCTGTGCTTGGTCATCGGATATCTGTTTTGCGCGCTCGGCCAGGTCCTTATAGCTTTTTTTGACGATGGAGATGCCAAACTTATCAAAGATCCTCTGAGTGCATTCATCCTCCCACCAAAAGAAGCGCTTGAAGATGTCCGCCTGAAAACCCTTTCCGGGGTTATCCTGAAATACCAGGAACTTAGTCGTTTTGAGCTCCCTCTTAATCCCCAAGGCGCGGCAAACGATACGAGTCTGTTCCAAACTGGGACAAGCAATGGTGTCAATGCTCTTCGACTTCAGATAGCTGGCGATCTCCCAGTCCCACATCGACATAGTCCCGAACTCAGAAGTGATGATCAGCCGAGGAATCTGGATTTCCCGAATAGCTTCTGCCTGTCGATAGGCATTTCCGAGGAGCTGTGGAAAAACAACCGCATCCGCTTCAGGCAGGTGCGCTCCTAAGGGCAAAGGATTTAAAATCTCAGCCTCCTCAAGCAGTAGCTCGCCCAGATTGGCAACTTGCCTGTCGAAATCCTGATCGCGGCCTGTTTCAAAATACAAAGGAACGAGACGTGCTTTCATAATAGCTCACCTCGTCTTTCCTGATATTTCAAAGAAAATCTAACGAAAGGGCATCCGCATTGTTTAATCGCCTACCAGGACTCTACGCCCGCGAGGGTTGTGTTTTGGGAACGTGGTCTTTCTTGCTGGTCATGACTTCCTCATGCACTAGTAAACTCGTCGCTCGTTTTAGGAAAATAGACCACTAACGCTCATCAAAGGTCATGCAGGGTGGCCGATAAACTGGCAACCACACGATTTGGTGTCATCGGCCAGAGATCCGCCTGGAAGAACTACGGGCCTATGCTCCCGACTCAATCCTGAAGAACATGGTCATGGCAATGTTAGGCACCATCTCCAGAATGCTCGACCCGTTGATAAAACCGAAATGCGTTTCATGCTCAATCGCGGGTTTGATTGTCTATGCCCTCAACCGGATTCGTCGCTTAGCTTCTTCCTTGTTGCCGGGCTTTCTGTCAGGTAACATCAGCAAAACTGGTGCGTTGAAAAAATTCAGGCTCCGCATTTGGCGAATATCCGGGTAGGCACCTGCTACCGGATCGGTATGGTTTGTCCGCTGCGCTGCGATTCCAAGCCGGCGGTAAACACCTGGTGGCTGAGGGCGGTCTCTTCAGGCGTGGCACAGGTAAGGGGTTGCTTCATCCCTTCCCGACCATGGACCAGCTCGTCGCAAAAGGCCGCCCACATCTGCAGGATGGCGTCGCTGAAGCCAAACTCGAAGATGCCCCCGGTGATGGCCGGATAGGCGGAAGCATATGGCACATCAACGAGGTGCCATTCCTGCGCCCCACCGGGGGTATAGGGCAGGAAGCGCATCTGCTTGGGGTTCTGGGTCGTGAACTCGGCAGAGAAAGCCATGCCCTGGATGCGCAAGAACCAGGTATCGCTATGGCCGGGGGCAATGCGCTTGAACGACAACAGCATGGGGAATTGCTGCCCGGGAGTGATCACCTCACAGGCCAGGATGGCATTGTCCCACGTCTCGCAGGGAACTGGCTTGCCGTCCTTGCCCGGCCGTTCTGTGACGATCTTGGAGAGTAAGGCCCGCAAGTTGGCGGGCTTCCAGCCGCAGCGCAGGGGTAGATGTAAAACGTGCATGCCCAAGTCGCCCATACAGCCATACTCACCGTTGGTGGCGACCCGCCTTTTCCAGTTGATGGGCTTGTTTGGGTCCAGGTCGGACGAATGCCATAAGCCGGCTTCAACATCGATAATCTGCCCAAAGCGATTTTCACGCATCCACTGGGCCATTCGGTAGGCGCCGGGAAAGTACGGAAATTGCGACGCACAGCGCACCAGAACCCCGGGATTTTCTTGGATCGCCTCCAGGATGGCCCGGTTGGCAGCCTGGTCAATCCCGAATGGCTTTTCCCCCAGCAGGTGCTTGCCAGCGTGGATGACGTCGGTATAGACCTGCTGGTGTTGGTTATGCGGCACGGCGACGTAGACCGCCTCGACCTCATCCGAGGCGAGCAGGGTGTGGTAGTCGGTGATCGCCATCTTCAGGTCTGGGAGGTTGCGTTCGAACCATTCGACTGCGCCGCGGTTGATGTCACAGGCAGCCACGATGCTCGGAGCAAAGTCCAAGTCCAGCAGGTGGCACCAGCGGGCCGTTGCGCTGGCGAACTCGCGTCCCATCAGGCCGCAGCCGATCACGCCGAATTTGATGATTCTTTGAGCCATGGGGTCTCCACATGCAAGGAGCGGCTGGAGTTAATCATAATATTTCAGATCTCCAAGGGGTGGGCTGCTGAGGCACACCGACCACCACTGATTTTTTACCCAATCTGTGCGAAGCTGTGTTTACCGGTGGTCAATATTCATGGGGCCAAAGCTTACGCGTAACCCAGCTCTTTCTGGGTCTCAGCGATCGCCTCTTCGATTAGGCTGAGGCCTTTGAGGGCCACGTCATCGTCCATGATCATCGGCGGGGACATGCGCAGGATGCTCCCAGCAGGGATCCAGGCCAAGCCCTTGCGGAAGGCCTTCTGGTAGACAAGTTTGCCGGCTTCTTCGAAGGGTTCGCCCGTCGTTTTATCTTTTACCAGCTCGATACCCAACAGGCAGCCAAGGCCACGCACATCGCCAATGATGGCATATTTGTCCTTCATTTCGCGCATGCGCTTGAGCAGGATTTCGCCCAGGTGAGCCGAACGCTCGCAGAGTCTCTCTTCCTGGATGACCTCGATGCTGGCCAGGGCAGCGGCGCAGGCCATCGGGTTGCCGCCGTAGGAGGTGCTGGCGCTGATCTTCTCGATGGACTCCTTGTATTTGTCGGCAACCAGCATTGCCGTGACCGGGAAACCGTTGCCGAAACCCTTACCGAGGGTCATCACATCTGGGACGGTGTCCCAATGCTCCATCGCAAACATCCTGCCGGTGCGAGCCATGCAAGTGAGCACTTCATCGGCCATCAGCAGGATACCAAACTCGTCACATAGGGCCCGGATCTTCTGGATCCAGCCGTCGGGTGGCACGACCGATCCGCCCCACCCCTGGATCGGCTCGAGTACGATACCCGCCACCCGGCCGGAAGTCTCCTCCTTCAGGATGGTGCGAATGTAGTCCACGCACATCAGGTTGCACTCGGGGTATTTTTGCTTGAATGCGCAACGGTAGCAATTGCCGCGCGGAGTGAGGAAAAAGCCCGGGGCTCGCAGCCCCTGGCTGACGTCCAGTTGGGCCAGCCCGACCGCGCCCATGGTCTTGCCATGGAAATCGTGGTGGAAAGAGATGAACTCGAACCTGCCGGTGGCGGCGCGCATGACACGCAGCCCGGCCTCAACAGCGGCCGTGCCGGAGTCGTAGAGCTGCATGCCGCTCAGCTTCTTCTCGCCATCGCCCATCGAGATCTCAGACAGTTTCTCAAGCAGGCGCATCTTGATCGGCGTGGTGAAGTCGTGGGCGTTCATCAGCTCACCGGCGGCCTTCTGGACGGCCTCTGTCACTTTCGGATGGCAGTGTCCCAGCCCGGTGACAAAAATGCCGGAGGAGAAGTCAATGTATGTGTTGCCGTCCACGTCGGTCAAGGTCACGCCGTGGCCTTTCTCGAAGCTGACCGGGAAAAGGCGCACCTGCGAGGAATACCCCTTCATATACTTGGCGGCACGAGCATGCACTTCCTGCGATTTCGGTCCCGGTGGGGGAACAGTGATGCGGGGAACCAAGTTCACGTCGACTTTGGCCCAATTCCTATCGTACATGGTGTTTCCTCCTTGATACACAGGTAAGATCAATTTCCGACCGATGACGTAGGCTCTTGACCCGCGGGAAGAGGCTGCCACCTGAAGAATGCCATGTTTCTGGTCGCATCCAGCCTTTCGCAAAGCGGACACATGACAACACCGCGGCAGGCAAGGATGACAGGACGCACGAGAAAAATAGCCATATTACGCTGCTTTCATCTCCTTGAGAAGGCGCAGAGCGGCTGCGACCATACGATCGCCGGCCTCGGGCACCAGCCGGCTGGTGAAACCTAGGCGGGCTTCGTAGCCGCCGTGGATGAAGGCTTCCTGGGTGGGAATATAACCATGCCAGCCGTTGGCCAGCTCGACCACAAAAGTTTCGAGAAAGGGAGACGCAGCCTTGATCTGCAACCCAAATTCGGTGAAGATCTCGCCCGGCAGGCCGACGAAGGCAGTCGCACCGATGACGATGACCTGGACCTCGACGTCTTCGTAGAGTTCGCGCGTACCCACCCGGCGCTGCCACTCCCACATACCGATGGTTTCACGCGCGAACCACTTCTGGGCGTCCGGGGCGTTGTTAAAGAAGGTGTAGTCGTGGCCGTAGATGCGCTGTGTGAATTCTTGCTGGTCAATGTCAATGGGAGCCTTTTCCAGATACCACTTGGCCAGCGCCACTTGGCCGATCGTAGGACGACGTTGCGCCAGAGGCAACATTTCTCCGGCTACGCTTACCTTATTTTGGGTATCGACTCGGCCGGATTCAAATGCCTGTCCAGCCTTGTCTGCCAGAGCAGCACCCATCGTGAGGGCATGCTGCGGGCCAATGTAATCTTCCGACAGGCCGGATTTCTTCTCGCGGGTGTCGATCGACCATAGATTGCCAGCTGCACCCTGCAGGAATGCAAAGATGCCGCCATAGCGCCTAGAAAGCGCTTCCGTCAGCGGGCCGGGATAGTCAGCGGAGTAGACTGGCTCGCCGCCCATAACGGTCGGGTGACAGGCAAAGTTAACTAACCCACCCAGGGATTTCCCATCCAGGGTTTCGACCATTAGGGCTTTCAGCTCATGGTCCTCCGGACCCTCGTTACGTAGGAACTCCGGATTGGACTGCGGCCCCTGGGTGCCCACCTGCTCGCCGTAGCGCGAGCTGCGGTAGACTTGGCGGCGATTGAAAGTCCAGCCGGGCGCTTGAACATGGCCGGCCTTCAGGCGTGAAGGCTGGCGCCTCGCCACGGCCTGAGTCATGCAAGCTGCAAGGCGCTGGCTCAGCCAGTCAACATAGTTGAAATCGATCTCATCATCCATGATGGCAGCCGTGAACGGGGCGCGATGGGTGTGAGTGCAGGCCAACATGATGTCCGCCGGCTCCAAGTCGCTTCCGGAGGCCAGCGCCTGGCGCAGCTCCGGGACAATCGCGGTTGCCAGCATGAGGTTATCCAGAATGACGATAGCCGCGCGCCGATTGCCGTCGTCGAAGACGAAGACACGCCCGAAGAGGGGCCATTGGGTACCCTGGGCCTCGGGCGGGTTGAGCATCCCGGCCACGCGGCGGCCCGATTCAGGGGTGATATTGGTTTCAGAAATCCCTACTTTGAGCATATTGCCTCAGATGACTGTAATACCTAACAGCTTGCACAAATCAATCAGCTGCAAGCGGTGGTCGCCGTAGGCAAGGATGTAATGCTGGCCAAGCACCTTCTGGGCAAGGTCGTCCACCGGGGTATCAAGGACGACCTCCAGGCTGGGCAGCTCGGGCGCGGGCTGCTCCCAACCGGCCTCCTCCCACTTGCAGGGCGTTACGGCCTCGCCAGTGACGATATGCAGGCGGTACTGGTCACCGCGGCTGCCCAGGCGGCACAACGTCACCCGCCCGGTCTTGACCTTCGACACATTCAAGACACCTTCCGAGATGCCGCCAAACTTGGCCAGCATGACCTTGACCGGCCCGTCAACAACCTCCGCGGGAACGTAATCGGGGACCCCAACCAGCACTCGATCCCGCATAAATTCGTAGAACTCAAAGTAGGCCGCAGCCTGGCCAGTGAGATAACGTAGGATGAGCTGGGTGACCGCGCCAGGGCCATCGTTCTCGGGAATGGAAGCCACGCCGCCTTTGTCGACCAAAAGAGCGAGCACCATCGCCGGTGGGAAATGCAGCAGCTTCTTGACGCCGTCCACGTCGATCAGCGAGATGGCCTGGTAGTTGCGTTCTTTGACCTTCTGCATGATCGCCAAGAACAGACGGATGCCAGGAGAAAGGACCTCGGGGGTTAGTGGCTTGTCGCACTGCCACTCTTTGGCAAGTGCGGCAGTCAGGGAGGCTACCTCCGCAGGATTTATGGCGGCCATGGCCTGGGTCATTTCAAGGGTTTCGAAAACCTCCACTTCCGGGCCAACAACCCGGCGCAGCGAGATAAAGTCCACCAGCGTCGAGGAGAGTTTCATGTCGCGGTAGCCCATCATGCCGACGCGGGAGCGTTTCAGGAGCGCCGCAGCGCGCGCCACCTCGCAGAAATGCACCACCTTTTCGGCGGCTGCATAGGGGGCGTCGGGGGTATCGTAGACGTACTTGACATGCAAGCCAAGAGCGTCTAAGGCGTCACGCACTGCCGTGGTCCCGGCTTGGTCGGCGGTAGTGACCAGACGGCCATTGATGTACTCGCCGGTTAGTCCCCACAGCACCATCGGCTTGTGGGCAAAGGGCATAATGACGTCGATCACGGAATGGGAGGGGATCCAGCCTGCCAGACAGACGACTAGCACGTCGAAATCCTTATGGGACAGTTCCTCGCGGGCGCGGGCTTCATTGGAGCCATCCGTGTCATCATTGACCGGTGCAGTCGCAACCAGGTGCACGCCGCGACTTTCCAGCGCCTGACGGGCGGCCAGGCATTTACGGTCAATCCAATCGCGTGGGCTGTTGACTTCGCCGAAGCCTACAAATCCGGCGGTCAAAGGAGGCAGGTTCATCTTATATCCTTTCCTGGCTACTCCCTAAACTCATAGGCGGGGGTTTCCTCGCTTCATCCAAGATTGTCACCAAGGTGGACCCATGTATTGTTTACGAGCCTCTCCACCGACGTAGCCGCTCACCAATGCAGTCTGGACTTCGGAATGATGAACTAGAGTTTCGCATTGATCATCTCGACCAGGGCTTTGCCCGCCTCCACATTCATTCCATGCCCATCCTGAAGCACGATGGCGGTGCGTTCAACCGGCAAGGTGGGATTGGCGTGATAACCCTGGATTTCTAGGTCGGTGAAATGCTCACAGCGCAAACCTTTGCGGAAATATTCAGGCAGGACCGCCTCCCCATCCAGACGGAAATTATGTACGGTCAGGCCATCGCAATAGCAGGCATAAAGGCCAGGAATGTCGTGAGCGAAGAGGGCATGCGAAACGTCACGGGCGGCGCGCAGGTCGAAGTTGCCGCCGTAGGCAGCCTGCAGGGGGCTGCTCTTCAGGCGAATGGAGACGTTCTCGAGAAGGATGCCGCGCAGGATCGACTCGGGAGAGCCGTATAAGACAATGCCGTTCTCGCTCTCGGCTAGGATGTTGATAAAACGCACATCCCGGATCTGGCCCAGGGCCTGGAACGACCCGACGCCTGCTAGTGCCGAGACATGGATTGGCTCGCCTTTGCCCCACCAGTGGCCAGTAATTAGGTCAGTGCGGATGACAATATCTGAGAAAAGGATATTTTCCACCGAGCCGTCGCCGCGCACGAAGACGCCCAGGCCGCGGTTAGAGTGAATGACTAGGTTGTTGAAGGTGCAATCGCAGGTCTGGCCCTGATCGTAGGCGACGCGAATGCCAGACGAGCGGCTCGACAGGGTACAGTTGGTCACGGTTATTTTCTGCGACCCGAAGACGGCGATGCAATCGTCGCCGGTGTTTATGTCACAATCAGAAATGTGAATCTTCTTGGACTCGCGCAGATCGATGCCATCGTCGTTGGGCACGCGCCAGTCGCTTCCTTGACTGTGGATGCGAGCTCCGCGAATAGTCACGACCTCGCATTGGTAAATATGCACCGTCCAGGTGGGTGAGTTGCAAATGGTCACACCCTCGAGCAGAACGTTATAGCAGCCGTCGAAGCGCAGCAGGTTGCCGGGCCGCTCACCGTGGTCCATTGGGCCATGCCGGATAGCCGAGGAAGGCTGCATGTAAGCCGTTCCCTGGCGGGTATAGCTCGGGTCGTAATCTGCTCCGGGTTCGAACATTTTAATCCGTTCGTGGTCGACAAAGGCAAAGCCATTGCCGTCGATCGTCCCCCGACCGACGATGGCGACGTCCTCGGCATGGTGCGCCGTCACCAATCCGGCTCGTTGTGACTCCATGCTGACGGAAGAGTCTTCAAGGGGATAATCCTCGAGGCGGTCGCTGGCCAGAATCACTGCACCAGATTCGAGAAAAAGGGTCACGTGGCTGAACAATTCGAACGGGCCAACGCGATAGGTTCCAGCTGGGACCACGACCGTGCCTCCCCCAGCCTCGACGCAGGCATGAATGACTTTGTGCAGGGCGGCCGTGTCCATGTTTTCGCCGTCGCCTCGCGCCCCAAAATCACGCAGGTTGAACTTGATTGGTGTTGAAGACATCAGATTACTCCTCCTGAATAAACATCGGATTGAGACGGTCGTATAACTCGACGTATTGCGCGTACCGGCGCTGATAGACTTCCTGATTGGCCAAGTTTGGCTCAATGACTTTTTTGACATGAACCATGTGAGACACCGCATCAGTAAGGCTGGAATAGAAACCGGAGGCGACCGATCCGAGGATGGCAGCTCCTAGGCAGGCTGCTTCCTCCACCTCGACGGTCTGAACCGGCTTCTGCAGAACGTCGGCCTTGATCTGCAACCATAAGGGGCTGCGGGCCCCGCCTCCCAGGCTGCGGATTTCGCCAACCGGGATGCCCATGCCGGCCACCAAGTCCAGGTTCTTCTTGAGCATGAAAGCCACACTTTCAAGGATGGCACGCGTGAAGTGGGGGCGGCCATGCCGCAGCGTGGCGCCGAAGAAAACAGCTTTAGCATTGGGATTGAACTCGGGGCAAAACGCCCCCTCGAGGTGCGGAAGAGCAATCAGGCCTTCACAGCCCGCGTGAACGCCAGTGGCTTCGGCGGTCATATCATCATAAGGATCGCGTCCGGCTTCCAACGCTTGCCTTACTTCCAGGGCAAAGAACCCGTCCCGGAACCACTTGAGTGCCATGCCAGCCGTCTGGCACCAGGGCAGAAGGCAGTATGTATCCGGCACAACGTGAAAGTGGCATGGGATGTGTCGTTGCGGGTCGAAAACAGGCCTGTCTAGTGTGAGGACGATTCCCAGCGCCCCGCCAGTGCTCTCTACGACCATGCCGGGAGCGATCTCACCGGCGCCCAGCGCACCGATGACCTGATCCATCCCTCCGGTGACGGCGAGAGTGCGCGACGAAAGGCCCAACTCGGAGGCAGCCTCCGGCAGGAGTGGTCCAACCTTCACGCCCGGTTTGAGTAAGCTTCCCAAGTGGTCCGGCTGCACACCGACGAACTCCATCATCTCCGGCCACCAAGCATTCTTCTGGATGTCGAGCAAAAGGGAGGAGGTCTGCTGGGAGCATTCGGTGACAAACTGGCCTGTCAAGCGATAGAGCAGGTAATCTTCCAGCCATAGGAATTTATGGGTCCGGGAAAAGACCTCCGGCTCGTGGCCGCGCAGCCAGAGAAACTTGCAAGCCGGCCAAGTTGGGGCAACTTCCGGCTGACCGGTGCGGTGGAAAACCGCCTCGACACCGAAGTGCGTTACGATCTGGCGGGCTTCCTCGGTGGCACGATTATCCAGCCAGACGATGGCGCGGCGGGTCGGGACCCCAACCTGGTCCACCGGGACGAAAGTCTCGCCCTGGCTGGAGATGCACACGGTGGCGATCTCTTCGCATCGGACCGCCTTGTGGGCCAGCACGACCTGGAGGGCACGTTTCAGCGCAGTCCAATAGGTCTCGGCTTCCAGCTCCACGATCGAGGCGGAAGGAGTCACGAGGACATACTCCTGTCGGTCGAGGGCCAGGAGCTGGCCAACGGGTCCAAAAAGAGCGGCTTTCAGGGAGGTGGTGCCTGCGTCAATGCCAAGAAAATACATGCATCTCTCCTGACCCTTCACAGCCAGGTCGGCGGTGACCCGCGATCTGCACACGGAGCCAATGGGGGTTAGTCAAAACCTTGATAGTTTGCTCTTTCATCCCAGTTGCCTGTATCGGGTGGAGCCTTGGATGGCCTTAGCCGCCAAGCACATTGACATAAATACTTCCATTCTTACCCCTTTCGAATTGGCAACCGTTTTGGCAGGCAGGGCCTCGTTGGCGACGAGGCATGGATAGAAGTAAGGTCAGGTACCCTTCAGAAAGTGTAATTCCAGACGCGTAAAGTTACTCACTAAGAGCATTTTCTGCAGCGACTTTTCCGTACCAAATGGCGCTCTCTTTAAGAGTACGCTTTTGAGTGGAATAATCGGTATAGGCTAGGCCGAATCGACTACTCGTACCAAGCGCCCATTCAAAATTATCCATCAACGACCAATAGAAATAACCGCGAACCGGAATGCCTGCCTCAATTGCTTTCAGAAGCCTCTCCAAATGCTGATGGATAAATGCTTTCCGTCGGCTGTCGTGTATCTTGCCATCGGGTGAAATACGATCCTTATAAGAAGCACCATTTTCAGTAACGAAGAGATTTTTGAAGTTATAACCCAATCCGATCCAGATGAGGAGATCATACAAACCTTGAGGATAGATCTCCCAATCCCCTCCATTCATATTGGTTTCATCACGCACATTGCGTAGACAACTTCCAGGTTCCTGTAATGGATCGTGGCATATTTTACGGGAATAGTAATTAATCCCCAAATAATCTATAGGGGTAGCAATATACTTTAAATCATCGGAACCAACCTGGGGAACATCCCGTCCGTAACCTTCCCAGGCGTCTTGTGGGTAACCCCGCCCAACAATTGGATCCAAAAACCAAAGGTTAAACCGGGCATGTTCTTGTCGAGTCAATACCTGATCAGGGACGCTATCGGTAGCCGGATAGGCGGGCGTAAAGTTTAGGACGATCCCAACCTGGGCTCCCGGGCAGCGTTGCCGGATTATCGGAACTGCCAGCCCGTGAGATAAAAGTACATTGTGTGCGACCTGCAAAGCGATTTTTCGATCAGTCAAACCCGGTGCATGCGCTCCCAACTCATGGCTGAGGAAGGAAATACACCAGGGTTCATTGTGCGTACTCCAATGCTTAACTCGGTCTCCCAGACGAGAAACGGTGATATCAACAAAGCGTACGTAGGCATCTATGGTTCTGTGATTGGCCCATCCTCCCTCATCCTGGAGCGCTTGAGGTAAATCCCAATGGTAGAGTGTAATGAATGGAGCGATTCCTGCTTTAAGCAGGTTATCGGTGACCCGGTCATAATAATCCAACCCTAAAGGGTTGACTTTTCCGTCACCGTCAGGGATGATCCGAGGCCACGCAATTGATAGCCGGTAGGCATTCTGATTCATTGCCTGCATCAGGACAATATCATCCTGATAGCGATGATATGAATCACAAGCTGGAATACCTGTCTCCCCTGTCAGTATCTTTCCTGGAGTTGCTGCAAAGCGATCCCAGATTGACTCCCCGCGACCATCCTCATGAGAAGCACCCTCAATCTGGAAGGACGCGGTTGCTGTTCCCCAAATAAAACCTTTAGGAAAAACATTACTGGTCATTACGGCTTACCTTGAAGGTCGATTACTTTTTTTTGATTTGCAGACAGGTTGGCGGCCAAGACAACTGCTAACGACGCTCTGGCATCATCACCTGGAACGGGCGAGGGAAGACCATTTTTAACCGCTTCCAAAAATGCGCCCACCGCGCCAAACCATCCAGATGTATCTGGTGAGGAGCATTGGTAGTTGGCCTCTACCAACGTACTGGTCCCCTGATTGGTGAGAACCTTAACGGGCTCGTTAGCCTCGGTAGGGATGCGAATCACACCCTTTTCGCAGCGAATGGTCAGGCTGTTTTCCCAATCCGGACGAAACACCCAGCTCACTTGTATCGTCCCGAGTGAACCACGGGATAATTGGAAACAAAACACTGCTGTGTCTTCCAGGGCAGTTTGTTTTTCAAAGGTGTTTTTGAAAGCCGAGATACTCGTGATTTCCTGGTTAGTGATCCAGCGGATCAAGTCAATTTTGTGATAGCCAAGATCTGCGCAGACCCCCAGTCCGGCTTGTTCTGGCTGGAAATACCACTCTTGAGTTGGGCTCCAGATTTCAGGACCCTGGTGCCCAAACACCCCATGAATTAAATAGACCATTCCCAATCGGCCCGAATCTAGGATGTCCTTTGCAATACGGTGCGGTCCCATAAAACGTTGATTATGGGAAATCATAAGGATCACCCCGCCATTCTGGGCAGCTTCAATCATACGGTCACATTGTTCCAGGCTAACGGCGATCGGCTTTTCAACCAGGACATGGTATCCATGCTGGCTGCTCTCCACTGCCATTTCACTGTGCAAGTATGGGGGTGTGCAAATACTTACGGCATCGAAACCACCATCCGCCAGCATTTTTTGCCAATCTTGGTAGCGGCGTTTAATTTGATATTGTTGGGAAACCGACTCCAAAACCAGCTGATTTTTATCGCAAAGCGCAACCACCTGGGCACCGCCCTGTATATATCCGGGTATGTGTCCACGTTGCGCAATCTGCCCACCGCCGATTACCGCAATTCTAAGAGCTTCGCTCATTTGGTCCCTTTTTGATTGAGAGTGTTAGTCTACGCTGCGTAGCCGCTGAAATTTATGGTGTTTCGTTGAGCATGAAATAGGTCCGTATCGCAAAAAGCTGTTAAGGCAGCAATTCTGGGCATCCTGGCAATGCCAGTTGCGTAGAGTCTTCCGATGCCCGTTCTTCCTATCAAACCAATCTGTAGAAGTCTTGTTATGACTATCCTCCTATTCATCATAGGTCACGGTACCATCAATTAGTTCTAGAGCATTCCCGTCGGGATCGACAAAAAAGCATGTTTTTACTTTTCCTTGTGCTTCGGTTGGGGGATAGAGGATACGAACACCTGCACGCCCAAGCCGTTGTGCAACACTGTCCACATCACTTACCAAAAAACCCATATGCCTGAACCCTAAAACAATCTCCTCTGGATTCCATGTGTGAGGAATAGTTGGCACAGTGAAAGAAAAGAGTTCAAGAACAGAATTCCCAGCCTGCAAATAAGTGATCAAGAAGCCCCGCTGATCATCCTCATTGACTAATTGGCCGAGAACTGGAAAACCTAACGCCCCCTCATAGAAGGCCAATGCTTTTTCTAAGTCAGATGCTGTCAGAGTTATATGATCAAAAGATAGGTCGCCATTTCCCGATTTAATCAGGGGTGAGGGACTAGGTAATCGCGAATGGATATTTTGATCATAGTGTAATTCCCCCTGTATTATCTCCAGCAAAATACCGTCCGGATCTTTAAAGAAGGCGATCCTCACCCCTCCATGTGCATCCAGAGGTTCCATAGTGAAAGGGACATTTGCACTCTTTAAACGTAATGCAATCTCATCGACATCCTTTACTTTAAATCCCACATGCCGTATCCCAAGTTGTAAATCGTCAGCGATCCGGTCGCTGGGTTTAGTTGGCACTTGAAAGCCAAACATTTCCAGAATCGCATTGTTGCCTATATCCAGGAAATAAATCATCAGGCCGACCTTGTTGTGGTAGTTGAGACGGCCCAGAACAGGGAAACCAAGCAAGTCACGATAGAAGCTCAATGACTTTTCGATATTGCTGACAGAAATCGTATAGTGCTGAAAATCTAAAAAACCTTGGATAAATCCTTTTGTCTTGGGCATTTTTTCTCCTCTAAGGATATTGTGAGTAATCCAATCCTTCTCCAAGTCGCCAAGCCGGGAGACTGTGATTTATACACAATGCAGATAAGCATCCGCAGATTACAGATTCACTCGCCCTGTTCCTTAAGCACTTGGGATAAATCCCAGTGGTAAAGTGCAATAAAAGAGGGTGATGCCGGAAACCAGAAGAGCATCGACTACCCAGTCGTAGTAATCCAACCCGATGAAATTGATTTTTTATCACCATCCGATATGAGACGTGGCCATGCGATTGAAAACCGGTAAACATTTTGATTCATTGCTTTCAAAAAAGCAATATCAACGAGGCGATGATCCGAATCGAAGGCTGGGCCGCCAGTCCCGCCGGTTATTATCTTTCCAAGAGTAGCAGCAAAGAGATCCCCAATCGATTCCCCTCGACCGCCTTCATGGGTAGCCGTTTCGATCTAGAAAGGTGCGGTCGCGCTTTCACAGTAAAACCCTTCCCAGAGAAAATTTTCGGTAAAACTCATCTTTCGTCCAATCTGACGCGTAAGTATCTAGCCTTATCTTATTCGCGGTCATATGTGCATCTCCCGTCGATTAGCTCAACGCCATTGCCATCCGGATCGGCAAAGAAACATGTTTTCACATTTCCGGTTGCAGCGACAGGTGGGTATAAGATCTTCACCCCAGCACGCTCCAGCCGGCCGGCGACAGCATCGACGTCCTCTACCAACAGACCAATGTGTTTTAAGCCTAACACCGTTGAATCTGGATTCCAGGGGTGGGGAATTGTTGACGTTCCGAAGGAAAAAAGTTCCAGATTGCTATTACCCACTTGGATTTGAACTCGAATAGAACTACCCGAGTCCTCGACTGTATATTCCCACACTGGAAAGCCAAGAACCCCCTGATATAATTCTAAAGCCCTATCAAGGTTGGAAACAGTCATCGCTGTATGTTCATAGGTTAATTCACTATTTCCAGGGGCACCTGATGGGATGATAGACACTGGCAATCGTTCTCGAATAATGTTCGGGTTTATATAGGTATCTACAGGGAACTGCAGGATCTCTAGTAGAACACCGTCTGGGCTCTTAAAGAAAGCGACCTTCCCTCCTCCTGGAATATCCCACGGGTCCAATGTAAATTCTACACCGGCCTTCTTCAATCGCAGGGCTGTGGCACTTGCATCCTTGACCTTAAAGCAAATATGGCGAAGACCTCGTTGATGATCGTCGTAAATGAATTCACTTGGCTTAACTGGAACCTTGAAGCTGAAAATTTCAAGTAAGGCATTGCGCCCAATATCCAGAAAATATATAACCAATCCGGATTCATCATGATAGTTCAACCGCCCTAAGACAGGGAAGCCTAACAGATCCCGGTAAAAAGCCATTGACTTATCGATATCACTGACTGTGACTGTTACATGCTGGAAATCTTCGAACCCTTCGATGAAACCTTTGACTGTCTTCATGTTTACCTTCTTAAAGGAATGGCTTGTTTTACCCCTTGTTTTATATGGCATTTCAATACCTCGAATACCGCCGCGCTGAATTCTATGGTTAATGTTAAGCGGAAAGGTACACGGCCTGGCCTGTTTTAGCCGACTGATAAGACGCTAACACAAGTGCAAGGGCAGCACGTCCTTCTTCGCCACTAACGGGCGGTTGTTCTCCACGTTGAATACTCAATACAAAAGATTTGATTGCCCGATAAATACCTGCGGCAGAATTTTCCTTAAAGAGAAATGCACGGTTCTTTTCTAAACCCTTCTCTGGGTTCTCCGTGAAGAGTTTCAAAGTTTGTGTGTGGTCTTCGGTCAAGATGGATCCGCGTGGACCAAAAATTTGCAATCCTTCTTCTGGCTGTGGACTCTTCGCGCTCCAACTGCAAGAAAATGATCCTATCGCACCACTACGGAAACGCAGGCTCACCACAGCACAATCTTCTCCCTCCATCTGCTTCTGTAGGAATCGGCCAGTTTGTCCATAGATGCTAGTCACATCACCCATCAGCCAACGAAGCAGATCGAAGCGATGGACACCCGAGTCGATTAATGTCCCTCCACCGGCATGTGTTAAAAAACGCCGGTATCCTTCAATATGCCCGTGGACATGGACTGTGGCAACAATCATATACGGGGTACCGATTACATCCTCGTCAATCAACGCTTTCGCCTTCATGTGATGAGCGCCAAAACGCTGACTTTGATCTACCATCAAAGACACACCGGCGATACGTGCGGCAGCAATAATTTCATCTGCCTCTTCCAGGGTGAGCGCGATCGGCTTCTCAACCAACACATGCTTACCCGCCTGCGCAGCAGCTTTTGCCATGGGCAAATGAAGATCTGGAGGTGTGCATAGATCGATGATATCGATTGATGGGTCGTCCAGTAATTTATTAAAATTGGTCGTAGCATACCCTCCACATTTTGTCGCAATCTTTCGTGCGGCATCTAACTCCAGACTGCAGACCGCTGTCAACTCTGCCAGCTCAGGTATTAAAGCGATTCCGTCGGCATGGTCCTGCCCGATCCCTGTGCCTACCAAACCGATACGCAAGGGCCTAGTTCCAACTTCATTCGCGGTCATATGTGCACGTCCCGTCGATTAGCTCAAGGCCATTGCCATCCGGATCGGCAAAGAAACATGTTTTAACATTCCCTGTGGCGTTGACAGGCGGGTATAGGATCTTCACCCCAGCACGCTCCAACCGGCCGGCGACAGCATCGACGTCATTTACCAACAGACCAAGGTGCTTCAAACCTAACACTGTTGAGTCTGGATTCCAGGGATGTGGAATTGTTGACGTCCCAAAGGAGAACATTTCCAGAATAGAATTACCAGCCTGGAAGGAAGTCAATACGGACCCTTTAGGATCATCTGAGATCAATTGACCTAGAATTGGGAAACCAAGAATATCCTGGTAAAACGAAATTGCCTTATCGAGATTTGAGACGGTGAGAGAAGTATGATCATAAGTGAATTCGGAGTTCTCCGGCGAGCCAGAGGGAGCGATGGGTACGGCCAAAGGTTTTTGACCCTTATTATGGTATTGAACCACGCCTACGTCACCCTGACCCATCTCGATAAGTGTCCCATCAGGGTCTTTAAAGAATGCAATTCTGACATCACCAGGTGCGTCAAAGGGTTCAAGCGTAAATTCGACTCTGGCTTTCTTCAATCGCATCGCCGTGGCGTCCACGTTTTTGACCATGAAGCCGATATGACGAAGACCTCGTTGATGATCGTCGTAAATGAATCCACTCGGCTTAACTGGAGCCTTGAAGCTGAAAATTTCAAGTAAGGCATTGCGCCCAATATCCAGAAAATATATAACCAATCCAGATTCATCATGATAGTTCAACCGCCCTAAGACAGGGAAGCCTAGCAGATCCCGGTAAAAGGCCATTGACTTATCGATATCACTGACTGTGACTGTTACATGCTGGAAATCTTCGAACCCTTCGATGAAACCTTTACTTGTTTGCACAACACCTCCCAAAATAATAAAGACATCCAGGTGCAGTTTTTTCTACATTGTGGCAAAAACTCGAGTTTGACCGATTACAACCATAATCTTTGGTTTTAATTTAATACTTCAATGCGCCTGCTGTCAAACCAGATTGAAATTGATTTTGCATTGTTATGTATAAGGCAACAATTGGGATGATTGAAATAGTTAAGGCAGCGGTTAATGCTGGCCAGTTCGTTGAATATTGTCCCATCAAGGAAAATAGTGCGGGCATCAAAGTTCGATTAGCATCCACGTGTACAAATGTGTTAGTAAAAATAAATTCATTCCAGGTACCCATGAATTGAAAGATAGTAATGGTGGCAATACCCGGGCGAGCCAGTGGCAACATGATGTACCAGAATATTCCGAGCTCACTAGCGCCATCGATTCTTCCAGCATCGCCCAACTCTGCAGGTAATGATTGGAAAAAGGATCGCATCAGGAACATTGAGAACGGTAAACCTCCACCCACATAAACTAAGATTAACCCGAAAAGAGATTCTAGTAATTTCATATCGCGAAGTAGCAAGAACAGCGGGATGATTAACACTGCGCCCGGCACCATTAATGTGGTCAATAAAATCAGGAAAATTAACTGTTTTCCCGAAAATTCAAGGCGTGCAAATGCGTAACCAGACAAAGTTGCAAGGAAAACCGAAATCAAAACAGTGGCGATGGTAACCACAAGGCTGTTCTTCATATACGTGCCGATGTTCATTGTTGAAAAGACAAACTGGTAAGCACTTAGAGTTACATGAGAAGGAAAAAAGTTACCACTATAAGTCTCGTCCCGGTCCTTTAACGACATAAGAACCATCCAAAGAAGTGGGAATATAGAAAAAATAGTCAACAAGATTAATATCATATAACCTGCCATACGGGTTATCTTAAATCGCATTCGCATGAGTTGGTTATTTTTTCCAGAAGAATCAAATTTAGAAATTCGACCCTCAGTGAAATTAGTAGACATCGGCTCTTCCTCCCGTTATCTGCAATTGGATAACCGTACCAATCACACAAAGAATAAGAATTACAAAACCTATCGCTGCAGCATACCCCAATGACGCAATATCACCCGCCTGATTACTAAATGCAGTAGCGTATAGATAGGTCCCTAAGACTTCTGAGGCATGGTCTGGACCACCTGAAGACATAACATAAATCACATCGAAGACTTTAATTCCACCGATGATGTTTAATATCATCACTACAGTTGTAACTGGCCAAAGCAGCGGTACGGTTATATGGGTCAATTTTTGCCAAGTATTCGCGCCATCGATACTGGCCACTTCGTATAATTCAACTGGGATACCTTGAAGACCGGCAAAAAAGATTACCACATAAAAGCCCAATGAAGCCCATAAAGAAACAATAATAATTGACCCCATAACCGTATGAGGATCGGCTAACCACGCATGTGTTAATGAACCTAAACCTAAAAACGTCAATGCATTATTCAGAACGCCGAAATTACCATCGTAGATCATATGCCAAAGCAATCCGACAACTACCATAGAAATGATGACGGGCAAGAACATAATTGTCCGAACTACGACTTCCCCTCGCCAACGTGCGATTAGCAATACAGCTATTAGTAAAGGAAGGATAGTTTGCAATCCCGTGGTTATCAATGTAAAAATTAGCGTATTTTTCAGACTTAGCCAAAATAAAGGATCAGAGAACAAGCTCTTGAAGTTTTTTAAACCAACAAAGATCTGTTTGTCGAATCCGTGCCAGGTTGTCAAACTGATGCCAATTGCCTGAAAGAAAGGGTAAGCAACAAATACCAAAAAGAATAAGACGGTTGGTAAAATGAACAAATACCCATATAGGGCACGCCGTCTCCTTTCAGTCATATGAAACGGCTGGCGTTGTTTTCTGGCGGACAGGTCAGGAATAACAGATGATTTCATAGCTTCCTCTTATAAAAATTTTCTACACATATCTAGATAAAGGAAGGTACGCTTATGACAAACGTACCTTCCTTTACATTTACTTTACGCTTTACCTAAATAAACTACTGGGAACGTGATGTGAGCACATCTTTCTCAATTTGTGCTGCAACCTGTGCGGGTGTCTTGGATTGATCAATTATGTTCTGGATGTTATTAGTAACCGCATCCGAGGAACCTTTACCAAAGAGGATGTGATTACAACCATCAACCATCCAGGAGGTCATTAACTGTAAGTGAGGATCTTGTACAAGTTTTGCCCCTGCAATAGTGGATGGCATGGAGAAAGCTGTATTCATCATAGTTGAATAACGCTGGGGATCATATATGTACTTTATGAATTGCAAAGACTCCGGTATATGGCCCTCGGCATTAACTGAAAAAGCAGCTCCCGCCTGATCAGCGCACCAATGACGTTTTCCCGGTGCCCATGCAGGGTTCTCAAATATTTGGTAACTACTCGCCAAATCTTTAGGTGCGTTCGTGGCGATATCGGCAATTTGCCAGGAACCCGAGTAGAACATGGCCGCTTTTCCACCATAGAATAATGTGGTTGCGTCCTGCCAGGCCGTCCCATTGACGCCATTTTCAGTAATTTGGGCCTTCATCAACTTGTCAAACATCGTTAAAGCATCGATCACAGGTTGACTGTTCCAGCTAATTCCAGATTGGGTATGGTCATCGAGTTCATAGGTCAAATCCTGATTGTCTGCAGCCTGTGTAATGAAAGGCAGGAAGAAATCACCTCCTTCCCATTTATCACTATCCCCAAACGACCACGGGATTATACCGGCGGCTTTAATTTTCTGACAGACTGTAATGAAATCATCCCAGGTTTCGGGCACATTTGTGATACCGGCCTTAGCAAAGAGAGCGGGATTGTAAAAGAAGCCTAAAGTTTGTGCCATCCAACCCATGGCGTACTGCTTGCCATTCGCTGTAAACTGCCGGCGTGTAGGTGCGAAGAAAGTGGCCAGAAAGTCTTCTCCGAGAGCTGGAATCAAATCGATAATTCGACCTGCTTGACCTAGTTGTATAGCCAGGATATTCGGCCCGAAAATATCGGGGCCTACGCCGCCGGTAAGTTGAGCCGTCAGGTCCGTGAGATAAACAGCGTCATCGACATAGTGCGTAACGATGATATTTGGATTGGCCTGAGTAAAGTCCGAGGCGGCTTTATTAAGTACATCCTTTGTTTCATCGTACCAATCCCAGACTGTGAGCTTGACAGGTCCCGAACTTGTCGGTGCGGTGGTGGGGGCCATGGTTGCAGCCGCTGTAGTAGGAGCCGCGGTGGCAGGAGCGGTGGTGGGAGCAGGTACAGTCGTTGCTGCTGGACCGCAGGCACTTAGAACCGCCATCCCTGCTGCAGCCCCTGCCGCAGTTTTGAGAAACTCTCTTCTTGACAAACGCCTTTTGAACATTTTCTCCTCCTAATATAGGTTGGTGGATCAATGAAATGATCCGGTTGAATATAAGTCTGCCGATTCTTCTGGAATCGACAGCGATGGCCAGAGGTCAATTCTCTACCAAGCGCATTTCGAAAGGAGGATATCTATAACACATAGGGCAATATACAATAGGATAATTGGGATTTAACTAACCTGAAGGGTTACGGAATTAACTGATTCGAAATCCATATTTGGCAAATATCAAAGCTATTACATATTAGCATTAAACAATAATAGAGTCAATATACAATAATATTTCGTAAATCGTAATATAATATATTTACGATTTACTGCCTATCCATACCGAAATTATGTATATTTTCTCCATTTCAATGACAAAATCCTAATCCGATATGTAAATATAGGATCATTGCCGGACTTATTCGATGGAAACAATTCGTCCCCGGGTTAAAGGGTGAAATAGGTCGCAAAAAACTCAAGCACGGGTTATTAATTACGAATGTCTATTATTTTAATACTATTACCAGGAGAAATATTATGGCAAACAAACAACCTTTACGAGTCGCCATAATCGGTACGGCACACCGGTCTGAAATTATCTATGCTCCTCTCTTGAAAGATCTGTCAGAAGAAGTAGAGCTTGTCTCCATCTGGGGGCGGAGCATGGAATCAGCTAAACGGATGGGAGAAAACCTTGGCGTACCCTGGTATACGGATCTCGGTAAGCTAGTGAATGAAACATCCCCGGATTTTGGCATTGTATGTGTTGCTTATCAAGCCAATGGCGAGGTGGGTCTAATGGCAATCGAAAGTGGATTGAATGTACTGCTAGAGACCCCTATTGCGCACAAATTAAAAGAGGCTGCCGTCATTATCAAGGCCGGGGAAAATCGTGGGCGGAAGATCGAGGTCGCCGAGCAATATCATCGCCGACCGTTGGAGCAAATCAAACTCGAGCTGATTGAGAGCGGACTATTTGGGCGCGTTCACACATCATTCAACGACTTCATGCGTCATGGCTATCATGGAGTAAGCTTGATGCGATCTTACCTGGGCTTCAATGTAAAACCAATCCAGCTGGTCAGCATAGTGCATGATTTTAATGTGGCACCACACCTGTCGCGATTCGGCGGAAAGATGGAGACTGAAACCCAGGAACACGCGATGATCGAGTTCGAAAGCGGACAGATTGGCATTTATCACTGGACCGATGACGCCCACGACTCTGCAATTAGGTGGTGGCGCAGCACCCGTTTTCTGGCTGAAAAAGGTATGGGGATCACAGTCGGAGTTGGACCAAACTCACAGGAATGGCTTACGCTTCTAGATCCCAGTGGTGAGTTGCCGCGATGCATCACCCTAGAACAAGTCTATGATCATACTAATTATGAAGCCCTAGAAGCGATTGTGGCCCACACCAACGTCCCAGAATTACCAATTGTGCGATGGGAAAATCCCTTCTTTAGAATTGCTCAACAGGGTCGCTGTCAATGGTGGCACGAAGATGAAACTGCCATTGCAGGGTGTATTATGAGCATGGTCAATGCAATTAAGACCAATACTGAACCCTCCTATGGAGCACGTCAGGCATATATCGATCAGGAGATCGTCTTAGCAATTAATGAATCGGCACATGAGTGGGGAAGGCCGGTCAAATTGCCGTTCGATTACCTCGATTTTCATGAGGGCCACGCCCAATACAAAGAATAGGAGAACCGTCTAAAGAGAAGGGGGTAAAATTTTTCTAAATACCAACTCAGATAAAACAATCAAGAGCGGGTAAACCCACCCTTGATTGTTTTTGAATTTAGATAATTGGGCATTTTTAGGTATTTGCCATTATGACTTCAATACCCTGATTCTGAAGGAGGGAAACGAACGATTCAGGAGCGCTATTAGTGATGAAAGTATGGATTGCATTAAGTGGAAGAATTGATTGGAACTTATCCACATTGATTTTAGTAGAGTCAGTAACCACAACAACCCGATCCGCACATTTTGCCATGTTCTTATAAATACCAACTTCGAGGACATTATCCGTTGTTAACCCTCTATTCTCAGTTACTCCATCCGTTCCAATGAATAGGGTGTGAAAATGCATATCCTGCAAGGCAACATCAACTTGCTGACCAACAAAATCGTCAAACGTATCTAAGTAAGTTCCACCCAACAAGATCAAACGGTTTGGATGATATTTATGTATCTCCCATGCAATCGTTAATGAACGGGTGATAATTGTTAAATCGCCTTTTTTTAGATATGATTTAGGTATATGCTTCGCAACTTCCAATACTGTGGTGCCCGAGTCTAGCATGATCACCTGTCCGGGATTAATAAGAGCTGCAGCCGCCTGGCCAATCGCACGTTTCGCCTCATTATTTTGAAGAATCCTTACATTGAATAATGAGTTTTGCTTTGCCGATGAGACAGCTCGTGCGCCACCATGAACTCGTTGCAGCACACCAGTCCTTTCCAGGTGATTTAAGTCGCGACGGATCGTAACTTCGGATAGGCCAAATTTGGTGCCAAGATCGCTTACGCTGACCTCTTGATTTGTTTGAACTTCGGCAGCGATTGCTGATCTACGATTCTCAACCTCACGCCTTTTTGTTATCGAATCATCGTAATCTATGCTCATAGAATTACCTTTTCGGTCGGGCTCTATTTTACCCATGTTGATAATTAATTGTGTAGAAGATAAAATATCAGAAAAATAAACATAAATATATGGTAATTATAGCGCAATTCACATCTTATTTTTGATAATCGAAATGTAAAAATGTTCATTTAGGATGGGCCTTATAACTTACAGCCACTCTTTTACCGAAAGAAGTGTCATTAAGCTCCTATTATTTTTGAGTAAAAGGAAATTTGATCATCGCCAATAATGTAAGCCCTCATCAGCACAAGAGCATTAGTAGAAGAGAATTGGAAATCAAGTATATTCGAACATTGTAACCCGATGGATGTCGTCAACCGAATCCGAAGTATGCCGTCTCCTTTTTTCGGAAGACCAGAATCAGTAAGTAATTATCTCAAAACGCTTTGAGCGCGTATAATAATCGAGCCGCCAAAGGATGCGCGATGATGTGAGCTACGAAAAGGACCTGACAATGACTACAAACGCCGATTCGTCTTCTGAAACCAGTGCTACACGTAATACGGCACGGTCGTGGTGGCAAGGTCAGCGAGCAAAACGAACCGTTCCACCGGCATTACCGTCACGACCGCCACGCATGATCAGGAGGCTCATTCTAGCGGTGGTCAGCGTCCTAAGCGGCCTACTTGCGCTTGTGTTCGTTGGGGTCGGCATCCTATACTACCAGGGCACGCGCCCACCCGCTGGTGACAGCCAGTATGTGGCGCTCGGCAGTTCGTTCGCTGCCGGACCCGGGGTCGGGCAACCTGCTCCTAATAGCCCGGCGTTGTGCATGCGTTCCGCGGAAAACTACGCACACTTGCTTGCCGCGTCCAGAGGGCTTAACCTAACCGACGTGACTTGTTCGGGTGCGACCGCAGCTAACGTACTGTCGGGGAAACAGTTCTTCCAGCCGCCGCAAGTGGACGCCCTGCGGAGCAGCACAGAGCTGGTGACCGTCACGGTGGGCGGCAACGACATCTCGTATCTGGGCAACCTTTTCGCCTGGTCCTGCCAGCAAGACCCTCTTCGGGTGCCATTGATGTGGCGGCTAGAGGTTTGCACGTCGACGCCGGACGCGGACGTTGACCGCCAACTCGCGGAGTTGCCTGCCTTGCTTGAGAAGATTGCTACCGAAGTGCGGCAGCGGTCGCCGCGAGCGACGTTGGTATTTGTCGATTACACTACCGTGCTGCCCAAGTCTGGCTCCTGCCCCGATCGGCTGCCAATTACCGAACAGCAACTGGAGCGCAGCCGATCTCTGGCCGGGCAACTCGCCGACATTACGGCTGCGGTCGCCCGCAACACTGGCGCACTGCTGGTGCGCGCCTCGGAGATAACGCGCGGGCATGACATCTGCTCAGCCGACCCCTGGGTCTATCCCGACACCTTCCCCACCACGCCCTTCAGCTACGGACCCGTGGCTTACCACCCGACGGAGCAGGCCATGCAGGCGATCGCCGATGCTATCAACCAAAGCATTCCCTTACTCAGCACAAAGTGACAAAGTAATCAGCTTAAAGCCCTTTGAGCGCGTATAGTAATCTAGCCACCGCAGGATATGCGATGAAGAAAAAGAAAGCCTTACCAACGATCTGGGAAGTACCTGACGAGTTGTGGCTACGCATGGAACCTCTGATTTTAGAGATGGATCCGCCGAAAGAGACCGGCCGACCGCGCATCAACCCGCGCAACGCAGTCGACGCCCTCATCTTTCGCGTCCGCACCGGCTGTCAATGGAATCATATTCCGCACGTGTATGGGGATGATGCCAGCTTGCACCGAACGTTTCAGCACTGGGTCGAAATCGGATTGTTTCCGAAGATCTGGGCGCTGCTGGTGGAGGAGTGCGACGAACTCAGCCTGGTCGACTGGGAATGGCAGGCAGCTGATGGCACCATGGGCAAGGCGCGTTTGGGAGGCGATGCAATTGGGCCGAATCCCACGGATCGAGCCAAAAACGGCACGAAAAAGAGCATTCTGACGGATCGCAACGGGGGTCCGCTATCGATCATCATGGCTGGGGCCAACGTTCCGGATATGAAGCTGCTCGAGAAGACTATCGAAGCCATCGTGGTGAAGCGACCTAAACCAACGAAGAAGAAACCTCAGAATCTGTGCCTGGACAAAGGCTACGACAATCCCACGGGAGAAGCAGCGGTGGAGAAATACCACTACACCAGGCATATCCGCCGGATCGGCGAAGAGAAGTTGAGCAAGGGTAAAAAAAAGTATCCTGCTCGGCGCTGGGTCGTGGAAAGAACATTAGCGTGGTTATCAAAATGTCGTGGCCTGTTGATCCGTTACGAAAAGAAGGCGAAAAACTATCTAGCACTCCTGCAATTGGCTTGCGCTATGCTCTGGTTCCGCCGACTTGCCCAAAACACCTTTTGAGATAATTACTAAGAGGTGAAGTAACCCTGGATAATCCTTCGCAAGTGTGTCGCGCTAATCGTGGAATGAAACCAGGAGGAAGCGCTCATGTCACAAGAAAGGTTACCCATACGGAAAATCAGCGAAGCATTATGTTTTAAGTGAGTATTTGGATCTACGAACCGGGAGGTAAGGCGCAGTTGTCAAATATCCCACAACACAGTCAGCGACTAACTAAAACGTGCCGAGCTGCCGGGAAAAAATGGCCGCTGGCGGAGAAATTGGACGAGGAGAGGCTATACCAGACCGGAGAATCCACGAAATCTGTGACCACTGAAACGCCGAGTTCTGCAACCGTCAGAGCGGTTTTCTTCATCTCTTCCATACCAAACTTAGCCTATTCATTTGGCTTTTTTTATAAGACGTCCGGAAATCTGTAGCGGGGACGTCTGAGTTCAGCACAAATTGCCCGGCCATAGCATTGTTCATGGAAGAGATCTGCAGTCCAAACCCATCCAGCATGGATTTCAGATTCCTGGTGTTGTCGGCGTCACTAAGTCAGGGGGTAAAATCAAAATGCGTCTAATCTTTCCGGACATATAATTCCATAGCCTCATACTCCAGATCGGAAAAAAAGCGAGCTACTTCTTTGAGCGGTTAATCCCCGTATAAAACCGCAATAATGCAAATTCACATTTCACACTCCATCTCAATTCGAGTATCACTTTGCTTCTTAATCCCTTTTCTTGATTGTTTGCCTGTATACCTTCTTGCCCGCGATCATCACTGGTTTGATGCTCCCATTCGTAAACCCAGCCAATAGTGTCGCCCCAAAGCCAATCCCTTGTGGGGCCAAAACGGCGGAAATCTCGAAGCCCGTGTATTCTTTGGGGAGGCAATTTATCCAGCTTGTTCCGCCATCAGCCGAGTGCCAAAGCCCGACTGCGTTGACCGCAAGCAGCTCGTTCCTCGAAACCAGGATCGCGTTGACCGGGTCGGACAGCTGGTTCTTAGCCAGCTGTATCCAGTGTTCGCCCTCGTCGGCTGATTCCCATAGGCCAAGGTCCTCGCTACCAATGTATATACAGTGGTCCTCGGTATAGTTGGGCGAGATAGCTAGACTGATTACGGCATCAAAGCCAAATGGCAACTCGACCTCGCGCCAGGCTCGTCCACCGTTAGTGCTCCGGAAGAGGCCGGTCTCGGTGCCTGCAAATAGGGTTTCATCAAAAATATAATTAGGCGAGATTGCCAGAGCCAGCACGTTCAGGTCGAGCAGGCCAAAATTCCAGCTTGCCCACTTTTCACCCGCATCTTTTGAGATGAACACCCCGTCTTCCATAGTCCCGGCAAATACTGTCTCGTCGCTAGCAAAATTGGGCGAAATAGCAAGCGCCGAAACTAACGGCGAGGGCGGCGGGAAGAGAACAGCTTTCCAACTTTTGCCGCCAAGACTCGAGCGTAAAATGCCACCCGGCGCGCCAGCAAACACCAGCCCGTCGTGGTCGAAGACAGGCGAGATCACCAGAGATGTGACTGGGAGTTGCTCGCTCAGTGCAAAGTCGGCCAGTGCGTCCTGCCAGCTTTGCCCGCCATCCTCCGTACGTTTCAACCCACCTTTATGCGAGGCGAAGGCTCGCCCGGCTCGTCCAATCTGGAAACCGGGTGCGGCAGCAAACGCATAGATCAAAGCGTTAGTTTCTTCCTCGTTCAGCAGCTCATCATCGGAATCAAGTTTATTTGTCATGGGTTCAACATCTCAGGTGGATTTCTACGGTTGACAATCACTTCAGTAGTGAGCGCGAGCGCTGCACTGGCAATGGCGGTGTGCACAGCGCCCTTCACGACTGAGACGGCATCATACAGACCCGCCTTTTGCATGTCGACGACCTGACGAGTAACCGCATCGTAGCCATAGCCTGGGCCACGGTGTTCAGCATCGGCCAGAATGCTGCCAGGCACAATGCCGGCATTGCTGACAATGGTACGAAAGGGTACTTCAAGCGCTTGGAGGAGAATCGAATAAGCGGCAAGTTCGTCGGTATCCTTAGCGTTCTTCAGGAAGGGGTGCAGCGCTTTGCGGCAAGCCAACAGCGCAATCCCGCCGCCGGGTACCACGCCATCACGCATGGCACCGCGCATGGTAACAGCGGTACGCTTGGCCAGCTCCATCCGCGCCTCAATCGAGATAGGAGAATGGCCACCGATTGACAGCGTAGCTGAGCCGCCCAAAAGCTTGCCGATCCGCTCGAGCAGCCTCTTTCCCTCGTCAGTATCCTTTACATTGCGAAAACGCTGGCGCAGGCCGGCAATGTGCTGGCGGATCAAGCGCGCATCACCGCGCCCACCAATAATGCCAAAAAACTCCTTATCGGCCCAGACCCGACGGGCACGTCCCAGATCCTCAAGGCGGACGTTTTCCAACGTCGCTCCAGTTGCATTACTAAGCGCTCTGCCGCCGGTCAGGATAGCCAGATCGGTCATGGCATCATATTGCACATCCAAAGAGATTCCGGGTATTTTAACCGCCACCACAAATATTCTTTCCCGATTTGGCTTGGCCAGCAGTAGGCCCATCGCTCGATCAGAGAGCGTTTGCGAAATCATTAAAAGCTGCTTGATCTCGTTCTTGACCGCCATCTCCAGCAGCGGAATCAGCTGTTCGGGTGATTCGATTTCCAGATTAGAAATTAGGATTGCAGCGTTTTCCAGGTTGGCGCGTAGCCCGTGTTCGTCATTCGCCATTTCTCGAGAATACAGACCACACTCCCAGAACATACCCTCGATATACTCGCGTACAAGTTCGCGACCGCTCCCTTTCCGCACATCCAGTTGCCCGTAAGCACCGATGATATCGAAGATCTCGCCCATCATTTTCGCCATTTCGTCATCGTGGCAGATCGTGAGAGCCAGCCCGGTTAGTTTTTGTTTACCGTATAGTTGAGTGGTTTGTCGTTCGAGCTCGGTGGTGATCAGGCGCAGACCATTTTCAAGATGGCGGCGCAAGCCCATAGCGTTACCCCCAGCCACGAGGTAGTGTCGGCCCGCATCAAAAACTGCTTGGAAAAGGACTGCCGTGGTCGCTGTACCATCGCCTTCTCTCTCCTGCTGCCTCCACAATGCCTGACGAAGAAACATAAAACCCACGTCTTCCAGACGATTGGGGATTTGGATAACCCGGCGGGCAATCGTGCCTCCACTGTCGAGCAACTCGGGCAGCTGATTGCGCTCGATTACCTTTTCGATGGCCACGATATGCGGCAGCGGCCCCAGAGTTGGCCGGATAAGGTCAACCAACTTGTCAAATCCATGTTGCATGCCCTCAGCAACCTGCGGTTGGAAGACAATACCTGGGGTTTGAAAGTCCTTTTTTGGTTTTGAATGTGAAGTACGTCTCATGGCAACCTTTCTGCATGAACTTTGCGTACAAAATGAACAAGAAGAATACGTACCTCTTTGAGCAAGATAAGCCCTTTCGTTGGTGAGCTGGGCTTGGTAATTGGCGACCAGATCAGCCTGCACAACATCTGGGATTCTTTTAAATGCTACAGCCTCGTAGTGGTGATTGCCCGTTTGGCAAAGGACAACGCTGTCGCTCTCTTCCTATTCACCAATTTTGATTTGCCTTACGAATCCTGCTGATTATTGAATAGCAATGTCTATTGAACATGATTAGATTGAACAGAAAACGAATGCCAGGCCGTCCGGCCCAGCTCAACCCGTTAGGACTTTGTCTAAAGATTGCAATTCCTCTCCGGTAAATTTCAGGTTGTTTAGCGCAGCCAGGTTGTATTCCAATTGCTGGACGTGACTTACGCCGATCAAAGCCGAGCCAACCTGCGGCTTGCGCAGCACCCAAGCCAGGGCCTTCTGGGTAAGCAGCTATCCGCGGCGAACTCGTTCAATTTACGCATCTTGGCGAGGTTGGCCTTGACGTCTTGGGGTGTCAACCATACACGCTCAGGCTTAGTGGCGTGTGCCTCTGCGGGGGTGCCGCTAAGGTGGCGGTCGGTCAATTGACCCTGAGTCAGAGGAGCTAAAATGCAGACCAGCCAGTTTAATGATGCGCGCTGACAACCATCATAACAAGCCTGCATGGACAGGAAAGGGCGGGTGTCGTCATTGAACATGGCGGTGTCATAGTGGCAGGCGGTTTCCATTCTTACAATTCAGCCTCCTGATCGATGTTCGTTTGGTGCTTCGTATTCGTGCAAATCAAATTCTCTTTGTGAACATGTCTTCCATTCCATGCGCAGCAATCATGTCATCACAAAGGTTGCGAATTTGATCGAGAGTTAATTCCGCTGCCGTATGCGGATCCAGCATCGCCGCATGGTAAACTGTCTCCCGGTTGAGCGTCAGCGCAGCTTCAATTGTCAAAAGCTGAACATTGATATTGGTGCGATTGAGACCAGCCAATTGTTCGGGTAAATCGCCGATGAAACACCCTTGGACGCCATTCCGATCCACTAGACATGGGACCTCCACTATAGCTTGGGATGGCAAATTCGTTATCAGGTTGGTGTTTAATACATTTCCACCAATCCGATAAGGAGTATCTGTTTCCATGGCTTCCATGATATATGAACCATATTCGTCTGAACGTTGGTGTGTCAATTCCTGATTTTGCACTAAGTGCTGACGCTGTTCCTCCCATTCTTCAATCTGAGCTCTACACCGCCGGGGATACTCATCTAATGGAATATTAAATTCTTGGATCAATTCCGGAAAGCGGTTCTTGATCCAGTAAGGCATATACTCGGCAGAATGCTCCGAAGACTCCGTCACGTAATAGCCAAATTGTTTCATGATCTCATAACGAACCATATCGTCGTGTTTTTGGGCTTCAGGCTGCCGGGCAAGTCGATTCTTCTCCGCCGCAAGTTTTTTTATTTCGGGATAAAGGTCTTTGCCGTCATCCGTGATTTCCAACAGCCAGGCCTGATGATTGATTCCCGCGATTTTCCATTGCAGTTTCTGGATGTTCTCCAATAGCCCGACGTTTTTCAGCAACCATGGCACGCAGCTCTGGACAGAATGGCAAAGACCAACGGTGCGAATGCCCGATCCGCGCAACATACCTCCAGTCACCATCGCCATGGGATTGACATAGTTTAAAAACCAGGCCTCGGGACAAACGAGTTCCATTTCATGCGCGAAATCCAAGCACACCGGAATAGTGCGCAGCGCTCGAAAAATGCCTCCAATACCGAGCGTGTCACCAATTGTCTGACGCAGGCCATATTTTTTAGGAACTTCAAAGTCAATCACCGTGCTGGGTTCATAGCCACCCACCTGGATGGCATTCACGACATACCTGGCTCCCGCCAGTGCCTTGCGGCGATTAGATATTCCCAGATGCGTTGTTATCCGAGCGCGATTTGCATTGATATTCTTGTTCAAGTTTTCCAACATCATCTGGGATTCTTTCAGGCGTTTACCATCTATATCGTACAAGGCGAAATGGGCGTCGTGCAACGCCTCACTGCACATACAATCCCCAAGAATATTCTTAGCAAAAATAGTGCTTCCAGCTCCCATGAAAGTTATCTTCGTCATGTTTTGTTCTCCCTTTGTAATCTAGAGGTCACTTTTTTGTTCGGTTTTGTTCTGAAAGACACTACTGTTGATCGGTAGCTCTATTCCGCCGGTGGGACAGCGCGAACTGGGTGAATTGACCTGTCATCGCATCCATTTTATGCGTGAACGCACCACCCTTCAAGAAGAGGCTAGAAAATGCCAACATCAAACTGGCAATTGTGGCCGACAACGTCGTGGGAATTTCTGGGCGAGCGATGCTGGAAGCGATCATCACTGACACGGCCAATGCGACCGAAACGGCCAGACCGGCGAAAGGCAGACTGCGATGGAAGTAAGAGCGGTTGGACAAAATCTAAGAGAGCTCATTGCTTTCCACTCAGTGCTTCATCATGAAAGGGAGATAGAGACTTTGGGCGCCATCTACAGCTACTACCTGCCCGGTCACATGGGCGGCTTCTTCTGACGCAAAGTAAGCCACTAAATGAGCGTGTTCTTCTTCTTTGGCCATACGACCATCCGGGATTAATTCAACCATAGCATCCAGGTCCAGGCCGCGGTCAACGACCGACTTGTTGAGCATTTCTGTCGAGGTCATACCTGGGCAAACACAGTTAACAGTGATCCCATAGGGAGCCATCTCGACTGCCAGGCAACGTGAAAAGTGAATGACGGCTGCTTTGGCGGAGCAATAGGAAATTTCGGCAATCCGTACGATCATACCGGCGACCGATGAAATATTGACGATGCGACCCTGGCGCCTGGGGATCATTTTACGAATTGCGGCTTGCGAACAGAGAAAGACGCCCTTGGCATCCACCTCAAACGCATCATCCCAGGCTTCTTCGCTGAGCTCGGCCGTCGGGCCAGTCGGGAGAACACCTGCATTGTTTACCAGCAGCCAGAGCGGACCTAACTCCGATTCTATCTGGTCGAATATGCCAGCAACATCAGTTTTATTGCCGACACTGGCAGGAAGAGCAAGAGCCCGGCCACCCTCCCCTCCCAGTGTTTTAGCAACATTTTCTGCCAATGTCTCATCAATATCGTTCACGCCGATGAGCATGCCCTTGTGGGCCAAAACGGTAGCGATAGCCCGGCCGATTCCACGACCAGCGCCAGTAACAAGTGCAACCTTGCCCTCCAAATCAGACATCACAGATTCTCCTTTTTATTAATTGGCCATCCTCGATCCGGTTAGATTGCTATTAAGTCGCCGGCGACAATGGGAGACTTCTCCGTTTTCTGATGAGAAAGCGAAATAATTACGGGGTAGATTTGTTGTCCAGTCTTGATAATGAGATATTGATCCATTACAGGCAGACTCGAAATTGATGAAAATAATGTTGGTAAAAGTGATTGGCATTTACTGAAGCCGCGATATCAGGACAAAGATTAAGACTGCCCGATGTCAGATATGTCTAACCCGGGGTGAGTTCGTTTTCCAGCTCAACTGCAATATTACTTTTTAGCAAAGAAAGCGTTATGTGTCCAGGAAATGCATGCCGATCTCGTATAGAGACAGGAGCAGCACAATGGCCATGTACGCTTCGATACTGGTAAACACCGGATAGGTGATGGCGCTTGTGAATAGATTCGTGCCAAGGATGGTCACTAAAGATGCCTGATTTCAGCAGGTCTTTTGCCTTGCTATACCTCACCTGCCAGCGATAATTTTCGTTAGCCATCAGGCGAATCTCTGCATTCTGGCAAAACTCGACCATCTGACATACTTCTTCCAAGTTACTATAGGAATGTTTCTAGTAAAGTACCGTTTGCCCAAGTTTTTATCATCAGGTAGGTGAGCTGAGCATGAGAATAAGGCTGGATACAGATATCAACATGGAGAGACTGACCAATGCCTTTTCGATCTTTATTCTGCCTTGGTCCTACCCGTAATACCAAATTGTCTGGTAGTTAGTATAACCAAGGTCGAATCTTTAGACAAGACGCTCAGGTGGACGGTTCCATCATTGTCATGTCTGAAAAACCCGCTGGGGTAACTCCACCCGTCGAATTCCGTGCAGCAGAATTGTGGGTAACTGGCCTTCCCTGCCGCGACGGCTGGTACTTTGCAGATTTGTGTTCGATCGAAAATTGTTCTGCGGTAGGGTTTAACCTCCTGGGAACATCAGGTTGGGCATACTTTGCTCCTGTTTTTATCCGAGAGGTTCTATCTCTCCGAAGCTTGTGTCTGCCGGGAAGAGCCCCGGCCGACTGCAAGGACATGGTCCACCAGCTCGTCCAGCGGGACGGTCGCTAGGCCGATGGCGGTATCGCAGCAGCCGTAATAGATCCACAGCAGGCTGTCCTTCACCACCGCTCCGGTCGGGAAGATGACGTTCGGGATGAAAAGACCAAATTTCTCGTAATAGGTTTCTGGCTCCATGATGAAATCTGGGCAACGCGCAAGCACCTTGCGCGGGTCATCCAAGTCCAGCAGCATTGCCCCCAGGCGGTAGATGACCCGCCGCATTGTCGCATGGACGGTCTCAACACCGTGGTAGAGCACTAGCCAGCCGCGGGGTGTTCGCAGTGGAGGCGTCGACCCGCCAATGCGATTGTCTTCCCATTTGAACTCCGGGCGGATGATGACCTCCGGCTCACTCCAGGTCTTCAGGTCGGATGAGTATGAGATGCAGATAGCGGGATACTCCTCACTGTGACCGGTATTCATATCGACGAAGCCGATTGGTCGCCGTAACAATGCGTACCGGTCGTCGATCTTCTCCGGGAACAGGATTACGTCCCGGTCGTCGACCTCCGTCGGAGTAGCCCAGCCGAGGAATTCCCAATGCAGGCGGTCTTTCGAAACGGCGATCCCGGAGCGAGTCTGGTTTTTATCCTGCGACGGATCGAACCCAGGAAACTGTCCCTGGGTTGCGTCAGGGACGCCCACACCGGTCGGAGAGATACTCCAAGCAAAGCGGCGGAAGGCGAAGGTCATGTAGTAGGTGTCGTCGATCTTGACTACGCGCGGGTCCTGCACGCTGCCGTACTTCGAGCCGGCCATTTCGGGTGTCAGGACCGGCCGGTCGGACAGGTGCCGGAAATGGACGCCGTCTTCGCTCTCTAGCAGGCCGATATAACAGTGGTGCGGGCGCAGCGACCCCGCCGCTCGCTCGTATAGGAAGAAATGCCCGTCCTCGTACAGGGCGCCGGGGTTGTAGGTATTGCTTATGCGCCAGTCCCATTTGCCAGGCCAGACGATCGGGTTTTCCGGACAACGCTGAATCTTTAATGCCATACCATAAGCTCCTTTTCTTCGAACTTAACCGCAGATCCGGCTCTACGCGTCCGCGGGATTGAGCATGCGGCAGTGTTTTTTTTTTATTCCTGGAAACCAGTTTTATACAACTGAGCATACATCCCCTTCTTGGCCAAAAGCTCCGCGTGGGTGCCGTGTTCGATGATCCTACCATCGTGGATGACCACGATCCGGTCCGCATGGGTGATGGTGGACAGGCGGTGGGCGATCACAAAAGAGGTGCGCCCTTTCAGCAGTCGCCCCAGGGCCCGCTGGATGAGCTGCTCAGTCTGTGTATCTACCGACGAGGTGGCCTCGTCCAGGACCAGGATGCGCGGGTCTGCAAGCAAAGCTCGGGCGAAGGAAAGCAGCTGCCGCTGCCCAACGGAGAGCATCACTCCTCCCTCCTCAACAGACGTCTCATACCCCCTGCGCAAGCGGACGATGAAGTCGTGGGCCCCGACTGCTTCAGCCGCTGCCTCGATCTCCGCCTGCGTCGCCGCCAAACGGCCGAAGCGGATATTCTCCGCCACCGACCCGTTGAATAGGAACGGGTCCTGCAGCACGACTCCCATCTGAGCGCGCAGGGAGACCTGGGTCACCGTGCGCAGATCATGCCCGTCCACCAGGATGCGCCCGGAGGTCGGGTCGTAAAAGCGGGAGAGCAGCTTGACCAGGGTTGTCTTGCCGGCCCCGGTCTCGCCCACAAGGGCGACCGTCTGACCCGGTTGGATCTGCAGGTCGATGTCCTCGAGGACCAGCGTTGGGTCGTCGGAATAATGGAAGAAGACGTGGTCGAAGGTCACCTCGCCACGCAACACAGGGAGTGCCTCGGCATCGGCTGCATCCTGGATGTCGACCTGCAGGTCCAGGAGCCCCACAATGCGCTCCCAGCTAATCATAGTCGACAGCATCGCGTCGTAGCGGCCGCTCAGATCGCGGATGGGATCGAAGAAGCTGCCGATATACAGGATGAAAGCCACCAGCACACCCGGAGTGATCCTCGCACCGAGCACAGCCGTACCTCCCAGCCAGACCACCAGTCCGGTGGCGATCGCTCCAAGCAGGTCCACGGTGGGGCTGAAGAGAGTTGAAATACGGGCAGTGGCCACAGATCGTTCAAGGTAGTAGCGGTTGACGTAGTCCCGGAAGTGGGCATAGTTCTGCTCCTGTCGGGAAAAAGCCTGCACCACGCGCACGCCGTTGACATTCTCGGCTAAGACCGAGTTCACCCACGAGATCGCGGCGCGCACCTTGCGGTAGGCCATTCGAGAGGCATGCCGCAGAAGCACAGTGATGAGCACCATCACCGGCAGGACGCTAAAAGTGAGCAGGGCCAGGCGGGTGTCCATCTTCAGCATGATGAAGATGATCAGCACCAGGGTGAAGAGGTCACGGGTGATGGCCAGAACGGCCCAAGTGAGGAAGTCGCGCAATGTCTCGACATCGTTGATCACGCGGGTGATGACCCGCCCGACCGAATAGCGGCTGTAGAAGCTGAGCGAGAGCAGCTGCAGGTGGTCGAACAGGCTCTTGCGCAGATCGTAGATGACCGACATGGCTGCCCAGGTCATGATCTTGACGCGGAAATAGGTGCAGATCCAAGAGATCACGGCGACGAGCAGGTAGGCCAGGATGGTGTAACGCAGGAGGAGGAGATTCCCCGCGTCCATACCCTGGTCGATAGCGTAACCGACCAGGTAGGGTCCGGCCACCGAAGCGGCGGTTGCACAGAGCATCAGGAAGGCGGCCAGGACCAGGCGCCCGGTATAGGGGCGGATGAAGGCAGCCAGCCGGCGGGCGTTTTTCGGATTGACACCCTGGGCGTAAAGCTCCTCGGACTGGGTCACATAAGCAGGTGGAACGATGATGGCGGCCATGTTTCTCTTTTACAAAAACCTCACTGGCAAACTGTGGTGCAGCCCGGCAGTACCGGTCAGGAAATCGCGTGGTCTAATGATGGGTGTTCGAGCAGGCCATCTTCGTAGCTCTTCCGGGTAGGCCGCTCCTCCTGCTCTTCTTTCAGGAAAACGCCCTGCTGGGAGAGTTGCAGGTCGTAGATCTCGCGGTACAGCCCGCCCTGTGCCAGAAGCTCGGTGTGCCGGCCGCGCTGGACGATGCGCCCGTCCGCCATCACGACGATCAGGTCGGCGCGGCGTACGGTTGCCAGGCGGTGGGCGATGACGAAGGTGGTGCGCCCTTCCATCAGGCGGTCCAGAGCCTCCTGAATCAGCTTCTCGGTCTGCGTGTCGACCGAGGAGGTCGAATCGTCCAGGATGAGAATGCGCGGGTTCAATAACAGGGCGCGAGCGATGGCGATGCGCTGGCGCTGGCCGCCGGAGAGGGTAACGCCGCGCTCCCCGACCAGCGTCCCGTACCCCTCGGCGAACTTGAGGATGAAGTCGTGGGCCTGGGCGGCCTTTGCAGCGGCATAGATCTCCTCGTCGGAAGCATCGGCGCGGCCGTAGGCGATGTTCTCCCGGATCGTGTCCGAGAAGAGCAGGGAGGTCTGCAGGACGATGCCGATCTGCCTCCGAAGAGAGGCCAGCTCCGCCCGGCGTACGTCCACGCCATCCAGCAGGACCGCACCATCGCTCACATCGTAGAAGCGCGGGATCAGGTTGACCAGTGAGGTCTTGCCCGAGCCGGTCTGTCCGATCAAGGCGATCAGCTGGGTCGGCTCGACGGTCAGGTCGACATCCGCCAGGGCATCCAGCATCTCGTCCTGGTAGCGCAGGCAAACGCCACGAAATTCCACGCGGCCGCTCAGAGGTCCAAGCACCACCGCGTCCCGGGGCGATTCGATCTCCGGCACATGCTTTAGAATTTCCAGGACGCGCTGCGCACCCGCCTCCGCCTCGCTGGTTGCATTGACCACCCAGGTGATCTGCTGGACGGGGGCGGAGAGCATCACCAGGTAGGCGTTGAAAGCCACCAGCTCACCGATGGTCATGCGGCCCTCGATCACCAGCGGGCCGCCGACCATCAGGATCAGGATGGTCCCCAGCGTGACGAGCAGCGGAGACGAAGGCATGACCTTTGCCCATTCGTTATTGACCATGATGCGGGCTTTCCAATAGGATTGGTTAATCCCATCAAACTGGTCAACCTCGTGGGGCTCACGGGCGAAGGCGCGCACCACCTGGACCCCCGAGACGTTTTCCTGCAGGCGGGCGGACAAGTCGCCAAGCGTATTATCGGCATTGTAGAAAAGGCGGGTGATGCGTTTGCCGAATTCGGCTGTCATCATCGCCATCGGGACGAGCGGCAGGAGGCTGATAAGCGCCAGGCTGAGGTTTCGAGTAACCAAGATGATCACCACACTAACGGAAACGATTACCAGCTGGATGATCTGAACGATGGTATCTCCGGCAAAGGTCTGAATGGCGCGCACGTCCTCGATACATCGGTTGATCAGCTGTCCGGTAGTGGTGTGGTCGTGATAGGTGAAGGGCAGATATTGAATATGGTCGTACATGCTATTGCGCAGGTCGTAGCCCACATGAGCAGAAATCCACGCGGTCAGGTAGCGCTGGGCCAGGTTCAGGGATGCGGTCAAGAGGCCGATGCCCAGCAGGAGCAGGGCCGAGTGGACCAGGAAAGCGGTCGCGCCGGCTATCAGGCCGTTGTCGATCACGCCCTGGATGATCAGCGGCACGATCAGCGACAGACCGGTGGTGGCCAGCAGGAGGGTGAGGCTGAGCAGGAGCCGACCGAGATAAGGTTGAAGGAAAGTGTGCAGGCGAAAAAGATGTTTCATACTAGACATCGAGTCAATGTGTTTCGTTATTGTAAAGAGTGAAGAGAAAAAGCCGTCACTTCCGTACCGTCGCGGCGGCAGCTTCCAGGCGCTGGAAAAGCTCCGGAGTCAGGTCGAAGTGCAGCACTTGGGTGACGACCTGCGTCCAACCGTGAACGAAGTAAAGCCAGCCGTCTTCGACTTTCAACTTGCGGCTTTCTCTCTGCGCCAGGGCCTGGTGCAGGAAGTCCAATTCGCCGCGGTAGTTGAATTCCCAGGCGATACTCTTCATGGGGAAGAGGCCATCGTTCGTGATCGGGGAGCCAGGGGTATCCTTACCCATACCGGTGGCATTGATCACGATGCTCGCGGGTGGCATGCTCTCTAGGATTGCATCATTTCTAAGCGGATCCGCATTGCAGACGTACTCCACCCGGATATCTGTCTTCAGGTTGCCAACCATTTGCCTGGCGCCCTCCAGCCTTCCGGCAGAGCGGTTAACCAGGATGAAGCGCTTGGGGCGGTCACCAAGGTCTTTCTTGTTGATCAGGTGCAGCAGAGTGGCGATAGCCGACCCTCCCGCCCCAAAGCACAACACCACTCCTCCCGTCCGACCGAAATAATCCTGACCAATAATGGCATCCAAGCTCAAACCAGAGGTGATCGGGTCCTTGGCATGTCCCTCCAAGCGGCCGTCCCGCTTTGAGATGCTGGAGACCTCCCCACAGATCTGGGCGTATGGGTCCAGGTATTCGAACATGTCCCGCGAGGCGGTCAGCAAGTCGATCTTATGGGTAGTCACCAACGCACCCAGGGAAAGCGGATCGTACTTGATCTGCGCCACGGCCTGACGATAGGCTTCCGGCTGGTCGTGGATTTTCAGGTCAATCCCCTCGATTACAATTTCCGGATGACTGAGTTCCTTAACCCACAGAGGGAAGACCTTCATGATCGAGGACTTGGTAGTCGTCACCCCAATGAAATAGAAGGTGGGAACTTTCTTGTTGATCACAGTATAGGTTTTTTCTTCGATGCGTGAGGACATAAGCAATCTTTCTATCCATCAGGACTTGAGCTTGGCGCGGGCTATGTTGACCGCCTGGACAAATTCTTGTGCTTTCTGAGTGATCTCCTCGAATCGGCCTTCTTTCGCCAAGGCTGGCGGGCATAGCTCGCTGCCAGCACCGACCCCGAAGACGCCCGCTGCGAACCATTCGCCGACATTCGTTGCAGAGACCCCGCCGGTCGGCATCATCGGGATGAATGGGAACGGGCCTTTAAGCGCCTTCAGGTAAGCTGGTCCGCCCAGGGAACCCGGGAAAATCTTGACCACATCCGAGCCCAATTGATAGGCCTGAAGGACCTCGGTAGGCGTCAAGGCGCCGATCATCACCGGCAGGCCAGAAGCAATCATCGCACTACCCAGAGCAGGTTCGCAAACCGGGCTGACCAGGTAGCGCGCCCCGGCTTCCCTGGCTTCCTCCACTTGGGTAGGCTCCGTCAACGTTCCCATTCCCAGGACGATATGCTCGCCGTACTGCTTGTCCAGCGTGCGCACAACCTCCGCGGCCTTTGGCGTGGAGTAGGTGATCTCAATCCCCAGTACTCCGCCCTCGATCAGAGAGGCCACCATCTTGACCGTCAACTCGGGAGAAGGACCGCGAATTACGGCCACCAGACCAAGCTTCCCCAACATATCGAGCGTTCGTTTCTTGTCCATTTTCATGCTCCTGAAAAGGATTGTTATATCGGATACTACGGTACGTCGCCCCGCAGGACGTCCAGGCAACTGCGCAGGGCCATCCATCCCATGGCATTTTGGGCGCCGTCGGTGTGGGAGGCACAGTGAGGAGTAACCAGCACTTGAGGCAGTTGAAGAAGCGGGTTGGTTGGCTCCGGAGGTTCCTTGGGAAATACGTCCAAAGCAGCTCCTGCCAGGTGATTGTTCTGCAACGCTTCTACAAGGGCGGATTCGTCAATCAACTCGCCGCGCGCGGTGTTGACCAAGAAGGCACCTTTCTTCATGCCCTGCAGAAAAGTGGCATTGACCAAGTTGCGGGTCTCAGGCAGGAGCGGTAGATGCAAAGATAGGAAATCGGCCTCGGTAATCAATTCTTCCATCGAGACAAGGGTTACGTTATTTTGGCTGGCAAATTTCTTGTCGGCAACCGGGTCGAAACATATGAGATGACAGTCAAACCCCCCCAGCCGGCGAGCGACCTGTTTACCGATCGCCCCCAGGCCCAGCAGGCCGACCGTCTTCCCTTCTAGGGAGAGGCCAGTTGTGCGCGGCCAGCCACCGGTCCTGGCAGCCGCGGCAGATTCGGGTATCTTGCGTGCCAACGACAGAATCAGTCCAACAGTCAGTTCGGCCACGGAAATCGAGTTCGCCCCGGGGGTGTTGGTCACCCGGATCCCCCGTTCGCTCGCCGCGGCCAGGTCGATATTGTCTACGCCGACCCCATAGCGGGCGATCACTTTCAGCCGGTCGGCTGTCGCCAAAGCCTGACGATTGATCACGTCCAGTCCGGCGATATAGCCGTCCATCCCAGGCAGAAGGCGCGCCACCTCGGCCGCGGGCAGCGGTTTGCCGGTGGTGTTATAGACAACCTTCCCCACCTGACCCTCCAGTTCGGTGAAGAGACGATCATCGGTCTTTCCATAAGAAGTGGCAGTGACGAGCACGTGACATAATTTCAGGTCCATGTTCTCTCCAAAAACAGTTATTTCGGTGAAAGGTTTGCCAATCTTCGGACGATATTTTTACCCATCAAGCGGTCTATGCAGTTCTTCTTCAGCCCCATCTCCTGAAGACGCACTCGGACGATCCTGGGGAAACTCGCCAGCCCCGGGCCTCCGCCCGGAGATCTCCACAAAGCTGCTTCTGCCATGTCTGTTGCCAGCGCTACATGGTCGCAAAATCCTTCTTTGGACATCTTTTCAATCAAAGGCCACAAGTTGTGCTCGGGATCGTATTTGGGCCGGTAGAAGGTGTCATATTCCAAAAGAATTCCACTTTGGGCCAGTTCACAGTGTAAAGTAAAATCCGGGCGCTTATCCATATGGCAGAGAACAATGCTGCCGGATGGTACTTTGTGACGGTTGAGATAATTAATGATTTTCTCGGCATCTGCGCCTTTTTCGGTGTGAACCTCAATGGCAGAACCTGTTTCAGCCGCGGCATCCGCAGCTGCTTCTAAAACCGCCTGCGGGGTCTGGCTTAAGCGTGCTTCGCAGGCGATTTTAATGAACCCTGCCCGGACTGGTTTCCCTAATTCTCTCGTTTCGGCCAAACTCTCTCGAATTTCATTAACAAAAGTATTCGTAATTTCCCCGGCACTCGCCTCCCACATCCAGCAATCTTCAGGATAGTATCTGGCACGGTGAAAACCGGTACAGGCAATAATTTTCACGCCGCTTGTTTGAGAAAGTTTCAGCAGTTTATTCCCATTCCGTCCACAGCCGCCAGGTTGGCAATCCACCAGAGCATCACCACCTGAGTCCTGATACTCACAAAGTTCTTTCAGAATTGCCAGCTGGTTATTGAGGACCGGACTCCCTTCGGCTATGCCCACCACCGGATCAATCCAGACATGGTTGTGTGCGTCACAAATGCCCAATGCCTCTGGCGAGAATTCTCCAGTGACGGTTACTATCCTTTGTTCCGCGTCAGCATCTGTTTCCATTTTGAAGTGTTTGAACGCAAGATTGATTTTTTACTCAATGCTCCAATTCTGTCTCCTTCATGCGCCATGCCATTTTGGATTGTCAATGATGGTGGGCTTGCCATCCCGATCAACAAGCAGCTTGCGGAAACCTTTGACCTCAATGGTGCCGTAATCATGGCCCGCATTCCCGGGATATACGAAGAAAGTGGCCAGGTCTTCTTTTCCAATGTTGACCGAGCGGTGCGCCCAGCGCGGCAGTACGTAGAGCACACGACCGGGTACCAATTCGGCAACGGACGACTCCCCTTCCGGGGTCTCCATGACCATCAGACCTGCACCTTTCAGGCAGTAATAAACCTCGGCTGTCTCCAGCACAACATGGAAATGACCTTTGGTCATGTAATATTCCTCGCCCACCTTGCCGTGATGGACGATGGAAACACCCTGCAACAGCTCGCCAGGAAGCTCGGGGCGCTTGATCTCATAGACCTCGTAAACCAGCGGGTCATCCTTTGCAAGCAATTTGCCATAGGCTACGGCGTCGGAGAACTGGCCCTTCAGGGAAGTCAGCCGACGGAGGATATGGTTATCGAAACGGGTCGGAACCATCTCCGGGCTCACTAGGTCAAAGGTAAAGGGGGTGTCCATGGAAGTCTCCTTTGAAAAGGAACACAGTGTACATAAATTCAAATCGCCAGGCATGGGTTTAGCACAGAGCCACCTGCAGTCAATCTCCGACCACCTTGATCGAGAGGCGATTGTGAGTATCCGTCATACAAAGATGGATGGGAGATGCAGGGCTCGGGGCAGTTGTGACATATCCATGCCGAACAGAACCTATCACAGGATAATGGAGAGACATTTTATGGCTCCAGGACAATCTTGAGAGAACTCCGGTCTTCGGCGGAGGCAAAAGCAGATAAAGCCTGTGAAAGAGGAAAACGTTGAGTGATCAAATCGCTTAGATCGATCTTTCCCGAATTGATGATCTCGGTCGCCTGACGGCAGTCTCCTGTGCTGCAGGCGGTAGTAGCGGTAACCGTCAGCTCTTTGTAGTGCACGAGATTGGAGTCAAATCGTATCGTGGGTCGATCGTTAGGGAGCCCACCGAAGAAATTGATCCGCCCGCCGATTCCGGCCAGTTGAAGCGATTGTTCCTGAGCCTGATGAACGGGGGCCGCGACGATGACCACATCTGCGCCTTGTCCATGGCTCTCTTCGGCAATAATGGCCGCTAAATCCTCCCGGGTGGGATCGACTGCTCGATCCGCTCCCAAACGGATGGCCTGGGAAAGCCGCTGCGGTATTGGCTCGCTGACCAGCACCCGACCTGCGCCGCTCAGGCGAGCCAGTTTTGTATGCATGATGCCAATCGGGCCGGCTCCAATGACCAGGACCACATCTCCCGGGTGGACACTCACTGCCCTTTGACCGCGCAGCACGCATGCGAAAGGCTCAATCAAGGCTGCCACCGCCGGATTAACCGTCTCGACAATGGGCATGATATTGCCCTGCACAATGGCTTGCATAGGAACGCGTAGGTATTCGGCGAAAGCCCCATCCAGGGTTATGCCAAATGCATCGTAGTGTTCGCAGCGGTTATTGTTCCCGGTCACACACTCGCGGCAGTGGCCACAGCCCATATTAGGGGCGGCAAACACCAGTTGTCCGACCTCAAAACCTTTTACTCCCGAGTCAATCTTGGCAATCGTACCAACGACCTCATGCCCGGGAATACGGATGGTCCCTTGAGGGTACTTACGGTGATTCCCGTGAAAAATACGCAAATCGGTGCCACAGATGCTTGCATCTTTCACCTTTAAGAGCAACTCTCCCGGACCAATCTCTGGAAGAGGGACAGTTTCTATCCGTACATCTTGTGGCCCGTGATACACTGCTGCCAGCATAGTTCCTCTTAATCGGTCAGAAATAACCATTAACCAAAAATTTCCTTTAAATAAACCGGACGCTGCTCCAAAAATGAGCGCGTTCCAGCCAGGACGCCGGCCACCGCCCAGCGCCCTTCTTCGACCCCCGCGAGGGGAGTTGACCCGTTCTGGATACAGTTGACAAAATGTTCCATCTCGAGGATGTAGCCCCATTTAAAACGGTCCGGCCAGGTCCGGTAAATGGGGGTAATCAACCCCTGATCCCGGTTCGTACAAACCACGACCGCCTGCCCGCGTAGCTCGCCGATTTGCATGATGCCCTGATCGCCGTATATTTCCACCCGGGCGTCGTAGCCGTAACCGCACGGGCAAATTCCCGAGATCATCCCCACCCCGCCGCTCTCAAAATGGAGGCTGACGATCACGTTATCATAGAAATTCGGAGTATCGACATGGTTCGCTGGGCCTTTGAAATTGGCGACCTCGGTATAGACGCGTTCGTAATTCGACCCCATCAACCAGCGCACCGTATCCCAATCATGGCTGTTCACTTCCGCCAGCATGCCGTTAGAGGTCTTGAGATCACGCGCCCAGGCGGGAGGCAGACCTGGCCCGTGGGTGAGGGATTTGATCATCATCGGTGTCCCGATTTCACCCGCCTGGATCCTTTTCGCTGCTGCGGCAAATTCCGGTTCAAAGCGGCGCATAAAACCAAGCTGGACAATAATTCCCGCCTGACGGGTCCCCTCGATGATCTCGTCGCATTCCAGCAGGTTAAGGGCCATTGGCTTTTCCAGGAAAACATGCTTTCCGCGCTCAGCAGCCAGTAATGTGAGAGTTTTATGGGTAAAGGTCGGCGTGGTGATGACGACTGCGTCAAAATCCGCTTTTTCCAACGCTTGTTCAAGGCTATCGAAGCGCAATTCGATGCCAAGCCCGTCGGCGGTCGCCTCCCGGACCTCTTTAGCCGGATCGACAAGTGCGATCACACGGCCACCTGGAACATGCCGAACAATCGCATTGGAATGGTTTTTCCCTACCCGACCCGCCCCTACCATACAAAGTCTTACGGGTGTAGTCATTTAGAAACTCCTCATAATCGAACAGATTGCCAAGATCATTTTTCTAGAAGGGCTTCGGCCACGTTAATCGAAGAACGTACCCAAAGTCCCTTTCAGGGCAATGTACTTTTCTACCAGCGGGCGATAGTCCTCGCATTTCGCTGCGTCTGGCATGACCAGCCCGTTTTTGGGGAGGGCGCTTTCGCTGGCTTTTGCTGCCAAGTCATTAAATAACCCCACAGCCTTCCCGGCAATCATGGCAGAGCCCCACGTGCCAAGTTCCGAACGCTGGAGTCTTTGGTACGGGACCCCTAACACGTCTGCTTTGATCTGGTTCCAGATGCCGCTTCGCGCGCCTCCGCCAACCGCACGTACCTCCAAGAAATCCAGATCGGGCAGCTGATCCCTTAAAATCTTCAGATAATAGGCATACTCGTAAGCGATGCTCTCCAATGTGGCCCGCAGGAAGTGTGCCTGCTTGTGTCCCCAAGAAAAGCCAACCCATGCCCCTCGCATTGCAGGTGAGGCAGGGCATATCTGGCCTCCGAGGTGCGGGGAGAAGAAAAGGCCGTCCGCACCGGGAGGGATTTCGGCGGCCGAGGCGATCATTTCATCATATAAATCACTATTGGCCAGCTGGGCCTGACCACGGAAGGTGTTATAGAATTCGTCGCGAAACCAGCGCAGGCTGAGCCCTCCTCCGGCGATGTAGGCCAGAGGGCTATACAAGCCTGGAAGTACAGAATGCATGCATATGAGGGCACGGTATTTTGAATCTGCCACAAAGCGATCGGTACACGCCGCCAAAACGGCAGCTGTACCCGCCGAGTCAAAAAGCATCCCCGGCCGGACCACTCCAGCGCCTAATGCACAGGCCGCGGTATCTCCGCAGCCCGCTGCAACAGGCGTCCCTGCGGCCAATCCGAAGTCTCTGGCAGCCGCTGTTGAAACTTCGCCTACTACCTTCCAGGGCTCAACAATTTCCGGTAGCTTGTTCTTGTCTATACCGAATCGGCCACAGAGTTCATCCGACCAGGTCAAGCTCTGCGAGTCACTGAAGCCGGAAAAATGGATGAAGGTGTAGTCCATAAAAGCCTGGCCTGATTTAAGACCTGCCATGGTTCCGGCTACGTAACCGGCAGGGGTCACAAATTTAGCGACACGTGCGTATTCTTGTGGGCGTTCATGCATCCACCATAGGATCTTCGGGCCATGATCACAGGTGGGGGCGCAACCCGTTAACTCGGTCACGCGTTTCCCTGCCTGTTGGTCCATTCCCTCGATGTACGGCTGGCAGCGCATGTCAAGCCAGGAATCGAATCGGGTAGCGGGGCGATATGCACCATCGATCGATCCGATCCCTGCCATCTGAGAGTCGAAAGCAATGGCGGCTATTTGATGAGAGTCGATCCCGCTCTGCTGGAGACATCGCTGGACGGTCTGGGCGGCAGTCCGGTAGAAGTCGTCGTTTTCTTGCTCGACCACCCCTGGTTCGGGATAATAGAGAGACACTTCGAGGCTGGCCTCAGCGACCAATTTCCCATCGATTTGGTAAAGCGCGGCCTTCGTAGCGCTTGTACCCAGGTCAACCCCGATGAGATATTTTTGCAACCTCATCTAAATCCAACTCCTTCTGGCTCTCTGACAGATCGGATATCCAGGGGCGCAGCCCGTGCAGTGTACACAGCTTGTGGCCTGCACATACTTTATGGCTTTATCCAGGATGGTTGGGGCCTAGATATCTCCATAGAAACGCGTATAGGTAAGGCCGAGCCGATCCATCGTCCCACTACTGGAGAGCATTGCCACCATGCCTAGCGTAATTTTGAGTTAACTTCACGAGGGTTTCATGAATATAGATACGACCATTCGAAAAGATGAATATTCCCATTTAGAGCTTTCTGAACGTATTAGGCTTCTCTAGGTTTTTTTGTCCGGGTTGGCAGAATGAATCAGTATGGTACTGGGTGGAAGATTTTCTGCACCAAGTCCATCGGGAACATTAGCCAGGCTTTGACTCCGAACCCGCAATAGCTCAACTTCAAAGCGAGACCGATCTCCCCGATGAACCGCATGGTAGTATTCGATCGGTGTGTCATCCTCCAAATAGCTGATGCTGTCCAGCATGATGAGCGGTGCACCAAAATCGACCTGAAGAAACTTTGCCTCTTTTTCATTCGCGGCAACTGCCTCGATGTACCGCCTACCCCGGGCAATAAAAAGATGACATTCTTTCTCAAGAAATTCATAGAGTGACCGGTTGGTCAAATCGACGTTTGCTACCTGGGGACACAGCTCCAAGGGAATGTAGCTGGTGACCACCTGAATAGGCGCTTCTTCAACAAACCGGAGGCGATGAATCTCCACCACCTTTGTTCCTGGACTGATGTGTAGATAGCCAGCCACCATTTCATTGGCTGGGACTACCTGATGATGGAGAACTTGAGTGGTTGACTTCAACCCGCGCTCCGCCATATCTTGATAGAAACCAGTTAGTTTTTGAACCAGGCTTTCACTGATCTTGGGTTCAGCTACAAAAGTCCCTTTTCCCTTGCGGCGGATTATTAAGCCTTCAAACTCCATCTCTCGAAGAGCCTGCCTGACAACAGTTCGGCTCACTTTATAATCATTACACAGTTCTAACTCTCCTGGGATCTGGTTTCCAGGTTTCCAGGTTTTTACACGGATCATTTCTTTCATGATGCTCATGAGCTGATAATAGTAGGGGATTTTGCTTTTATTATCTATCAATTGGATGGTGGATTGAGAATTATCCATTATAAGTAAAGCCTTTATATATCTCGATGTAATTATGTCATCCTGTAATTACATTATAAGCCAATTATGCTGAATTTTAAATTTTTGTGCGATAATTTACCCGAATCTCTTACCAACCCAGAAGCATGAGCTGTGTGCACCTGATTCATCTTCTTCAATCTCCTTGACCTTGTAGGACTTTACAATGAAAACAAATTCGGTTATGAATAACCCGTCTGTCTCCGGTATATTAATTTCCCAAGTCGGTTACGACCTGCGCGCACCCATGCGCGTCCTGTTTCGTAACGCAGAACGAAGCGCTTGGAGCGAAAACGCAACATATTCCTTAATAAATGCCGCCACTGAAAAAATTGTGCTCCGCCTGCCGCTCGTTTACTGGGGGAAATGTTGGAAAAGCCACTGGTGGATTGCAGATTTCTCAACCTTGACCCTGCCTGGAGTGTACACTCTGACCATCGAAGCCGACAATGTTCCACCCGTCACCTGTCCGCCCTTTCGAGTGGGCGAATACCTTCTCTGGGATGAAACCATCCGCAGCGTTGGTATTGACCAGTTCGAAGCGCGCGCCGAACTTGCCCGTTATGGCAAAGGCTGGAAAGATTGCGGTTCCGACTGTCGCGAAGTGGGCAGTCACACTGGTGCGTTAATAGGTTTGCTCGACTTGTTCAACATTGGCTATGAATGGCTGGGGCGCACGGATGCCCTTCGTCTGACGCAACAAATCATCCAGGGCTGTGATTTCATCGTCTCCTGCCAGCAGCGCGCAAGTGATTTGGGCTGGCCAGAAGGTTCTATTGTCCATGAAATTCCCAATGGTGCGGTGCTCATTCCACAGGACCAGGCGCAGAGCGTCGTTGCCCTAGCGCGAGCTTCACGCCACATTTACGAGATAGACCCCATTCGCAGTCTAGATTACTTGAATCGCGCGGCCAAAGCCTACGAGTTTCTGACTCGTCAATGCCGCCCGTCCACCTTGCCGAATTTCTCCGCGCCGTTGCATGGCGCGCCCATTGGCTATGTCCCTGCATCTTTCATGACGGGCGATCTAATGATGATGGTTTGGGGCGGGTTGGAATTGGCACAATCCGGCAGGCCCGAATATCTGGATGAAGCCGTGCGCCGCGCAGAAGAGGTGCTGCGTCGCCAAGTGCGCAAGGATGCGCCCGAAGGTGAATTTTACGGTCACTTCTACGCCTTTGAGGATTGCACCTTTACTGAAAAAGCCTTTATCCATCATCATGTTGGGCATGACACCAGCATGTTCTTCAATCACTACATTTTTCCACTGATGGAACTCTGCCGCCAGTTCCCTGAACATGCAGATGTTTCCCGCTGGCGGCAGGCAGTCCGAGACTTTGCTTATGGTTACTTCTTGCCCGCCTGCCGCACAAACCCTTTCAACCTTTTACCCCAAGGCTATTACGCCAGACAGGGTCTTTTGACCTTCTGCGGCCCGTGGCACGGCTTTAATATTTGTTACGGCTTCGCTGCCGCACTGGCCGCCCAATTGGAATTATTCTTAGGTGACCGTCAATTTCGTGAAATTGCCGTGGGCAACCTGCAATGGATTGCCGGGCTGAACAGCGGAATGACCAATGAGTCATTTGATGGCAGTGTAATGTGGCGCGAGCAAATTCCGGCTGGCGAGGCCGTCCCGTACAGCCACATTCATGGGGCTGGAATAAATTCAGTAAAAACCTGGTCCCAGATTCCAGGCAGCATCGGCAATGGGTTCTGTACCAACCGCCAGTTCCAATTTGAAGTCGAGCCCAGCGTTGAAAATGACGGACCCTGGCGCTACTCTGACGAAGACTGGATTCCCCACGCAGGCGGTTGGGTCAGTGGGCTGACATACCTGCGACAAGTGATGGGCTGGTCTTGATAGAAAGGCGTAAATACGAGCCAATAGATTTTCGACTTTTTTCGGATATGGCCGGAAATGAAGCAATAGACATTATCACAGTTTAGTAGAATCGGTATTGTAATGCCAGGGTCTGAAATTTAAGCGGAAATTTTGCAAGCCACAGCGGGTTTCCATTACCCGATCTCGAAAATCATCTCTCCGGTTTCGCAATTCATCTATTACGATTCGATAGCGTTTGATGCCATCAATGGCGTGTTCGACCCGGATGCACAAGCGGGAAATTTGGCGGTTGCTTTCTTTATTCTTCGGGCAGTCATCTTTGTAAATCAAATCGTGATAACGTCTGCTCATTTGCAGAAAAATGGGGGAGCAGATTAGGGCAACTCCTAAATTGGGCTAAAGGTGTCCATTTAGCTTCTAATCTACCTCCTTATAAGGGACATGGGTAACCTTTAGGCCTGAAGGCGACGTCTTCAAGGCAAATATTTGGTGATATGCTTAATTCACCCTGCCTCGAGGAGCCCATGAAATGAATCGGATCCAGGAATTCGCCGCGACGCTTAGCGCAAATGTCGAGCGGGTTATCATTGGCAAACGTGAGACAATTGAACTGCTCACGGTTGCGCTGCTGTGCGAAGGCCACGTCTTACTCGAGGACGTCCCCGGCGTAGGCAAGACCATGCTGGCTCGCGCCATGGCAATCAGCTTAGGCGGCACCTTCAAGCGCCTGCAATGCACTCCCGACCTGCTACCCAACGATGTCACCGGAGTTTCGGTCTTTAACCAGAAATCCGGCCAATTTGAATTCCACCCTGGGCCAATTTTCGTCAACATAATGCTTGCCGATGAGATCAACCGGGCAACCCCGCGCACCCAATCCGCCCTCCTTGAAGCCATGCAGGAGAATCAGGTCACGGTAGACGGCACCACCCACAGCCTGCCTCGCCCTTTCTTGGTGCTGGCCACGCAGAACCCGATAGAATACGAGGGCACCTTCCCCTTGCCGGAAGCGCAGCTTGACCGGTTCCTGATGTGCCTATCAATTGGATATCCCTCGGCCCACGACGAAAAGGCCCTGCTTGCGCACCTTCAGCGCGAACACCCCATTAACCAGATCCAGCCGGTGGTGGACGGCAGCCAGTTGCTTGACTTTCAGAAACAGGTCTGGGACGTTCACGTTGACGACACCCTGCGCGAGTACATCATCCGCTTAGTCGATTCCACACGCCACCACCCGGACCTCGCCCTGGGGGCTAGTCCTCGGGCAAGCCTAGCGATCTTCAAGACCGCCCAAGCTTACGCCGCCCTCCACGACCGCGATCACGTCCTGCCCGATGATATCAAATTCCTGATCCCGCATACCTTGCCCCACCGGCTCATTGTCAAGCCGGAAGCCGAACTACGCGGGCGGACCGCCCAGACGGTCGTGAATGCCCTCCTCAGCGAAATCCCACTCGGCCTGGGGGCACTGGACAAGTAAGCCGTGGGCGGCCAATTCATCTTCTTTCTTCTAGTCTTACTGGCGATTGCCGCGGTCCTGAAGGGGGACTTTGCATTCACTATCCTTTATCTGATCGTGGGAACTTGCCTATTAGCCCCATTGTGGAACCGGTATGCGATCCGTAAGCTCAGGATCCAGCGTACCTTCGAACCGCACGCCTTCCTGGGAGAGTACCTGCCGGTCAGGCTACAAATCCAAAACACAGGCATCCTGCCGATTGTCTGGTTGCGCATCCGGGAGAGCATCCCGACTGCCCTGGCTACTTTTCCGAAACTGGAAGAGGTCCTCAGCTTGCCACCGAAAGGCCAAGCTGAATTGGTCTACAAACTACACGCCCGAAAACGCGGGAGGTATGCGATTGGGCCTTTTTTTGCATCCTCCAATGACGTACTCGGCCTTTCCGGTGGCTATCAAATTGAAGGCGCGCCCGGTTATCTGACCGTCTATCCCTACATCATCCCTCTATTTAATGTTAAATTCCCCTCTCGGTCACCACTGGGCACATTGCGCCATCACCAGCCCATTTTTGAGGATCCATCCCGTGTCTTGAGTAAAAGGGATTATATCGCCGGGGACTCGATGCGCCGCGTGGACTGGAAAGCCTCGGCCGTGGTTGGGCGCTTACAGGTAAAGCAATTCGAGCCGTCCATCGCTCTGGAGACAACTATCTTTCTCAACCTCAACCGGAACGAGTATCCCGACCAAGCACGCATCGACTCGACCGAACTCGCCATCGTGATCGCCGCGTCACTGGCAAACTGGATCATATCCAAAAAACAATCCGTCGGCCTTGTAACCAACGGCGGTGACCCGCTCGCAGCTGACACACTGGTCCAGCCAATCTCTTCCCGCAAGGGACGCGGGCACCTTATGAATATTCTCGAGATTCTAGCACGCGTACAATTGTCAGAGCGGATGGCCTTCACTGAGCTGGTGCGCAACAGGAGTGCTCACCTTCCCTGGGGCACGACCCTCGTTCTAATCGCCGGCCAAGCGGACGAATCGCTCTTCGACGAGCTCTTCCAGGCTCAACGCCGGGGACAGGATGTCGTTTTGGTCATCGCTGGCCGCGGCGGGAATTTGCAGGCTACCAGGCGCCATGCACACTATTTCAGCATCCCCTTTTTCGCCTTTCGCAACGAAGCGGAGGTGAACGACTGGAGAAAGCTCGAATGACGTTGCTCATGTCCCTGCGCTGGAATGAACGCTGGACGTCGCTAGCGAGCCATACCCTGCTCGTCCTGATGGTCTTCTGCTTCAACCTCGGCCTGGTCCGATTTGGAGAATTCATCTTTCCGGCCTGGAATTCGGCCGATATGCTCCTACTCCTGTTTTTCGTTATCCTGGAAGCCATCGGCTCCAGCCGGCTGATCAACCGGGAATCAAGTTCTTTAACCTATCGGGCAGCTGAATGGGTGGTGCTCCTGACCTCGGTGAAAGTGTTTACAGAGCTCCGATTAGGGACAGCCGTGTTCGCGGAGAACCTTTCTCTGTGGTCGCGGGATTTCTTCCCGTCTTTCTTTACTCCGGATCTAATCCTGAACCTGAGCATGGCGGCATTTACTTGGGCTGTTACCAGCCTTTTCGCACGCAATCTCAAAGACCTAGAAGGGGATGAGATTATCTTCGGAAACACTGGCATGCCGGTTGACCGACGGGCTATCCACAGCGAGGTACTTAACCGCTTCCTGATGTTGGGGCTTGTGCTGGCCTTCTTCGCCGGGGTAATGCGCCAAACCCGCTTCCCGCTTCTCAACCGGCCCCCCGCCTCCAGCGGTGACATTCTGTTTGTATTTATTTATTTTCTATTCGGCCTCGTCCTGCTCTCTCTGACCAACTTCGCCTCCCAACGCGCCTCCTGGATCGCCGAAAATGTCACTATCCGAAGTAACCTGACTGGACCCTGGATATTCTACAGCCTAGTTTTTTTGGGAGGGGTGACCATCGTAGCGATGCTCCTGCCGACACGTTACACCCTGGGCTTCTTGGATCTACTGACCTATATATTAAAATCTCTGGTGTATTTTTGCCAACTGATCGCAGCCGTGATCGTGTACATTTTCACATCATTCATCAATTTGCTCTCTCTCTTATTTGGCAAATCCATGGCTGTCTCTACCAATCCCAATCTCCATTCCAACCCGAATATGATCTTGAATCAGCCGCAACCACCGGTCAGCCTACCTTCATGGTGGGAATTCGCCAAGTCGCTGATCTTCTGGATCCTGTTCACCACCATTATTGTATTTGCATTTTCTCAGTATCTGCAGCGCAGCCGCAGGCTAGCGGAGCTGTTCTTGCGTTTCCCGTTCACCAAGTGGTTGGTGGCCCTAATAGGGTGGTTGCAAGGCACCTTTCTACGGGGACGAAAGGAAGTCGGGATGGCCTTCCAGGCCGCAATGGTGCGCATCGGGAGGCGTCGCACCCCTAGGTTGAAAAAGCCCATCGAGAATTTGATCAGCCTCCGGCGCCTGACCCCGCGCCAGCGGGTGTTATTCTTTTACCATACGTTTATACGCCGCGCAGGGGAGACGGGGTTACCCCGCCAGCCTTGGATGACACCGGCGGAATACTCCCGGTCTCTCGAAGAAGAATTATCCATTGACGGGGATGAGATTGGAACGATAACCGACGCTTTCAACGAAGCGCGCTATACCCGCCATGAAGTCAAGGAGGAACTCGCTACAAAGGTCAAGTCGACCTGGGAGCGGATTCGAGTATTCCTTCGGGTAAAAAGCAGGCAATAAAAACAATATTCATCACACGGGATAATCCACCCTTCCGGCTGCCGTTTTGGAGGAAGACCTTTTTCCCCTACATTTAGCCAGGATATGAACTATCTTGCCGCTAATTAGGTTGTGTAAAGCATCCCCTGCATTTTCAAAACTGCGCATGGCCATTCCCTGCTTCTCTAGAAGCACCTCACACTCTATGGTTGTGCAGAGGCCATGTTGTTAGATCGAACGGTGGAATCTGGACTGCTGCAGGCGGTCCTGTACCTTTCTTAGGGCTTCCCTTGCTTCTTCTTCTGGTCTGAGGTCGTATTTGGCCGTCATGGTGACATTGGCATGGCGGGCGATCAGCGAGTTTCAAAGGAGTACGAAGGAAATGACTCAGAACTTAGTCGATGAGGTGAAGAAATCTCCAGATACTGTGGAGCCGATCTCGAGCCCGAACCTGCCTGCCTCCTCGACTGTGAAAGGGAATTTCTGCATCCAGTGCGGCGCTGCCAACCCGCTCGAGGCGCATTTTTGCGGCAGCTGCGGGTCACAGCTCCCGCCGAAAGCTGGCTGGGGAATCTTCGACCTTTATTTGTTAAATCCACTCGCTCCTCATGGTGGGTTAGGCAAAAGCGGGTTCATACAGGGGAGACAGGATGATTTCAGGTTGATGCGATTCTGGACAAAGAATAACAATCAACTAGGGCAGGAAAGCAAACTGACCGAAACGCGCTGCCAGCAGACCTGCGATCGCACAGGAATAAATCGTGACGTTTGTCACCATTGAGCACATCGCGATTAACCACTTCGAGATGATATCCAGCCGGTCCCATTCCTCTTTTTTGTCAATTTTAACCGAGGTCGATAGAGCAGTTCCCCACATTCAAAAATTGATATTAATTCTAATGGCGCCTCCTACTTGAACCACGCCCCACCATTGATCTCAATCACCTCTCCGGTGACGAAGCTCGCGAGATCCGATACAAGAAATAGCACAGCTCCCGCTACATCGTCAGGCACACCGCCGCGCTTGAGCGGAATCGTAGCAATAGTTGCCCGCTTGCCCTCCTCTGTGTTGAATCTTTCGTGAAAGGGCGTCTCAAGGATCAAGCCAGGTGCCACCGCGTTGACTGTGATGCCCACTGGGGCCAACTCCTTGGCAAGTCCACGGGTGAGGCCAAACAGTCCCGCCTTGGCGGCTGCATAGGCCACGGCTCCATTTCCTCCCCCGTTTCGCCCCGCCAGTGAAGACATGTTAACAATGCGCCCCCACCCAGTATGCATAAACGGTAGCACCGCCTTGGTGCAATAGAAGGAGCTGCTTAGGTTCACGTCGATCACCTTGTGCCAATGCTCATCGCTCATCTCGGCAACAGGTACACGACCTACTAGGTGCCCGGCGTTGTTGACCAGGATGTCGATATGACCGTCCAGCGCCCTAGCCAGCTCTGGCGCAACCCGGTTAACTTCAGCACTATCGGTCGCGTCCAGATGTAACATCAACGACTTATGGCCAAGCGTGCGGATTGCAGCGACAGTCTGCTCACCAGGATTGGAAAAGTACGTCACCGCCACGTCTGCACCTGCTTGGGCCAATGCCAGAGCGATTGCTTGGCCAATGCCAGTGTTTCCTCCTGTAACCAGTGCATTCTTACCTATCAGGTTGATATTCATTACTATCCTCTCCTCTCGTCTAAAAAGGGACAGTGAAAGATGGGCAAAGTAGACGATTCTCAACGCCAAACATTAATTCACCTGCTGCGCAGAGAGAAAACGCCAGCAGAAGCGGCGAAAGAATTAAGGCGATCTTGCATATGGGATTACCTATGGTAAAAGTGCTCTCGGTACGTGGACTGGGAAGGGTTGAAAGAGCAGTCCCGCGTTCCACCTCTGATTGCGCTGGACCTGTGAGCAAGTACTATCATAGAAATCCTGAATGGGTACTGTCCCAAGTACTGTTTTCAGTAGCTCGCAGTAACCTTTCTAACATCCGATATCCGCCTGCGCTCGAAGCGAATCTCCACCGGTTGGTAGAAGCAATGCCTTCACCAAACTCTCCTCCACACTAACAGGTCTAGTCAAGAGTGATCATCACTTTCATGATACCCCCGTGTGCGTCATGGATCGCATAGTCTCGATGTCATCCTTCAATTGTAATCTCCACTTTCACTTACATGAATGGGTGTCTGAAGGGAAAATTGATCCCAATAAGGTTTTAGTACAGAAACAGCTTCACGGCGGTCCACTTTAAATGTCAACCATTTAATCGCCTATAGCCCTTAATCGAAGAAACCCTCGCTGAACATCAACCAATTTCAGTCCTTGCTCTTGGCTTATCCATAATTGGCATTATAATAACCTTGTCAAAAGCTCCCGCGAAAGCCCTACGACATTGGAAGAAGGAGGCGCTCATGTTTGGAATCCAACCCATCCATATTGTCATCATCCTATTGGTGGCCATGCTGGTCTTCGGCGCGAACCGCTTGCCCGAGATCGGGCGCGGCATGGGGCGGGCGATTAGCGAGTTTCAAAAGGGCGCGAAGGAAATGACTCAGAACTTCGTCGAAGAGACGAAGAAATCTCCAGATTCTGTGGAGCCGATCCCAAGCCCGAACCCGCCTGCCTCCCCGACAGCGAAGGGGAATTTCTGTATCCAGTGCGGCGCCGCCAACCCGCCCGAGGCGCATTTTTGCAGCAGCTGCGGCTCACAGCTCCTGCCGAAGGCTGGCTAGGGAATCTTCGACCTTTATTTGTAAACCCACTCGCTCCTTCAGGCTGGATTAGGCAAAAGCGGGTTCACGCAGGGGGCGACAAGATGGTTCTAGGCTGGCGCGATTAGACAAGCTCTCTGCGCTTGCAGAGGGGCCGAGGTTCCTAAAGACCTATTTAGAAACGGTATCGGGATTAGTCAATCCAATAAGCAGTTGAAAAAGTGATTTAACTCGAATTCCCCACTATATTCTTGTGAATAGAAAGATTCATTTGGATCCACAGCCCAAATCTGGGGGAGCATTTCTCTTTAATACCCATCAGTGGCTACCCCATTTTGCTATTCCAATTTCACCCGATAGGGGATGTTTTTTAATTCCGAGAAATGCTACTCTATTTTCGTACGGTTGCCTCTATCCCAATTCCTAAAAAGGAGTAGTTCGGAAATGGTTCATCCTCTTCCTTCCATAAAACAAGATTTATTAAAGGAACTAGAATCCTATACTCGCTTCCGGCGCGCCCTGCTCAGACCGGATCAGATAGCTTTGGACAACTTGTTCAACCGCGCCAGCCAGCACTTCGCTGCTGCCAAGTACGCAGATCATGCCCTGCCATTTGAAGTGCTTCTGCTCTCAATGCTTCTGGAAGAGCACAAAGAAGTCAAACGGCTTCGTCAGCTTGTGGATGAACTCTCATCCCAGTGAAGATGAGGACGGACATTTAGCTACCTGGTTGTAACCTGTTGCCAATAAAAAAGCCGAAACGCTGGGTGAGGGTGGCACTCAACGTCTCGGTATGGCATATTTATCATCAAATCGCATTCCTCACTGTATCTCTGCCGGGAAGAAATCATCATTTTACAAATTAATCGGCCCAATTTTTTCATAAGTGTATAAGCCAAGGTACCGCATAGAAGCAGTGGACAGAGTACTGCTTGACACAAGAACGCATGTTCTATATAATGATTGTATCGAATCGCCTGCACATCGGAGAAATCTTATGGAACCGCGATTACTCAAAACCGAAGAGGTTGCAGAAATCTTACAGGTTAGCCGGTCTTTCGCCTACCAGTTGATGAAGCGTGGCGAAATCCCTTCGGTCCGGATCGGTAATGCTGTGCGGGTCAGGCCGGAAGATTTGCAACGTTACATCAGTGAGAAAGCTTTGCAAGTACCTGTAGCTCCAAGCTTCAAGGGTCAGGCATCCTGAATGCCCTGCCTATTAGCTGGCATTTCCAATCCAGGGAAATGCTTTCCTTCTCACAACTTGGATTACAATCTATCACAAGATAGACAGCACCTTAACAGTTGAATAGCGCAAGCAGCCATGTTCGTCCATCCCCGTAAATTCATTTCCATTTACAGAAAGGAGGCATGAACATGGCAAAAAGAAGAGCGAATAATGAGGGTACGCTCTATCGCCGTAAAGACGGTCTCTGGTGCGCACAGATCAGCCTGGATGGACATCGCCTGACCAAGTACGGCAAAACCCAACGGGAATGCCATGACTGGATCAAGCAGGCTTTGGCCAAGATCGACAGCGGGCTTACGTATAATGGAAGCCATATTAGCCTAGAAAGCTTCATTAATTCCTGGCTCAATGGGAAAACACTCTCTCGCAGGGAAAGGACCGTCTTCCAGTATCGGAAGATCGCCGAGAACTACATCCTCCCCTACCTGGGGAATATGTTGATCCAGGATATCCGCCCGGACCACATCGTGCGCATGTACTCCAAATTCAAAGAAAACGGAACGGGCGCACGCACCTTGCAGCTGGTCCACACCGTGCTCCACAATGTCTTCGACCAGGCCATCCGGGAGGGAGCAATATTACGCAATCCCGCCGACGCCGTTGAACGCCCCCGGGTGGAACACAAGGAGTTCAGGACCTTCTCGGAAGATCAGGCCCAACAATTCCTCCTGGTCACGGCCGGACACCGGCATGAGGCGTTGTTCTACCTGGCGCTTATCACCGGTATGCGAGAGGGTGAGCTTCTCGGCTTGAAATGGTCTGACCTGGACTGGAGCAAAGGCGTGCTGAATATCCAGCGCCAACTGCAGCGTATCGAGCGCAAAGGACTGTTCTTTGTACCTCCAAAGACCGAGGCCGGCAGACGCCAGATCAAACTGGGACAGGGCATGCTGGACCGCTTGGCCGAACATCGCAAAAGGCAAGAGCTTGAGCGGGTAGAGGCTGGCAGCCGCTGGCAAGAGAATGATCTGATCTTCCCCTCCTCGATCGGGGCGCCGTTCGAAGGGCATCGCATTTGGGACGAGTTCAAGGAGCTGCTCGTGAAGGCCGGACTGCCGGACATGCGGTTTCATGACCTGAGACACACGGCCCTTTCCCTTTTGATGGACATGGGAATTGCAGTAACGACCGTTCAACAGCGCGCAGGTCACTCGAAGGCCAGCGTGACAACCGACATCTACGGGCACTCCATGTCCAGGTCCCAAGAGCAGGCTGCAGAGCAGATCGAGGAATTGATTGTTCCGGTTGCAGTAAAACTGCAGTAGAAAAATGAGACAATCCCTCAGAATTAGCGAAAATACCCCCATATGTACGGCTCAAAAAGATGATACCCGGCATATTTGGGGGTGACAAACGATATGGAAAATTGGGCGCAACTATCTCTTAATCAGTTGGTTCGGGGTTCAAGTCCCCGGTCGGTCACCTGAATCCCTTCGGGGCTTTTTTTGTTGGCTGAAGCTGTTATGAGGATATATACTCGGACCAATATTCGACGACTCATAATCCGTCGGTTCGGGGTTCACCTGTATCTGCCCTGTCCCGTCCGGGCCAGGACGGAGCAGCACTGGTGTTGGCAAGTCCCTGATCAATTCTCTGTGCATTTACGACTTCGACTAAATCATCATGGGTGGCGTCTAGGTGGACCAAAATTGGTATGGGTAGGTATTGAAGGAGCTAACTCAAAGTAGATAGCTCCTTTTCCATCTCCCACATTTGAGTACTTCTTTTCCTTTTTTCAATGTTGCCCTAAAACGGGGCTTCCTCGCGTCCTTATCTCCCACTAGGCAATCTCAAAAGCAAAACGGTTACTTTTGGGACAGCACCGAATGGTTATAAATGCCAGGAATGACATGCGCCTACTTGATGGATGAATTTGTTTCCGGTTGTTATATAATAATTTTAGCCGCAACCCGTAGAATTATCTGGAGGGGAGGAGAAGCAATGTCTGACCTGGTTGGTAAATCTATCGGTCGATATCATCTCCGCGAGCAGCTCGGTGAAGGGGGTATGGCCACCGTGTACAAAGCCTACGATACCCGCCTCGAACGGGAAGTGGCGGTTAAATTCATCCGCAAGGATGCTTTCCCGCCCAACCAGCTGGAGGTGACGCTCAAGCGCTTCGAACGGGAAGCGAAAGCCCTCGCCCGTCTGTCCCATCTGAACATCGTCAAAGTGTATGACTACGGAGAATATGAAGATGCGCCCTACCTGGTGGAGGAATACCTGCCGGGCGGGACGCTCAAGCAGCGCCTGGGAAAGCCGATGCCCTGGCAGGAGGCCGTGCGGCTGCTGCTGCCGGTCGCACGTGCCTTGGAATATGCCCACCGGCAGGGGATGGTGCATCGGGATGTCAAGCCATCGAACATCCTGATCACATCGGAAGGCGCGCCGATGCTGACGGACTTCGGGATCGCAAAACTTCTGGCAGGTGAGGAGACCCAGAACCTAACGGGAACTGGCATAGGCATTGGGACACCGGAATACATGGCTCCAGAACAATGGACCGGAGCACTGGGTCCCGGGCTGGATATCTACTCTCTCGGAGTAGTCCTATATGAATTGGTGACAGGGAGAAAACCCTATACCGCTGACACACCGGCGGCGATCCTCTTGAAACAGGTGAATGATCCGCTGCCAAGTCCCAATCAGTTTGTGCCGGACTTGCCGGAGGCGGTTGATAGATTTCTGTTGAAAGCGTTAGCGAAAAAGCCCGAAGACCGCTATCAAAACATGGGCGAAGTAGTCAAAGCTCTGGATGGCCTCCTGGTTGGACAACCCCTGCCCTTACAACCTCAAGAAAAGACCTTTTCCGTCCAGCCGGTTGGAGGGAATGCGCCGAGCGGCCTCGGGCAAGCAGTTCCTGTCGAACGGACAGTCGAGCCGACCATACCGGAGGTTAAAGGTAGTACACTACCCCGCCCCGCAACGTCGAAGAAGAGGCCCTGGATGATCGCCGGGGGGATCGGAGGCATCCTGCTTTTATTGATTGCGGGTGTTTTTTGGGCGCTGGTGAGCCTCAAAAAACAGGCCGCCTCCACACCATTGGCGGCTGTTCCCTCCGTAGCAGTGATGACCGACACTTCCTTTCCGACAATGATCACGGCACCTACCCTGACGTCGGCTCTTGGGTTGTTACCCATGAGTGCCGCAGACCTGGCCGCCGCTCCGCAAGCCGCGACCCTGTATGAACAAGATTTCGAGGGGGGAACTATCACAGGCCTTCACGGTGGGGGCGGGAATTGGTCCGTTGTTCGTGAAAATAACGGAAACCACATCTATTGC
>JBEKFY010000002.1:0-185293 GCA_050013095.1 Anaerolineales bacterium | reverse complement strand
GAGGGCCACGCTACACAGTTGGTCGTTCTTTCAACTGCGGGCTTTTGTCGAATACAAGGCGAAGCGGGCGGGCGTGCCGGTGGTGCTGGTTGACCCCCGCAACACGAGTCGCACTTGCCCGATGTGTGGGCATATCGCCAAAGCCAATCGGAAGAGTCAAAGCGTGTTCTCCTGTGTGCTGTGCGGTCACTCTGGACTAGCAGACCACATCGCGGCGATCAACATTAGTCGCCGGGCGGTCGTCAACCCGCCAATCGTAGCGCGTGTTGTATCCAAAGTCGCGTCCTCTCAGGCCGCGAGCGCAGTTACAAGCCACCCGCTTCCAGCGGGTGCGTAGTTGACGAAGTCCTGGTTGAAGGTTGCATTTTTGGCCATCTTTTCGATCTCGCTGGCACTATCCGCCTGCACCCCTCGGACGAAGTCCGTATCCTACGAAAACGCGGCTTTTGTTTATACATCTGCCGCCCAAACCGCGGCTGCGCAGGCACCCCTGATCTCAACAGCCTTTCCCCTTTCTCCAAGCGATACCATGGATATAACGTTCGTGAGCACATTTCCATTTTTTCTAACCCCCACTTCAATTGAGGAATATCCAACAGCCGCGGCGGCCAGTTCGTGTGACAATTCTGCTTTCGTGGCGGATGTGACGTTTCCGGATAATTCAGTCGTCGCCCCGGATATGACGTTCGGGAAAACCTGGTCATTGGAGAATAACGGCACCTGCACCTGGAACGAAAACTACAGCCTCACTTTCACATCGGGAGCGGCTATGGACGGCAATACGACTTCCATTTCAGGTACAGTCGCCCCCGGTGGTACCACGGATATTACCGTCCCGATGGTTTCTCCAAGCGTTGATGGGACCTATACCGGTTACTGGCAGATGATGAACAGCGATGGGGAGCTCTTTGGTGTGGTGGTCTATGTGGTCATTCAGGTTTCCTCCAGCGTAACCAGTACCCCGACCCTTACCGCGACTGGCGCTACGGCTACACCACTGCCCACGTCCACACCGACCGTGGCGACGGCTACATAAACGCTGGAACAACGATCGACGTCCTGAGATTAAATTCACGGATCGCTCGGAGAAAAAACATGCACCGGGCATGGATCCGGCTATGAGAGTTACCCGAAACCGCCGGGCTATCGGTTATCAGCGTGATTGCAGGTGGGGCTACGACTTGCCAACCAGGACAAGGCTGGTTTTGTCCTCCTCCGGCTGTTACACCCAGAGTAAAGGAACAGGAATCGCCCGTTTGTTGGGTGATTCCTGTTCCTGATTTCTGGTGTCTGACCTGAATGGCTAATTCGCGGGTTTCAGACTACCACCGCCGGAAAAGGTGTAGGTCTTGCCGCCTAACTGGCTGTTCGCGGCCAGGCTGGCATCATAATAAAGCGTGTGTCCGTTGCCGATGATATTGGTGATCGTGGAACCCGAAATCCCACTGGCATCCGATAGGCCGGACAGGTAGGAATCCGCGGTGACGGTCCAGGTGCTGGTGGAGTCCAGGGTCAGGTTGGTGGCCTTGGCTGTCTTATCGGGGTTGATGGCGCCGGTCAGAGAGGAGCCATTTTGCAAGTTAAGGGTGATCGAACTGAGGTTGTCAGCGACCAGGTTCCCGGTCAGAGTCTGGCCGTCGGCGGTGAGGAGTACCGTCCCACCGTTGGACCCGCTGTTGCCCCAGCTCCCGCTGGCCGCCTTCACCAGCGTCCCGGAAGCGGCCGTGAGGCTGACGCCTTTTAGCGTGATGACCCCGGTCGAGTTGGTGATGTAGAAGAGGGGGCCATCTGTGGCAGTGTAAGCCAGCGAGCCGCCGGTCATCGTGAAGGTACCCTTGGTTCCCTGGGCGTCGCCAGACGTGCTCTGGTAGATCATGACGCCCCATTTGCCAGCCTTGCTGGATGACAGGCTGGTGTTGGTCAGCGTGATGGAATTGGCGCCTTCGATCACGGCGGCCTCGGCGCCCTCGGCAGTGAAGGTGCCGTTTGTGACGGTTATGTTACCGGTCGAATAGATCCCAGCTGAGTTCATCCCGGTAGTCTTGACGGTCCCGCCGGTGACCGTGATCGTGCCTCCGCCTCGGTCAGTGGCGATGGCGCTAGCACTGCCGCCCGCGGTAGTCATATCTACATTGGTTACGACCATCGTCCCGCCTTGGGTTGCCATGACGGCATGTGCGCCGTCCCCGGTGGCGGTGATCTTGACATTGGATAGGGTCACCGTCGTTCCGGCTCCTGTGGAAAAGGCGCCGTTGGCGCCTGTGCCGCTGGTGGTTACGCTGCTATTGGACAGATTGATCGTGCTGCCACCGGTGGCCAGCACACCTGCATTGATGCCATAAAAGCTGCTGTTGTCCTGTGAGGAGGTGTTCCCACTGGTCGTGATGGTCGCTTTGCCGAGGGTCAGGACCCCACCGTCCGTCACGTAAACGGCGGATTCGTCCACGTTAGATCCAGTGTAAGTCTGGCCGTTCTGGCTGGCGCTGCCACCGTTCAAAGTGTAGGCGCCAGTGGCCGTGCTGGTACTGGTGGAGGAAGAGCTACTGCTGGAGGGGGCGTTTGCGGGAGCGCTGCTGGAATTGGCGGGAGTGCTGGTCGGGACGCCGGCTTTCTGTTGGAGCAATTGGACCAGGCTGTTAATCACGTTTGGCGATAATAACCCCGCCTGGCTGCCCGGACCTGTTGGCATGTTAGCTTGTCCATTGTCTGGCGGGTTGCCTTGTGCAGACTGTCCAATACCGCCTGCTGGAGTCCCTTGCGGAGGCTGCTGTCCATTGCCAGCTTGTGGATTGCCCTGAAGGGGTTGCGCGCCGTTTCCGGGCTGTCCCCCAGGTCCGCCTGTGGTGATGCCCTGTTTCTGCAATATGGTCATGGCAGAGTCCTGGGTGATCTTCATGGCGGCGATTGCCTGAATCTGGTCTGTGGTCATCGCAGCCTGAATTTGCTTGACCAGTTCGTCGATTTGTTTTTGTGAATGAGAGCTGGTTGCCTGGGCAGAGGGGGTGGCGTTGGTGTGTCCCTGGGGCGCGACCCCAGGCCCAGCACCCAGGCTCTGGCTCAGAGATTGGACTTGTTGCCAGAGCGGTATTAATATCTTGGCTTGGGAAGCGGTCACTGACTGGTTCGTTCCTTCCAGCTTGAACGTTCCCACGAGCAACTGGGAGGCGACCGGTAGAGCATCGGTATATGAGGTATTTAACGTGGCCGCAGTAACCGTGCTGCTGGTGGTTTGGGCCTGGGTCGCAGTGGGGGTGGTCATGCCCGCGCATGCGCTCAGTGTGAAGACCAATATGGTCAGGAGGGCTAACAGGATTCTCTTCATTTTTACCCTCATGTTTTTTGTGATCCGGTTCGCTTATCCGGAGGGGTGAGATCGAGATGATGATCGGTTAAGCCGAAAGTTGTTGTGGGGATTGAAGTTGATGGGTTGACATCCATGCTGATCCTTTCTGTGAGTTTGTCGTTCGAGGGGCATGGTATCAAAGAGTTGTTAATAATTTATTTAGGGTTTGTTGAGGAAGTTGTTAGACCTGCGTTTTGATTATCCCCCTGTCAAGGATGCCTAGCAGAGACCGATGTTGGCATTCCGGCCGTGATTACCTCCCTTAATGGGCCGAGCTGGGCCTTCCAATCTCGCCGGCAAGGTTCACAGATAATATCTTAGCGGGCGGCCGGGTTACAGCCAGGCAGTGGGCAACCCCTTGTTACCACCGGAGTTCAACCTGCGCGGATTTTGGTCGAGGTTTTATTTCTTATTTTCCCACCACCCCTGCATTGCGGCGAAGGGCAGCGCCTGGGTTTGCTCGCCCTGGCGCCCGGTGTTCCAGGTGATGATCAGCTCCTTCTTGGCCCGGGTGATGCCTACATACAAGAGACGCAGGCGCTCACGTACGTAGTCCAGACGCGCTGCCTGGGTTGCTGTACCCTCGGCATAGTACTCGTACTCGCCGGTCGCTTGGGCTGCCTCCAGCTGCGCCAACGTCTCGGCCTCCAGGTTCAAACCCGTGCGCACGAACCACTTCTCGGCTATATAGCGGTCGTTCGGCATACCCGAAGGGAAATCATAGTTGTTCACTGACATCAGGTATACCCGGTCCCATTCCAGGCCCTTGGCCTTGTGCATGGTCGTCACCACCACCTTACCGGCATGGCGGCCAGGGTCAAAACCCGAATCGTCCTCGCTGAAGCCGAGGAATCGGCGTTCGTTTCGGGCGATCAGGTTGAGTTCGCTGTTCAGTTCGGGCAGCCTCCAGTCGGGGTGTTCGGCACCGACCTGGCGTAACACCAAAGCCAGCTTGTGGGCCAAAGCCAGGTCGTTGGGGGCGGTGAAGAGGTCCTGTGCCAGGGTCAGGACCATCTGGTCGATTGGGAGGCCGGTCGTCCCATGCCAGCGGCGGACAACCCCCCGAAACTCCTCCAGCTCTGCGAGGGTCTCTGCCGAAGCATCGCCGCTCCGCACAGCCTCGAGCCAGTCCCTTTCCCCGCGGGGTGCGATAAATATCTCGACTTCGCTGCATCGACCCAATAAATCGGCGACGCTTTTTTGGAAATCGTTGTTGGAGTCTTCTTCACCGCGCCGCCAGGCGAGATAGGCGCGGCTGAGCCGGGCGGCGGATTGTGGGTCTGCCAGAGAACTGACCACCTCTGCCAGCCGTCCGGCAGCCAGGCGTGTAGAAGAAGTGCTGGCGAGAAATTCCACAAAGGGAAGGTGGTGTTTCTTGAGTGCTTCGATCACTTCCACACCGCGCACATTGCGCGGCACGAGCACTGCGACCGTGGCTTCCGGATTATCTGGCAGCCACTTGAAGATGGACTTGGCGACCGCTTCAATCTCCTCGTCCGGCGTGTATTTCCTGCCGATCAATTTGATCCCTGCTGGGTCGTCGGGAGGATTCGGCTGCGGGTCACCGGGGGGGGCAGGCTGGATGTACGGGGTGGTCAGGGCTGCACGCGCGGCCGGGTTGGGAGGATCTTCATTCACCCAATGAATCAACTGGTTTGCCAGGGCGATGATACTGGGTTGACAGCGTCCCGAGTCAGGCAGCTCCTGGACGCTCTCGGCTTCCTGATGGATGAAATCGATCAAGTGCTGCGGCGAGGCAGTCGTGAAGGTCTCGAAGATCGCCTGGTTTGGATCGCCGACCCGGATCCAATTCCCCTGATCGCCTGCCAGGAGGCGCAGGGACTGCTCCTGCAGCCGGCTTGAATCCTGGGCTTCATCTTCTAGGATGAACGGCCATCGATAGCGCAGCCGTTCCAGATACTCGGCATCCTTTTCCAACAGGTCGAGCGCCAGGCGGATCAGGTCGTCAAAATCAACTGCGCCGCGATAAGCGAGGCCGTGCTGATAATTCGAGTAGATCTCCCAGCCCATCTCAGCCAGCGGGAGGGGGGCCGGTGCACGGTCAAGCAGGGTCCTGAGTGCTTCAGGACTCAGCCTGTAGTCCTTGGCTGATCGGATGAACGCCAGGGCGATCCCGTTCACCATTTCCGGGAGCTGCTGGCGACGGATCCAGTCGTGTCTGGATTCCTCCAGGTCCGGAAGCAGGTAGCTGTCCAGGTCGTCCAGATGCAGGTGCGTCCAGGCCTGAGCCGCTTCCTTCCGAATAAAGTCAGCCTCGCGCTCGTCGAGGATGACAAAGTGATTTTCCAACCCTACGGCTCCGGGTTTTTCCCGGACGATATCATGGGCCAACCCATGCAGGGTGCGGACGCGGTAGCCGAAGGGCATAGGCAGGCTCAGGAACTCCTTGATGCGGCTGCTGAAATTGTCCACGGCAGAGTTGACCAGGGTGACGATCAATACTTCCTGTTCCTCCGCCAGGACACCGCGGTGGATGAACTGGGCAGCCAGCGCCGAGAGGGTATGCGTTTTGCCGGAACCCGGGACCGCGGAAATGCCCATTTTTCCACCTGAGTAGGCGAGGATTTTTTCCTGGGCGGGGCGTGGCAGGAAGGTCATTCTTCCTCTCCGTGAAGGGCCTGAAGTTGCATTTTCCAAATGGCCCTCAGGAGCGGGCCCCGCTGTTCATAACCCTGTTCGCTCAGGTCGCTGATTCCCAGGTAGACCTGCTGCCGGCAACGGTGCAGCAGGCCGATCACGAGGCGGGTTAAGGTCTGCTCATTCGCGGCTAGATCGTCCAGATCCGTCCATAACTTTCCTCTCACCCATGAACGTGAGAGCACGTAGGGTTGGGTCAAGGGCTGGAAGAGACGTTCCCACCAGCCGGTTGAACCCACGTCCAGCCAGAATTGGATGGCAGCTGGTCTGTTCATCATGAGGAAAGTATAGGCCGGTGCGAGCAGCACGGCCTCGCCCCTCTCGCCTGTCCATCCTTCGAGATACTGGGCGGCGATGACCCCTTCCTGCAGCGTGGCCAAATACTCGCGACCGATATCCATCGAAGCCTCTGAGGATAATTCCATCGCCTGACGGAATTTCTGGACAGACTCGATCAGGCTGGCAGAGACTCGCGCCGCGTCGAAGTTGCGGTGAAAGCCGAATCCTTTTTGTGAGAGAATTTCTCCGAACAAACGCCGCAGGAAGTGGTCGAGTGGATCGGGGGTCGCTTGCTGCCGGTAATTTTCGATCCATGTCCTCAGGCGTTCGTAGCGCTCACCGAAGATGAAGGTCAGGCGTTCCTGGACCTCGGGTTTGATCTGGTCAAAACTCGATAAAGAGAAATCCCGCACGCGGTAGACGATCTCGGCGAGCAGCTGGGCGCGGACCAGGTCCATCTCATCGATGGCGAATTGGAAGGCGTAAGCGAGGTCGAATTTCGACGGTCGGACTCCCCAGGCCGGGTGAGCCAGTTTGGCCAGAGTCAGCAGGCAGGCGCTGGCGGGCTCATCGCGCAGGGAACGGGATGGCCGGTGCGACCGGACTGGCACCTGGCGTGCTTCTAACCGGTCCCGTAGCGAGAAGCGCAGCGCGTCCGATAGGTAGGGTGCCAGGACGACGATTTCCGAGGCAGGGATTTTTTGGACAGTCGTGAGCTGCTGAATTTCATCCGCGACCCAATCCAGCATCTGCGGATAGAAACGGGTGGATAGGTCCGCAGGGGGGAAGCGCAGTGCACGGAGAGTTTTCGCAGAGGCTTGGGGATCTGATCCTGCCTTCAGCTGAGAGTTGAAGGCGCTTTCCAGGTCCTGGATCTCTGGCGAGGTGATGAAGGACTCAGTCAGGGCGGTCACCGTGTCGCAGGATTTCTTTAATCGCAAGCCTGATTCCGGATCTGCGCCCAGGAAGCGGCGATAACCGCCATTTTCATCATAAATCAGGAGGGCTGAGTTAAAATCCAATAGCCATTCGCTCAGCAGGTCATGGGAAACGGGTATGTCTTCTTCGACATTGTCGTAGATCAAGTGCCGGAAAGTTCGGGTCAGGAAAGTGTTACAGGCTTCCTCGCGCCAGAGAATCTTCCAGAAGATATCCAGTTGAAGGGAGAAGTCCAGCAAATTATGCTGGAGGCAGTACTCCCGGAACCGGTTGGCACATTCCTGGGCGTCAGCGTAGATCCGTCTCTGGGCGGGGTCGCCCTCCCAGGCATCGGAGAGCCTTTCACCGATTTCGGTGTATGTAAAACCGACGGCGGCAGACTTATTCAGGTTGTCGAGGATCTGGCTGTACAGGCGGTTTCGGTCGATGGTGACCGATGCAAAGAGACCTTTTTCAAGGAGGGGACGGACGATACGCGCCATATAGTACTGGGCAGTTTCGAGGGTCAGGAAAACCGGCGGCCGGGCAGGGTCGGCGAATCCGGCCGCCTCCCCCGCCAATGGCCAGAATAGTTCGACCATGCGCCGGGCCAGGCCGCCCAATGTGGCGAGGGCAAACTGTTCACCTGGTCCAACGGAGGGGTCATGCAGGAGTGTTTCGTAAGGTGCCTGAAGTGTTCGCTGCGGGGTCAGGACCAGGATCGATTCGGCGGGCAGGTCCAAGGCGAGCAGGGCGCGCAACCGTTCCACGCCGACCGTGGTCTTACCGCAGCCGGCGGGGCCGGATAGGAAAATCTTGGTGTGGGTAGGTTCGTTGAGGATGGCGCGTTGGAAGTGAGTTAGACGCACCTAACAAGATTAGCGGAAAGCGAGGATTTTGTCAACCGAAAATTGTGGCGGCCGTGAGGCCGCCACAATTGCCTTACTGAAGATATTTAGCGAAGAATTTGGTCACCCGCTCCCACGCATCCTTGGCTGCCTCAGGCCGGTAGGCTTTGGGGTCGCTATCGCGGAAGAAGGCGTGTCCGGAGTTCGGATAGACGATGACCTCGTGTACCACGGGGATCCCATCGAGCAGCCGGTCAAACTCTTCGACCGTTCCGACCGGGATGGACTTGTCCTGGTCGCCGAACAGTCCCAATACCGGCGAGCGGATCGCGCCGAGCTGATCGAAGAGCTGCTGCATCCCACCGCCGTAGAAGGTGCAGATGGCATCCAGGGGACGTTGGATGCCGAGCCCCAGCGACAGACGCCCTCCGAAGCAGAAACCCACGCTACCAATTTTTCCGGAGCATTTAGGATGTTTTTTCAACCCATCAAAGACGAACTGCAGATCGGCGGGTGCCGTCGGGCTGTATTTCTGTACCAGCTTCGAGGCAGTTTCCCCATCGCCGAGCTGGGCCAGCTCGCCGTGATAGAGGTCAGGGGCAAAGGCGAGGTAGCCTTTGGCTGCGAAGCGGTCCGCAATGCTTTTGGTCTGCGGATCGAGCCCCCACCATTCCTGGATGACGATCAACCCCGGCCAGGGACCGCTGCCTTTCGGTTTGGCCAGGTAGCCGGAGATCGTGCCAAATTTGGTTATGCTTCCCATGTTTCCTCCTTCATGAAGGGAGCGGTCAGAATGTGGTTGTGGTGAAAGTGTTAGAATGGAATAAATATATCAGGTTTCAGACCGTTTTGGAGGTATTAAAATGCCCATGCCCGTCAACGGAGGAGAGAGCCGGACCATGCGCAGGCCATAATGCTATGGACCAGCAGATCGATGCGCTTCTGGTCTTTGGAAGTTAAAGAGCATTCCTTGATTCGGATTCCCGATCCATTCTCCCAGGGAATGTGTAAAACTATTATAAGAGACCCCTGTCAGCTGTTGACATCCTTGCAGCCCCCATGTATAATATCGTCCGCTTCTGCCCCGGCAGCAGTCTGCTGGGGCGAGTGCTTGTATCCCGGCTTCCACGTAATCTGGCGTAAGGCTTCCAAACCCGTATCGCAGGATTTGCGTTGAAGCGAAGACCAGGAGAAATGAGATGAAGTTCGCAATTTTGGAAAGTGGCGGCAAGCAATACCGGGCCGTCGAAGGGGGAGCGATCGAAGTGGATCGCCTGCCGGTCGAACCCGGGGCAGATATCAAACTCGAACAGGTCCTGCTGCTCGCCGACGGCGACAAGGTCACCGTCGGGACGCCGATTGTCAAGGATACTCCGGTTTGGGCCAGGGTCGTCGCCCACTTCAAAGGCCCGAAGGTGGTGATTTTCAACTATCGTGCGAAGAAACGCATCCGGGTAAAGACCGGCCACCGTCAGAACTACACTCGCTTATTGGTCGAGCAGATCGGCGGGACGGAGTTAGCTCCTAGGAGCAAACCGGAAAACGCGGTAAGCGCAGAGGAAGAAAAACCGGCCAAGGGCGAAAAGCCTGCTCGACTTGAGCCCAAAGAGCCTGAGGTTGTCGCCGAAGAAGCTGGCGCGGAAAAAAAGCCGACGAAAGCCGCTTCCACGAAATCAAGCACTTCCGCCAAGAAACCGGCCAAGGCTGCGCCGGCCAAGCGAGCATCTACCAAGGCCGCCCCAAAGAAAACTCCCTCCCGCAAGCCGACCACGAAAAAGCCGGCCGGGAAGGATTCGAAGAAGTAGAAATGGAGTGAGAGCGATATGGCACACAAGAAAGGTGGCGGCTCCAGCCGTAATGGACGCGACAGCCAGTCTCAACGACTGGGTGTGAAGAAGTATGCGGGCGAATACGTGCTCTCGGGGCATATCATCGTCCGCCAGCGCGGCACGCGCATCAAGCCTGGTCTGAATGTGGATGTCGGCAAGGATGACACCATCTTTGCGACCATGGACGGTTTAGTGGTTTATGATCTGGTTCGTGGCAGGAAACGCGTCAATGTTAGGCCGGCAGAGAACGAACCGCCGAGGAAAGGATAATGGATCATGAAGGAAGGTATTCATCCAACCTACTACCCGGATGCCCGGGTGACCTGCGCCTGCGGGAACACCTGGACCACCGGGTCGACTCAAAAAGAAATCCGGGTTGAAATCTGCTCGAAATGCCACCCCTTCTTCTCCGGTGAAGGCCAGCGTCTGATCGACATTGAAGGGCAGGTGGATCGCTTTTACAAGAAGCTGCAGGCCCGCCAATCCTTCGTGGATGAGAAAAAGACCCGCAGCGAGGCACGGGTTTCTCCCAAGCGTCCGATCGCCGAACTCGAGCTGAGCACCCGGGCGGTCGCAGCCCTTGGGAAAGCGGGCATCACCGAGGTCGGCCAGTTCCTGGAAAAGCTCTCCCAGGGCGAGGAGGCCGTCCTGGCGATCGAGGGATTCGGCCGCAAGTCTCTGATCGACATTAAAAAGAAACTGCGTGCCTTGGGTTACCCGCTTCCGGAGGTGGCTGAAACTCCAGCCGCCTAGGGCTTGTCGAAAGCCAATAATCAGGTAAACTTAACAGGCAGATGCAGTTCGCATCTGCCTGTTTGTTATTATTTCATTGTCTAGGGAGAGGATCAGTGAAACCAAGCACCGGTTCAGTCGAAGTCATTTGCGGTTCGATGTTCAGTGGCAAGACGGATGAACTGATTCGCCGCTTGCGCCGCGCCACCATCGCACGCCAAAAAGTGCAGGTCTTCAAGCCGGCCATCGATGTACGCTATGCGGTCGAGAAGGTTACCTCCCATGCCGGGACGGATTTCGACGCGATTCCGATCCAGAAGGCCTCTGAGATTTGGACCCATCTGGAGGAAGGCACCACGGTTGTCGCCATCGACGAGGCACAGTTCTTTGACGGCGAAATCATCCCGATCGTCGACGAGCTGGCTGCCAAGGGCATGCGGGTATTGGTGGCCGGCCTGGACACCGATTTTCGGGGGGAACCGTTCGGCCCGATGCCGGTCTTGATGGCCAAGGCGGAGCGGACGGACAAACTCCAGGCGATTTGCATGATCTGCGGTGAACCCGCCACCCGCACTCAACGGCTGGTCAATGGTCAACCTGCCCGCTATAACGATCCGGTCGTGATCGTTGGAGCAGCGGAGATGTATGAAGCGCGTTGCCGAGCTCACCATGTCGTCCCGCGCTAGGGAGGGAGGTCTGATGCAGGATTATCATGAATTCCTGGCTGAAGTTCTGATTGATGAAGACATGCTCCAGAAGCGGGTTCGGGAGCTCGCGGCTGAGATCAACCATGACTACCGCGATGAGGACCTTCTGCTGATCTGCATCCTGCGCGGCGGGATCGTCTTCATGGTGGACTTGATGAGACACATTACCGTCCCCCATGCGATTGATTGTATGGCCCTGACCTCCTACGGTGTCGGGGCGCGCGCCTCTAGCGGAAATATCCGCATGAGCCTGGATCTGCAGACGAACATTGAAGGCAAAAATGTTTTGCTGGTCGAAGATATCGTCGACAGCGGCCATACCCTTACCCATGTACTCGAAATGCTCGAGACGCGCAACCCCAAAAGCTTGAAAGTCTGTGCTTTGTTGGATAAAGCAGGGCGGCGCGAAATCCCGGTGCCGATCCATTACCGCGGTTTCACCATTCCGAACAAGTTCGTCTTTGGCTACGGTTTGGACCTGGATGAGTATTACCGCAACCTGCCTTTCGTTGCAGTAGTCGATCCGGACAAATATCAGCCTTCGGTTTGATGGAGGCGGAGCGCGCCGGAGCATGAGGGATTCCTCGCTGAGGTCGTGGTCGATGCAGAGGCGACCCAGAAACGGGTCGCGGGCCTCGGTGCCTCCTCCGGCGGATCAACCCTCAGGTAGGAGGCCAGACCGGCAATTGGAATGCGCGATGGATTTTTCCTTATGAAGGAGCAGGTGTACCTGGATGCTTGAGCAAAACCCCCTGACCCTTTCACCCCTTCTGGAGGCCATCCGGGCTGCGCTGCCGGACAATCTGGCCGTGTACCTGGTGGGGGGAGCTGTGCGCGACGCACTGCTGGGCCGCACCTCGCACGACCTGGATTTCGTTCTGGATGCGCATGGGATCCGAACCGCCCGACGGGTAGCCGATGCCCTCCAGGCGGACTTTTTCCCGCTTGATCCCGAGCGGGATACCGGACGGGTGATCGTCACCTCCCCGGATGGCGTACGGACATTGATGGACTTTGCCACCTTTCGCGGCGAGGACCTGGAGTCAGATTTAAAGGGGCGCGATTTCACCGTCAACGCCATAGCTATGGAAATCCATTCCATGCAGGTCCATGACCCTCTGCACGGGGGTATGGACCTGAAAGATAGACGCTTGCGCGTCTGCTCCCCGAGTGCTTTCCGGGACGATCCGGTGCGCATCCTGCGCGCCGTGCGTCTATCAGCCACATTTGGTTTCCAGATCCTGCCGGAGACCTCCCGGGCGATGCGAGAGGCCGTGAGCCTCCTGGGAAAGGTCTCTATTGAACGGCTGCGTGACGAGCTTTTCCGCATCCTGGAGGGCACCCAGCCGGCCGCCTGCATCCGCGTTCTGGATTTGGTCGGCGCCCTGGACCAGCTCCTACCGGAACTTGGGGAACTCAAGGGTGTCGAACAACCGACTCCTCATGTTTATGACGTTTGGGAGCATACGCTGGCGACGGTGCGGCATCTTCAATCGCTTCTGGCGGTCCTGGCCCCAGAGTACAATCCCGACACCACCTCGGACTGGTATCTCGGTTTGCTGTCCCTGCGCCTGGGGCGTTACCGCCAGAAGTTCGCCGAACATTTGGCTACGCCGCTCAATATTAACCGTTCTCTGAGTGGCTTGCTGGAACTGGCGGGGCTTTATCATGATGTCGCCAAACCCACCAGCCGGAAGGTTGATGAGAACGGCCAGGTGCGTTACTGGGATCATGATCAGCGCGGGGCCGAGATCGCCGTGGCGAGGGCCCGGGCTCTTAACTTGAGCAATGGCGAGGTAGACCGGCTGGACCTCATCATTCGCAACCATATGCGGATTTTGTTCCACACAAATCGCCTGGTCCGTGAGAGGAAGCAGCCTACCCGGCGGGCCGTTTACCGATTCTTTCGCGACACCCGTCAGGCCGGCGTGGACATCGTCCTGCTGTCCCTGGCGGATCTGCGTGCGACCTATGAGCACACCCTGCCGGAGGACACCTGGAATGCAGGTCTGGACATCTGCCGCCAGCTTCTTGAGAACTGGTGGGAAAAACCCGAAGAGAGTGTCAACCCGCCGACCCTCCTGAGTGGGAAAGACCTGCTGTCCGAATTCGACCTTGAGCCTGGTCCTCAGGTGGGCAGATTGCTTGAAGCTGTCCGTGAAGCGCAGGCGGTCGGCAAGGTGTCCACCCGGGAGGAGGCGTTGGATCTCGCAGCGCAGCTCCTGGGGAGTTCACCGTCCCCCCATTAGAAAGGATGCCAATGTGCGACGAACGAGGCGATTGAGCTGTGAACCTTATCGTTTTTGACCTCGAAACCCAAAACCTTTTTGAAGAGGTTGGAGGGCGCGACCCAGCAAAACTGCGTGTCTCCTGCGCAGTGACTTGGTCCTCCCTGCGCAAAGCGTATACGGTGTATTTGGAAAAGGATGTCCCTGCCCTGATCGCAGAGTTAAAATCGGCCGGGCGCGTGATTGGTTTTAATATCAAAAGGTTCGACTACGCAGTGCTGAAGCCGTACGCCCCGAGCGAGCACTTGCTTAGTTTGCCGACCCTCGACCTCATGGAAGACCTGTATCACAGCCTCGGTTTCCGCCTCAGCCTGGATTCGCTGGCGCGGGCCACACTCGATGAACCGAAGGGCGCCAGCGGCATTCAGGCGGTGGAGTGGTATCGTTCGGGCGAAATGGATCGCCTGGTCGAGTACTGCAAGAAAGACGTCGATATAACCCGTCGTCTTTACGAGTTCGGTTGTGAGCAGGGCTTCGTCCAATACTTTTCCCGTCTGGGCAGCAAACAAAAGGTCAAGGTGAATTGGAAATGCTGAAGGCTTCCGTCAACGGCACCGAAATCGCCTACCAGCGCAGCGGGAGTGGAACCGCGCTGGTCCTGCTGCACGGTTATCCGCTGGATCACACCACCTGGGAGCCGGTCCTACCGTTTCTGCAGGGCGTGGCGGATCTGATCCTGCCCGACCTGCGCGGCTTCGGCGCGTCGCCCTCGCCCCAGGCTGGATATTCCCTGGCGGATATGGCCGCCGACATCGCAGCTCTTCTGGACCATTTGAAAATCGAGCAGGCCGTGATTGCGGGCCACTCCATGGGCGGTTACATTGGCCTGGCGTTCGCCCATGCGTTTCCGGAGCGCATCCGGGGTCTGGGCTTGATCGCCTCCCAGGCCGTAGCGGATTCTCCCGAGGGACGGAACGACCGCTATGCGACCGCCGACCTGGTCAGGCAGCAGGGAGTGAGCGTGGTGGCCGACTCCATGCCTGCCCGGCTGACCTCGAATCCGACCCTGCAGCCCCTTCTGCGGGAGATCATCCTGCGTCAATCCCCCCAGGGCATCATTGCGGCGCTCGAGGCCATGGCGGCCCGCCCGGATTCGACGCCTGACTTATCCGGTTATAATTTTCCGGTCGTGATCCTCCATGGCCTGCAGGATGCCCTGGTGCCGGTCGAGCGCGCCCATCAGGTCGTGGCCCTCCTCCGGCATGGGAACCTGGTCGAGCTCGAAGGGGTCGGCCACATGCCGATGATGGAGGCCTCCCAGGCGACTGCCGAAGCGCTGCGCGCGCTGGTGTAAAGAAATGAGACCGGGTTGGATCATCCAACCCGGTCTCATATCCGTGAGAGAAGGGGGTTACTGTACCACTTTGCCCACAAGACCGGTGTCGATGAGCACTGGCTCATAGGTACAACGGCAGCCGTGGTCGTTTGAGCAGCCTTCGTGCGGGAGATGCGGCACCTGGTCCTTCGGGTAGGTTTTGAGCGATTCGTAGCAATGGGGACAGGCATCATCACCCACGCTGATTCGCACTGCGCTCACGTTAGGGTTGGCCAGATAGCTTTTCAGGGCGATCGCGCGTTCGGAAAATTCACGCAGGTCAGCGCGGCAGTTGACGCATTCCAGCGCCTGGTCAGGGGAAACTGCATTACATTTCGTACAGGTTTGCACAGGAAACCTCCTCAGCGGTCGTTCATGGTCCGATTTTAGCACAAAAAAAAGCGCAGGCGTAAGCCTGCGCCAGCCAAGTCAGGGGGGTTTAAATCGGTGCAGCCGTGGCGTGAGGTTGGAGGTGTTTGGTGTTGATATCGCTGCGCCGCGTGAGTTTGTTGAGGCGGGCGACGAGGACACCACTGGAAACGGGCTTGACGATGTAATCGTCCGCACCGTTATCGAGGGCGTCGGCGACCATCCCGGGATTGTCGAGGGCCGAGAAGATCAGGATGGGGACATTGCTGAACTTGCGCACATCGGCGCACACCTTCCACCCGTCCATCTCCGGCATCATCAGGTCCAGGATCACCACATCCGGGGAGGTCTCGCGAATGAGCCGGACGCCATCCTCCCCCAAGTTGGCTGTCGCCACCTCGAACCCGTGGGTCTTCAGCAGCAAAGCGAGCAGCTCGGTCATGGCAGGATCGTCGTCAATGGCAATGACTTTCACCGGCATCGGAATCTCCAATCGAAAGGATGCCTCTATTATGCGCCAGTTGGAAGCGGCTGAACTTTGCAGTCGCTTTACAGATTAAATTGGGTATCTAACAAAATAGTTTGTGGTAAACTTACCGATTGGATTGCCTCAGGGGCGAGCGATCATATTTCATTCTCCAGGAGATCACGATGGCGAAGAAATGGGTTTACCTTTTCGATGAAGTCTCGCAGGCCGAGGCGTACGCCGGCTCATGGGACGGCGTGCGCGGTTTGCTCGGCGGCAAAGGCTCCGGACTGGCCGATATGACCCGCGCCGGCATCCCGGTGCCGCCGGGGTTCACGGTCACGACGGAGGCCTGCAACATCTATTCGGCCACAGGAAAATACCCGGAGGGGATGTGGGAGCAGGAGCTGGCCGCACTGAAAGAGATCGAGCGGCGCACGGGGAAAAAGTTCGGGGATCCTGAGAATCCTCTGCTGGTGTCGTGCCGTTCAGGGGCAAAATTCTCGATGCCAGGGATGATGGACACCGTCCTGAACCTCGGCCTGACGGATAAAACCGCGCAGGGCATGCTCAAGCTGACCGGGAATCCGCGTTTCGTCTATGATTCGTACCGCCGCCTGATCGAGATGTTCGGCTCGGTGGTGCTCGGTATCCCGGATGAAGCCTTTGAGAAACCTCTCGAGACGTACAAAGCCAAGAAGGGCTACAAGCTTGACGTCGACATGACCGCCGAGGATTGGAAGGCCATGGTGGAGACGTTCAAGAAGGTGATCATGAAGAAGGGTTTTGAGTTTCCTCAGGATCCCTACAAGCAGCTCCAGCTGGCTACCGACGCGGTCTTCAAATCCTGGAACGGCAGACGCGCCGTCGATTATCGCCGGGCCACGAACATCCCCGACGACCTGGGGACGGCGGTCAACATCGTGACGATGGTCTTCGGCAATATGGGGAATGACTCGGGCACCGGGGTGGCCTTCACCCGCGATCCCTCGACCGGCGACAAGAAGATGATGGGCGATTATCTGCTAAACGCCCAGGGTGAGGACGTCGTGGCGGGCATCCGCAATCCAGATCCGATCGAGCGCCTGGCCAAGAAGATGCCCGGTGTATACACCCAGTTCATGGACATCACCTCCAGGCTGGAAAAGCATTACAAGGATATGCAGGATGTCGAATTCACCATAGAGCGGGGGAAGCTGTGGATGCTCCAGACCCGCAACGCCAAGCGCACGGCGAAATCAGCCGTCAAGATCGCCGTCGATATGGCCAACGAGGGACTGATCACCCGGGACGAGGCCGTCCTGCGCATCACCTTCGAAAATGTCGACACCCTCCTGCACCCGCAGTTCGATGACAAGGCGCTCAAAGCCGCCCGCTTCTATGCCGAGGGGGTGAACGCCTCCCCCGGCGCGGCTGTCGGCCAGGTCTATTTCGATGCCGATACCGCCGAAAAGATGGCCAAGGAGAAGAAGCTTGATACGATCATGGTGCGACCCTTCACGAAACCGGATGATGTGCACGGCATGATCGCGTCGAAGGGCGTGCTCACCAGTGAAGGGGGTGCTTCCTCGCATGCCTCCGTGGTGGCCCGGCAGTTCGGCATTCCGTGCGTGGTCGGCGCTTCGGCGGTCAAGATTGATCTGGAAAGACGCCTGATGGAAAGCGACGGCATAGTTGTGAAGGAGGGAGACTGGATCTCGGTTGATGGGACCACCGGGAAGGTGTACGTCGGCAAGATCCCGACCGTGGCGCCCTCGCTGGAGGAGCAGACGGAACTGCTAACCCTGCTGGGCTGGGCGGATGAAATAGCGGCCCGCCCCCAGATACGCGTGCTGCCCGATGGGCGCAAGGGCCGCGGTTTGATGGTGTGGGCGAACGCCGATTACCCGAAGGATGCACGGCGTGCCCGCTCATACGGAGCGGTCGGCATCGGGTTGTGCCGCACTGAGCACATGTTCTTCGAAACGGAGCGCCTGCCCATCGTGCAGCGCATGATCCTGGCCAAGACCAGTGAAGAGCGCACCGAAGCCCTCAACGAACTGCTGCCCTATCAGCGCAAAGACTTCGACGGCCTTTTCGAAGCGATGGACGGCCACCCGGTGATCATCCGCCTGATCGACCCGCCGTTGCACGAATTCATGCCCGACGAGGAAAAACTGCTCGAGGAAGTCATCACTATGCGCGTCAAGGGCCAGACCCGGGGTCTGAAAACGAAGGAAGCCCTGCTCCAGGCCATCAGGGGTATGCATGAGAGCAACCCGATGATGGGACTGCGCGGCGTCCGCCTGAGCATTGCCATGCCGGAGATCGTTGAGATGCAGGTGCGCGCCATCTTCGAGGCCGCCGCTGACTGCACGCTACGGAAGATAGTGGTCAAGCCGGAGGTCATGATCCCCCTGACCGGCACGGTCAAGGAATTGGAATGGATCCAGCCCCGCCTGATCCGCATCGCTAAGACGGTCATGAAGGAGAAGAAGGTAAAATTATCATACAAATTCGGGACCATGATCGAGATCCCGCGGGCAGCGGTCACCGCCGGCGAGATCGCCAAGCTGGCTGAATTCTTCTCCTTCGGGACCAACGACCTGACCCAGATGACCTATGGCTACAGCCGGGACGACGCCGAGCGCAATTTCCTGGTGACCTATGTAGCCCAGGGCATTCTCCTGAAGAACCCCTTCCAGGTCCTGGACCGGGAAGGGGTTGGGCGGCTGATGCAGATGGCCATTAACGAAGGCCGCAAGACCCGCCCTGACCTGGAAGTAGGGATCTGCGGCGAGCACGGCGGTGACCCGGAGTCCATTGAGTGGTGCCACATGATCGGCAACAACTATGTTTCCTGTTCGCCATTCCGCGTTCCCATCGCCCGCCTGGCAGCGGCGCATTCGGCGCTGAAGTACAGCGGCAAGGCGATCGCTGAAGACAAGTGACCGCCGGTATTTCACTCCGGCCGATTCTGATCTCTCGATTGTGAATGGGTTGAGTAAAAAATTGCCCGGCTCCCTGATGCCGGGCAATTTTTATTCAACTTGGAGCGGGTTGAATCAGTCATCCCTGCCCGTGGTTAGAGCGTATAGGCCTTTTCTCCGAGTTCGCTTTCGTCCAAACCTTTTTCTTCGACCTCATCCGGCACGCGGACCGGCATGAAGTGATTTTGGATTTTGAGGATCAGCCAGGTGAGGCCAAAGGAATACACGATGACCACCACCGCGGCGAGCACCTGGATACCGAACTGTCGCACGTTGCCTTCGATCAGACCGCTAACGCCATTGATCGCGCTGACCGCAAAGACCCCTGTCAGGATCACACCCAGGGTACCGCCGACACCGTGGCAACCCCATACGTCGAGTGCGTCGTCCCAGTTTAATTTAATGCGCAGCTGAATCGCGCCATAGCATAAAAAGGCGGCCAGGACACCGATGACGGATGCAGCCCAGGGCTGTACATATCCCGCAGCCGGCGTGATGGTTGCCAAGCCTGCAACCGAACCGGTCAACGCCCCGGTGAGGCTGGGCCTGCCTTCGTGCACCCAGGAGATGAAGAGCCAGGTGATCATGGCTATCGAGGCGGCGACGTCAGTGTTTACAAAAGCTGCCGACGCCAGCCCGTTCGCCACCAGGGCACTGCCGCCATTGAAGCCGAACCAACCGAACCACAGCAGCCCCGTACCCAGGGCGACATAGGTGATGTTATGAGGTTGGGTCAGCTCGTTGGGTAAGATCTTGCGTCTTCCCACGATGAAAACGGACGCCAGAGCTGCAAAACCGGCGCTCATGTGCACGACCGTTCCGCCGGCGAAATCGATGACCCCGAGTTGAGCCAGGAAACCGCCGCCCCAGACCCAGTGGGCGATGGGGATATAGACCAGGACACTCCAGAAGACGAGGAAGATCAGATAACTTTTAAAGTTGACACGGTCCGCGAAGGCACCTGTGATCAGGGCCGGTGTGATCACAGCGAACATTTCCTGGAAGAAAAAGAAAGACAGGAACGGGATGACTTGCTTGGTCCCGCCTACAACTCCCGGATCAAAACCGACCCCATTGAGGCCAAAATAGCGCAGATCGCCAATGATCCCGCCATGGTCTTTTGCAAAAGCCAGGCTGAAACCGAAGATGACCCAGATCACGGTTACGACGCCCATCGACATGAAGCTTTGCATCATGATTGAAAGTACATTTTTACGGCGGACGAGACCGCCGTAAAAGAATGCCAGTCCGGGGGTCATGATGAAGACCAGGGCTGCACTGATCAAGACCAACGCGGTAGAGGCGGGATCAATGGTTTGCATAACATCCTCCTTGATAGAATGTATTCGGTCAGTTTCATTTTATGGAAGTGGAACGGTTCACACATCGACCAAGTCGCGTATGGGTTCTACCTGATTTATGGTAGGGCCGATATTGTAGTTTTCCATCTTTGTGCTAAGATAGGTTTCCATGAGCGGCATCACCATCCTGCTGGTCGAAGATCATCAAATTGTCAGGGAAGGCACGCGGCAACTCCTGGAACAGTCACCGGATATGGCTGTCATCGGGGAAGCGGCGGATGGCCTCGAAGCGGTTCGACTGGCGGAAGAACTCCACCCGGATGTAGTCGTCATGGACGTGCGCCTGCCGAAATTGAATGGGATCGAGGCAACTCGCAGGATCACATCCCACCATCCACATACGCGGGTGTTGATTTTGTCGGCTTATGAGGATGACAGCTATGTCTTTCCACTTTTGGAAGCCGGCGCCAGCGGCTACTTGCTCAAGACAGCCAGCGGGGCAGAGTTGGCAGCCGCGATCCGGATCGTGTCAGGGGGAGAAACAGCCCTTGCCCCGCGGATTGCCGCGAAATTGGTAAACCGCGTGGGAGGCCGGGGGGCCTATCGAGCCGCGGATATGCCTGCTGGTTTAACCGAGCGGGAAATGGAGGTCCTACGCGCCACGGCCCAAGGTCGTCCAAATAAATCCATTGCCGGGACCCTGGGTATCAGCCCGCAGACAGTCCAGGTTCATTTACGAAACATATTTACCAAACTGGGAGTGGGCAATCGTTCCGAGGCGGTGGCGTATGCCATCCGCCACGGATGGATCACATTGGAAGAGAGCGATGAATAATTTGAACTCCACCACCCAACCATCCCTTCCAGACATTGAGCTCTCCTCGAGCCTTGGGACAACCGTCCGCAGCCAGCTGCTTTGGGCGTCTCTCATCCCTTTATCGTTTTTTATCCTGCTCTCGATCCTGGTAACGACCTCAGCGCTACAGCGCATCACCCTCGACCTGGTGTTCCAGCGCGATACCGCCCAGGTGCAAGCGGCAGCCGAGGCGCTTGAAAAGGAGTTGGTCAACCAGACGCCGCCTTCTGCAGCGCTTCTCCAAACTACTCTGCTTTCGCTGCGTGCCCAAATTGGAAGCCAGCTTTCCATCGTGGATACTCAGGGCAATATACTTTCCAGTACGGAATTGCCGCTTGCAAAACAAACCAGCCTGAGCACAGAATGGACGAAGCTCACCCAGGCCTGGCAGCCGGACAGTCAGATCGTGGATACCCTTTCCTCCGGGGACAGGATCATTGTCTCGTTTGCTCCCTTGCCAGGGACTCAGTGGGGGTTGATCCTGGAAGAGCCATGGGGTGTGGGATTGAATCTGGTATATTCCTATCAATGGCTTCTGGTGGCCCTGCTGGTTCTGGGGACTGCTCTATCCCTTTATATGCTTTCCTTAAGCATTGGGCGAATCATCCGGCCCATCGCCGAGCTGGCGGATAATGCTGGCAGGGTTGTACCAGGGAGTACTTTCCGGCCGATGAAGACGCAAGGGCCTGCAGAATTGCGTACCCTGATAACAGCCTTCAATCAGATGGTGATTCAACTGGCCGAACAACAGAATGCGTTGCGACAGTATGCCCATAAAGCGCTGCTCAGCCAGGAAGAAGAACGCCAGAGATTATCCCATGAACTCCATGATGGCATCATTCAGGACCTCATCGGCCTGGTTCAGCGGATCGAACTTTTTCGGGGCGAGCTGGAGCGCGATCCCCTGCTGGCCCACCGCAGGCTGGATGAATTGCAGGGTCTCCTCGAGCAAACCTTGAGCGATGTGCGTCGGATCAGCAACGGCCTGCGTCCCCCCATTCTGGAAGATCTGGGCTTGCCGGTCGCTCTTCAATCCCTGTGCGATGATCTCGTCCGTCAAATGCCCGCCATCGTGTGCACATGCAAGGTCCATGGAGAAGCCCGCAGACTGTCCGCTGATTTGGAGCTGGCCGTTTTTCGAGTCGTCCAGGAGGCGCTTGGCAATATCCGCAAACATGCCCCCAGCGCTACTCGGGTTTTGGTGGAGCTGACATTTAGAGAGTCGGAAGTCCAGGCGACTGTCCAAAACGACGGGCCGTTGTTTCCTGACCCGGATGTCCGCTCCCTGATCCGGGCCGGTCATCTTGGCCTGGCTGGGATGTATGAGAGGGCACGCCTTTTTCACGGGGAGTTGGAAATCGCGCCGGTTCCCGGCGGTGGCGCGACGGTTACCCTGCGCGTACCCTGTCCACCTGAATTCGTTCTAGCGGCGGCGAATACCTCGGTGTGAGCCTCGCTCGCGAGGGTTTTTTCGATCCAGGTTGGATGTCAAGGATTTGTTGGGACACCGTTCATTGGGAGAAAAATGGGTGCCCATGAGACGTGGAAAGGAGTTCTCAATGGACGTACTCGAAATCATTCGGACGCGTCACTCGATCGCGAAGGTCAAACCCGACCCTCTGCCGCGTAATCTGGTCGAAAAGCTGCTCAATGCGGCAGTCCAGGCACCGAACCATCACCACAGCCGGCCCTGGCGTTTTGTGGTGCTGACAGGGCCGGGGCGCGAACGGCTCGGCGAGGTGATGGCCCAGTCGCTAAAAAAACAAAAATCGGACCTGCCCGATTCCGCGCTGGACATCGAACGTGCCAAGCCTCTGCGCGCCCCGCTCCTCATCGCCGTGGGTGTGGAAAAATCCAGCGACCCGCGGGTGCTGGAAATCGAAGACATTTGTGCCGCGGCCGCGGCGGTGGAGAATATGCTCCTGGCCGCACACGCTCTCGGCCTGGGGGCAATGTGGCGTACCGGTCCGCCGGCGCGCGACCCCCTCGTGAAACAATTTCTCGGCTTCGCCCCCGACCAGCCCCTGATCGGTTTCATTTATGTGGGTTATCCGGACGTGCAGCCCGACTTTACCGAACGACCGTCGTTCGAAGATCGGACGGTTTGGGTAGGGTAATTTCGAGTAAAAGAGAGAATCGAGGATTATCCCCCTTGATACCCAGGTCCTGCTCGATTTGAGTCTATGAACGAATCGCGGTGAAAACGCGATTCATTTCCTGCGTTGGGGGTTTTTATTGGTTGCCGGCTATGGTTTTGGCCAGGGAATATCCTCCCATTTGGTATAGCCGTGCTTTTCAACCGAAGCGATCTGTCCGCCTGAGGGGGAAGAACATCCGGCTTGATCGGTAAATGTATAGCTGGTGTGGTACTGATCCGGGAGTGACACGGGGTCCCATATATAATTCTTGTTCTGGCATACAAATACATTCAGCATATAGCCATTGTCATCGTCCTGGGTCATATACATGAGATTCCAGGTGACGGTTACTTTGTCACCCTGGCGGCTGGACCTTACATTTTTCGGTGGGGTGTACTCTGCGATCGAGGATTGGGGAAGATGCAGGTTCTGTTGATAGGCTAGCGTGGTGATGTCGCCGGTCACCTGGACCACGGAGGGAGAGACCCAGCAGGGGTAGTTCAGTTTATCCATCTTGACATACAGCCAGTTGCTGAGGTTGTAGCGTCCCCACACCAGGCCCGTATCCCCTGCGTAGAGGTCGGCGGCGTGCAGATAAGCGACCGCGGGACCGTAGCGGCAATGGGCCTGCGCTGCGGTGACCATGACCTTGGGAAAATCGAAGGTGGGTGAGAGCGTGATGGTAAAAGTCAGGCTGGGGACCGGGGTGGGCGTCTGGCTCGGGGTCAGGCTCATCGTAGGCGTGAACGTATTCGTTGGTGTCAGGGTGACCGTGGGTGTGTAAGTATCCGTTGGCGTAAATGTGGAAGTCGGCAAGGGAGTTTGGGTCCAGGAGGCTGCCGTGGCGGTCAGGCTGATGGCGGTCAAGGTCGCCTGGTCTTGCGGGGTAAGCTCGCACGCGGTGAGCAGCAATGCCAGCGTCAGGAGTACAGAGGGGAAAATTGGTTTCATCGATGCGCCTTATTGATCTGGAAGCGTTGACTGTTTGAAAGCAGGGCTCGCTCTCTTAAATTATACGCGTAACCTTTCCAACCTCTCCGCACAAAATTGTTAGGTACGACGGACCAGAAGTCGGACGGTTCTATTCATCAAGCAGTATTTCTACCTTCTTTAAAGCTTTTTGCAGGTCGGAGGATTTGAGGATGATCGCCAACCCACGTACCCCGGAGCCGATGGAAACTTCCTCAGGATCAAAAACGCCCCTGTCCACCAGCAGGCGGACGGGATGAGCCAAGCCGAGCGGGCCCACCGCGCCGATGGGATATCCGGTGCATTCCAGCACTTCCTGTTCGCTGGCCATAGTGAGGTGTGAGACTCCCAGATAACCGCGCAGTTTTGGCCACGACACTTGTTGGGGCCCGGCCACCAGCACCAGGACGAATTCTCCTGGTGCGATTCGGAAGAGCAGGCTGCGCACGACCTGTTGCGGCAGCTGCCCCCGGTCTCGGGCAGCCTGCTCGAGCGATCCCGGAACCTGTGGATGCTCGAAGAGCCGGTAAGGGATGTCAAGGTGGTCGAGGGCCTGGGTTGCGGGCGTAGAGCGGGGCATAGGCAGAATATAACACAACCCGCGTTTTGTTTCACTCCGATAGTGGCCACTTCCCAGAACCAGCGCGGCGCTTCCTGTGGTAAGTGAGAAAGGCTGAGATGATCTTAACAGCCCCGGAAGCAGAATCTGTCGGGCCTCTTCAGTCTCCCCCGGATTTCTTATAGAAAAATTATAATAATTGGATATAATTGCTCTTGTATATTCGAGGGACAATCTGAGATTCGGACCACAGGATGGATCCCTCTCACAGGGAGATTCAATGAATAAGCAGCAGCAAATGGACTTATATTATCAAATGGTGCTGATCCGCCGCCTGGAAGAGCGTGGGGCGGAGCTGTATCAAGCTGGCAAGATCGGCGGCTTCATGCACCTGTACATCGGACAGGAAGCCGTCTCGACCGGACTGATCGCCGCCCGCCAGCCGCAGGACCGGGTCATCACTGCCTACCGCGACCACGGTGTGGCGATCAACTGCGGCATCCCCGCCAACCAGGTCATGGCCGAGCTCCTGGGGAAGGTCACCGGCCCATCGAAAGGGCGGGGTGGCTCCATGCACATGGCGGATGTGGAGAAGAATTTTTGGGGCGGGCATGCCATCGTCGGCGCCCACCTGCCGATCGCCGCGGGACTTGCCCTGGGCGACAAGTATTCCGGCCGCAACGCAGTGACCATCTGCATGTTCGGCGAAGGTGCCACCAACATTGGCTTTTTTCATGAGGCGGTCAACCTGTCGAAGGTCTGGAAGCTGCCTGTGCTATGGGTGTGCGAGAACAACGAGTACGGCATGGGCACAGCGGTTGGGCGCGCCTCGGCGGTTTCCGAGATCCAGCAGAAAGCCGAAGGCTACTGCATTCCGCATTCACGCATCGATGGCATGGACGTGATGGCGGTCTATGAAGCCTCCAAGGCGGCGATCGAAAAAGTCCGCTCCGGGGAAGGGCCTTACTTGCTCGAGATCATCACCTACCGCTTCCGGGGTCACTCGATGGGCGACCCGGAACGCTACCGCAAGCCGGAAGAGGTCAAAAAGTGGGAGGAGCAGGACCCGATCGGCCTTTATCGTGCTTACCTGACCAAGAATAAGATTACCAGCTCAAAGGCCCTGGACGAGCTCACCGCTCGGGCCGAGGCCGATGTCCAAACCGCGGTCGAGTTCGCCGAATCCAGCCCGGAGCCAGCCCTAGAGACCCTCTTCGACGACGTCTATGTGGAGGAGGTGTAGCATGGCCAGCCTTACGATGCGGGAAGCCATCTCACAGGCTTTATGGGAGGAAATGGAACGTGACCCGAATGTTTTCATCCTGGGCGAGGAAGTCGGCGTATGGGGCGGCTCTTATGCGGTCACGAAGGGTTTCTACGATCACTTCGGCGGCGAAAGGGTTCGGGATACCCCCATTGCCGAGGCTGCCATCATCGGGGCAGCCATCGGGGCTGCGCTGACCGGACTGCGACCGGTAGCGGAGCTCATGACCATCAATTTTGCCTTCGCAGCCATGGATCAGATTGTCAACCAAACAGCCAAACTGCACTATATGTTTGGTGGGCAGTTCACCCTGCCGATGGTGATCCGTGCCGTCGGGGGCGGAGGACGGCAGCTGGGCGCCACACATTCCCAGACCCCGGATGCCGTCTTTGCGCATTTCCCTGGATTGAAGTACGTCTCGCCAGGTACACCGGCGGACGCTAAAGGATTATTAAAAGCGGCGATCCGCTCCAACGACCCCGTCATGTTCATCGAACACGCCACCATGTACCAGGTGCGGGGTGAAGTACCCGACGGGGATTATACCGTCCCGATCGGCAAGTCCACGATCCAGCGCCCGGGACGCGATGTGACCATCGTGACCTATTCCAAGGGATTGGAAATTTCGCTCAAGGCTGCTGCAGAGCTGGCCAAGGAGGGCATCGAGGCTGAGATCGTGGACTTGCGCACCCTGCGCCCGCTTGATATGGAGCCGGTGCTCGAGTCGTTCAAGAAAACCAATCGGGCGGTGGTGGTCGAGGAGGGCTGGAGGTCATACGGCGTGGGAGCCGAGGTTTCTGCCCGTATCTACGAGCAGGCTTTCGATTATGTCGATGCACCAATCCGCCGGGTCGCGCAGAAAGAAGTGCCGCTTCCTTATAACCGAGCCCTTGAGCAGTATGCGCTGCCTCAGCCGGCAGATGTGATCACGGCGGTCAAGGAGGTGCTTTAATGGCCGAAACCATCTCCATGCCCAAACTTGGCTTCGATATGGCGGAGGGCACCCTGGTGCGTTGGATCAAGAAGGCGGGTGAACCGGTCCAAAAAGGTGAAGTGCTGGCCGAAATCGAGACGGACAAAGCCACGGTCGAAGTGGAGTCGACCGCCAGCGGGGTCGTGCGCAGGCTGATCGTGGAAGAAGGTGCTGTAGTGCCGATCGGCAAGCCGATTGCCATCGTCGGAACCGCCGAGGAAAAAATCGATGAGATCGCCTCCGCACCGGCACAGCCTCAACCGAAGGCCGCGCCCGTTGCGAGCGGGGCGCCGAAAGGCGAAGCCGCCGTACCGATGCCGACAAAGGTCCCCCTCCCATCTCCCACCTCGGCAGCCGGACCCGTGTCAGCTTCGCCCCTCGCCAGGCGGATCGCCCGCGAGAACCAGGTGAACCTGGCGACGATCCACGGCACAGGCCCCGGTGGACGGATCGTGCGCCGTGACATTGAAACCGCGCTGGCAGGTCAGGCGGTCGCACCGGCTGCTGGCGTCTTTCCACCAGGTGCCGGCGATCAAACGACCCCCATCTCCAGGCTGCGCCAGGCGATTGGCCGGCGCATGGCAGAGTCCAAGACGACCGTCCCGCACTTCTATGTGACCCATGAATACAAGATGGACGCCCTGATGGCCCTGCGGGCGCAATACAACCGCATCGTCCCAGAGGATCAGAAGCTCTCCGTCAACGACTTCATTGTCAAGGCCGCGGCCCTGACCTTACGTGAGTTTCCCAATCTGAACGCTTCGCTGGAAGGCGCATCTGTCCTGGTTCATGGTGCGCGCAACATCGGTGTGGCCGTCTCCGTCGAAGGTGGCCTGCTGACCGTTGTTTGCCGGGAGGCCGATCGAAAGACGCTCGGCCAGCTCTCCTCGGAGATGAAGGCCATGGCCGCGCGGGTGCGGGAGGGTAAAGTCCGCTCTGAGGAGATCGAAGGCTCGACATTTTCGATCAGCAACCTGGGGATGTACGATGTGGAGAATTTTGCCGCGATCATCAACCCCCCCGAGGCCGCCATTCTGGCAGTCGGTTCGGCGCGCGAGATGGCAGTGGTCGAAAACGGCCTGGTCAAATCCGGCTGGCGTATGAAAGCCACCATCTCTGTGGATCACCGGGTCAGCGATGGGGCCGAAGCCGCCAAATTCATGCAGGCGCTGGCATTGAATCTGGAAGAGCCATTAAGGCTCTTGATTTAAGAGCGTATCCGGCAGTCTCGGGCGAGGAAGGATCACTCCTCGCCCGTGTGCATTTGGCTCTTTCGGGATGAGGTCCTTCTTGTGCGGGGTCGGACGATGAGCGCGTCTCGTGCCCATACCGCTCGACCCGGAAGAAACTGTGGCGCGGCAAAGAACACGCCGCAGTCCCCCCCTGAGCTCCGCGTGGTGATTTGTCTTTACTCCTGAATTGGTTCGAGGAAAACAAACATGCTTGAATACTCGATTTCCCCCATTGCCTGGGTGCACAACTCCCGTCACACCACCGAAGACGACGATTGGGGTGGCCTGGTCTCGGAGATTTGTTTGGATGGGTCCATGCCGGACGAGAGTCTAGATGGCCTGGAGACCTACTCCCACGCCGAAATCATCTTTAATTTTCACCTGGTCGAAGACCGGGAGGTGGTCACCGGAGCGCGCCATCCGCGCGAGAACCCGGCTTGGCCAAAAGTGGGCATTTTCACCCAACGCGCCCGCTTGCGGCCGAACCGCCTCGGGCTTTCCGCCGTGCACATCCTGCGGCGGGAGGGGCGCAGCTTGTTTGTTGAAGGGCTGGATGCTGTTGAAGGCACACCGGTGGTGGATATCAAACCGGTCATGCAGGAGTTTCTCCCGCGCGGTCCCATCCAGCAACCCGGCTGGACGCACGACATGCTACAGGACTATTGGAAGATGCCGAAGGAGGGACCGGCGTGACGACGGACAGACAACGGAAGGCGAATCAGCAGAACCGCAACACCTGGAACGCGAATGCCGCATTCTGGGACGAGCATATGGAGGAGGGGAATGACTTTGTCAATATCCTGGAGTGGCCTCCCATTGAACGTTTGCTCAACCCGCACACCGGCCAGCGCATCCTGGACGTGGCCTGTGGAAACGGCCTGACCTCCCGCCGCCTGGCCGCATTGGGAGCGGAGGTGACCGCCTTCGATTTTTCCCGGGATCTCATCCGGCTGGCCAGGCAAAAACCGAATCCGGATTCCCGGATCACCTATCTGGTAGTCGATGGAACGGACGGGAAGGCTCTAAAAAAATTGGGGAGCAGGTCTTTTGATTGCGCCCTGTGTAATATGGCCCTCTTCGATATGGCTGAGATTTCGCCGCTCTTCCGCACCCTGCCCAGGCTGCTCAAGCCGGGAGGAATATTCGTGTTCTCGCTCACCCACCCCGCTTTCAACAACGCTTCCTCGGTGCATGTGGTCGAGGAACGGACCAGGGGGAGGCTGATTACCGACTATGCGATCAAGACCTCCCGATACATGACCCCTTTTCAGCAGCGGGGTGTGGCGCTGCGGGACCAACCACGTACCCAGCTTTATTTTGAAAGACCCCTACAATACTATTTGAACCTGGGTTTTCAAAATGGCTTCTTGCTGGATGGGTTTGAAGAATCGGCGTTCCCGCCAGGGTATCCCCAGAAATATCCCACCAGTTGGGGAGGAAAGTACAGCGAACTCCCCGCCGTCCTGGTGGCGCGCATGCGGCTTGAACCATGAGCCATTCTTGAGACAGACGCGTCTATTCCGGTGAACCTTATCTTCCTGCTGATCGAGTTCCTGGACGAGCTGGTCTTCGGTGTGACCGGTGCCTCCTGGCCGCTGATCCGCACGGATCTGCACTTGAATTACTTACAAATCGGGTTGGCACTCAGCCTGCCAGGCATTCTTGGAAGTATGATCGAACCCCTCGTGGGGATTCTGGGGGATGTCTGGAAACGGCGTTTGCTGATCCTGGGCGGCGGAATTTTCTTCGCGTTGGCCTGTTTCCTGACTGCTGTGAGCCGTAATTTTCTTTTCCTGCTGATCTCTTTCATTATTTTTTTCCCTGCCTCGGGTGCCTTCGTCAGCCTTTCACAGGCCAGCCTTATGGATTCCGCCCCTGAGCGTCATGAGCAGAACATGGCACGCTGGACCTTCGCCGGGTCGCTGGGTGTGTTTGTCGGCCCTCTTCTTTTGAGTGGAGCTGCCTTTATCGGTTTCGGCTGGCGGGGCTTGTTCCTCGCCCTGGCCGGGCTGGCAGTAATGATGTTGGGCGGTGCATGGTGGCTGTTGCCACACCGCTCAAGCGAAATCAGCGATGCTCTGCCACAGGCTAAACTGTGGGCCGGGGTGCGTGCTGCGCTGGCTGCATTAAAACGGTCGGCGGTGCTGCGCTGGCTGATCCTGCTCGAATTATCCAATCTGATGCTGGATGTGTTTTATGGGTACCTGGCGCTCTACTTCGTGGATGTCGTCGGTTTTACTGCCGCGCGCGCGGCCCTGGCGGTCGCGATCTGGACCGGGTCAGGGCTGCTCGGCGACTTTCTGGTCATCCCTTTGCTTGAAAGGGTGCGCGGCCTGAATTACCTGCGCATCAGCGTGCTGGTGGAACTTGTAATCTTCCCGGCTTTCCTGGTCGTCCCGAATCCGTGGGCGAAACTGGCCGCCGCTGGATTGCTGGGCCTTTTCCACTCGGGTTGGTATGCCATCCTCCAGGGCAACTTATACTCTTCCATGCCCGGCCGAAGTGGGACGGTGATGGCGCTCAAGGATGTCGCTGGAGTCTTCGGTATGCTCATCCCGCTCGGCATCGGCCTGGCAGCTCAGAGCTTTGGCCTAGGCGCGGCCATGTGGCTTCTATTGGCCGGTCCCCTTGCCCTCCTGATCGGCCTCCCGAAGAAACAACCGATGAGTGCGAATCTACAGAGCTAAAATGTATAGCGTTTACCTGCATGTCCCCTTCTGCACGCACCGCTGCGCGTACTGTGATTTCAATACCTATGCCGGACAGGAGGGCCTCATTCCCGGTTATGTCGCGGCGCTGAGAAATGAGATCCGGGCGGTTGCAGATTCCGCTCCCGAAAAGATAGAGGTGCAAACGATCTTCTTCGGCGGCGGAACACCTTCCTTGCTGTCGGGACACCAGTTCGAAACAATTTTGAAGACGATACGCCAGTCCTTAGAGGTTGCCCAAGACGCCGAGATCTCGCTGGAAGCCAATCCCGGCACGCTTACAGCAAAAGCCCTGCGCGAGCTGCATGCCGTCGGTTTCAACCGTATCAGCCTGGGGATGCAGTCAGCGCATCCGGAGGAACTCCGTCAGCTGGAGCGCATTCATGATTATTACGATGTGGTGCATGCGGTGGAATGGGCGCGACGGGCTGGCTTCGAGAACCTGAATCTGGACCTGATCTTCGGCCTGCCCGAACAAACCCTGGAGCGGTGGCAGACGACCATCCAGCTCGCCCTCGGCTTGCATCCGGAACACCTGTCCCTCTATGCATTGACCCTCGAGCATGGCACTCCCTTCGGGCGTTGGGCCCAGCGCGGCCTGCTGCCGCTGCCTGACCCGGATACAGCCGCTGACATGTACGAGTGGGCCGAGGAGACATTGGACGAAGAGGGGTACGAGCATTATGAGATCTCCAACTGGGCTCAGCCCGGCCGGCAGTGTCGTCACAACTTACAATACTGGCGCAATCTGCCTTATTTGGGTTTTGGGGCGGGCGCACACGGCTTTGCCGGGCAGATCCGCTATTCCAATGTTTTACGCATCAGAACCTATGTTGACCGGCTGTCACCTTCGGCCTCGAGCCTTGTCTTTCCACTTTCACCGTCTACCGTTAACCATCAATGGATCACACCGAAGGTCGAGATGCAGGAGACGATGATCACCGGCCTGCGCCTGATCCAGGAGGGGGTGTCAGGTTCCGCTTTCCGGAAGCGCTTCGGGAGTGAGCTGGAGTCGGTCTTTGGCAAGGAGATCGAGGAACTGATGGGGCTGGGGCTGCTGGAACGAATCGATGAAGAACACCTACCGTTTGAGCCAGTCCCCATGGCAGGCTTTCGCTTGCGGCTTACCCAACGGGGGCACCTGCTCGGCAATCAGGTTTTTATTCGCTTTGTCGATGGATGAATCGTGTCCCGCGGTCAATCCCCCGGGCAATAACCCATTCGTCCGATTCATCTGGATCCAGCCGGGAATTCATCGTATAAGATTCACGACGAGCCCGCCATGGTGATAAATGGGATAGGGACTCACCTCGAAAGGAGATCAATCAGCTTTGAAACCAGAACCAGGCGCTGGGTCGCTCGCCTCGGTCCTGCCCGTCCTGACGTTTAAGCAGTCGCAGGTGATGCTCCGCGCCCTCCAGATCTTCCGGTACTAGGCCCGGTCCCACCGCTTCCTGGGGTTTGAAGAACCCGTACAGCAGCCAGGTCCCACCCGGGTTGAGCAGATGTTCCAACTGTTTCAGGTATGCGAACTTCCCGGTTGGCGAGAGGCCATGGAAACATCCGATATCGAGCACCAAGTCGTACGGGGTCGGAACGCTGCCCAGGCGCGTGACGTCGGCGAGGCGAAAGTCAATCTCAAGATCTGCAGCTCGTGCTTTTTGTCTAGCCTGGCGGATGGCGCGTGGCACGAAGTCTACCCCGGTGACATTCCAGCCAGCCTGTGCCAGGGCAATACTGCTCGTCCCACTCCCGCAGCCCAGGTCCAGAGCCCGGCCGGCCGGATGAGTTTGAATGAAATCCCTTACCTCGGGCGGAACGATTCCGCTATCCCAGGGAGGGCGGCGGTAGTACCAGAGAATGAAGGAGAGGCGGCGCATGAGGTTCATCAAGCCTGGGTAGCCTGTGGAAACCAGTGACTTTGTGGTTTCGAACAGCGGATAAATGTACTTTGACGGTTGGGGGAACTTCTTTTATAATCAGACGGCTGGAATTATCCCTTGCCTTAAAGAGGTAATCGCATGAAAGAGTATACTACCGAGAACATCCGAAACATTGCTTTGGTTTCCCATGGTTCGGGGGGAAAGACCATGCTTGCCGAGGCTTTCCTGCATGTCACGGGGGCGACCACCCGCCTCGGGAAGATCGATGACGGCACCACCGTTTCGGATTTCGACGATGAAGAAATCCGCCGCAAGCTCTCCCTTTCCACGGCGGTCATCCCGGTCGAGTACCAGAACTGCAAGATCAACTTGCTGGATACCCCGGGTTACACCGATTTCATCGGCGAGGTCATCTCGGCCTTGCGCGTGGCGGATGGTGCGGTGGTGCTGGTCGACTCGGTCGCCGGGCTGGAAGTCGGCACGGAGATCGACTGGGATTACTGCGATACCTTCAAACTGCCGCGTTTTCTGGTCGTCAACAAGATGGACCGCGAAAATGCCGACTTCAAAAAGGCGCTGGCGTCCGTCCAGGAATTTTCCAAGATCCGTTTGATCCCGGTCCAGCTGCCGTGGGGCGAGCGCCAGGCCTTTAAGGGGGTGATCGACTTGATTGCAATGAAGGCCTACGCGGGGGAAGGCAAGTCCGCTGAAGATATCCCTGCTGACCTCAAGGCTTCCGCCGACGAAGCTCATTCCAAGTTGATCGAGGCGGCTGCGGAGGGCGAGGATAGCCTGCTGGAGAAGTACCTGAATAGCGGAGAACTTAACGCCGAAGAAATGATGCGCGGTTTGAAAGCCGCGGTCCGCTCCGGCTTGTATGTCCCGGTGTTCCTGGCGGCTGGGGCGCATGAAAAAGGCATCCTGCCGCTCCTCAATGCAATTCTCAATCTGATGCCTTCCCCAGCGGAAGAGCCGCCCGTGGTGGCCCAGGGAAAAAGCGGCGAGGAGAACCTGCCGCCCCTCGATACTGGCCCGCTGGCAGCTTACGTTTGGAAAACCACGGCCGACCCGTTCGTCGGCAAGCTGACCTACTTCCGTTTATACTCCGGCACCCTGCAAGGTGACCTGCGCATCTGGAATCAGGCCAAAGGCACCGATGAGCGCATGGCCTCCCTGTCCGTCCTGCGCGGCAAGGAAGCCATCCCCCAAAAGATCCTGCACACCGGGGACATCGGCACCGTCGCCAAGCTGAGCGTCACGTCCACCGGCGATACCCTGTGCGATAAGAATCACCCATTGACCCTGCCTGTCCCGAAATACCCTTCAGCTCTCTATCGCGTCGCCATCCAGCCCAAGACTCAGGCCGACGCGGCGAAGATTTCGCCGACCCTGACCCGCCTGTGCGAAGAGGATATGACCCTCTCCTGGTACCAGGAACATTCGACGAGCCAGACCATCCTCCAGGGGATGGGTGACCAGCATATCGATGTGGCCATCCGCCACGCCGAAGGCAAGCTCCAGGTCGGCCTGTTGACCGCCGAACCGAAAGTGCCGTACCGGGAAGGTATCACCAAGAAAGCCGAAGGGATGCACCGCCACAAGAAGCAGACTGGCGGTGCCGGCCAGTTCGGCGAGGTCTGGTTGAGGATCGAGCCCTGCCCCGAACAGGATTTTGACTTCACCGATAAACTCACCGGAATGAATCTGAGCCGCTCCTACCTGCCGGCCATTGAAAAAGGCATTCACGCCACCATGCTGACGGGTGTCGTCGCGGGCTTCCCGTTGAGCAACGTGCGCGTCATCGTTTATGACGGCAAGGAACACCCGGTTGACTCCAAGCCGGTCGCTTTTGAAATCGCCGGCCGTGAGGCCTTCAAGAAAGCAGTGCATGAGGCCGGTCCAGTGCTTTTTGAGCCGATCATGAACGCGCACATCACGGTGCCGGATGCCAACATGGGTGACATCATGAGCGACCTGAACACCCGCCGCGGGCGCGTGATGGGGACCGAATCCGAACGGGGCCGCACGGTCGTCATTGCCCAGGTCCCCCTGGCTGAAATGCTGCGCTACACCACCACGCTGCGCTCCATGACCGGTGGACGTGGGGTCTTCACGATGGAGTTCGACCGCTACGAGATCGTCCCTGCCTATTTGGCACAGGAGATCATCGACGCTCACCAGAAGGAATTGGAAGCCAAGAAAGAAGAATGAGCTTCGAGTTTCTCGAACGGGGCGGGAAGACAGAGCCGCCCCGTTTTTATTTTAACCAGCGAGCGGGAACGCCCTCTTGACAATATTCCAACTTATTGTATAATTTATATCAATAATATCTTAATTATTCAGGAGTCCGGATGTTGACTTGCATGTGTCTGAGGCGGGGATCGTAACCACCGCCCTATCCCAGTAGAAATAACAACCGACGGAGAAAGGACGGTGGGCGACCCCGCATGCGATCAAGACGATTCGCATGGCGCCCCGCGCCGTCCTTTTTGTTTGTCAGTCGGTTGTTTTAATCGGTAATCTTCAGAGGCGATTAATGGTACTGGTAAAGAATCGGACCCAAACGAAAAACTCATCGCTGGCCGGCCTGGAGGCATACGTGGGGAATACACCACTCCTGCCTCTTCGGCGAGTGACCCTGAGTTTGCGGCCCTCTGTTCAGGTTTTTGCAAAGGCGGAATGGTTCAATCCCAGTGGCTCGGTCAAAGACCGTCCGGCCCTCAACATCCTGCAGGCGGCGCTGGCGGAAGGGCAATTGGGTCCCGGCCGACGCCTGCTGGATTCCACCTCCGGCAATATGGGAATCGCCTACGCCACCTTCGGGGTGGCCCTGGGCATTCCACTGACCCTGGTCATGCCTGCCAATGCCAGCCCTGAGCGTCGCATGATTCTGCAGGCACTGGGTGCCGAGTTGATCCTGACCGACCCGGCGGAAGGTTCCGACGGAGCCATCCGCAATGCCCGCAAGATGGCGGCCGAACACCCGGATCTTTATTTTTATGCCAACCAGTATGACAACCCGGCGAACTGGGAGGCCCATTACCGGACCACCGGCCCAGAGATCGGGGCACAATCGGGTGGGGCCGTGACCCATTTCATCGCTGGGCTGGGGACCTCTGGGACCCTGACCGGTGTTGGTCGCTTCCTGCGCGAGGTGAATCCGGCAGTGAAGATCATCGGGGTCCAGCCCGATCAGCCTTTTCACGGCCTGGAGGGATTGAAGCATATGCCCACTGCGATCAAGCCGGGCATTTACGATCCGGCTTTTCCGAACCAGATCGTTTCAGTCCAGACGGAGGCGGCCCATGACATGGTCCGCCGCCTGGCACGCGAGGAAGGCCTGTTTGTCGGAATCTCATCCGGTGCGGTTGCCCTTGCCGCGCTCCAGATTGCTTCCACGTTGACGGAGGGTCTGGTCATCACGCTGTTTCCGGATTCCGGCCACAAGTACCTGTCTGATCCTGTTCTGTGGGGAGGGCGAAATGCTTCAACTGGCGCCTGATCTTCTGAGAGCCATCCATACCCATGGGGAACAGACCTATCCGGAGGAAGGGGCCGGATTCCTGCTGGGAGAACCTGGCGAGCTCCGGCGGGTTGTGAGCATCCAGCCTTTGGCGAATGCGCGCGAAGGCGCAGACCGCCACACCCGCTACCTTATTACCCCGGAGGATTATCTCAAGGCGGAAGGGGAGGCGGACCGGCTGAAATTGGCCATCCTGGGAGTCTTCCATTCCCATCCTGATCATCCCAACCTGCCGTCCGACTATGATCGCGAGTGGGCGCAGCCCTACTTCTCCTACCTGATAACCAGCGTCCAGAATGGGAAAGCCCTGGCTTCCCGGTCCTGGCGTCTGTTGGAGGATCGCAGCTCCTTTTTTGAGGAGCCGATCCAAATCGAACCCACCTTATAATAAAAAGGAGCCCAACATGTCTCTCTATTTTGTCCGTCACCAGCACACTCCTGAAACCTGTCCGGCCAAGGACCCTCAAATGGGCCAGATGCTGCTTTCCCACCTCAGCCGCATGAACGCCCGCAAATTCGGCGTCGACCTGCAGGGCGAGGCCGTCCTGGACGGCCAGCACACCCTGGCGCTGATCATGGAAGCTAAGGACAGAGGCAGCGTGGAAAAGTTCATGCAGCCCTTCGCCCAGGCCGGATCGGTGGAGATCACCGCGGCCTCGTCGTGCGAGGAAGTCGTGGCACGAGCCGGATGCTAAAACCAGGCAAAAAGGAATACAATTAATCCATGCCTACCATTCGAATCCCGACCCCCCTGCGGTCATATGTCGACGGGCAGAGCGAGGTGGCCCTGCAGGGCTCGACCGTGGCCGACGCCATGGAAAGCCTAATGCTCCAGTTTCCCGCCCTGCGGTCGCAGCTGACCAACAGTCAGGGGGAGCTGCGCCCGTTCGTAAACCTGTTCCTGAGGGAGAACAATATCCGGGACATGCAGGGGCTGGCTACCCCCCTTGAGGAGAACGATCAACTTCTGCTGATCCCCTCGGTGGCGGGCGGATAGGAGCGTGCATGCTTCCCGATCTCTCCCGCGATGAAATTTTACGCTACTCCCGCCACCTGCTCATCCCCGAGGTAGGCCTGGAGGGTCAGAAGAAACTGCTAGCCTCCTCCGTCCTGGTGATCGGCACTGGAGGTCTGGGGTCGCCGGTGGCGCTCTATCTGGCTGCGGCCGGCGTAGGACGCATCGGTCTGGTGGATTTTGACGTGGTCGAATCCTCCAACCTGCAACGGCAGGTGCTTCACGGCACCAGCGGGGTTGGAAAGCTCAAGGTCGAATCCGCCCGGTCCCGTCTCCTGGATCTGAACCCCGAGATTCAGGTCGAAATATTCAACGAACCCTTTACATCCGCCAATGCCATGCAGATCGCCAAGGACTACGATGTCCTGGTGGATGGTACGGACAATTTTCCAACCCGCTATCTGACGAACGACGTGTGCGTACTGCTCGGAAAGCCGAATGTGTACGGGTCGATCTACCGCTTCGATGGGCAGGCCAGCGTATTTTACGCTAAACAAGGCCCGTGCTACCGCTGCCTTTTCCCCGAGCCGCCTCCGCCCGGGCTGGTGCCGTCGTGCGCCGAAGGTGGTGTGCTCGGCGTGCTGCCGGGAACGATCGGAACGATTCAGGCGACCGAGGCGCTAAAGCTTCTTCTGGGCATCGGCTCGACGCTGGTCGGGCGGCTGCTGCTTTACAACGCGCTGGATATGACGTTCGAGTTTGTAAAGCTGAAGAAGAACCCGAATTGCAAGGTCTGCGGCCCCAACCCGGAGGTGACCGAACTTATCGACTACGACGCTTTCTGCGGCGTCCCTGGAAGGGACCACGAAGAGGGTTCCGCCGGGATGGAGTGGGACATCACTGCCCCGGAGCTGGCGGCCAGGATCCGGAACGGTGAAAAAATCCGCTTGATCGACGTGCGGGAACCGCACGAACGTTCGATATCCTCCCTGCCAGGTGAGGAGTTAATTCCTCTCGGCCAGCTGGCCTCCCGATTGCATGAACTGAACAGCGCCCAGGAAATGGTGCTCTTCTGCAAGAGTGGAGTGCGCTCGAGCCGAGCGCTGGAACTTCTGGTCAGCGCCGGGTTTAAGCGTGTGAAGAATTTAAAAGGTGGGATCAATGCCTGGGCGCGGGAAGTGGATCCCTCTCTTCCGATTTATTGAGGCTGCCAGCTTGTTCTCCTCCCCCTCCGGCCAGATCAAAACAGGATAGGATCACAGGACACGTCCGGAGTACGCTCAATTTGAAAAAAGGCGGCCCTTGCAAGAGGGGCCGCCTGTGTTTTGGTTCAGGGTGGGGGCATCGAGGAATGCTCCCGCAGAAAATCATCCCGTCCGTTCGGACGGCAGGATCGGGTAGGTACTCCCGCCATGGGGAAAGATGAGGATCTTGGCACGGGATGTGTATTTGCGGGCAGTTTGAGACAGAGCAGCCTCCAGGTCCTCCTTGAATTTAACGAAAAGGAGTCGTTCCTGGATCTCTTTCGGAATGGTTGGGGCGACCATCAATAACTCCCCCTGCCGCATCGCTTGCAGAGCAAAATACAGGAAAAAGCGGTCTTCTTCTCCCATCCCGCTCAGCTTGAGACGAGAGACGAGCGGCAGGATGGCAGGTGTGAGCCATTGGAGTACGCTTCTACTGACCGGCAGCTTTCGATTGGCCAGTCCGAATACACCCACACCTTCCTCAGCGCGGACCAGCGTGATCATGGTCCCGCCCGGTCGCAGGGCGCGCACGGTGTTGGCGAGGGCTTTCACCCCCTGGCGCAGGTCCTGGTCCATTGGATGAGAACTGGTGACCACCACATCTGCCAGGGCAGGGATGGCCGCTCCGTAGATCCGGGCACTGGTGCGAACCCCCTCCCGGTGCGCGTCGACCGGGTGTCCGCTGACGATCTGCACCGGCTCCAGGGCGCTGTTCAAGACCGCATTGATGATGAACACTGGCGGTTTCAGCATTCCGCCAGCTTCTTCCAGGTCCTGCCGCATGGGATTCGTTTCGATCGGCCGGCCGACGTTGTTGAAGGTGTTGGGGTGGCAGTTGAGAGCATGATTGTGGGCGATTGTTGCGCGCCCGGCCACGCCTGGCACCAGGTTCTTGTATCCGCCGCCGAAGCTGGCAATGACGTGTGGTTCAATGCAGCCGATGCTGACGACCAGGTCAGCACTGGCGACCGTCTTGTTCATAAAAACCTTGGTGCCTCTCCGGGATGTGCCGAGAAATTCCAACTTTTCCGGATTATCGCAATCGTGAGTTTCCCACCGCAGGGCAGGAAAGACCGTTTCGCCTACTCGCCGGGCTACTTGCGCCTCCGCCATCGGGTCGTGGACCCCCAAGGCCGGGATGACGGTCACCTGCTCGGGACGGATGCCGCCGCGCGCCAGTTCGGCCAGCACAGCTGGCAGGATCCGCCTGACCGGGGTCGGGCGGCTGTCATCATCGATCATGAGGGCGATTTTCATCCCCGGGCGGGTCATCTCCACCAGGCGCGGGTGGCCGATGGGTGAGGCGAGGCTGCGTTCGACCTCGACCTGCATATCTGCCAGGCCGGCGCGCGGGGAGGGCTCCATCACGCCGAGCAGTTCCCAACCCTGCGGCAGCTTCAGAGCAAGCGTTTCTTTTCCCCAGGGGATTTCCACATGGGTGTCAGTCATCGGCACAGGCTCTTTCCCTTAGACCCTATGGCTCAACTCTGCATGACCCGGTCTTTCCCTGCGTTTTTTGCCTCGTACAGCAGGCGGTCGGTGCGTTTCAGGGCTTCATCCGGAGTATCCCCCGGAAACCAACTGGTGAGGCCGCCGCTGATGGTCATTTGCAATGGAGCCCCGTCCGCCTGGCCCAGTTCGATCGTCGCCAGGCGGGCGCGCAGGCGATCCAGCCCGATCCACGCCCGGACCGGTTCTGTTTCCAGAAAGATGATCAGAAACTCATCCCCGCCCATGCGGGCGGCGATGTCCGTTGCCCGCAATCCGGCCCGCAGCTCCCGTGCGATCGCCCTGAGGGCTTCGTCGCCGCAGGCATGTCCATAGCGGTCGTTGATCAGCTTGAAGTTGTCCACGTCGAAGAGGGGGAGGCTCAAGGGTGAATGATGGCGCTCGGATCGCTGGAATTCTCTTGCCAGAACTTCGTTGGTGTAACGCCGATTGTACAGGCCGGTCAGATCGTCGGTGATGGCCTGGCGCTCCAGCTCCCGCGTCTGGGCCTCGAGTGCGGCTTCCATGTACCTGCGTTCTGATATATCCTGAAGGGTTACCTGAAAGCCGGAGACCCGCTCCCCCCGTCCGTGGATGGGCACCACGCGAATATCGACGTATTTCACCGTTGAAGAGGCCAGCTCGATCTCTCCCGGTTTGTCCGATCTTTTGGTCAGAGCATCCAGCAGCGCTGGCCATTTTTGGAAAGTACTCAAACAATCGCTGCCGGCCGGCACTGCGACGAGATCGAACATCTGCAGGGCGGCCGGATTCATATCCACAATCCGGTCCTGGAGGTCCAGGACCAGGATACCTTCCTGCAGGTTTTCGATCAGCGCATCGCGAGCAATGGGGGCCAGGTTGAGGAGCTGGTAATACAGGATACCCCAGGCCAGAACGAGTCCGGTCAATGCAAAAGCGATCGGCGTAATATCAAGCCCCGGCACAGGGACCAGGTTGAAAAGATAAATAATACTTCCCACCCACGGGATGAGGGCGCCAACGATAACCACATCAATCTGTCGACGGTAGACTTTGGGGGAATGCAGATACGATCTGTAAAGGACATATACCACTGCGGCATTACAGAGGTAAATATAGGCGATGAGGATATAGAATGCGATCCCGTGATGATACACATACAGGTTGAGTCCGGAGGTAGAGCTGGGATTAATGCTGGTCCAGATCAGGTGGTGCCACTCGTTGGTCCATGCCAGTAGGGTGACGATGACTGGAACGTTCCAGAGCAGAAGAAGATTGCTGCGTTTGAGCCATTTATTCTGCTGGGTGTAAATCAGGCTGAAGGTCAAGAAAATGGGGGCGGCGCTGCTTGCGCCCAGGTATTCCGCCTTCGCAAAGAGGATTTTTGTTCCCAGACTTCCGGCGGCCACTTCCAGGCCAGAACTCAAAGCCCATTCGACGACCACCAGCATCAACCCGGAGAGGGCCAGCGCACCGGAAATCGTGCGGCGCTTCCAGGCCAACCAGGCGACCGCCGCGGCGATGCCCGCTGAGGTCCATAATAAAACAGCCGGAGTATTAATTTGCCAGGTCATTAGGGATGCTCAGAGTTAATTATAACTGAGCCGGTTGAGGTTGGATTAAACGCGCCTCCCTGAAAATGTGGTAGGATTGTTCGCATTAAAAGAATGAGGTGCAAGCTATGACTCATGAGAAGCAGGTGCTGATAGCAGTCCTGGCCCATCCGGATGATGAATCATTTGGGATGGGGGGAACCCTGGCGCTTTACGCTTCCCGCGGCGTCGAGGTGCATTTGATCTGTGCGACGCGCGGGGAGGTGGGGGATGTTGCCCCCGAATATCTGGAAGGCTACAGCTCGATTGCCGATCGGCGCGAGTCCGAACTGCGCTGTGCCGCGGGCATCCTCGGGCTGGCGGGGGTCCACTTCCTGGATTACCGCGATTCGGGTATGCCCGGAGCGCAAGCCAATTCCCACCCCCAGGCCCTGGCAGCCCAGCCGCTGGATGAGGTGGCGGCGAAGGTGGTCCGCTACATGCGCGAACTGCGCCCGCAGGTAGTACTGACCTTCGATCCGATCGGAGGTTACCGTCACCCCGACCATATTGCCATCCAGCGGGCCACCGTACGAGCTTTCGAGCAGGCCGGGAATCCGAACTTTACCACGGACTGTCCTCCGACCGATCCGCCCCAGCGCTTGTACTTTCACGTGTTCCCGCATGGGTTCCTGAAGGTGTTGGTAAGACTGATGCCTCTCATCGGAAAGGACCCGCACCGGTGGGGATCCAACGGGGATATCGACATGACCTCTATTGCTGAGGTCAGCTTCCCGACGAACGCGCGAATCGATATCCGGCCGGTACTCAAGCAGAAACAAGAGGCGGGAGCCTGTCATGCCAGCCAGGGCGGGGGCCGCATGGGAGGCGGATTGACCAGCTGGATTCTGGGTTTATTTAACCGAACCGAGACTTTTATGCGAGCCGCACCACCTCCGGCAAAGGGGGAGAAGGTAGAACACGATCTGTTCGCAAGCGTGAATTGAGTAGGGGGCGATCCAGCCCGGGCAAACCGCCCGAATCATTAATCGGACCCTTGACAAATAGAATATTAGTTCCAATTCTTACCGTCAGCGCGTATATAACATAAAGAAATGGCCAGCACCTTTAGGTTCAAATCAGGGATGCGATTGTTTTTTTGGGATTTAGAAGTTGTTAAGTGAGGAACAAACAACCAAATAACAAACGAAAGAACCAGACACGCTCCGTTCGTTTGGCGTTGTGTGGTTGGCGGTCTGCGTATGGCGCTGGCGATTAGCAGCTTTTGGCTTACCCGGGCCGCATGTTGCTGTACGGCTAATCTGGCGGGAAAATGCGCTTGGACAAAGAACGAACTTTCTCTATCCATACTTGTTTGAGCGAACCAGACTATCGAGCTTTAATTAAATTGTGCAGTATGAAGGAGTAAATCTTTCCGAAGTCGCGCGACGGATAATCCATGATGCTTGTGATTAGAGGGGGTTGTCCGTAGGAATGGCTGGCATTCACGAGGCGGTTGAGGCCCTAGGGGTGCAGAATGTGACAGGCCAATCATAAGACACACATGTTAGGTACCGTTATCGCTGGTCATGTTCTGGGCATCACCGAGATTCAAGGTCAGCGCATTCCCAAGGTAGCGGAAGCTGCGAACGACGAAGGGGTGTTCAGGCCCAGGCGGTTTTCGTCTTGGGCAATGGTGGCTTCCAAAAGAGTTGCCCGCGCATCGGGGCTAATCTTCTGGAATCCTTTACTACCCATCATGGCCATCGTGAAATTTTCGCGGATCTCCGCTTTCATGATCGTGTCGACATAGCCGCCCATGTTGGCGATCGAGATGGTCAAATAGACACCAACCACCATGGTGAAGAACAGGACCACCCGTCGCGTGAGCGTGTAGCGTCCCACACGCACGAAAGTACTGAAAGAGACCTCTTCGGTGCGCCCTAAGCGGCCCGAACTTCTACTTCCATGGTCCCAACTCGTATTGATTCTAGCAATGATAGGGGCAAGGGCAACCTTGCCTCTATCATTATTCATAAAGATCTTATTCGAAGCCGCTTAAGGTGCGACGGTCTCGAATTGTTGAGTGGCGAAGGTCGGAATGGCGACCGGGGTAGCGACCACGATCACGACCAGTTTGTCCGAGCCAGCAATCAGCGGGGTGGTAATGGCGCTGGTCAAAGCAACCTTGTATATGCCTTCCGAGACCAGGGTTGTGTCGCCCTTGCTGGCGATCGCACCCGTGGCATCGAATAGAAGGTATTCGACCGACGTGATCTCAGCGGAAGGATAAGGAGCGTTGTTGAAGGACACGCTCACATTGAAATCACCTTCCTGACCGGTTGTCACCTGGGCCGGGCCATTAATGGTAACGTCCGCAATCTTAGGCTGGGTGAATTGATCCCAGGCATCAGCCGGATAGGCGAAGGCGGCGTAACGCGTCGTGGTGGCGGTCTTCTCGACGGGGGAAGCCTTATCCAGATAGTACGGTCCGGTGCCAAGCCAGAAATTGCCGTGGGTGGTGTACCAGTTCTTCAGGTTGGTATAGGCTGCAACCGCTTGATCGGCCGTAATGTACTGTCCCAGGGTGGGAGCATACGGGACGTACTGTTGGGAAATAGCCTGGTCCAGGTACTTGGACAGGATGGCCAGGCTCGCGCCACCTACGTAGCTCGTCCATTCAGTCTTGTTGGCCGTAGCCTTATCGTTGGAGTATGCCAGTTGGCCCGCAGCCTCAGCCAGGTTGGAGATCGCCAGCACGTGCCATGAGCCTTCCCCATACTGGTACGTGGGAAATCCAGGCCACAGGCTGGTCACATCCAGTTCGGCGTCTGCGGCGTACACATTGGTGTAGTACTCGACGGTCAGCGGGTTGGTGGAGGTGATGCGGAAGGCTACGAAACTTTGCTGGAAGGATTGGAAGATCGGCACATCCGCAGGATCGTAGATGGCGCTGTCCTTATCAGCACGATCGAAGGTCATGATCATGCCCATCAGGAAGTCCGCCACCGACAGATGGGTGCCATCATGCCATGTGACCTTGTTGAACAGGTCATCCGGATAGGTCACCGTGCTCATGATCTTAGCGGTGATTGGGGTCGTGGATTTTTCGCCGGCGGTGATGAACTTCTGCGCCTTGGCATCCCAATCCACAAAGGCATCCGAAGGGACGGTGATCGTGGGGACGAAGTTCAGCGTGACCCAGGGGAGAGTCTTGCCAATGGGCAGGCCCTGCGTGGCGGTGACGGTCGCCTTATCAAAGACCATAGGCCAAGCCAAGCCGGTATATGGATCGGGCATCAAACCACCGGCACCCATGTCCGTGAAGTTGTGGGTGGCCTGATCAACGGCGAAGTTGCTGCCGGCGATGGGGTTCCACGGTTCGGCGAAGAGATTAGAATCGCCCCATTTCAGCGTGCCGCCGGTCTGCCCAGCGAAGCGCAGGGTGTAAGGCGCAACATAGGCACCCTCCACACCGGCGGCCAGGTCATAGCTCACCTGGACGTTCTTAGTCATTGGGATAAAGTTCCTGCTGTCGATCAGGAAGACCATCAGCGAGTCCTGCATAGAGAGCGGCAGGGCTTGTTCCATCATCTGATCGCGCTGGGTGAGCGAGGAGTAGTTGGCGTTCGCCAGGTCATCGCAGAGCCTCGCGAAAGCGGGATCGATGCCGGTGTTGGACTGGAAAGGCTGGATGCCCTGGGAGCTGTCCGGGGTGTAGTATTCCTGGAAGTTGACCCTTTCCTCGCGGTCGATCGAGAGAGAAACGTAACCAGCCGTGTACAGGTTCCACTGGCCCTGGGTAGGATCACCTTGCCAGATCGGGCTGGCCTCGGAGGCTTTCTTGTACTCGCGGTTGACCGTGAAGCCGACGGATTCCAGCTGGGCGGCGACGTAGTCGCCGATCGGTTTGCGGGGCTCGCCTGTTGGGCGGATCAGGAAATTCAGCGTAACGGGTTTGCCCTTGTACTGCCATTTGCCGGAGGAATCCTGGGTGGCGCCCAGGCCCGTCATCTCCGTGGAGATGATCTGCTTGGCCTTGTCCGGATTGTACGCATACTGGGCTTCGAGCTGGGCAGCCACATCGGCCACTCTCGCATAAGCCGGGAACTGGGTTGTAATAGCAAACCATTTGGGCAGGTCCGCGCCCGCAAACACTTCCTGATTGATGTAATTGCGGTCATACAGGTAGTTGGTCGCCTCACGGATCTTTTTATCCGAGAAGGGGTTGAGCACGGTCTTATCCATGAAGACCGCCGGGTTGTACAGGATCGAGTACTGGGCGCCATATGGCTCGACATAGGACAGGCCGGCTTTCGTAATGTTCGGATAATCCGCTGCAGCCAGGCCGCCGGCGTAAATATCGATCGCGCCGGCTTGCAATTGGGTGATGGCCGAGCTGGCATCCACGACCGAGAAGACAACCTGATCAAGCCATCCGCCAGTCCAAGGCGGCACAGTCGCTGTCGGTGCCGTGATCGCTATCGGTGCAGCAGTGGCAGTCGGCAGCGGAGAAGCAGGCCTATTTGTGTAATGAATGAGCACAAGAAGAATGGCGATCACAAAGACCGACAGCGCTCCTGCAATCCACAGCCAGCGCCTCCATGCAACCTTGGGCCCGAGTGTCCCTTCGGCGATGGGCGTTGGAGGAGTTGCGATGGTCGGGGAGAGTGCCTCCTGGGTTCCTTCAGTGCTCTTGACATTTGGGAGTTTTAGTTTGGCTGGCAAGCGTGATTTGGGTATTGGGGCCACTTGCCCGCTGGCCAGCCGATCCAGGGTCGCGACCATTTCCCCCATGCTCTGATAGCGATCTTCTGGCGTCTTCGCCAGCGCCTTCAGCAACACCTTCTCCACTTCCTCCGGTAAGTCATGCACATACTGACTGGGTCGAGGCAGAGGGTCATTCACCTGCTTGAGCAGGATCGCTGCTGGGGTATCTGCAGTATACGGCTTGCGCCCGGTCACCATTTCGTAGAAAACCACACCCAGCGAGTAAATATCAGCCTGCGTACCAGCTTTCCCCGTCCACTGCTCGGGCGCCATATACTCGGGTGTGCCCACCCCAGCACCGGTGCCGGTCAGGGTCTGCGTCTCCTCGCTCTCCAGCAGCTTGGCGATTCCGAAGTCGGTCAGCATCGGCTCGCCTTCTGAGGTGATCAATATATTGGACGGCTTGACATCCCGATGGATCATCCCTTGACGATGGGCATAGTCCAGGGCACGCGCTACAGGTAGGAGCAACCGCGCGGCCTCCTGCCAGGGCATGGACCTGCCCAGGCGCTGCTTCAGCGTTCCACCGGAGAGATAATCCATGACCAGGTAAGGGACGTCGCCCTGTTCACCGTAGTCGTTGATGTGGACGATATTGGGGTGAGTCAGCCGTGCCAGAACCTTTGCCTCGCGCTCAAAGCGCTTCAGGATGCGTTCCAGCACCGCGGGTGCGAACTGGTCAGTGCGGATGACCTTGACGGCCACATCCCGCTCCAGGCGCGTGTCATAGGCCTTGTAGACAATAGCCATCCCGCCCTCGCCGAGCTGCTCGAGGATGTGATAGCGACCCAGGGATTGACCAATGAGATTGTCCATGACGATCTTCCAGATGGCAATCTACCCGGTTTCCTTGTATCTGTACAGCAGTAAATTGTCGACGATTAATTATATAATGGGTTTCCCTGCCAAAGCAATTGATTAGAAGACCTTCTCACAGGACTGGACGGATATAGTAACGCCCGACTCCAGAGATCGAAGACCATAGAAACCTGGGCTTTTTGATATTTGCCACCTCTTCGATGCTAGACTGTTCCACCATCCGAAAAGGCGGGGGCTTTGTTTGCCTCTTGATATTTTCCATATTTAGGACTCTGTAACATCTATGGTGGGTTTTGTTGAAAAAAAGACGAGCTTCTTATAAGATGGTGATTGCCTAGATCGCCTCTTGAAGGAGCTCGTCATGTCTATTGTTATCCTACGCCTGCCGGATGTCAAGCGGCAGTCTGAAGAACGTCCCAGGAAGTGTGCTTATTGTGAAGGCGAGACCTTCCAACGCTGGGGGCAAGTGAAAAAGCCTGTGCGGGACACCCGGCGCCGGAATGTACGGGTGTATCGGTATCGCTGTTGCCGCTGTGGGCGGACGTTTCGATATTATCCAGAAGGGACGACGCGGGCAGACCAATCCGAGCGCCTGCGGGTGTTTGCGGTGATCTGCTGGACCCTGGGGTTGAGCTTCCGCGGGGTGAGCACGATCTTGAGTGGATTCGGGATCACTCTGAGCCAGATGACGGTGTGGCGGGATGCGCAGGAGCAGGCCGAGCGCATGAAAAAACACAACCAATGGCAGCGGGTGCGGGTGCTGGGGGTGGATGGGGCCTATGTGCTGGGCTGGGGAGAGAAGCGCCCGGTGCTGGTGGGGGTAGACCTTGGAAACGGCCAGCCCGTCGCCCTGGGATATGTGGATGAAGCCGATCCGGGGGCGGTGCGCCGTTGGTTGGAACCTTTGGTACAGCGATTGGGGGTGAGTGTGATCGTGACGGACGACTTGATGAGCTACCACCGGGTGGCCGAACAGTTGAACCTGGGGCACCAGGTTTGCCAGTTTCATGTGCGCCGCTGGGTGGGCAGAGCACTCAAGGAACTGCGCACCACCGTTCCCAAAGACTGGCACTGGGTTCTGGATGAGATCGAAGAGTTGATCGAGGCCCTGCCTCCCGAGGGGGACCGCAGGCTGTATGCCCTGTGGAAGCGTCTGCCTGGGCGGAAAAGCGCCCCGGACCGGCCGCGCACACCCCTGGAGCAGTTGCGCAATCTCCTGATCCGCCTCGCTGAGCAGTGGAAAAGTTACACTCTGTTCGATCAGGATCCGGAGGTACCCTGGACCAATAATGGCACCGAGCAAGCCATCGGCCGCATGAAGATGCGTGCCCGCACCGTGCGGGGTTACAAGACCTGGCCGGGTATGGAGACGGGCATGATGCTCGCAGGAACTGGAATCAGCTAGTTTGGGACTTCCGCAGGGAAAAAGCATCGTCTCACCAATTTCTCAAACTCGCCCACCGCTAATGTTACGGAAACATATTTAGTATATACTTGACAATAAAGAACATTTGTTCTATAATAGGGGCAGTTGATCCGATTTATGGAAGGATGCCGATGATGAACCAAGCCCCTGTTCGCTTTCTCAATCTCCTCCCGCGCGGCGCCCTACGCCGGGGAGCATTCTACGGCTGGATCCTACTGATAGCCCTGGTAGCGTTTGAGATCTTCAACTACTCCACGACGGCCTTCGCCTTGAATGACCTGCTCGGGTCAGACCTGCGCTTCCTGGGTGTCCCGTGGGCGACCATCCTGGCGGTCGCCTTCTGCGGCATTGACTTTGCCGGGATCGCAAGGCTCTTCACCCCCCAACAGGATCAGGGCCAGGTGCCCGAGACCTGGTACCTCTTCGGCGCTTGGCTGCTGGCGGCTGCCATGAACGCCACCCTCACTTGGTGGGGGGTTGCGGTGGCGGTCCGCAGTCATCCCGAACTCTCCAGTGTGGTGATCAATCAGAATACGCTCTTTGCGGTCGTGCCGATCTTCGTGGCGCTCATGGTCTGGTCGATCCGTGTACTGATCATCGGGACGTTTTCCTTGGCCGGGGAGCGTATGTTCAGCGTTGCTGATGACCATCCTTCGATGCTGAGTGTGGCACTCCACGCTGTACCCCCGCTTCAGAATAGCCGGAGCGCGCACTTGCCAAGTCCATCCCGCCCGACGCCCGCACCTTTCCGCCCCATGCCAAAAGCTGAACCGAACCTTCGGCCGGCTGGCTTGGAAGCCAAACCACGACCAGGCGCGGATCGTTCTAGACGCTGATGAACCTGAAGGGCACCCAACGAGGTGCCCCTATTTCTTCCTCTTGGGCAGTTCGAACTGGAAGGGGGGTTTGAGATTGAGGCCAACCAGGCGGACCAGCGCATCGTTCACGAAGAGAATGGTCGCCGAACCCGGGGAGACGGTGATCTTCTGGAAGGAATCCAGGGGTAGGCCCAGGTAATGTGCCACCGCGACCTTGATCGGGTCGGCGTGGAAAACCACAACAATCAGGTCCCGGGGATGGTATGCGGCGCGGATCGTTTCAAGTTCGTTGACAATGCGCGTTTCCAATTCAAGGAAGGATTCCCCGCCTGGGAACCGCATACGGGAGGGTGTATGCTCCACCAGTTCCCAAGCCGGTTTCTTGTAGAGTTTTTTAAACGGCTGTCCCTCCCACTCGCCCGCATCCGCTTCCTTCAATCCCGGTCGGACCTTGACTTTAAGGTGGAGGGAGGCTGCGATCGGTTCGGCGGTCTCGACCGCTCGTTCAAGAGGGCTCGAGAAGACCGCCTTGACCGGCAGTTTCTCCAGCGATCTGGCCAGGGCAGAAGCCTGCTCGCGCCCATGCTCATTCAAATGTATCCCCGGCAGACGGCCGGGGAGACGGTTTTGTTTTATATAATCATTTTCCCCGTGGCGGATGAGAAACAGCGTGGTCATGCTTATTTGATATGCCGCTTGAGTTCGTCGATCTTCTCTTGGGTAAGGTCCGGGATCTCTTCCCGGCGGGTGATCCCGAGAGCCTTCCGCTGCGCTTCCCGCCAGCGCTCCAGCCGATCGGCCACCTCAACCTCGTAACCTACGCTGGAAGGCTTGTAGAAATAGGTGCCCAGCAGCTTCTGCGGGAGATACTGCTGCGGGGTGAAGTGCTCCTCGTAGATATGGGGATAGACATAGCCTTTCCCGTGCCCGAGCGCGGCCGCGTCCCGGTTGTCGTCTTTCAGGTGATCGGGCACATCCCCCAGGCCCTCCTTTTCAATCCGTTCCAGGGCTTTGAAATAAGAAGTTGCGGTGTTGGACTTGGGAGCGGTGGCAAGGTAGAGGGTCGCCTCCACGATCGGATAGACACCTTCCGGAAGGCCGATGTAATCGAAAGCCTGGGCTGCCGCAGCGGCCACGACCACCCCCTGGGGATCGGCCAGACCGATGTCCTCCCCTGCCAGGATGATCAAACGGCGCAGGATGAAGCGCGGGTCCTCTCCGGCATAGATCATCTTCGCCAGCCAGTACAGGGCCGCGTCCGGGTCCGAGCCGCGTACGGATTTGATAAAGGCCGAAATCGTGTCGTAGTGGGCGTCCCCGTCCTTATCGTACAGGACCGCGCGGCGCTGGATGGACTCCTGGGCGACCTCCATGCTGATATGGATGAGCCCGTCCTTGTGTGGGGGGGTGGATTCAACCGCCAGCTCCAGGGCGTTCAGGGCATTGCGTGCATCCCCGCCAGCGACATCGATCAGGTGCTGGCGGGCGTCCCCGTCCAGGGCCACCCGGCGCTGGCCATAACCGCGCTCCTTATCATGGATGGCCCGATCCAGGATTACGCCGACCTCTTCCTCGGTGAGCGGACGGAGCTGAAATACTCGCGAGCGCGAAACCAGCGCCCCGATGACCTCAAAATACGGATTCTCGGTGGTGGCCCCAATCAGGACGAAGGTCCCGTTCTCGACGTGCGGAAGGAGGGCATCCTGCTGGGCCTTGTTCCAACGGTGGACTTCATCCACAAACAGGATCGTCTTTTTCTGGTACAGGCGGCGCCGCTCCAGGGCTGCATCGATCACATCCTTGAGATCGGCTTTGCCAGCCAAGACCGCGGAGAGCGTATCAAACTGGGACTTCGTCTGGTTGGCGATGACCTGAGCCAGGGTGGTCTTACCCGTGCCGGGCGGCCCCCATAGAATAATGGAGGAGAACAACCGGTCCGATTCGATCGCACGCCGCAGGAGCTTTCCAGGGCCAATGATGTGTTCCTGGCCGACAAATTCCTCCAGGGTGCGCGGGCGCATTCTGGCTGCCAGGGGGGCCTCGGCGCTGATCCTTTCCTTCATAGCATGCTCGAACAGGTCGGTCATCAGCCAAATTATAACCCTTCCCTCTGCCTCGAATAACTTGACATATCAGACCCGCTATGATATATTTAGTTTCACTTAACTACTTAGGATAATTAATTATGTCTTCTCCTAAACAATTCTCCGATATCCTCCAGGAATGGGCCAGCGTTTTCATGCGCCGTTCAATGGACGATTTCAAACGCTTCATGGATGAATCCGGCCTCTCCTTTTCCCAGATCCACATCCTGATGCGCCTCCATTTTGGCGGGACCTGCGACGTGACTGACGTCGGCACGCACCTGGGGATCACCAATGCGGCTGCCAGTCAGACGATAGAGCGGCTGCTCCAGGTGGGTCTGCTGACTCGCACGGAAGACCCGCTTGACCGCAGGGTCAAACGGATCACACTCACGCCGAAGGGTCATTCCTTGGTGGAGGCGGGCATCGAAGCCCGCCGGCGCTGGCTGGAGGGATTGACCCAGGCCCTGTCGCCTCGTGAAGAGGAAATGATCGCCGGTGCCCTGACGGTCTTGACCGAGGCCGCACACAAGACCGAAGGCTGAACTTCGTTACAAACATCGGAACCTTGAAAGGATTTCGCTTTGAACCATAGACACTCATCCCAAACCCGCCCTGCCGCGCCGCGCGGCAGCATGAATCGGGCTGTCAAATATTTATGGAATTACCGTGGTCAGGCAGCCCTTCCTTACATTTTCATGGTCATCGCCACCCTGGCGATGCTTGAGGTGCCACGCCTGGTCGCCGACGTGATCAACGCGGTCACGACCGGGGTCGTTGCCAAGCTGGTTCTGGACAGCTTGGGAAAGATCCCGTCCGCCTTCATCTCTCAAGCTTTGCCGACAATTCTGAAATACCTGAGTTACCCCGCGACCTGGACCCAGGACCAGCTGGTTGCGAAGCTGACCTTGACAAAGACCAATGCACCCCACGACCTGATTGTTGCGGGGATAGCGCTGGTGATCTTCGCGATTGTCAACGGCTTTTTTTCCTTCCTGCAGGCTTACTGGGCGGAGAAGAACTCGCAATCGATCGCCTTTGACATGCGCAATGATCTATTTGCCAAGATCCAGCGCCTGTCGTTCTCGTATCACGACCGCAACCAGACCGGTCAGCTGATGATCCGCGCCACGGATGATGTCGAGAAGGTCCGTTTGTTCCTGGGCCAGGGGTTGATCCAGCTGGCTTCGGCAGTGGTCATGCTGGTGGGGACCCTGATCATCATTTTTGCGACCAATGCCCAGCTGGCGCTGGTCACATTGTGGATCCTGCCGGTGGCCTTGATCCTGTTCGGTATCTTCAGCAATGCTACCCGGCCGATGTTCACGAAGGTTCAGCAAAAGCTTTCGACTTTGAATACTACCCTCCAGGAAAATCTGGCGGGAATCAAGGTGGTCAAATCCTTCACCCGTGAGAAGAGCGAAGAAGGGAAATTCAACGTGCAGGCCGACGTCCTGATGAAACAAAACGTTGCCATCGCCAGAGTGTTTGCTACCTTGTTCCCCTTGATATTCTTGATCGCCAACCTCGGCCAGGCGACCACGCTCTACTTCGGCGGCAAGCAGATCATCGCCGGGACTTTGACGTTGGGCCAGTGGGAGGAATTCAGCCTGTATCTGATCTACCTGTTCCTGCCAATCGCCCAGCTTGGTTTTATCATCAACCAGTTCAGCCAGGCTTCCGCTTCTGCCACGCGTATTTTTGAGATCCTGGATACCCAAAACGAGGTCATTGATAAGCCGGTAGCCGAAGTCCTGCCGACCGTCCAGGGCCACATCCGGTTTGAAAACGTCACCTTCCGCTATTTTGGCGGCGGCGATCCGGTCTTGAATCAGGTCAGCTTTGAAACCAAGCCCGGACAGACCGTCGCCCTGCTTGGAGCGACCGGTTCTGGCAAGACGACCATCATTAATCTCATTCCGCGCTTCTACGACCCGACCGAGGGCCGCATTACCATCGACGGTCATGATCTGAGAGATGTGACGATCGCATCCCTGCGGGCTCAGATCGGGATCGTGCTGCAGGAAACGACCCTCTTTACCGGGACGATCCGCGAAAACATTGCCTACGGCAAGCCCGACGCCAGCCAGGAGGAAATCGAGGCGGCCGCCAGGGCAGCTGCAGCCCACGACTTTATCATGGAATTCCCGGAGGGCTACGATACGCACGTCGGCGAACGCGGCACCACCCTGAGCGGAGGCCAGAAGCAACGTATTGCGATCGCTCGCGCCTTGCTGCTCAACCCGCATATCCTGATCCTGGACGACTCGACCAGTTCGGTGGACCTGACCACTGAAGCCCAGATCCAGGATGCCCTGGACACGTTGATGAAAGGGCGGACCTCGTTCGTCATCGCCCAACGCATCAGCACGGTGATGAACGCCGACCTGATCCTGGTCCTGGATAAAGGCCAGGTGGTCGCCAGCGGCAAACACAAGGAGCTGATGGAAGAGAGCGAGATCTACGCCGAGATCTACAACTCACAGCTGGTCGAGGATGCGGCTTCCGATATTGAAGTCGCCGAAATCGTTTAGTCATCATACAGTCTGAATTAGGAGATTGAAAATGTTAGGTGGTCCTGGTGGTGGTGGCCCCGGTGGTCGGGGTGGTAATATCTTGAATCAAGCGACCATAAAACCCAAGAATACGGGCCAGACTCTAGGCAGGCTGGCGCAGTACTTTGCACCTTGGTGGCCGATGCTGATCGTGGCCCTGGTGAGTATTGTCATCGCGACCTGGGGCCAGGTTACGACTCCCGAGTTGACCGGGCAGTTGGTGGATTGCTATCTTACGCCTTCTACGGCCTCAGCCTTTGGGAATTTCCCTGGCATCTCGTCTTTGGCGAGTTCTTCCAGTTCAAGCTGCTGGCTGGCGTCGGGAGTTAATCCCTCTGGCACGACCGACACGTTGATCAAAAAGGCATTCAGCATCGGTGGATTTGTCGGCCCCAAGGCGGACGGCAGCAATATGGATACGAACGGTCGTATCGCTGGATTGGTCCGGCTTGTGCTGATCCTCGTGATATTGTATGTCGGGAGTGCCCTGCTCACCGGCCTGACCTTCTTCAGCCTGAACTGGTCCGGCCAACATGTCCTGCGTGCCTTGCGGGAGAAGGTTTTCAAACATCTCCACGATTTGCCGATGAGTTATTATGCAGAAAATGAAGCTGGCGATCTCATGAGCCGGATCACCAACGATGCTGTGGCGATCGAACAGGCGATGAACTTTGCCCTGGTCAATGTGTTCAGCGGCATCCTCCTGCTGGTCTGGATCGCTTACAACATGCTGACCACCAATGTGCCTTTTGCCCTGCTCAGCATGGCGGTGACCCCCTTCATGTTGATCGCTACTCTGTATTTCTCGAATCAGGCGCGCAAGGCCTTCCGCAGCTCACGCAAGTCCATGGGCAACGTCAATGCGGAGCTGGAAGAGAATTTCGCCGCGGTGCGTGAAGTCCAGGCTTTTAACCGCGCGGAAGAAAACATCGAGAACTTCCGCGTGACCAGCGGGGATTATCGGGATGCCAATGTTCGCGCCGTCGCCTTCTCATCGGCACTTTCCCCCACCCTCCAGGCTCTGGGCTATCTGGCCCTTGCCATCGTCACCTGCGCGGGCGGACTGGCCCTGCTCGGCAACGGAACTCTATTTGGCACCGCCATCTCCTTGGGCCTGGTGATCACCTTTCTGCTGTACGTTCAGCGTTTCAACCAGCCCATCCAGCAGATTGCCATTCTATGGACCAATGTCCAGAACGCCATTGCCGGTGCGGAGCGCATTTTCGGTTTGCTGGATGTCGAGCCGGCCATCCAGGATGCCCCGGGGGCGAAGGAGCTTCCCGCCATCCACGGGGAAGTGGAATTTGCAAATGTCACGGCGGAATATGTGCCGGGCCAGCCGGTGCTGAAGGACGTCAGCTTCACCGCCAAACCTGGGCAGACGATCGCCATCGTCGGCCCGACGGGAGCGGGCAAGACCACGATCATGAACTTGCTGCCGCGCTTCTACGATGTGACCGGCGGTGCGGTGCGTGTGGACGGGATCGACGTGCGATCGGTAACCGCCGAATCGCTGCGCCGGCAGATCGGCATCGTCCTCCAGGACACCTACCTGTTCAACACGACTGTCATGGAGAACATTCGCTTCGGGCGGCCGGAGGCTTCTGACCAGGAGGTTTATGCAGCTGCAAAACTCGCCCATGCGGATACGTTCATTGATCGCCTGCCTGAGAAATACCAGACCATCCTGGGTGAGCGCGGTTCTGGTTTGAGCCAGGGGCAGCGCCAGCTGCTGGCGATCGCTCGCGCGGCGCTTTCTGATCCGCGCATCCTCGTCCTGGATGAGGCCACATCCAGCGTTGACACACGCACGGAGCGCCTGATTCAGGAGGCGCTGGTCACCCTGCTCAAAGGCCGCACCAGCTTCGTCATTGCCCACCGCCTGAGTACGATCCGCAGTGCAGACATGGTGCTGGTGGTCAACGACGGCGAAATCATCGAACGCGGCAAGCATGCCGAATTGTTGGATAAGAAAGGTTTCTACTATAACCTGTATATGAGCCAGTTCCGCCGCGATCCGCAGTTCGTGGAAGCGCTTCAGAACGGAGGGAACGGTCACAAGCCGGGATTGAAACTCGACCCGACCCTCTCCTAGCTTTCGCCGGGACAAGCGGCTATGTACGTGAAGGCCCCCTCGCCCCCCGCTGGGAGAATTCCCCGTGGCTTTTGGGATAAGCCGCCGGTATGAAACGACGGCAGGATTCAAAGATACAAAAAGGGCTGTGCTTTTGAACTGCACAGCCCTTCATCTTTTTAAGGGGTTTTATCCGACCGGGATCTGTTCGTCCGGGTTGGCACCGGAACTGCGCACGTTAATGATTTTCTTCAGCAGGTCGAACCAGAACGGAGCCCCCTGGGCAGTGGCTGCCGCGGTGATCACAAAGCCCAGCAGCTTGCCCAACCAGCCAGTGACATCCACGGGCAGATTGCTGATCCCCTTGCAGATGGGTAAACCCCGGCTGTCCTGGCTCGGGATCCCCCAGACGGTATCCGCCACAAAGGGGACCAGGGAACAACTCTTGCCGCCGGTATTAATGGCGGCCGTGTTCCAGCCGAAGGGGATGTTGAGCACCTGCAGCTGCTGCTGCAATTGCGGGATGCTTTGGATGACGGCAGATGCGCTGGCACTGGGCGGGTTGGCGGTAAGGCCTGCCTGGTTTAGATTCGTGTAGCTAGAAGCGCTGGCGATGATGGCCTGCCGGAGGGTCGGCTCGCGCCAAAGGCTGGTCGCTACATAGATCGAGTCAACGTTTAATACTAATGCGATTACAAAACCGACCAGGAAGGCGATCAGCTGCGCCTGGCGCTTGTAGTTGCCGGAAAGGCGGTCCATGGAGTCGTTGAACCAGGTCTCAATGGTCACACGTGCCGTTGCGATCGACTCTTCTCCTTGCAGGGCATAGGTCTCAGCACTTCTCAGTATGGTGCTGACCGTCTCCTGGAGGGTCGAACTTGTCCCGTCGACGGCCAACAAGCCGAGCCGGATCTGGCGCATCGCCCGCTGCGATTCGGTACCGGAGGACGCCGAGCGGTCCTGCTCTTCCAGGAATTGTTGGAAATAGGCCTCCACATTGGGTAACGTGTTTTCCAGGGCCGGTTGGACTTCAGGATACTTCTCACCATAGGCCTGGATCTGGGCTTTCAGGCTGTCGATGGCGGTTACGCCGAGCGGAGAGGCGATGACCTGTTTGGAGGTCTCCAGGACGGCATTCCAATCCTGCTGTGCCAATTTGCGCAGATCCGGATTCTCCATGGTTGCCAGTTGGAGTTCCACCTGGCTGGTCATGTCCTTGATCGGAGAGGCTTCCAGTCCAGCTTTGGACAGGATGTCGAATAAGGCCAATGTGAATTTATTGGATGGAATGTAGGAAGGCAGGCGGGGTTTCTGTCCGGGTTTCTTGGCCGGACGGTAGAGGCCGGTGATCAGGGGATGATTATACAACTGTGTGGCCATCTGCTTGCTGCCCAGCATCTGCTGGACTCTGGCTTCCAGGGTTTTGGAGCGCGATTGCATGACGTTTCCAATCCACTCGGAGATGCTCATGGCAGCAACGCTTAGGACCAGCCACATGAAGACCAGGCCGACCGCGACCTCCAGGATTTCTTGTAGATACATGTGCTCCTCCTAAGGTATTTCCTCTGAACTATAGTCCCAGTATAAATAAAAAAGCGAGATTATTCAAGACCTCTGAGTTCCGAGTCGGGTTAGGATCTCCCATCAAGTGTGAACAGTCATTTCAGCCGCTGGGGATTCCCGGGCGGTGTGCTCCTGTCTGGCATGCCTTGGAGCCGGCCGGTATCCATGCCCCCTGTGGGGTCCTCCCGGAAGAAACCCCCCGAGCTCCCATGGAACAACTGGGGGCGTGTCAGGAACTGGGGGCCAGGCGGCCGCGCAGCTTCGAATAGAGATAAATAAGCCCGACCCCGGCGGCAATTGCCGGCAGGACGATCAGGCCGGCCTCCGGCCCAAATGCCCCGCCGGTCCATAAGGTCGGCCCGCTGACGGTTACACGGGTGATGCGGTAGAAATCCACCCCGCTCACCAGAAAGCCGAAAACGGGGCCTTCGAAAAAATTCCAGCCGATGTGCAGCCCGATCGAGAGCCACAGCTGGTTGGTGCGCAGGTAGCCGAAAGCCAGGAACAAACCGGCCACGAAGATGCCCAGGGTGGAGATCCAGGAGGCGCCGGGGTTGAGCAGGTGCAGGCAGCCGAACACTGCTGAAGAGAGCACGACTCCCCAGCCCCGGTTGATGCCGCTCGCAATGGTCTGCAGATGGTAGCCGCGGCTCAGCAGTTCCTCGCTCCAGCCGACCATGAGAAAGAGCAGAACGGCGAGCAGGGAGTTCCCAAGCACCGTGAGGGGGGGTTCGAACTGCCAGGCGAAGCCATCGAAGTGCAGCCAGCCCAGGATAAAGAGGCATAAGTAGATCAGGCCCATGACGACGCCGGCAATGATCAGGCCGGCCAGCACGTCAAAGATAGCGGCGGGGGCAAGTCTAAACCCAAGGCTGGCGAAGGAGCGTCGATCGAGGAAATGCCTTGCCAGAAAAACCGTGGTCGTGACCCCGATAAATTCCACGACCGTCGAGCCGAATATCATAGGGCGCTCCCCGCCCTGCTTCAGCAGAATCAGGATCACCAGGGGCACGTAAAGACATGCCATCAGCAGGATCAGGCCTGTGCTTTGGATCAGCAGCCGCCAGAAGGCGCGCAGTCGGCGCTCCTGCGGCGAAAGAAAAAGGTTGGTCCAGAAGAGGCGCCGGGCCGGGACCGTCATGATTCAGGATCCGCCCTTCAGGTAAATTCCGGTCGGGTCCATTTCCTCGCGCAGGATCTTGAGTTCCCTTCTTCTTAACGCCGGGGTCGTGCGCAGGGAGGCTGCCACCTTCAAGGTCCAGCCGGTATTGTCGATCGCTTCCTGGGCCGACCTACCGGGGTGGAGAGCGGTTAGAACCAGTTCCCCCGTCTCATCCGGCTCCAGGATGCCGATGTCGGTCACGACCGCCACCGGCCCCTTACCGCGCAGGCCGGCCCTTTCCCTGCCGCCTTTACCATCCAGGTAGCCGGCGGAGGTCATGAAGTCGACGTTCTCCGGGAAGCGGCGTTTCTGGTGAGGGGTCATGATGTAGCAGCGGTTGGCCCAGGCTGCGATTTCTTGGGCTCCGCCGGATCCGGGCAGCCTCACCTTGGGGTGAGTGTACTCTTGACCGATGAAGGTGGCGTTGATATTCCCGAAGCGGTCGATCTGTGCGCCGCCCAAAAAACCGACATCGACGTTGCCGCGTTGGAGATAGTTGGTAAAGATATCGTACATGCTGACCACGGAGAGGGCCCCGCTGACGAGCGTCGGGTCGCCGATCGAAAGCGGTAGGCGCGCCGGTTCTGCGCCGATCACACCCGCCTCATAGATCATGACGAGATCCGGGGCGTGCGTTCGCTTGGCCAGGTTGCAGGCCAGGTTGGGTTGACCGACTCCAACGAAGACCACATCGCCGTTTTGGAGAAGTCGGGCGGCGTTGATGATCATCAGCTCAGCGGGGGAATAGCTGGGTGTGGGCATTTTAATACTCCCCGTAATTGACGACTGCGCTGGGCCGTGATTTCACTTTTAAGCGCCGGTGAATGGCCGGACCGAGCTTTTTCCAGTATTCGCCCCGATCTTTGACGCCGTACACCCATTCGTCCAGATACGCCCGAACCGCTTCGGAGGATTGACTGATCTTGTCCCAGCTCAAATAGAAATCATTATCGCGGTCGTAGTATCCCTGGGCATAGGAAGGGTGCGAAGCGTATGGGACGTGGCAGACCGCGTTTACGATGAATCCTGGGATGAGCGTCCGGTTAGGGTCGGAGCGAATGATGGCCTGGTCGACGATCTCCTCTGCGGTCAGGATCAGGCGTTTTGAAGCAAAGGCGACTTCCTTCTGCTCGCCGACGATGCCCCACAGATGAGCGTTGCCTTCCCGGTCAGCCCGCTGGACATGGACAATGGCAACATCCGGGCAGAGGGCAGGGACCACGATCACTTCCTTTCCTGAATAAGGGTCAACGACGCGCCGGATGAGGGGGTTCGATCGCTCCAGATCGGTCGCGGCGGTCTGATTCATCGGCATGAACGGCAGACCGGCCGCGCCGGCTTGCAGGCGCGAGATCATGCCGAAATGGGAGTATTCCTCCCAGTCCAGCCGGCCGGCTTCGATCTCGGCCCGAACGATGCGCAGCGAACCGACCCCCGGGTTCCCCATGTAGGAGAATATCACCTTGCATGCGCATCCAGCTGCGACCATCTGGTCGTAGATCAGATCCGGAGTGGCGCGGGCGAGCACCAGGTTGCGTTTATGCTGGCGGATGATCTCGTGCCCGGCGGCAAAAGGGATCAGGTGCGTGAAACCCGCGGCGTAGAGCGTATCGCCGTCATGAACGTTCTCGGAAATGGCTGTGGAAAGAGGCATCAGTTTGTTCATGGATTCATGGTAGGGGAATTATTCCTTGTCGTCTTCGTCGTGGTCCTTGTCATCCTGCTTTTGCTGGCGCTGACGCTCACGCAGCTGCTGGATGATGCGAAAGCGACCGCCCGATGGGCGTTCCACACCCCGGCGGAACTGGTAGCCGATGAATATGGTGATCAGCCCCACGAAGAAGAAGCTGAAGGCCGGATGCCGGCTGAACCCCGAAAGCAAGAACAAAAAAATGGAGAAGAAGCCGATCAGGAGGAAAAAGGTGCCGATGCGAGGTCCGTGCTGCGGTTTGTTTTCCATATGATATATAGTGAATGCCAAACAACCATACCAATCCGTTCAGGGTCAAACCCGCCGGTCAGGAATGCAGGATTCATCCCTCGGGGAGCCGGATGGATGTTTCGCCCCCGACCCGGCGAGATAGATCGGTCCGAATCCGCTTAATTATAGATGATTCTCGGGGGAATTGCATAGGAAAGAGGAAAGCTTGCATGGGAAAAGAGGAAGGATGTCTCTATCTTTCATAAAGCGGGTAAATTAAACTGTATTAAGGAGTATTGAAATCTGCACCGAAAGGAGTTCCTTATGAGTATGCGGCTCTATGTCGATAATGCCAAGTGTTCCGGGTGCAACGCCTGCCGGGTAGCCTGTTCCACGAATCTGTTCGGCGAGACCAACCCGAAGAAGGGGGCGCTGCTGATCGTGCCGCACTTCCCTGAGCCCGGGGTCTATACGGTTAATGTATGCACGCAGTGTGGGGATTGTGCAGCTGCCTGCACCGTAGAAGCGATCAAACAGAACGAAAAGGGCGCCTACTACGTGGATTTTGCCGAATGCAACCTGTGCGAGGCTTGCGTGGCAGAATGCAAGGAAAATGTGATGTTCCTGCGGACCGAATTGGCGAACACCGCCTGGAAGTGTGACCTGTGCGGTGACTGCGTCAGCGTTTGCGGCACCAGCGCACTGTGGATCGCTGAAATAGAAACGGTGGCAGCTTAAGGAGGCGGACATGAACGGTTATGGTGGACAAATCCTGCGTGTCGACCTTACGAACGGGAAATTCTCCAAAGAACTGACTTCGGTTGAATTGGCACGCGATCTGATCGGCGGCCGCGGCTTCGGGATCTACTACCTGCTCAAGGAAGTTCCGAAAGGCGCCGACCCTCTGGGACCCGAGAACAAGATGTTCATCTCCACGGGTCCGATGTCAGGGATGTTGATGCCAGGGGGCGGGAAATGCGACTGGACGACAAAGGCGCCGCTGACCGGTGGTTACGCCAGCGCTTCGCTGGGCGGCCACTTCTCCGCGGAGATGAAGTATGCCGGGCTGGATATGATCATTTTGGAAGGCGTCAGCCCGAAGCCCGTCACCCTCTTTATTGACAACGATAAAGTCGAGCTGCGCGATGCTTCGGATATTTGGGGAAAGCGCACGATCGCGGTCGAAAAGATGTTTAAAGAAAAGCTCGGCGAGGAGTATCAGATCGCGGTCATCGGGCCAGCAGGCGAGAATCTGGTCTCCTACGCCTGCATCAATCACGATTATGGCCGCCAGGCCGGGCGGGGGGGTGTCGGCGCGGTGATGGGTTCCAAGAAAGTCAAGGCAATTGTCATCCATGGAACCGGATCCATTCCGGTAGCAGATCCAAAAGCCTATCGAGAGGCCGGTCTCGCCCTCTATAAAGCCTGCAAGGAGTCCGCGGGGCTGAAGGACTGGACCCGGTATGGCACGGTGATCACGGAGATCTGGTGCAATGATGTCGGTGCTCTGCCGACCCGCAATTTCAGTGAAGGATTTTTCGAAGGCAGCAATGGCCTCAGCGGTCCGACCATGCGGGAGAAGATCGTCGTGACCGATAAGGGTTGTTTTGGCTGCCCCTCGCCTTGCGGAAAATACAGCCGTTCCAAGAAATACAACTCCTATGTCGAGGGCCCCGAGTATGAGACCGTCGGTTTAATGGGTTCCAATTTGGGCATCGGTGACATCGAAGCCGTGGCACAAGCCAACCTGTTGTGCGATGAGGTGGGGATCGATACGATCACGGCCGGAAATGCCATCGGCTGGGCGATGGAGTGCTATGAAAAAGGCATCCTGACCAAGGAGGATACCGACGGTCTGGATCTTAAATTCGGCAACGTAGAGGCAACCTTCACGATGATCGAGAAGATTGCCCGCCGCGAAGGGCTTGGCGATCTGCTCAGCGAGGGCGTCAAACGCGCCTCCAAGAAGGTGGGAAAAGGCAGCGAAAAGTTCGCCATCCATGTCAAGGGCATGGAACAGTCCGGCTACGCCACCCATAACGCCACCTCCATGTTGCTGGCATACATGACCTGCGACGTGGGCGCCCATCATAATCGTGCCTGGTCGATCACCTATGATATCCAGGTCGGTCGCGAAAAGGTCACCCCAGAAAAAGTAGCGCGGGTCGTCTGGTTGCAGAACTTCCGCCCGATGTTCGATGTGCTGGGTGGGTGCCGATTGCAGTGGGTGGAGCTCGGCATAGACCGGGAGCTGTATCCCCCGGCGTTCGAGGCCATCACAGGCATTCACCGCAGCTGGGAGGACATGGAAAAGGTCGGCGAACGCATCTGGAACCTGACGCGCATGTACTGGGCGCGCGAAAACGAAGGTTTCGGCCGGGAGTGGGACATGCCTCCCCAACGTTTCTATCAGGAACCGCCCAAAACCGGCTCAAACAAGGGACAGATCACCAAGCTCGAAGACGTCAACCGGTTGCTGGATATCTATTATGAACAGCGCCGCTGGGATTCGAATGGCCTGCCCAAGCCCGAAACGCTTGAAGAGCTTGGGATTCAGGAATTGGTCGCTTAGCGGAGACCGATGGCTGCCACGCTGCGCTTAAGTGGTGCTTTGAAGGATGTCGTCGGGGGAAGGGACAATTTCGACGTCGAGTCAGGGCGCTCGGTGCGCGAGACCCTGTCGGGCCTTGGGATTGTGCCGGATACCATCGCCTTGGTGGTCGTCAATAACGAGCATCAATCCAAGGATTACATCATCCAGGAGGGGGACGAGATCAGAGTGCTCGCTGTGATTGGCGGTGGATAGGAAATGACATCGGGCGGCAGGTCTCCTGCCGCCCGATGTCATTTCCATCTGGAGATTGACGGACCCGGCCCATGCCCGGGGGGGGTTATTTGACCACGGTGTGGATCTGTTCGTGCATGTATAGGGGCAGATAGTAATGGCCGCCGGAGTTCTTGCCGCTGGCACCGGATGCCTTCCAGCCTCCGAAAGGCTGGAAACCCGGCCAGGCGCCGGTCGTGGCACCCTGGGGGCGGTTGGCGTAGGCCACACCGGATTCGATCTTGTCAAAAAACCAGTCGGCCTCCTGGGGGGAACCGTAGAAACCAGCCGTGAGGCCGTAGTTGATATCGTTGGCTTGTTGCATGGCCTCGTCCAGGTCCTTCACCTTGCCGATCGTGGTGATCGGCAGGAACATCTCGTACTTCCATAAGCGGTGGCTGAAGGGCAGGTCGGCCATCAGCGTTGGTGCGCAAAAGTAACCTTTCGCATAGTCACCATCCTGTAGGATCCGACCGCCAGTGAGCAGTTCGCCGCCGCCCTCGGTTAACTCCTTGACGAACTTCTGGTAATCGTCATAAGCGGCCTGGTTGATCACTGGACCCAGGAAGTTCTTGCGATCGGTGGGGTCTCCGATGGCGAGTTTTTCGGTCTGCTCCTTCAGACGGCTGGCTAGGTCTTCATAGACTTCCTCTTCGATATAGACCCGCGAGGCGGCCGAGCATTTCTGGCCTTGCAAACCGAAGGCCGAGCGCACAATGCCCGAGGCAGCACGCTCCAGGTCAGCATGACGCGAGACGATTACGGGGTTCTTTCCACCCAGCTCCAGGATCATCGGACGCACCCATTTGCATTCAGAGAAATCGCGAAAGATGCGCATGCCGACATCGAATGAACCTGTGAAGGTGACCCCGTCGACATCTTGGCAGGTGATGAGCGCATTGCCGATCGTGCGTCCCGGGCCCGTCACATAGTTGACCACCCCTTCCGGGAGACTGGCATCCCGGAAGCAATCCACCAGCAGCCGGACGGCCCAAGGCGTGTCCGAGGAGGGTTTGATCACGATCGTGTTGCCGGTGACCAGAGCTGCACCGGCCGGCCCTCCGGTCAGGGCGAGGGGGAAGTTGAAGGGGCTGATGACCAGCCAGACACCGTACGGCCGCAGGACCGAGATATTGCGGCTGGTATAGCCGACCAGCGGGTCTCTGCCCATCTCGACGAGGTAGCCGTCGTTTCTCTCCATCTCAGCGCAGGAATAGCGCAGCAGGTCCGCCGTCTCCGCCACATCCCCGAGCGATTCCATCCGGTTCTTTCCGACCTCCAGCGCCATGACCGCGCCGATGTCAAATAAACGTTGGTCGAGTATGTCAGCCGCCTTGCGCACGAGTGCGACGCGGTCCTGCCATTTCATGCGGGACCATTCTGGAAAAGCTTTGCGCGCGGCAGCCAGGGCATCCTGAGCGCTGCGCGCCTCCCCTTTTTGGAAGATTCCCAGCACTTCAGCGGTGTTGGCTGGATTACAATCTTCGAACTTTTCGCGGGCGAAGATGTCCTTGCCGTTGATGAACATGGCATGTTCTTTGCCGAGGTGTGCGCGCGCTTTGACCAGGGATGCCTCGAATTGGTCATGCAGCTCCTCGGACGGGTTGAACATGGTTGCATAGGTTAATTTAAACGCGGACATGTGGAAGCCTCCTCAAGACAATAAAATTAATACCGATAGGCAAAACGACCTTCCCGGACCCCAAGTATAGCGTAGGAATCGATGCAAGTCAAAGTCTAGGTGCTTACAGCGGGGAGGATGACTTGAACATGGAATCTGCAGGTTATAATTGTCTGCTGATCATTCTGTCGTTCAAAGCGCTCTGGCTGAATCGAAGGTCTGATCCAGGCGCTGCTCGAAGGACGCCTTCATAGACAAAAATTGGTGTGAGGACTTCTGGAAGCGATATGGCGATCATTACCCTGACTACCGACTTTGGTCTACGCGACGGCTTCACCGGCGTGCTGAAAGGAGTCATCTGGGGCATCTGCTCACAAGTCCAGATCGCCGATATCTCCCACACCATCTCCCCCCAGAACGTCCTCGAAGGGGCGTTTGTGCTCCAGCGTGCAGCTCCCTACTTCCCTCCCGGCACGATTCATGTTGCCGTTGTGGATCCCGGCGTGGGGACAGAGCGCCGGGCAATTGCCGCACGCTTGGGAACACATTTCTTCGTCGGGCCGGACAATGGACTTTGTACTGCGCTGATCGAAAGCGCCGAGCAGGCGGGTGGACCGGTGGATTTCGTTCACCTGACGAATCCACGATATTGGCTGCCGCAGGTCAGTTTCACCTTCCATGGCCGGGACATCTTCGCCCCGGTCGCGGCTCATCTCGCCAACGGCGTCCCGCTGTCGGACCTCGGGCCGTCGATCAAAGACCCGATTCGCTTGTCCTTGCCGACACCTGAAAAAACCATGACCGGCTGGCGGGCCCACGTCATCGCCGTAGATGCCTTCGGTAACCTGGCCACCGATCTACCAGCAAATGCCATCCTTGGGACAGGGGAGGTCGTCTTCCAGGTGTGTGGGCGCGAGATCCGAGGCCTGGTCGCCTCGTACGGCCATCGTCCATCCGGAGAGCTGATTGCCCTGGTGGACAGTGAAAACTACATCGAGATCGCGAGGGTCAACGGAAATGCCGCGCAGGATTTGGGTGCACACGTTGGGGATATGGTAGATATCATCTTCCCGACTTAATGATGTAGAATAGAGGCTAGAGTCAAAACTCGGTGTTATTATTTTTGAGTCCCAATGGCCGCCGAACCACAACTGGTCATCGAAAACCTTTCCTTTCGTTATCGCGATCGAGAAGCGACCGCTATCCGGAATATTTCCTTTTCAGCTGAGCGGGGCGAAATATTGCTTATAGCTGGTGCGAGCGGTTGCGGTAAAACGACCCTCATCCGCTGCATCAACGGCCTGATTCCTCGTTCCTATAAAGGCGAGCTGTCAGGTCGGATTTTGATCGCCAGCCAGGAAACAAAAACGTGGTCGCTGGCGAAGATCTCCCAGACGGTTGGGACTGTCCTGCAAGACCCCGAGCGTCAGATCCTGGGGACGAAGGTGCTCCATGAAGTGGCATTTGGGCTGGAGAACCTGGGCAGGCCACGCGCGGAAATCCTGACACGGGTAGACCAGACCCTGAAGTATTTGAACATCCTCGATCTGCGCGCCCGCGAGACTTTTAGCCTGTCAGGCGGTGAAAAGCAGAAAGTGGCATTGGCCGGCGTGCTTGCCATGCAACCCAGCATCCTGCTTCTAGATGAGCCGCTTGCCAGCTTGGATCCTGCCTCCGCTTATGAGACGCTGGACATGGTGCGCGGGTTGGCTGACGAGGGCATGACCGTCTTGTTGGTCGAACACCGCGTTGAGGATGTGCTGCGCATCCGGCCTGAACGCGTGATGTTCATGACCGATGCTGAGATCAAGTACCTGGGCCCGCTGGAAGGTCTGGGGGAGGTCGTGGATTACCACGAAGTGAAGCTCCCGGCAAAGGTGGTCATTGAAAGGGCGGCCAAAGACCCGGCTCCTGCAGAATTGAATATCCTTCCGGGTTTAGCAGGGATGGAATCTGAAGAAGAACCGCTGGTCCGGTTTGAAAATGTCGCTTTCGATTACGAGAGTGGTAACGAAATCCTGCATGGAATCAACTTGGATATCCGGCGCGGCGATGTGATCGCGGTCCTGGGCCCAAATGGGGCGGGCAAGACGACCTTCGTCAAACACGCCATCGGCTTGCTTAAACCGAAAAGCGGGCGCGTGCAGGTGAACGGACGTGACACCCATGAGGCTACGGTGGCCCAGATTGCCAGCACGCTGGGGTATGTTTTCCAAAGTCCGAGTCACATGCTTTTTGCGCCCACGGTGAATGAAGAATTATCGTTCGGACCCAAGAATCTAAAGCATCCCCGCGATCAGATTGAAAAGGAGGTGAAGGAGGCACTTGAGATTGTCAACCTCGTTGATAAGGAAAACGATTCACCCCTCGCGCTTTCCTTCGGTCAGCAGAAACGCGTCAGCATTGCGGCCATCCTGGCGATGCGTTCGCGCATCCTGGTCATGGATGAGCCGACTGCCGGGCAGGATTATTTCAACTATATGAACTTCATGGATGCCATTCTGCAGCTGCCGGGATTTGAAGCCATCTTATTCATCACGCACGATGTTGACCTGGCGGTTATTTTTGCCAACCGGGTGCTGCTCCTTGCCGATGGCCGGATCATCGCCGATGGACCACCTCATGAAGTGCTCGGGGACGCAGGACGGCTGGAAGCCTGCCGCCTGGTCCCGACCACCTTGCTGGCAGAGAATATGCGCTATTGGCCCTGGACAAAGCGTTTCCTGCGCGCTGAAGCGTTAGCGCACCAAGAAATCAACCAAAAGGAGAGAATGTCATGAATAAACGCTTGCTTGGAGTTGGACTCGCACTGGTCGTCGTCCTGGCGGTCTTCTTTCTGCTGGTCTATATCGGCGGCACGTTGCTCGGAGTCCAGCAGTTGCAGACCGGCTCGAACCAGCTCTTGCGCTTTGTCTTTGTGATTGTCGGCCTGTTGATCGCCTTTGCCATTTACCTGGCGACACGTGAGAACAAGATCTGGGAAGTGGGCACGCGTGAGGTGGTCTGGATGGCGATTGGAGCTGCCCTGTACGCAGTCTTCTCCTGGCTGTTCAATGGCACGGTCTTTCTCATCCCTTCCCTCAGTCAGGTCGCCTTGCGCCCGGCCATTTGTATTCCCATGTTCTTCGGCTATGCCTTTGGTCCGGTGGTGGGCTTCTTCTCCGGCGCGGTCGGGAATATGTTCGGTGATGCCCTGACCGGTTTCGGGCTCTCGCCGCAATGGAGCATTGGCAACGGTCTGATCGGCTTCATTTCTGGACTACCCTTGCTGTTTATCGACAGGAGGAAGAGCCTGAATACCACCCTGATTGTCAGCGGTGTGTTGTCGGCGCTGGCGGTTATCCTGTATTTCTTCAACCGCAGCGTAACCAACGGCATGTATTTTACGGCTACGGAGCCTGTCTCCATTTTCGCTGGCCTTTCCATTGTTATCGGCTTCGTGCTGGTGCTTATTGTCCGCTTCGCCTTTGGCAAGAATATTGATATCGCTACTGCCGTGACCTGGGGAATGCTTGGAAACATCCTGGGGATCGGTTTCGCGGCGATCTCCGACATCTGGATCGATGGCTTCAGCCCATCCGCGGCCATTGTCGGTGAGTTCCTGCCAGCGGCTGGCCCGAACCTGATCTTCGCCGCCATCCTGGTCCCACTGCTGGTTGTCGCCTACGCAGCTATCCTCAAGCAGACCGGCCGGTAACGACATTAGATAGCAGGAGGCAGGCCTCATTCCTGCCTCCTGTAATTTGATTTCAAGTACTGATGTTAGTCGCCTGGCGTTACCGTCAACGGAAGTCTCTCATCCAGTGGTTCGACCCGCGCGCCTGGATCATTTTTTACCTCTGTTACCTGGCCGCCACGCTCTTATTCTGGGATATCCGTTTTCTCCTGCCGCTCCTGGGGATAGCCGTGGTCGTGCTTTTGACTTCTGGGCTCAGATGGTATGAGATCCGGCGTGCGTTCCTTTTCATCATCGGTTTTGTCTTTCTCTTTACCTTTTTGACCTTTCTTACCGGGCGGGGGGGGTCGGAGGCGTATAAGACAGAGCATCTCATCCGCGCTTTCCAGGCCCCCTTTTCAATCCTCGGTTGGACGCCGACCTTGAAGGTCACCGTCGAGCGCTCCTTTTACGCCATCAGCCAGTTCGGACGCGTCTTTGGCATCGCCATCATGACCATCATGATCCCCTATTCGTTGAACCCGGCACTGTATGGGATCACATTCCGGGGCATCGGTCTGCCGGATAAGCTCGCCTATGCCATGGACCTGACCATGCGTTTCATTCCGACTTTCGGACGCGATTTCCAGCTGACGATGGATGCTCAGCGCGCCCGCGGCTATGAGTTGGAGAAGATCAGCGGTGGCCTTTTCCAGCAGGTGCGTAAGCTCGGGCCGATCATGGTTCCTGTCACCATCCATGCTATTCTGGGTAGTGAGGATATTATCGACGCCATGGACCTGCGCGCCTTTGGCGTTGGACCGCGCACCTGGTTGGAAGAATTACACTACCAACGGCACGACCGGATTCTCATCGCGTTCGGGGTCTTTTTACTGGCAGCTGCCCTGGCGATCGCCTTCTGGGGATATGGGGGTTTCTGGGTGCCACCTAGCCTGATCCAGCTGGCTGGAAAGTAGCTTTCCGGAACTTGAGACACGACTCACCCCCGCCGGTGGGTTGCATAACGATTCCTGCATTGGGGATTATTGGCCGTTCAAGAAACGTAGAACAGACTCGGCGAAGATGGCGGTGCCGATCGGAAGGGCGTGCTCATCGAGGTCGAACCTCGGACTGTGGATGATGTGTTCCTCGCCCTCGATACGCGTGCCGAGGAAGAACATCGCCCCAGGGATGCGCTCAGAAAAACAACCGAAATCCTCTGCGCCGAGATCCTTCTTGAGAGGCAGAACATGCTCGCCTCCGAGCAGGTCGGTGGACACCTGCCGGATCAATTCTGTTGCGTGTGGGTGATTTTGCATCGGCAGTCCGCCGATCTCAAAGCGCAGCTCATAGTCCCCTCCGAAGGCCCGGGCCAATTCAAAGGCTCGCTGGATTTCGGCATGGATCTGCTTCTGCACACTTTCCTCGATGAATCGCAGGGTGCCACTGATCTCAACCCGTTCCGGGATAATGTTCTCGGTGTGTCCACCATGCAGCGAGCCGATGCTGACTACCGCCGGGTTGAACGGGGCCAAGCGCCGCGAAACGATCCCGTTCAGTGCTAGGATGACATGGGCAGTGATATAGAACGGGTCGATGGTCTCCTCCGGTTTGGCGCCATGGCCGCCCCTGCCGATGACTGCCCCGAACCACGAGTCCACCCCGCCGGAAGCGGGGCCGGCTTCGATGCGAATGTCGCCGACCGGCGTGGCGGGGTCCACATGCGTGGCGATGATCATGTCGACCCCATCCAGTGCGCCGTCCGCGACCATGCGGGGCGCTCCGCTGATGCCTTCTGAATCGCCTGACTCTTCCGAAGGCTGAAAGAGAAACCGCACCATGCCCGGGAACTTCTCCTTCACCAGCAAGGAGGCTGCCCCCAGAGCCATGGCCGTGTGGGCATCGTGCCCGCAGGCGTGCATCACGCCGGGATTCTGAGAGGTATAGGGTACCGGGTTGGCCTCTTGAAGTGGCAGGGCGTCCATGTCGGCTCGTACGGCGATAACCGGTTTCCCAGATCCAAGATCGGCCACCACACCGGTGCGTCCGACTCCCTGCCGTACGCGATACCCCAGGGCTTTCAGGATATCCGCCACGCGGCTGGAGGTCTGCGTTTCCTGAAAACCGAGTTCTGGGTGCATATGAAATTCACGACGCCAGTCGATCAGTTGTCCTTGGATCTCATGCGCTTTTTCAAGCATGGTGGTCTCCTTGTTCTTGGATGAAGATTTTTTGTCCGGTTAGTGACTATAAACACTTTCCCTCTATTTCTGCCCCAGATGAGCCTGAAAGCCTTAGGCTCTATATAGCGAATATTATATCCTCCGGGTAATCCAGGCCAGGGGGTGGTTGATCTTCAATTTGTTTTGCCACCTCCAGGGGCGGTCCCCACCTCTTATGAGGGCGTTGCGCTTCAGGCCCCACAGCTGGATTCTGATTGGGATGGATATACTTCTCTGGATAGCTATGTTAGTAATTTATTTCCCGCCATACTTTCCACTGACTATAACTACACCCACCATTCCATTGCCGGAGTGGACGGATAGCCCGGGGGTCAGTTCGGCGTGGATGATTTCGGCCGGGCAGTCCAAGGCGGCGCGCAGGCGGGCTTCGAACTGATTGGCTGCTTCGAGGGCGTTGACATGCACGATGCTCATCCGCTCGACCGGCTTCCCGCCGGTTGCCTCCACGGTGTGCTCGATTGCCCTGTCCCAGGCTTTGGTTTGGGTGCGGACCTGCTCGAGCAGGTCCAGCCGGCCGTCCCGGATCGTCAGGATCGGCTTGACGTTGAGGACATTGGCGATCCCTGCCGCGACCTGTCCGACCCGCCCGCTCATCGCCAGGTATTTCAGGGTTGCCAGGGCAGTAAAGAGGTGGGCGCGACTCCCGACATCCTGGGCGGTCGCGATAGCTTCCTCGATCGTTGCGCCATCGGCGACGGCTTCGGCCGCCGCCAGGACCATCCAGCCCTGGCCCATGGTCAGGCTGCGCGTGTCGACCACCCGGATCGTGCGATCGGGGAACATGCCGGCCGCGTCGCGTGCCGCGGCGTGGGTGGCGCTGACTTCGCTGCTGACCGTAAAACACAGCACGGACTCCGCGCCCGCCTCGAAGGCCGCGCGATAGGCCTCTGCGAACTGGCCGGGGGAAGGGGCAGCCGTAGTGGGCAGCCTGCTGTCCTGGTCAATCCGGCGAAATGTCTCGGCGTCGTCGATGTCATAGACGGCCCTGAAGGACTTTTCCCCGAACTGGACGGCAATCGGCACCTGAGTGATAGCGTGCTTCAGAGCCAGGTCAAGCGGCAGGCTGGCATCCGTGTCGGTGATTACAGCGATTTTTTGCATCTCATCCCTTCCCTCGTGAGGGGTTTACATTAACAACCCGCCTATCCCTGGAAGGTTGTGAATTCAACACCTGTGAATTCAACACCTTGACAAAGCCAGCCGCAATGGTAGAATAAAGGTATACCCCCCCCAGGGGGGTGGGGTAGGAGGCTAGCATGAAAAACGAAGAGAGCTTGAAGCGTTTGAAGATCGTGGAAGGCCACCTGCACGGAGTGATCCGCATGATGGAAGAGGAAGCGTATTGCATCGACGTCATCCGCCAGATCCAGGCGGTCCAGGCGGCCTTGAACAAGATCAGCGCTGCCATCCTCGAGAACCACCTGGATTCCTGCGTGACGACCGCCATCCGCGGTGAAGACCCTTCCGAGCGCGAGCGCGTTCTCAAAGAAATCACCGGCGTTTTTGTGGCTGCAACGAAAGTGTAGCCTGCTATCCTTTCCAATCTCAGAGGAGCAAAACGATGAAAACCGTATCCTATTTAATACCAAATATCATGTGCGAGCACTGCATCCACACGATCCAGACCGAGGTGGCCGACGTTAAAGGAGTCTCTTCCGTGAAAGCGGACCAGATGACAAAGATGGTTAAGATTGTATTTGACACCCCTGCGACGGAGGACCAGCTCAAGGCGGTATTGGCTGAGATCAATTACCCCGTCGCAGCCTAAAACCGCCGATGACCTTTCAGGCTGTCCATCGGGACAGCCTGAAAGGATAGAAGATCGTTCCACGATGTCCGAATCGAAACAGCTCACCCTGCCGGTCACCGGCATGACCTGCGCTAACTGCGTTGCCACGGTCGAGCGGAACCTGAAGAAGCTCGATGGGGTGACGAGCGCCGTGGTCAATCTCTCCTCCGAGCGCGCCAGTGTGGAGTTCGATCCGGGCCGGGTCGGCCTGCCCGACCTCATGGCGCGCATTGAGCGCGCCGGCTATGGGATCGCCACCGGCGAGGCCGAGCTGATCCTGAAACGGCTGGACGATGACAATGATGCCCGCCGTTTGGAAAAGGCACTGACCAGGCTCGAAGGGGTGCTCACGGTGTCTCTCAGCCTCGCCAGTGAGCGGGTACGGGTCACGTACGTGCCGACCCTGGTGAGCCAGGCCGAGATCCGGCAAGCGCTGGTCCGGGGCGGATTCGAGGCGGTTGAGCTGGGCGGGGAAATTGAGGATGCTGAAGCTCTGGCACGCCAGCGTGAAATCGACGAACAGCGCCGTCTGCTCATCCTGGGATTGATTCTTACCATCCCCCTGTTCTTGTTTACGATGGCGCGTGATTTTGGCCTGTTCGGCAGCTGGGCGCAGGCAGCCTGGGTTAACCTTCTGATGGGGGCGGTCGCCACCCCGGTCCAGTTTTATGTGGGATGGCAGTATTACGTGGGTGCCTACAAGTCCCTGCGCAACCGTTCCGCCAATATGGACGTATTGATCGCCATGGGGTCGTCCGCGGCCTACTTCTATTCGATCTTCATCGCGCTCGGGGTACTCAGTGGCCAGGTTTATTTTGAGACCTCTGCGGTGATCATCACCTTGATCCGTCTGGGAAAATATCTGGAGGCACGCGCCAAAGGACGCACCAGCGAAGCCATCAAAAAGTTGATGAGCCTGCGAGCCAGGACCGCCCGGATTGTTCGGGACGGCCGTGAAATGGAGGTCCCGATCGAGGAGGTCAAGGTCGGTGATCTGGTGCTGGTGCATCCAGGGGAAAAGATCCCGGTGGACGGTGTGATCGTGGAAGGGCGCTCTGCGGTGGATGAATCCATGCTGACTGGCGAGTCGCTTCCGATCGAAAAAGGACCCGGCGATCCGGTCATCGGTGCCACGTTGAACAAGCAGGGCTTGCTGCGCTTCGAGGCCACCCGGGTCGGGCGCGAGACCGCCCTGGCGCAGATCGTCCGTCTGGTAGAGGAGGCCCAGGGGAGTAAGGCCCCGATCCAAAAACTGGCCGATCAGGTTTCGGCGGTCTTCGTCCCCGGCGTGATTGGGATCGCCGCGGTTACCTTCCTGGTCTGGTATTTCCTCGTTCCAGCGTCCCCGGTAGTTCCGCAGTTCACGCGCGCTCTGATTAATATGGTGGCGGTGCTCGTCATTGCCTGTCCGTGCGCGATGGGATTGGCGACGCCAACCGCCGTGATGGTTGGCACTGGAAAAGGCGCCGAGCTGGGTATATTGTTTCGCAGCAGTGAGGCCCTGGAGCGCGCCGGTCGGATTTCACTGGTCGTATTAGACAAAACCGGAACTCTCACCAACGGTCACCCTGCAGTCACAGACCTGCTCACGGACGGGAAGCTTGAGGAGGCGGAACTGCTTCGCCTGGCAGCCTCGGTGGAGAAGGGCAGCGAGCACCCGTTAGGGGAGGCGGTATGGGCTGAGGCCACTTCCCGCGGCCTGACACTGGTCGAACCCACAGGTTTCATATCCGAGGCGGGTGCGGGTGTTGCGGCTGAGGTGGAGGGGCAGGCGGTAACGATTGGAAGCCCGGGGTGGATGTCTGCGCAGGGCTATGCGTTGGACGGCCTGGCCGGCGAGGTCGAGCGCTTGCAAGGACAAGCGAAGACCGCCATGATGGTCGCGGTGAATGGCTCGGTGCGCGGGGTGATCGCTGTGGCGGATACCCTGAAGGAAGGATCAAAGGCTGCAATCGAGGATCTGCATCGGATGGGTCTAAAGGTTGTGATGCTCACCGGTGACAACCGTAAGACCGCACAGGCCATCGCCAGTCAGGTTGGGATCGATGAGGTCCTGGCCGAAGTGGCTCCTGAAGGAAAAGCGGGCCAGGTGAAAGCGCTGCAGGCAGGTGGTGCCGTGGTGGCGATGGTGGGGGACGGGATCAATGACGCTCCGGCGCTTGCACAGGCGGACGTGGGGATCGCCATCGGCACAGGGACGGATGTGGCCATGGCGGCTGCCCCGGTCACACTGATCAGCGGTGATGTGCGCGGCGTGGCGCGCGCCATCTCCCTGTCACGCAGGGCGCTCAGAACGATCCGGCAGAATCTGTTTTGGGCGTTCTTCTATAATGTGATCTTGATCCCAGCGGCCGCCCTGGGTTTGCTCAATCCGATGCTGGCAGCTGGAGCCATGGCGTTCAGCAGCGTATTCGTAGTGAGCAACAGTTTGAGATTGACGAAAGCCAAGGTCTGATCGGACCCCTGCCCGAATCCGGTTATGGGACGCAATGATGCCTGACTGCAGCGTCGCATTGTGCTGCTGAAATCCCGTATCGCACTCCCGATCAGTGGAAATGTCTGGCCAAATAAAAAACCCACGCCAGGGTGAAGACGTGGTTTTTTTGTGCAAATTCATCCCCGGAATGTCTGCAGGGTCTCCAGATAATCATCCGGGTGGCCGATATCGAAGCGCTTGCCATCGATCATCAACCCGGAAAAGCCGTGTTCCTGGCGCAGACTATCCAGAGCGGAGGTGAGCTGGAACTCCCCGCGCTCGCGAACATTGTTTTCGATATGTTTCTGCAAATAGCCGAACACTTCCGGCTGAAGAATGTACTGCCCGAAGACGGTCAAGTACTCATTTTCGGGCAGACCAGGGACGCGCAGGTTGGTGCGGGCGTAATCCAGGGTGGGTTTTTCTGCAAACTCGGTAACGTTGAGCAGGCGTCCTTCCTCCAGCCAGACGCCGGTCAGCGCCCCGAAATTTCCAAGCTGGCTCTCGGGTGTTCGTCGCATCCCGACCAGGCTGTTTCCATGCTTCCGGTAGGCCTCCAGCAACTGGCGGGCGCAGGAAACTTTTGAGGTGGAATGATAGAGGTGGTCCCCCAGCATGAGCAGGAAGGGTTCATTCCCGATCCTCTCCTGCGCACAAAAGACGGCATGGCCAAAACCCTCCTGGGCGGATTGGATGGCAAAGATGACGTGCCGGCCAATCTCCAGCAGGCGGCGGGAGTATTCCTGGAAGGGCGGCGGCAGCTTATTGTAATTTTCGATTGAGATCTGTTCAGTGAAAAATGAACGAAACCCCTCCAGGTCGCCTTTCTGCACGACGATGACGACCTCGTCGATGCCGGCTTCGAGGGCCTCCTCGACGATGATCAGTATGGCCGGCTTGGCGATTCCGTCCCTGTCCACGATGGGGAAAAGCTCCTTCTTGGTGGCCTTGGTTGCTGGAAAAAGGCGCGTCCCGAACCCGGCGGCAGGGATCACGGCTTTGCGAATCCTCTGTTGCGGAGTGATGGTCAGCTTGAGGCAAGACAGCCCAAGGTCGCGATCCAGGATCTGGGTAACCTCTTGTTGATCCTCCGCGCTGCGGCAAATGAACTGCGCTGTGCCGTCACCCTGCGAGCCGACCCCCTTGCCACCCCAGACATGCGGCCGGAGCGATGTATGGTTCAGGACGCGGTGGAGGACCGGCGAGGTCAATTCCTCCGGACAGGCAGGGGTGGCATACCTGTCGAAAGAGGCCTGCGCCTCGGTCATCAAAGCTCCGAGTTTTTGTGGGTCGGAGTCATGCAGGGCCTCGATCACCTGGAAAACAATGTGCTGATTGATCGGTCCGAGAAGTTCCTGAACCCCGCGCTCAACGTCGTTTTCAGCGAACGGGAAGCAGCGGTTCAGTCGGTTGAGAATCTCCGGGGTGTCTTTTTTGGCCTGGAGGTCGACCAGGACGAAATACATGGGCTGGTTTACCTGCAGTTCTGTCGTCTCCAGGCGGTCGCCGTCAAACGTCATGAGGATGGGGCGATTGCCAAACGCGCAACCCTGGTCCATGCGGCCGCAGCGCGACGGTGTCGTGATCTCACCCTGATAAGCCAGCTCCATCTCGCCGCGGGTGGTCAGCTTCAGGTCGTAAACGCGGTTGAACGCCCGGGCAGTGAGCACGCAGATGGCAGCGCTGGAGGAGAGCCCCTTCTTGATCGGCAGATCGGTCTTGTAGTTGTCGATGACCAGGCCGCGAACGTGGTAATTGGTGAGCACCTGATAAGCGACGCCGGCAATATAGCTCCAGAACCCGCCCTTTTGGGCTTCTGCCAGAAGGGCTTGAGCTTCCATGGGAATTTCGTATGGCCCATCCCGCGTGCCATCGGGGGCAGTGTAGGTAAGCATCAGCGAGGTTGGATGCGGGGAGACCTCGGCGTAAATTCCCTGGTCGGTGCCCGTAATCAGAGCATAGCCTTTCTCAATCTGGGCGTTGATTCGACGATAACCGCCAGCCCAATCAGAATGCTCGCCGACCAGACAAATCCGCCCGGGAACGAAGATTCTCATAAAGTTAACCATCCCTCGCTTTGTAAGGAAAGAATGGATAATCGATCAGTCATTCCAGGAGATTTGCGGCGAGCGGTAATAATTCACACCCATAGCTGTCAGGCGGTCGCCGTGCCCAGCCAGGCGCCGTCGGTAGTCCCCCCAGTCCCGTTTCTGCGCCGGGGTCCAGCCGATTTCGGCGTAACCGCATAAGCGCGGAAAGAGCATGAAGTCCAGGTACTCGGGGGTGGCAATCTCCTCGGTCCAGAGCGGCGCCTCCAGTCCGAGGATGGCTTCTGGTGGCAGGTCGCTCAAGAAGGTGGACGGGTCCCACTCATAGGCATCCTGGATTTCGGTATAGCTGCCGGTCCAGGTTTGTCCGAAGGGGGTATCTTCATTGTACTTAATATCCATATACGCCTTGGTGCAGGGGGACATGACCACTGGATTTCCATGCAGCCCGGCTTTGAGCGCCCATTCACTGTTGATCCAGTATTGGACGACCGCCTCGGGCACAAGCTCAACGCGGGCGATCTCTTCCCAGCCCAGGGGCTTCTTCCCGTGCGCCAGAACCAGTTCCTGCAACCTTTCAATAAACTGCCGGTAGTCTTGCTCAGTGGTCGAATGGGCTTCATCCCCACCGATGTGCAGGTAAGGGCCCGGCGTCAGGGCAGCAACCTCCCGGATCACATCCCCCAGGAATTGCTGGGTGATCGGTTCGGAGATGGAGAGAGAGCTGAACCCGACCTCGCTTCCGGTGTAGAGCGCAGGTGCCTTGCCGCCCGGATTCAGCTCGGGGTAGGAGGCCAGCGCGGCACAGGTGTGGCCGGGCAGGTCGATCTCCGGGATGACGGTGATGAAGCACGCCCGGGCGTGTTCTACGATCGCCTGATACTCTTCTTGGGTGAAATAGCCGCCGGGATCGCCCCGGATGGCCGTGCTGCCGCCGATCTTAGCCAGGTTTGGCCAGGAATTGATCATCAAGCGCCAGCCCTGGTCGTCGGTCAGATGCAGATGAAGAATGTTGAACTTATAAGCGGCCAGGAGGTCGATCAGCCGGATGACGGTTTCCGGTTTGAAAAAGTGCCGGGCGACATCCAGCATGACGCCTCGCCACGCATAATGTGGGAGGTCGTGGATCAACCCGGTATCGATGTTCCAGGGCCCGGCCTGGAGATTCCCTGCCTCAATGGAAGGTGGAAAGAGTTGGCGGATCGTCTGGATGCCGTGGAAGAGTCCGTGCGGCTCGTAAGCCCGGAGGGTCATCAGCTGGGGTTCGATCTGCAGCTCATACCCTTCCTCACCAAGGGAGGCGTCCTGGTTGGGGATGGTCAGGACGAGGCTGCCTGCAGGCGCTGGATCGCCGGATATCTGAACGGGCAGGTCGTAGCCGGTCGCTGGCCTGAGCAGACGGGCTAGGGCTTTCGCGATTCTGATGGACTGTGGAGATCCTGGATTGACACGTATGACCGCCTCCGGTGAGAGACGGAAAGTCCCGGTTCCCGGGGTGATCGAGGTGGGCTGGGGGATGAGGGGTTCCATGGTGGAGAGGATCTCCTTAAGGGATGGGTGTCGGTTCAGACCGGATTATCCCACACTGAATCATACTATTGAATGACCGTTAATGCCAAGGAAGAGACGGCATGAGGGGTGTTATACTTGCCGTGAGCCATTCATCGGAGAATCATGATTTGAACAAGGGCATCGGGTACGCCATTGCAGCCTACCTTCTCTATGGGTTCTACCCGGTTTATTGGAAACTATTGAGTCAGGTGCCGGCCCTGCAATTGCTCGCCCATCGTGTGCTCTGGTCGTTTCTGCTGCTGTTCCTGGGAATCCTGATCCTGAGACAGGGAAAAGCCTTCCGCACCGCAGCCCTGCGGCGGCGTGTCCTAGGAATCTACGCATTGGCAGCCATCCTGATCGGCATCAACTGGCTGACCTATGTTTGGGCGGTGGGTGCCGGGTATATCGTTGAGACCAGCCTTGGCTATTTCATCTGCCCGTTGGTCAGCGTGTTGCTGGGGGTATTCTTTTTGGGTGAACGCCTGCGTCCATTGCAGTGGGTCACCATCGGCCTGGCGACGGTAGGAGTGCTCTATCTCACCTTCGGCTATGGATCTCTGCCCTGGATCGCCCTGACACTGGCGATCTCCTTCGGTTTATACGGCTTTGTGAAAAAGACCGCTCCACTTGGTCCGCTTTACGGACTGACCCTGGAAACAGGGATCCTATTTCTCCCGGCCCTTGGCTTCTTGCTCTATGCCACGCTGGCCGGCCAGGGAGCTTTCCTGCACGGTGACTTTAGTACGGATATCCTGCTGGTCATGGCGGGGATCGTGACGATCGCCCCCCTGCTCTTTTTTGCCTCGGCGGTGCAACGCGCTTCTTTATCCACCGTCGGCCTCCTGTTATATATCAATCCCACGATCCAGTTCCTGCTCGGCGTATTTGTCTATCATGAACCGTTCAACCAAGCCCGCCTGATCGGTTTTGGGATCATTTGGGCAGCGTTGATCCTATTCGTGTTGGATCAATCCTTGCACGGCCAAAGGCAGCCGGAGCGAGGTCAAGGGGAGATGATCTGAGCACAGGCACCCCTCGGATCGGCACAAGGGGAGATGCCGTTCTCCATCCCACGGGTTGGAGGACATTCGTCGCTCTAAAACGCGTGGAGTATAATCAAACGAATTCATTTGTCTCATCATTTTGGAGGCCTGAATGTCTGTAAAAAAGAAACCGGGAGTAATCGGCATCCTGACCGGAGGTGGGGACGTGCCGGGGTTGAATCCGGCCATTCGCTCGGTCACTGTGCGCGCCCTGCGCGAAGGGTATCAGGTGATTGGCATCCGCCACGGCTGGCGCGGGCTGGTGGATACCATCCGCGCCAAGGACGCCGATAACAGTGACAATTACCAGGTTTTGACCGAGGAGATCGTCAACAAGGCCGGACGCACCGGCGGGACCTTCCTGCATACCTCACGGACCAACCCAACCCGGGTCCAGCTCGACCGAGTGCCGCCGCATCTCAAGGATAGATATCACGAGGAAAAAAATGATGTGACCGCGGAAGTCCTGAAGAATCTGGATTTCCTGGGAATAGATTACCTGATCCCGATCGGAGGTGACGATACCCTCAGTTACGGGGTACGCCTCTATCAGGAAGGCGTCAAGGTCATTGCCATCCCTAAGACGATGGACAACGATGTGCCCGGAACCGATTACTGCATCGGCTTCAGCACCTGCGTGACGCGCACCATCTCCCTGACCAACAGCCTGCGTACCATTGCCGGCTCCCACGAACGCTTCCTGGTGTTGGAAGTCTTCGGCCGTTATGCCGGTTTCACGGCGATGCTGCCCACCATGGCGGGGGCGGCCAATCGTTGCGTCATCCCGGAGTTTAAATTCAACATCGATCGATTGACCGAACTGCTGACCCTCGATCGCAATAACAATCCCAGCCGCTATTCGATCGTCCTGGTCTCTGAAGGGGCCATGTTTGAAGGCGGGGAGATGGTCTTCGCGGATCGGTCCACAGACGCCTTTGGCCACGCCAAACTGGGCGGGATCGGCGATCTGGTAGCGGCACGCCTCAAGGAGCTTTCTCCGAAGTATAACAAGGGGGTCAGCATCGATGCCCTTGAACAAAAGCTTGGCTATATGGTGCGGGGCGGCGACCCGGATTCCATCGACTCGGTCGTCCCGATGGCCTTTGGCAATCTGGCGTTGGATTTGGTTCTGAAAGGTATCCACGGACGGTTGGTCGTCCTGAAGAACGGGCGATACGACAATGTCCCCCTGGATGTCGTGACCGGCATCAAGAAGATCGTCAACGTGGAGCAGTATTACAATACCGATCGATACCGACCCAAGTACGAAAGTTTTGAGATGAAGCCGCTCTTCATCATGACCAGTGAGGGTTGATCAAAGCCGAGGCACTCCGTAGGTTCAAGGGGTGCCTCGATCAATACGAACACATGGTTTTAATGGATGTGTGTGATGGCGGCTACCAGTACCCCGGTACAGCCGGCAATGCACGCCAGCAGGACGAGGGCGGTGGCGACGATCGTCAATATGGCAACGGTGTGGTCCGCTTTTTGTGAGGGTGGGACAGGCGCTTCATTCATATCAGCCTCCTTGATGCTTAATGCTTGCTTTAAATTCATGTACGTCTCTCGGATATAACGAGTTTCAATGAGGATGAATGAAAAAGACCAGGCTCCCCTGAGGAAGCCCAGGTCTTTTTAGTCCTTCTCTTTCTGAGGAGGCTCAGGCCCGTGCAGCGGCCAGCTCGACCTGCGTGTACTTCAAGCGTTCTAACACGGCTGCGGCGATGTTGCGCATCATCACAAAGCCGAGTTTTGAATCGACCTGCATGAGGGCGCGCAGGGCGATGCCGTCTATTTCGATCACCGTTACCGGCACCGTGGCTTTCACCGAGGATATATATTGGTACGGTTCGATCAGTGAAGATACGCCACAGGCTTCTCCGGGTGCAATCGAGCCGACCAGGGCGTTGGTGATAGCACCCTCCCCGCCACCGCTGTAAATCAGGTCAAGATCGCCTTCGAGTAAAACCATCAACTTGGTGGCGGAAGTATTTTCCTTAAGCAGGATGGTCCCTTTTGGATAGGCCTTCTGTTCGGTGATCAGGGCCACCGCTTTGCGTTGTTCTTCGCTGAGCATGGCAAAAAAGGGATAATTTAGCAGGAGTTCAGGTGATACCATGGCATTTCCTTTCAAGTTTGGACAACCCGATCAATTCTTCAGCGCGTCCAGCACGCTTTGCACTGCTTGGGGGACTGCCGCGGCAACAGCCGCGGATAGTTCCTGGGTGAAGTCGTAGACGTTCTTGGCTTCGACTGCGATGATCGTCACCGCTTCATCGTCTGGAAGGGTCACGTTCATGCTCCGGCCGACTTTGAGTGCCGTGCGCAGAGAGGTATCATGGGCAGAGGCAGAATGGCCGGAGGTCAGGTCGGGCAGGTCGGACAGATCGGACCGCTGAACGGTTCCCTCTGCACACTGACCCGTGTAGATGGCGTCGATCAGGATGACTCGCTTGAAGCCGGTCATGCGCTCCATCAGGCTCAAACCTCCCACCGAGACGCAATCCACTTCAACCTCCCGCTGATCCGAGATGAATTTGGCAACTTCTTCGGCGACGCGCCAGCCGACCCCGTCATCCCCGAGGATCGGGTTGCCTAGGCCGATGATGAGTGTCTTCGGTGCGTCCATAGGTTTTGCAAGAACTCAGGAGGGTTGCAAAATTGAATTTGCAACCCTCGATCGGTTCCCAGCCAGCACTCAGCAGTACTGCTTCAGTACGTCGACCCTTTCACCGTCAGCTGCATGGATGGTGATTTCCAGCGGCATCTGTCCGGGCAGGGAGTGGGTGGCGCAGCCGAAGCAAGGGTCGTAGGCCCGAAAGGCCATCTCGACCATGTTGAGCAGACCTTCATTGACCTTCCCCTTCTTGATGAGGCTGTCCGCAGCCTTTTTAATGGACATGGTGATGGGCGCGTAGTTATTGGTGGTGCCTACGATCAGGTTGACCTTGGTCACCACGCCGCGCTCGTCGGTCCAGTAATGGTGGGTCAGGGTTCCACGCGGCGCCTCCACGATCCCCACCCCTTCGGTCGGTTTCTCGGTCGGAATGGTATGGAAGTTCGGGGAGGTGATCTCCGGGTCGGTGGCTAGTTCCATCCAACGTTCTGCGGCATAGAGCAATTCTACCAGGCGCGCCCAATGGATGGCCAGGCGCTGGTGCACCGGCTTGCCGCCCAAGGTCTTATAGAACTTCTCATATTCGGCCTGGGCGAGGGGGGTGGCCATGCCATCGGAGGCATTGAGGCGGGAGAGCGGGGTCGCCATATAGATACCGGAGTCCTTGCCGTCCACCAGGCCTTTCCAGCCGACCTTCTTGAGGTAGGGGAATTTCAGGTAGGTCCAGGGCTCGACATGCTCGGCGATGTTGTCGGCGTAGTCTTTGGGGGCATACTTGACGAACTCCTTGCCGTCCGGGTCAACCACACGAACCTTGCCGTCATAGAAGTTTACTTTGTTGTTCTCGTCGACCAGGCCCATGTAATAGGTGTGGTGCGTGTAGATATCTCCTAGGATCAGGTCCACATACTGTTTATTGCCCAGGACGATATCGTTGAAGGCTTTCAGGCTGAACTGGGCGAACTCGATGGCAAAGCGACCCATTTCTTCGATCTGCTTGCGCTGTTCCTCGGTGATGCCCTTGGTCAGACCGCCGGGGATGGAGGTGCAGGGGTGGACCTTGCGACCACCGATGATCTCAACCACGGTGTGACCGTACTTGCGCATTTGGATGACCTTGCCGCCGACTTCCAGGCCCACCTTGTGAATGACACCCAATATGTTGCGCTCGGCGACAGGCGCATCCGGCCCCATGATGAAATCCGGGCCGCCCAGTGCGTAGAAATGGGTGGTGTGATCCGTGCAGTAGAACGCGCTGTAGAGCAGCTCGCGCAGTTTCTTGGCAGGAGCGGGCGGGTCGACATGATAGACCGCATCCACCGCTTTGGCAGCCGCCATATGGTGGGCTTCCGGGCAAACCCCGCAGATGCGGTTGGTCAGCAGGGGCATTTCCTCGACCGGCCGGCCGATGCAAAAACGCTCGAAGCCGCGCAGTTCGGGGATCTGGAAGTAGGTATTGGCGACGTTGCCTTCATCGTTCAGGAAGATCTCGATTTTACCGTGGCCCTCCAACCGGGTGATGGGATCGATGGTGATTCGTTGCATGTTCATCATCCTTTCTGTGCTGCTGTGTTGGTCTGGGCCGCTTTGCTGGCTCGCAGCAGGGAACCAGCCAGGTTGAACCGATAAAATTGCCCGGCTGGATCCACCAATCCGTCCAGGATTTTGTCAATTTCGTCCGGCTTCTCGCTGTCAATCACGGAGGCGAAGGCGGAGACCAGGCGGGCGCCGTAATCCACCACTCCCTCGGCCGGACCGTAGCAGCCGATGCACTGAGCCCCGGCGATCGGACAGCGAGCATTGCAGCCGGAGCGCGTCGCCGGGCCGTTGCAGGGGATGCCCTGTTCGAGCAGGCACAGTTCGGGATCGGCGTGGATCATCTGGATGCGGTTGAACTCCTTGATGGATTTGACGTTTCTTTTGCGCGGGCATTCATCACAGACGGTGGAATTGCCGGCGCCGATCGTCGCTCCCTTGGGAGGCAGTTCAGCCTTCCCGTTCAGAGCGGCGATGACGAGGTCAACCACCGCTGCGATCTGGTTGGATTCAGGCGGGCAGCCGGGCATGTAGTAATCGACATCCACGACCTGGTCCAGGGTCTTCAAGAAGGGATTCAGGGTTGGGATGTGGAGTTCACCCTCCGGCATGGTAAAGGAGGGCTGTGGCCGCAGGTTTGTAGGGTTATCGGTGGTGAGGGTCGTGAACGCCGTATCCACCATCTCCCCCAGGGAGCTGAAATTGGCCAGACCGGGGATGCAGCCTTCGCATGCGCACGAGCCGAAAGCCACCAGGATCTTGGATTTCTGTCTCATCAGTTTGGCCATGTGTTCGTTTTCATCGTTGCGCATACCGCCGTTGAACAGGCACAGGGTGATATCCCCGTCCTCCATGGCTTCCACATCCTTGTACTTGGCATCCATGGCGACCGGCCAGAAGACGATGTCAAAGGCGGCGTCCACATCCAGAATTTTCTCGTGGATGTTCAGGACGGATATTTCGCATCCACCGCAGGAGGCAGCCCAGTACATTGCGAATTTCGGTTTGCTCATGCGATCACCTCCTCTTTCACGGTTTTGTCCAGGATTTCAGGGCTGGTCGTGTTCCAATTGAGCGGACCCAGGGCCCGCACCTGCTCGACGAAGCTGTTGATCTCTTTTGCAAAGATGGCCCCTTCTGCCGCACTGGCCCACAGGAGTTTGAGGCGGCCGGATTCGATGCCCAATTGGGCCAGGACGCGCTTCATCAGGTGGAAGCGGCGCATGGCCTTATAATTTTGAGTCGAGTAGTGGCAATCCCCCGGATGGCACCCGGAGACGAGGACCGCGTCCGCCCCACCGGCAAATGCCTTGAAAACGAACGTCGGGTCGAGACGCCCGGAGCACATCAGCCGGATCAGGCGGACGTTGGGGGCATACTTCATGCGGGCAGTACCGGCCATATCGGCCGCACGGTACGAGCACCAGTTGCAGGTAAAACCGATGATGACGGGTTCAAACGGTTTTGTTTCTTCGGTCATTTTGCACTCTCCTATTGCGCTACCGGCGCCGGCTGGTGGGGAATGTTCAGCAGGAGCAGGCCATCGATCTGCGAGAGGATTTGTTCATTGGAGAAGCCTGTGCCGCTGATCGCGCCCGCCGGGCAGGCTGCCACGCAGGTTCCGCAGCCCTGACAGAGGGCCGGATTTACCTCGGAGACCATCTTGTCCTCATGGAAGAGGATGGCATTGAACGGACAGAGGTTGTTGCATATCCGGCAGCCGGAACACATGTCCTGGTTCACGGTGGCCCGTATGGGTTCGAGGGAGACCTCTTTTTGCTGGATCTTTCCCAGGACGCGCGCCGCCGCCGCCGCCCCCTGCACCACGCTGGCCGGGATGTCTTTGGGCCCCTGGGCAGCACCAGCGATGTAGATGCCTTCGGTCATGGTAGCCACCGGGTCGAGCTTCGGGTGTCTCTCGATGAACCAGTTGTCATAGCTGCAGGCGATCCCGAATAATTTTGCGACTTCTTTGGCGTCATGGCGGGCTTGCAGCCCGGCAGAAAGGATCACCATATCCACAGGGATGCGCCGTTGTTTGCCGATCAGCGTATCCTCGACCTGGATGATCAGCTTTCCTTCCTCAGCTGGGACGCGCGCGACGTTGGTTACCTCAGCAACCTTCCCGCGTACGAAGTGCGTTCCCTCTTCCAGCAAGCGCTGGTAGAACTCCTCGTACCCCTTGCTGGGAGTCCGCATGTCGATATAGAAGTTGTAGACCTCCGCGCCGGTGCGTTCGTGCACCAGGTGGGCAAATTTCAGGCTTTGCATGCAGCAGATGGAGGAACAGTAGGGATTGTAGTTTTGGTCGCGGGAGCCCACGCAGTGGACGATTCCGACCGCCTGAGGAACGGTCTTGCCATCGCGCAGGACAATATTTCCACCCGTCGGACCGGCAGCATTGGACAGGCGTTCGAACTCCAGGTTGGTGTAGACATTCGCCAGACGCTTGTAGCCGTACTGGGGGATGCGGGTCGCGTCGAACAGGTCATAACCGGTCGCCAGGATGATATTCCCAACCTTGACATTGATTTCTTCATCCTTTTGATTAAAGTCAATCGCATTGGTCGGGCAGAACTTCTCGCATGCCTTGCAGGTGCCCTTGATATAGTAAGTGCAGTTTACATCGTCGATGACCGGGTATTTCGGGACAGCCTGAGGGAAGGGAACATAGATCGCCTTCCGTTTTCCCAGGCCGGCCTCGAAGACCTCGTCCACCACCTTCTTGGGGCATTTCTCCCAGCAGATGCCGCAGCCGGTGCAGTCTGCCTCCTTGATATAGCGGGCTTTTTTCTTAATAGAGACGTCGAAATTGCCGATGAAACCATCCACCTTGGTCACCTCGCTCCAGGTGAGCAGGGTAATATTGGGGTGATTGCCAACTTGCACCATTTTCGGGGTCAGGATGCAGGCCGAGCAGTCCAGGGTGGGGAAGGTCTTGTCGAATTGAGCCATATGCCCGCCAATCGACGGCTCTCGTTCCACCAGGTAAACGTGGAACCCGGCATCCGCGATTTCAAGGGCAGCCTGAATCCCGGCAATCCCGCCGCCGACGACCAGCGTATCCGGATGAATGGGAACCCGCAGGGGCTCAAGCTCCTCATCGTGGATCACCCTCTCCACGCCGCCCGAGATGATCGCCTTGGCTTTTGCGGTTGCGGCGACCTTATCGGTATGGACCCAGGAGTCCTGCTCCCGGATGGATACCAGCTCGCACAGGTACGGATTCAATCCGGCGCCCTTGCAGGCATTGCGGAAGGTTGGCTCGTGCAGGTGAGGCGAGCAGGCCGCGACCACCACGCGGGTCAGTTTTTGTTCCTTGATATCCTTCTGGATCAGCTCCTGGCCGAGGCTGGAGCACATGAACTTGTAGTCGCGGGCGATCACCACCCCGCGCCCTGCGAGTGCCTCGCCGGCCCACTTGCTGACGCCGGCGACGTCAACAATTCCGGCTATGTTCGTCCCGCAGTGACATACGTAAACACCGATTCGTTCAGTCATAGGTTAGTCTCCTGTGTCGTATTCCTTCAATGCGTGTTGTGTACAGGAATCGCGTGAGATGCTTATTTGGTTTCCGACTGAGGCGCGGCAGCTTTCGCCTGCAGGCTGGCGAGTTCGTTCTTCCCAACGCCCAGCTTGGCCGGGTCGATCCCGAGCGCCAGTCCCATCAGCTGGGTGAAGTACATCACCGGGACCGAGTAATGTGTCCCGAACTCCCGGTTGACCTGTTCCTGGTAAACCTCCAGGTTGACATCGCACATCGGGCAGGTGGTCGCGATAACCTCCGCGCCGTGATCGACAGCGTCCTGCAATAAGATCTGCACCATGTCCAGGGCGGCCCTGCGGTTCGTGATGATCAAAGAACCGCCGCAGCAGCGGGTTTTATTCGCATATTCAATGGGCTCTGCGCCGATGGCCGCGAGGAGATTTTCAAAGTAGCGTGGATTCTCCACATCCTCCTTGGCTTTCCTAGGACGCACCAGCTGGCAGCCATAGTAGGGTGCCACGCGCAGACCCTTGAGCGGGTGTGTGGCTTTCTTTGCAACCTCTTCTAATTTCACATCCTCGATGAACAGCTCGATGAGATGACGGACCTTTAAGGATCCGTTGACATGCAAATTATCCTCTTCCAGGGCGTAATTGATATGATCGGCCAGATCCTGATCGCTCTGCAGGTAGGTATTGGTGAAATACGCATTCTTGTAGCACGCGCTGCAGGGGGCGACGAAGTCACTGGCGCCCATTTTTTCCGCAAGGGCGAGATTGCGCGAAACCAGCGTGTACGCCAGGAGTTCGTCCACCGGAAAATAGGCTGTGGAGCCGCAGCAATTCCAGTCCTTGATCTCATTCAACTCCAAGCCAAATTCATTCGCCACCGCGATAGCAGATAGGTGATAGCTCTTGGCTAGGCTTTCCAGGGAACAGCCGGGATAGTACGCATATTTCTTCATTCCGGCTCTCCTATGGGGATGATCCTTCGCACCATGCGCTGGAAGTTTTTGAGCCCTTTGATCTTCTTCGGAAGCAGGGGCATTTTACCTTTCAGCACCAGCCCGGTGGCGGTCAGACCTTCCTGGATGATGTCACTCGCGCTGAATTTCGGCAGGTAAGTCGCGGCGAGCAGAGGCTCAAACGATCTTCCGGAATTCACGATCATTTTCACGAAGGCCTCGGAGAAGTCGGGGCCGATCAAGCCCTCTCGGGACTGTCCTTTCCACATGGAGTAGCGCTTCAAGGCGTACATCATTTCGGCGATGTCGATCCCCGCCGGGCAGCGTACGTTGCAGTAGAAACAGGATGCGCATGACCAGTAGGTATTGCTGGCCAAAACTTCATCCTTGAGATCGGCCCGGATCATCCCGATGAGCGCGCGGGGGGTATGGTCCATGAACTCGGCCGCCGGGCAGGTCCCTGAGCACGTTCCGCATTGCAGGCAGTGGGTGATCGGCTCCCCGTGCGAAGCGTACATGAGGTTTGTGACTTCCTGGCTAAAGGATAGTTCTGTTACCATTCAATGGTCTCCTTGTCGTTGTTAGGATCTATGCCTTTTTTTGTTTTGCTGCATTCAGAAGGGCGCTCACTTTTTCCAGGAGAAGCTTCGGTTCTACCGGTTTCTCGAGCAACTCGTCCGTCTCCACAAAATTGGGATGGACCGGTTGTCCCGGGAAGAGAAATGCGATCTGTTCCCGGATCCCGGTGATGATCAAGAGCGGCATATTTCTCAGTTTCGGGTCCTTTCTGATCTTCCGGGCAACCGCCACTCCTTCTGCGCCGCGGCCCATCATGATGTCGAGCAGGAGCAGGTCGTAGTGTTTGCTCTGGAGAGCCTGGAAGCCATCCTTGGGGTTGTAAGCTACGTCCACATCATAATCGGCTTTCTCAAGAACAGATTTGATTCCGCTCACATAGTCGGGATCGTCGTCGATGATGAGAAGTTTATTTTTTGTGTTCATCAGTCGTCTCCTTAGGATCTAGATGAGGTTTTTCCATTATGCCTTTGATTTCAGGATAGGCAGTCGAACTGTAAAAGTGCTTCCCTGGCCCAGTTCGCTCTCCACGTCGATCGAACCATGGTGGGCCTCGATGATGCGACGGCAGATGGCCAGTCCCAGCCCGGTGCTCTTCTCAACTTTTTGACCGTCCTGGCCGGTATAGAAATCATTGAAGATGTAAGGGAGGTCGTCTTTGGCGATCCCGATTCCGGTATCCGCTACAGACAGGCACAGGTCATCCCCGTTCTGCTCAATTTTTAGGGTAATGACCCCGCCGTTGCGCGAATATTTAATGGCGTTTCCCAGCAGATTCACGACCGTCTCGACTAGGGTTCCCTCGTCTCCGTTGACGGGCGGGAAGGGGCCTTGATCCGGGGCGAGGATCTGGATATCTTTGCGAGTCGCCTGCGGCTGAACACTCTCCACCGCCTTCGACACGACCGTGGTCATGGAGGTCGGCTTAAATTGTTCCTGGATCTTCTGCACATCAACGGATAGCACGCGCAGCCAAGTAAGGATGAGGTTGGTGAGATCGTTGAGCTTGACCTTCATCCGCTCGAACCGCTCTTTTTGTTCGTCCGTAAGCTGGCCGGATAAATCATCGACCAGGACGAACAGATTTTGCTGGACCGCACCCAGGGGGGCTTTCAGCTCGTGGGAGACAATCGCGGCAAATTGTTCCCTTAACATTTCCTTCTCTCTGCGCAGGGCGAGCGTCTCCAGGACCAGCCGCCTTTTATCCAGGCCTCTTTGAGTGACAAGGCGAAATTCGTCGGGTGTGAATGGTTTCGGCAGAAAGTCATAGGCGCCGTTTTTCATGGCATCGACGGCTGAGCTGACCGTGGCATAACCGGTAATGACAATGACCACAATCAGGGGATCCAGCTCGCGGATCTTCTCGATCACTTCGAAGCCAGAGATACCGGGCATCTTGAGATCGACATAGACAAGATCCGGCTGGAATTCCTTGACCAGCTTTAATCCAAGCTCACCGTTCATCGCGGTGGAGATCAGATACTTGCCGCCCTTCAGGATCTGGGAGCAAGAATCCAGAACGACCTCCTCGTCATCGATGATCAGGATCTTCGGCAGCTTTTCCATGGTCACTTATCTTCCTCATTCACGGATACCGGCAAGCGGATGATGAAGGTGGTCCCCCGGCCCACCTCGCTCTCGACCGTGATGGTCCCTGCATGCTCCTTGATGATCCCGTAGCTGATCGCTAGACCCAGACCTACGCCATGGCCCGTATCCTTGGTCGTGAAGAAGGGGTCGAAGATCTTTTCCAGGTTTTCCTTCGCGATCCCCGGGCCGGTATCCGCCAATTCCACCTCAATATACTGCCTGTCCGGATCCGACCGGGTTGCGATCTTCAACTGTCCGGAACCGTTCATCGCCTCGGCGGCGTTGATAATAATATTCATGAACACACGTTCGATCTGGGATGGGTCGATGATCGCCTTGGGCAGTTCACCGTCCAGGTTGTAGATGAGCTGAATATTATGAAAGATGGCCTGGTTCTCGAGCAAGGCTACGCATCCTTTGAGCACGTTGTTGACATCACATAACGTCTTGTCCGGTTTTCTCTGGCGCGAGAAATCCAATAATCCACGGATGATATCCCTGCAGCGGTTCGCCTGAATGACGATTTTTTGCAGGAGGTCTATCGACGGGTTTTCGGCCGGGGTTTCTTCGAGAAGCAGGTGGGAATACGTGACGATCCCCTGGAGGGGATTATTCAACTCATGCGCCACATTGGCCGACAGCTGCCCGATGAGGGCCAACCGCTCCGACTCCATGATCTTATTTCTTGTAAACTCCTTCAAACGCTCATCGCGTTCTTTTAAGGCGGAGGCCATACTGTTAAATGTAGTGGCCAATTCACCGAATTCATCCTTGGAGATCGCTTTGATCTTTATATCCAGATTGCCTTTGGTGACTTCCCTGGATGCCGACACGAGAGTTTGAACATGGGAGGTGATCCGGCGGGATATGACATAAGAGAGCAACATGGAGGCCAAAGCGCCCAGGAGAGCAATGATCAAAAAAGCCAGAATGGTCTGGTTCTTAATGTCGGTATATTTTTGCTCCAGAATACCCACTCCCAGGATTCCGACGATCTGGTTGTCGATATTTCGAATCGGTTCATAGGCGGTGAGGTACCAATTATTGACTCCGTAAGCCCGGCCGATGTAGGATTCTCCCTTTAAGATCACTCGATTGTAAACATCGGTTGAGACGCGGGTTCCGATCGCCCGGGTACCGTCTGTGTTCATGACGTTCGTCGAGATCCGGACGTCATTCAAAAAGATCGTCGCCACCCCGATGTCCTGACCGTTATACTTCTCTCCTTGGAAGACGGTCTGTTTGACATCGTCAACAATTTCATAATTCTTATTCAGGATGCTCGCCCCAAGCAGGATTCCGATCAAATCGCCCTGGCTGTTAAAGATTGGGGCCGCGGCTTCCAGGAACATGCCGGAGGATAGCTCCGTCCCGGTTGTACCTTCGGCCAGGGTAGGATCCACATATTGGATATCTGCCCGCTCGACAAGTAGGGTGGTCTCTTTCTGGATATCCTCCGCCGATAGGATCCCAGTCGCTGCCAGAGGCACTTCCTGGCTCATGACCGCTGCGATGAGATCATTGTGGGTCAGATCGTCTCCATAAACTCCCGGGTTGTTGGTTCGCAAGACCACCTTCCCGCTTGCATCTGTAAGGATAAATGCGTCTAGGTGCTCCACAGCTTCAACCGGTAATAACTCGGCTGTTGCGATCTGTTTGTCTCCGGTCAATACAGCCTGGGCGACGGAGGGCCTGCCCGCAGTTAATTGGACGACGTCGGAGACGTGGTTCAACTTGCTCTGGTAGATTTCCCATGCCGAATTGAGTCCGTCGTTGACCCTTTCCTGAGCTTCCGTCCCGATGCGATTGTTGATGAGATAGATCCCTACAACAATGAAGAACGCACTGATAATCGTAATGACCAGAAGGGAATTCAGGACTATTCTGGACCCGATCGATATCCGCAGACCACTCCTGATGGCTGGATCAGGAGCGTTCACATCTTTTTCGGAAGAGAGCTTCAATCCTGTGCTCATAATCTCAATCGAGGTCACCGATCAACTTGTTCGCCTCACTCGGTCATCCTGTCACAAGGCAGCGGCGACCAGTTCAATCAGGTCTTTGACCACAAGGCGCTGTTCGTTGCCTGTCGTTTTGACGGCGTCCCGGTACATCGTGAGATCTTTTGGACAGGCCACCACGAAGGTCGTCACACCCTCCAGACCAGCGGCTTCACGGATTCGGGATTCGCTCGGACGATCCTTGATCTCGCCTTCTGCCATCCAGATCCGCCCGCCGCCAGCCCCGCAGCAGAATGCCCGACTCCCGTGACGCGGCATCTCGACAAGTTCACAGCCGGTGGCTTCAATCACCCGGCGCGGCGCGTCGTACACACCGTTGTAGCGGCCAAGGTAGCAAGGGTCATGATAGGTGACCCGGAGGCCGAGCTTCTTGCTGAACTTGAGCTGGCCGGAGGTGATGAGCTGGTCGAGCAGCTCGGTATAGTGCAGTACGGGATGGTGCCCATTCCCATTGGCCGGATATTCGTTCTTGAGGGTGTTATAGGAGTGAGGGTCGGTGGTGATGATTTTTTGGTAGGTGCATTTGCTCATGGCGCTTGTGTTCTTTTCGACCAGCAGATCGTATAGGCCCTCTTCTCCGACGCGGCGTACGTCGTTGCCGGCATTCCGTTCGCTGTCGTACAGGATTCCGAAGTCCAAACCAGCTTTGCGGAAAACTTCAGCCGTCTTCAGGGTGGTCTCCGTCAGGGTGGGACTGTAGGAGGCATAATCACCGACGAACCACAGGTATTCGACCGGCTCCTTGCGCGCATCCTTGATCGCTGGCTGGAGGGGTTGGGTCCAGCGAGCACGCATCCGCTCGGACTGGCCGAAGGAATTACCGTAGCGGCCCAGGTTGGCCAGGGCATCCTGCAGCTCCGCATCGACCCGTCCTTCGATTACCAGGGCGCGTCGCATATCCACGATGGGCGTGACATGTTCGATGAACAGCGGACATTCCTGATCACAGGAATAGCAGGTGGTACAGGCCCACAGGACCGCCTCCGAGATGACCTCACCGATCAGCGGGTGTTCCGGCGGTGCGGGAGGCGTCTGGCTGGCCGGACTGGCACTGAGGGCTGCCCCGCGCTCTTTGAGATGGTCGCGCAAGTTCATCATGAGCAATTTCGGCGATAAGGCTAACCCGCTGGCATAAGCCGGGCAAACGTCCTGACACCGCCCGCATTCGGTGCAGGTGTAAAAGTCAAGCATCTGACGCCAGCGGAACCGTTCGATCGCATTGACGCCGGCTTCCCCGTTGAACTCCGGCGCGGCGGGCAGTTTGCCGTGCGGTTCCAGATTGCGCAGTAAGACCGCCGGGATCGAGGTGACGACGTGGAAGTGTTTTCCTTCAGGCAGCTCGGTTAAGAAGGCCAGGACCACACCCAGGTGGATCCAATAGGCGATCTCCCCGATCACTCCCTGAGTTCCGGCCCCCAACCCGGAAAAGATCCTACCGACCGATGCTGAGATGGGCCGCCAAGCCTGGATCGGATCTTGCCCTAGATTGATGCGGATCCCGTTCATCACCAGCAGGGAAAGCATGATCGTCAGGATGAAGGTCAACACCATCACGCCCTGGCTTTTGTGGCTGCCCAGGTACCGTTTGGGATTAACGATCAGGCGCACGTAAAGGGCGTAGATCACCGCAACGATGACACCCACCGTGAATATGTCCTGAAGCAGGGCCAGCGGTCCGAAGGTCCCGATCCACGGCAGAATGAAATGCGGATTGATGAAAGCGAGCAAGCCACCCACGATGGCCTGAAGGATGGTCAGGAATAGCAGCAGGAAGCCCCAGAAGATGAAGAAATGACCGGTGCCAGGGATCAAGACCCGGAAGAGGCGGAATTGGCCGGCTACGTAGACCAGCTCGCCTTTAATCCTTTCCCACCAGTGCTTATAAGCACCGCTGGGCTGCCCGCGACGCAGATTCCGCCACAGGAGCTGATAGACCCGCCGGAGGAAGATCACTCCGGCGACGATCAAGGCGACCAGCACCAGGATAGACTTGATCACATCATAGGACATGTTTCTACCCACCTCTGGCTTGCTTGACCTGTTCGGTCAATACCCCGATCAAATCAAACAGGTCGATCTCGGCGCCATATTTGGCCACGCCAAAGATCGGGGCGGCAGGATCGGTGTTGATGGCGATAATGGTGTCGCTGTTGGTGATCCCTTCCACGTGCTCGGGGGCGCCGCTGATGCCAAGGGCCAGATAGACCTTGGGTTTAACACTCTTACCTGATTTCCCGACCAGACGTGAAGTGGCCAGCCAGCCTTGATCGATGACTGGCCGGGAGCCGGACACGACCCCTCCGAGAGCTTTGGCCAGATCTTCGGCCAATGAGATATTATCCTGGTTTTGGATCCCGCGCCCGACCGAGACCAGGAGGGATTCTTTAGCGATATCGACGTCTCCCGTCTCCGGCTCGATATATTTACTCAGGGTCACACGCAGTGATTCCAGAGGCGGGACTTCCGCCTGGGTGATCGCCGGCGCCTGGGTGCTCTGGCCATCTTCTGCCTTATATCCGCCAGGGACAACGGTGATCAAGGCAGTGGGCATGGGGAGGTCGCCCTCGGCCATGATCTTGCCGCCGCAGATCTGGCTTACGAATTTGCCTTCCGGGCTGAACGTGCGACAGGAACTGACCAGGGGTAGTCCCAAGCGGATGGAAAGTACGCTGGCGAGGTCCGTGCCGATCGAAGTGCTGCCGAAGAGGACCGCCCGCGGCTGATCCTTCTGGATCAGGTCGGCCAGCACCTTTTGGTACGCGTCCGACGTGAAGTCGGCCAGAGCCGGGTGATCAAAGGAGACCAGCCGGTCGGCAGCCAGATTTCCTGCCAGGCCTTGCGCATTCTTCCCTAGAAGGATCGCGACGACTTTCCCTTTCTGGCCCTTGGCCAGCTCTCGGGCAGCTGCCAGCATGACATAGGATATCTCCGCCACCTGCCCCCGCAGATGCTCGATCACGACATAAATGTCTTGGGTCATCGGACTCCTCCTTTTACAGCACACCCAGTTCTTTAAATATGCCAACCAGCTTGGCAGAGATTTCATCTGCGCTGCCGGAAAGCATGGTCGCCCTCCCCCCGGCTTCTGGCTGGAACATCCGACTGATGGTAGGGCCGCCGCTCGGATCCAGGGTGGGCGCGGACTGCTCTTGAATGGTAGAAGTCTTCATCACTTGACGTACTTTGCTGACCGCCACATAGCGGGGGGGTTGTTCCGCAGCCTGGACCCCCAGGACGGCCGGCAGGTTCACCTCCATCTCGGCGATGAGGCCACCGGGGTATTCTTTGCGGACCTTCGACTTCGCTGCGTCAATCGTAATCCCGGAGATATAGCCGACATAGGGCATCTCCAGCATCCCTGCTAGGAGGGGACCCAGAGCCCCATCAATGTCGTTGTTGGCCTGAACGCCGGTCAGCACCAGATCCGGCTGAAGCCCTTTGACGATTGTGGCGAAGGCGCGTGATAGGGCGTGATTATTGACCCCTGCAGAAAAATCTCCCTTGACCTTGATCAGGCGGTCCGCCCCTTTGGCGGCTGCGGTGAAGAGAACATCGTCCACGCCCTCGACATCCGGAGCGATAACGGTCACCTGACCTCCGCCCCGCTCTTTGAGCAGGATTCCCTGTTCGATGGCATGGTCGTCGAACTCATTGATGATCAAGCGGAGCCAGGACATGTCCAGAGCAGCACCGCTCGCATCCACCGTGAGTTCTTCGACCAGGTCGGGAACCAGTTTGACCAAAATGATGATGTTCATTTTCCACCTCTCTAATTGCCCATCGCTTCGACCAACAGCTCGGCAATATCTCTCACTTTCAACTGTTCGGCGCCCTGGACCGTCTTGGCCGCGTCCTCGAAGCGAGGCGATTCATAAGGGCAGGCGACGGCGAGAATGTCCGCACCTGCGGCTAATGCCTCTTTAACGCGCCACTCCGACAGGCGGACGTGGGCTTTTTCCCATTGAAAACCGTCCAGCCACATCCCTCCACCACCCCCTCCACAGCACAGGCTATTCTTGTGGTTATGGGACATTTCGACCAGTTCCACGCCGGGGATGGCTGCGATCAGGCGGCGCGGCTCATCGAAGATGTCATTGGCACGGCCCAGGTAACATGGATCATGATAGGTAACCTTGGCTTTCACCTCCTGTTTCAGCAGGGGTTTTAACTGGTCGAGCCGCTCGGCCAGGAATTCGGTGTAGTGCCGGATCGGATAAGAGATCTCCAGCCGGGGATATTCATTTTTAATCGCGTTATAGGCGTGGGGGTCTGTGGTGATGATCTCTTTGAACTCGTACTTACTGAACGCCAGACCATTCCTTTCGGCCAGCATCTCGAACAATCCGCGCTCGCCGGCCAACCGCTGCGAGTCCCCATCACTGGTCTCTTCAGGACCCAGGATGCCAAAGTTGACGCCCAGGGCGTGCAGAACTCTGGCCAGCGCCTTGGCAGTGGCTTGAACCCGGGGGTGATAAGAAGGGTAGTCCCCGACAAACCATAAGACATCCACTGGCTGCCTGAGTTTCCCCATGATCTTGACCTCGGGTTGAATACCAGCAACCCAGTCAGCTCGCTTGCGCGGCGATTCTCCGAGCGGGTTGCCGTAGCGCTGGGAATTCTCGAGGGCGCTCTGAAGTTCAGCCGGGACATTGCCGTTCAAGATCAACTCTTCCTTGGTGCGCGCCATCAAGCCAGGGGTCAGGGGGATTTGGGCGGGGCAGACCGCAGTACAGGCATAACAGGAAACGCACATCCAGACGGTATCGGTCTCAAGGACTTTCTCGAAACGATCGGCGCGCAGTTGGGCGATCAACCTGCTGGGGGGATGGACCATTAAATAACCGAAAGGACAGATCCCGCTGCAATCCCCACATTGCAAACAAAGTTTGAGCCTTTCCCCGCGCGGCGTAGACTCGAGGACCTGATCATAGATAGATTGCTGCACAGTCTCAGTGGTGGTCATGAACACCTCTTCAAGGATTCAGAAAATGCTGGAGTTTGATCGCCAAAAATCATTGATCGTGGACTTACTATCCGAATTAAATACATGAACTCCTTCGCGACCCGATCAGGAGATTAACACCATTACATAGTATGGTTGGTCCGAGTGCAAATCGCCAGTGGGATTAGTCATGGGTTTTTGTGATGATACTCACGATAAAGAATATCGGAATTGGCTAGGAAGAATTCGGGTATAATCGGGCGGATATTCAGACCAGGAAGGTAGAAAATGAACTTCGCAATGTGGAAGAAAGCCCTTACCGTTATTCCGAATGTTTCGAAAGATGAGTGGGATCGGCTGGATATAATCTCAAAATGGCTCATATCCACACGGGCGGCTGTTCTGGTAATGACATTTCTGTCAGCGCTGCTTGCCGGGCTGTTCGCATGGCACGACCACCAGCATGTGAACCTGGTCTCGTGGCTGATCCTGGCGCTCGGTTTGGTCCTGGCGCATGCTGCCAATAATATCTTCAATGACTTCACCGACTATACTCGCGGGGTGGATAAAGACAATTATTACCGTACCCTGTACGGGCCTCAGCCGCTTGCGGACGGCCTGCTGACCAAAACTCAGCACCTTCTGTATTTTGCCATCACGGCTCTCCTGGCCCTGCTGTGTGGCCTCTACCTGGCCTTGACCGCGGGCGGTAACCCTTTGGTATGGATCTTGATCGGACTGGGGGCTTTCTTCGTCCTTTTTTACACCTGGCCGCTCAAATACATTGCCCTGGGTGAGATTTCCGTGCTGCTGGTGTGGGGGCCGTTGATGATCGGCGGTGGGTACTACGTCCTCACCCACACCTGGTCGTGGTACGTGGTCCTGGCAAGCCTGCCGTATGTCTTCGGGGTGACGACGGTCATATTCGGAAAACACATCGATAAGGTGCTGATTGACAAAGCCAAGAGGATTTTCACCCTGCCGGTGTTGATTGGCGAGAAGGCAGCCCGCTATGCCGTCCTGCTCCTCATGTTCCTGCCCTATGTGATGGTGCTGGGATTGATCGCGGTCCGTTATTTTACCCCGGTCATGTTGATATCCTTTCTGGCGCTGAGGACGCTCATCAAGCTATATCCCTCCTTTCTCAAACCCAAGCCGGAAACCAAACCGGCTGATTTCCCCGACGGGCAGGGCGGTTGGCCGCTCTTTTTTGCCCCCCAGGCTTTTATCAGCACACGATCCTTCGGGACATGGTTCGTGCTGGGCTTGATCCTGGACGTCGCCGTTCGCACGATCTGGCCGCATTTCTGGGTAATCTAAACACCTTTTAAGAGGGCGCGAGGGGACGAAGAGGTTTTCGAGGCATTGGCCCTCGAAAACCTTTCTTTTTCTATGCCCTTGGCTCGGGTGATTATTCCTTGAGGTCGGTTGACCGTCCCCGGTCCGTCCTGAGGAAGAAGCGGCTTCCGGACGGGGAGCTGGATCGGTGATTCACAGTTTATGCCCGGCCAGGCAGGGGTTGAGGCGGACCCGGATGTGCGTTTTTCCCCCGAAATATATGTGAGTATTGTCACAAGACTTATGTATCAAACTGCCACTAACCAGATTCGGGTTTGAGAGATATAGTGAATGGGCATCTTCGTGAAAATTGACGACATCCGCCCTTTGTTTGAAAAAGTCGTGGGCGGGAAGACGACACTGGATTTTAGGAGATCGTGCATGAACCAAGCGTCCCTTAATAGTCTCTTGCGACCCAAGTCGGTTGCGGTGGTAGGTGCATCGGCCCAACCTGGAAAGATCGGCTATACCGTCATCGAGAATTTGATCAAGGGTGGCTACAAGGGCAAAATCTACCCGATCAACCCGACCGCGACGGAGATACTCAGTCTGCCTGTCTTCTCCGACGTGAGCGTTATGCCGGAGAGTGTGGATTTAGCTGTGATCACCCTGCCGGTCAAATTGGTTAACCAGGTCGCCGAGGAATGCGGCCGCAAGGGGGTCAAGGCTCTGAGCGTCATTACCTCCGGATTCAGCGAAGTCGGGCGCCGGGACCTGGAGGACGAGCTGGTTGCGATTGCCCACCGTTACGGGATGTGCGTGCTGGGTCCGAACATCGTCGGCACCCTTTCCAATTCGGATGCGCTGAACGCATCATTCGCCCCCTTCCTGCCTTTCGCGGGCAAGGCCACCCTCATCACCCAGAGCGGGGCCCTGCTCATCGCCATGGATGCCATCACCTATACGCGCAAGGTGGGTTTCGACAAGATGATCTCTATTGGCAACATGGCGGACGTGGATTTTGCCGACGTGATCACCTGGCTGGATCAAGATGAGAACACATCCTGCATTTGCCTCTATATTGAAGGCCTTAAAGACGGCCGGAAGTTCATGGATGCCTGCCGGACGTCCAAAAAGCCGGTCATCGCCCTCAAGGCGGGTGTCTCGGCCCACGGGGCTGCGGCAGCCGCTTCGCATACCGGTTCACTGGCGGGCGCAACCAAGGTCTATGGTGCCGCCTTCCAGCAGGCCGGGGTCGTGCCCGCCTCGGACTTGAACAATTTGTTCGACCGCACCCTGGCGCTCTCGCTCCAGCCGCCTTTACGCGGCGACAATCTGCTGGTCATCACCAACGGTGGAGGCGTGGGTGTGCTGGCGACCGACTCGGCCGAACACGTCGGTGTCCCGCTGCGCTTCGCGCCGGAGGACGTCCAGACCGAACTGAAGAAGCATATGCCCGCGTACGGCTCGGCCAAGAATCCGGTCGACATGACCGGGATGGCCGGCAACGACTGGTACTATGAAACGGTGAAATTCGCCTTTGCTCATCCCTGGACAGACGGCCTGGTCGTTCTTTATTGTGAAACGGCCATCACCAACCCAATCGAAATCGGGCGCGCCATTAAGCGGGCAGTCGATGACTCGGGCGTGAAGGATCGGCCGGTAGTTGTTTCCTTTGTGGGGGGAACGCGTTGTGACGAGGCCATGCAATGGCTGGTGGAGAACGGCATCCCGGCCTACGGAGCCCCGGATCAGGCGATGAGCAGCATAGCCGCCCTGCAGGAATACAACAACATCCGTAAGATGCTCTCGGATGGCAAGGTCGAATGCGATGCCAAAGGTACCAGGTGGGCGCGCGAGGTCATCGCCAAGGCCCGTGCCGATGGACGTCTGGCGCTCACTGAGGTCGAAGCCAAGCAGGTTTTCTTGGCGTACGGCCTGCCGGTCACGGAGACACGCCTGGCGACCTGCGAGGAGGAGGCCGTCCAAATGGCCGAAGAGGTCGGATTCCCGGTGGTGATGAAGATCGTCTCCCCGGACATCATCCACAAATCTGATGCGGGAGGCGTCAAGGTCAATATCAAGGACCTACCCTCTGCCCATAACGCTTTCAAGACCATCATGGCGAACAGCAAATCCTACAAGGCAGATGCTCATATCCACGGTGTAGCCGTTCAGGAGATGGCCCCGGCCGGGACCGAGGTGATCATTGGCTCGGTCAACGACCCCACCTTCGGACCCACGGTCATGTTCGGTCTGGGGGGGATCTTCGTGGAGGTTTTGAAGGATGTCACCTTCCGCGTCGCGCCGGTCAACCGACAACAGGTCGAGCGCATGCTTGGCGAAATTCGTGGGGCCCCCATCCTGGCCGGGGTACGCGGCGAAGCCCCACGCGACCGGGCAGCCCTGGGAGATTTGATCTGCCAGTATGCGAACATGGTCTATGACCTGCGTGATGAGATCGCCGAGACCGATGCCAACCCTGTCCTGGTCTATGAAGAGGGCAAAGGCTTGAAGGTGGTGGATGCCCGCATTATTTTGAAAAAGGCCACTCCCAAGGCCTAGCCCACCCTTAATGAAATTTGCGACCGGCGGCACGCTGCCGCCGGTCTTTTTTTATTCATGAAGCCCGTGGAGTCTGGTTCGGATCGATCGATGATTCAGGGGATTTGCTGCCGGAACTCTTCCAGCCCGGTGACCGGTTTCAGACAGACGAACCCTTCGCAGACGTAGGCGGTCGGTTCGCCGGCTATCGGGGGGCGATCTGCCAGCAGGGCCGGGGATCCCTCTCCAGGGGGATAGCTGGAGGCCGCCAGCACCAGGTTGGGACGGTAGGTCGACCAGACGTGGGCGATGAACGCTTGGGTGCGGACATTGCCAGGATCGCCGATGACAGCCACCTGTTTCACCCTGTTCATGTCAAAATCGACAACGGAAAGCCAGCGCCCGAAGGCGGTCGGATAGTGTGCAGCCGGACCCGCCACGAGTTGGAAGGCCTGTTCGGCGCGTTCGCGCCAATCGCTCCGCTCGGTGAGAGCGGCTAATTTAAGCAGCGCCTCCGCCGCCAGGGCGTTCCCGGAAGGGGTGGCGTTATCCTGCAGGTCCTTGGGACGGATGAGGAGCTTTTCCGCGTCCACGGGCGTGTCAAAGAATCCACCTGCCGGGTCATTGAAACGCCGGATCATCTCCTCAGCCAACCGCTCCGCCTCTGAGAACCAGCGCGGGTTGAAATCAGTCTGATAAAGTTCCACGAGACCGAGGATGAGAGCTGCGTAGTCTTCCAGGAACACCTCGGAACTGGCGAGCCCTTTCCGCCAGGCCCGGTGCAAGGTGCCCTGGGTCTGAAGGCTGGTCAGCAGGAAATCTGCGTTCCTCCCGGCAAGTTCTTGAAATTCGGCGCGCCCCATGGCCCGCCCGGCTTCCGCGAAGGCCGCGAGCATCAGGCCGTTCCAGGCAGTCAGGATCTTGTCATCCGTTCCAGGACGGATGCGCGTGCTTCTGGAGACGAACAACCTGGCATGGCAATCGGCAAGGGTAGAGACGACCTGCTCCCGGGTCATTCCAAAAGCCTGACTCAGACTGGCGTCATCCAGGGCGCGCTGCAGGATGGTTCTCCCTTCCCGGTTGCCGGCTGCCCTGATCGCGTAGGCTCTTTCGAAGAAGGCGGCCTGGTCCTGTAGGGCTTGGCGGACCTCGGTCTGGGTCCAGGCGTAATAGCTCCCTTCCTGACCGTCCGAGTCGGCGTCCAGGCTCGAATAAAAACCGCCTTCCAGGGAAAGCAGCTCGCGACGTACGAAATCCAGGGTCGCATCAGCCACCTGGCGGAAAGAGGCTTCCCCGGTCATCTGCCATGCATGCAGGTAGGCCCGTGCGAGTTGGGCGTTATCATAGAGCATCTTCTCGAAGTGAGGAATGTGCCAGGTGTCGTCCGTCGAGTAGCGGGCAAAACCGCCCCCGACCACGTCATACATGCCCCCACGGGCCATGGCATTCAGGGCGTGGAGGGCGGGTTTCAGGGCCCGGGCTTCCCCGCCCAGCGACCTGCGCAGCAGAAACTCAATCGTCATCGGTTGGGGGAATTTGGGGGCGCTTCCCCAACCCCCGAACTTCCAATCGTAGCTCTCGATCAATATTCTGGTCGCCGCCGCGAGGGTTTCAGGGAAGGAACCGCCTGGTGCATTTCCTGAGCCTGCACGGCTCTGGAGCGCAGCGCGGACCTGAGCGCCCACGCCTTCGATTTCGTCACGGCGATTCTGCCAGGCTTCGGACAGGGATAGCAGAAGCTCTTTAAAACCAGGCATGCCATCGCGAGGCGTGGGTGGGAAATAGGTGCCGGCGAAAAAGGGGTGCAGCTGGGGGGTCAGAAAGACCGACATGGGCCAGCCGCCCTGGCCGGTCAAGGCAGTGACCGCAGCCATATAGATGCTGTCCAGATCGGGGCGCTGCTCGCGATCGACCTTGATGCAGATAAAATGGTTGTTCAGAATGGCGGCGATCTCGGGGTCCTCGAAGGATTCATGCGCCATCACGTGGCACCAATGACAGGCCGCATAGCCGATGCTTAGGAAGATCGGTTTATCCTCCAGACGCGCTCGTTCCAGGGCTAGCTCTCCCCATGGATACCAGTCGACCGGATTGTCGGCATGCTGGAGAAGGTAAGGCGAGGTGGTTTGAGCAAGGTGATTGGGCATGGTTTCGGCACCCTATCTTTTCTATACCTTTATGCGGGGATACGAATCCTGGAGGCGAGGACGACGATCCGAAAGTTTCAGGAAATCAGTCGATCGAGGAAGGAGAGGTCGGTGGAAAAACAGGCTGGTTCAGATCGGTCAGGTTGACCACCTGGCTGCCACTGGCTCGTACCAGATCCGTGGGGGTGAGGAGGATTTCTTCCCCCCACTGACCGGTGCCGACCCCCAGGATCGTTTCCCGGAGCAGCGCGGCATCGATGAACGCTCGAAAACCTGCCGGTTGCCAGTGAAATGGGGGAATAGAACCGACGATATAGCCTGTCACCCTCACGACCTTCTCCGGCGCGGCTAAACGGATATTCCGGGAGCCCAGGGCCTTTTTCAGGTTTGAGGACACAGCACTCTGATCGCCACCCAGCATAACCAGGCAGGCTTCGCCCTGATCAGTTTCGAAGATCAAGGTTTTGACCATCTGGCGTTCGGAGTATCCCAGGGCGTGCGCGACAGCTGCCGCACCTTTTTCAGTCGTGGTGGGGAAGGAGCGGCGTTCATACTGGATCCCATTTTGGTTCAGGAAGGCATGGGCTGGGAGAATCGGTCTGTCGGTCATCGAGAATCACCGGAGAAAGAAGTTGGCGGCGATTATAGCACGACCTCTTTTAGTTTCATGAATACATGCCCGGATGAGGAGACAGCGGATGATGGACATGAGAGGGCCCTATCATGGCTGGGGTGGCTAACGAACAGATCAACCTTTTCCGATTTGAAGATTTTCAACTTCAAGCCAGGCCTCCGTGTTGTTCAACGTCCCATAACGGATCTCTCCCCGTGAGGACCATCCGGCGTACTGATTGTCGATCCACAACACCAGCCCAAGCGGCGCGGAGGGGGTGCAGCGGGACTGCAGGATGGTCTGGCCGTCCACTTTGAAAATACATCCTTCGTGTAGCCACTGAAGGTGATATTCATGCCAGCGGGTAACGTCCACGGGGATGGACACAGCCTCTTCTCGGATGATGCGACTCGCAAAATGCCTCAATTGGCGGGATAAAGGCCGAATCGCGAGCAGCGGCAGGGCAGGCAAGCTTGCCAACGCGAACCCTCCATGTAAAGCGCTGTGGAAGGATCCGGCGAAAAAACCCTGGGCGGGGAGCCGATCGTCAAGTGCCAGGGAATTTGGCGGGGAAGCGTGGAAGAACCAGGCGGTCTCTGGAAACGTCGGGAGCCGCCTCGGCGAGCCGCCGAAGCCGATTGACAGACCAAAAGGATCGTTCCACAATCCAAACCCCCAGGTGCCGGGCAGGTCTGGGGCGGAAACCCGTGCCCGTAGCTGCACGGTCAGGGCTGGCTGCCATAGAAAGGCGCGACGCGCGGTATGGGCGTAATCGTCCAGCTGGGCCATTCGGTATGTCCCCTTTGCCCCCGCCGGGATCTCCAGCTTCCACCCGTTTGGATGATGGGTTACAGTTGCTCCAGGGGTCACTCGTTCGGAAAGTTCAATTTCCATAGGGATTAATTATAAGGTTATAATTGACCTGCTCGGAGGCTAGATGGAAATCGCCTGGTACGGACATTCCTGTTTTCGACTTACAGAACGCGGCCTGGCTTCCGTCGTCACTGATCCATTTGACTCAGAAGTGATCGGATACGAGCCGCTGAAGCTAAAAGCGGATATCGTTACGGTCAGTCATGACGCTCCTGGACACAGTTTTCTGAGCGCTGTCAAAGGTTACAGCCACGCCATAACCACACCGGGTGAATTTGAGATCGGCAGTGTCTTCATCACGGGTGTGCAGACGGACCTCTCTGCCAAGAGAGCGGCAGAAAAACCTCGCAATATCCTGTATGTGTTTGATTTCATGGGAATCACCGTGGCACACCTGGGAGACCTGCGGAGTGTCCCGACCCAGGCCGAAATCGAAACGCTGGGGACTGTCCATATCGCCCTGGTGCCTGTCGGCGGAGGCAACGGGATGAACGCCGCCAAAGCCGCCGAAGTGGTCAGCCTGCTTGAACCGAACATCGTCATCCCGATGCATTACCAGACCCCAGCGGTCAAGGTGACCCTTGACAAGCTGGTCAAGTTCATGAAGGAAATGGGGCTGCAGGAAGCTGAGACCATGCCGACCCTTAAAATCAGCCAGTCGTCGCTGCCGGATGAAACCAAGGTGGTCGTACTCGACTATCAACATGAGTAAGGATACGATGTCTGTCAAATTGGTCATGACTTGGGATATATCACCGGACCACGAACAGGAATATTTCGAGTTCGTAATCGGCGAGTGGATCCCCGGAATGCAGCATCTGGGGTTGCAGCCGGTGGAGGCCTGGGCGACCGCTTTCGGCAATTACCCCCAGATCCAGGTGAGTATGCTGGCGGATGATCTGGCCGGAGCGCAACGTATCCTGCATTCGGATGCTTGGAACCGCCTTCAAGACAAGCTGTTCACGCTCGTCACCAATTATTCGTACAAGATCATCTCGGCCCGCACCGGGTTCCAATTCTGATTGCGGAGGAGATTCACCTCCTGAGGACGGCATCGCCCCCCTGCACAGGCAGGGGGGCGTTGACTTCCCCTAGAAGCCGGTTACAATAAAATCATCCTTCTCATGAGCGAATTCTCCCGACGAGTGCTGCGGTGGTATGACGTTCATAAACGGGGTCTGCCATGGCGCGGCCAGATGGATCCTTATGCAGTCTGGGTGTCTGAGATCATGCTCCAACAGACGCGTGTGGAGACCGTGATCCCTTACTACGAACGTTGGATGAAACGCTTCCCGGATATCGCCACGCTGGCGCAGGCCTCCGAAAGGGAGGTGCTCTCGACCTGGGAAGGTTTGGGTTATTATAGTCGGGCGCGTAACCTGCACCGGGCTGCCAGGCAGGTCCTGGATGAGTTCGGCGGAGAGCTGCCCCATGATATATCTGGCCTACGCGCCTTACCGGGGATCGGACGTTACACGGCGGGAGCCATCGCTTCGATCGCCTTTAACCTGGATGCAGCCACTCTGGACGGCAACGTGCGGCGCGTGTTCGCCCGCGTCTTCGACTTGGCCGTGCCGGCCGATTCGTCCGCCGGAGCAGCCGCTCTGTGGGCACTGGTAGAGCAGCACCTGCCAGCAGGACGGGCCGGGGATTACAATCAGGCGCTGATGGATCTGGGGGCGACGGTCTGCCTGCCGCGCAATCCGGCCTGTCCGCTTTGCCCTCTGCGCGGTCTGTGCAAGGCGCGCGCGGGGGGCTTTCAGAATCAGCGACCGCTGCTGAAGCCGAGACCAGCAGTTCCCCATTACACGGTCACGGCAGCGGTGCTGCTGCGGAACGGAAAGGCCCTTCTGGCAAAACGCCCTTCACCGGGCCTGTTGGGCGGCCTTTGGGAGTTCCCCGGCGGAAAGGTCGAGGCACGGGAGACGCTGGCAGAGTGTCTCGAGCGCGAAATTCAAGAAGAACTCGGAGCACGGATACGTGTCGGGCAGAGTCTGGGGGTTTTTCGGCATGCCTACACCCACTTTCGCATCACCCTGCACGCCTTTCTCTGCGACCTGGTCGGTGGGGAACCGCGCCCCCTCCAAGCCTCTGAGCTAGCCTGGGTCGCCCTGCCAGATCTGGCCGGCTATCCGATGGGGAAGGTAGACCGGCAGATTGCCAGGCGGTTGCAATGAACAGCGACCCGTACCTCCTCAGCCGGAAGCGCATGGTGGCTGAACAGATCGCTGCCCGCGGCATCCGCGATGGACGCCTTTTGACAGCGCTGGAATCCGTCCCGCGCCACTGCTTCGTCCAGCTGGATGACCTGGCGTGGGCCTACTCGGACGGCCCTCTGCCGATCGGATACGGGCAGACGATTTCTCAGCCGTACATTGTTGCCCTGATGACCGAGTTACTGGACTTGAAGGGGACGGAGTGTGTCCTGGAAGTGGGCACCGGCAGTGGTTATCAGGCAGCGGTATTGGGAAAAATGGCCAGGGAGGTGCATACCTTGGAGGTGATCCCCCAGCTGGCTGCCCTGGCCCTCGAGACGTTGTCTGGTTTGGGTTTCGCCAATGTGCATGTCCATGCGGCAGACGGATCGCTGGGCTGGCCGGAGGCCTCCCCCTATGACGGCATCTTGGTGGCGGCGGCTGCTCCCTCTGTACCTCAACCCCTGCTGGAGCAGCTGGCAGCTGACGGCGGCCGCTTGGTGATCCCGATTGGCAGCCGGGGTTACCAGAAATTAGAGACCTGGACTCGCAGGGGAAAAGAATATGAACATCAGATCAATATCTCGGTCGCATTTGTCCCGCTGCGCGGGAAATTAGGCTGGAGCTGAGGCATGCAATCACTGCTGGCGCGCTTAGCGCTGGGAATCGGTCTGGCTGGAGCCGTGGGCGGCCCGTATATTTTAATCCTGGCCTTTTTCAAGCCGGGAACCTTCATGAAGCCGGATTTGGCCAAAAAGCAGGGGGCGATTGCCACCCTGCTTGGGATCCTGTTTCTATGGGTTGGTTTCAAGCTGTTGCATTAACGATCGACTCGACCGCCGGTGGGTGAAGGGTTAGATCCCGGGTGGCCATGGGGGGAGGTACAGGTCCGGTGCTTGGTCCTCCCCTTGATACCGCCGACGCCCCAGAGGGATAGGGAAGACCTCCTGCCTTACGCCTTGGTCAAGGCTACGAAGACCATCGGACGGCGTTTGGTCTGGTTGTGCAGCAGGGAGCGGACAGCATCGGTGATGACCTTTTCGTCGTCCAGTCCTCCGCCGTTGACCAGCTCGGTGACCTTCTTCCGGACGAGGGGGATCATGACCTCGGCATCCTCGGGTGAGAGAAAGCCGCGCGTAATGACCTCCGGTTCTTTGATCAGCCGACCGGAAAACTTGTCCAGCGGGACCGTCACTAGGACGATCCCGGAGCGGGCCAATTGCTCCCGCTCGTGCATCACATCCAGGTCGATTTCTCCGACACTCTCGCCTTCGACGAACACATAACCGCCGGGCATGCGCTCCCCGAGGGAGATCTTGTCCTGAATGAGTTCCACGACCTGGCCGTTTTCCGCAACCACGATGTTCTCCTCCGGGATACCGACCTGGCGGCCCAGCGCGGCATGACGCTTGAGCTGATGGAGTTCGCCATGAATCGGCATGAAGAACTTGGGTCTGACCAGATTGAGCAGGAGTTTCTGCTCCTCAGAACTGGCATGCCCGGAGACGTGCACGGGCGCGATGGCCTCGTAGACCACGCTTGCCCCGCGCCGGAACAACCGGTTGATGGTTTTGCTGATGGCTTCCTCGTTGCCGGGGATGGGATGGGAGGACAGCACGATCGTATCACCGGCTTCGACATCGAAGGCACGGTTGGTGCCGGTGGAAAGCCTGCCGATGATCGAGGAGGGTTCGCCCTGCGAGCCGGTGCACATCAGCACGACCTCTTTTGCGGGCAGGTGGAGCGCTTCTTCTAAGCTGACCTGCGTTTCCTCCGGGATTTCCAGATAGCCCAATTTCTGAGCGATCTTCGCGTTGTCCACCATGCTCGTGCCAACCAGAGCCATCTTCCGGTTGTGGCGCACAGCAGCATCGGCGACCTGCTGGATACGGGCGATCAAGGAAGCAAAGGTGGCTATAATAATCCGGCTGGGTGCGGTCCGGAAAACATCGTCCAGGGCGGGGCCGATGACCCGTTCCGAGGGTGTCCAGCCGGGTCGCTCCGAGTTGGTCGAGTCAGCCAGCAGCATCGCGACCCCCCGATGGGAAAACTCGGCCAGCTTGGCGAAATCGGTCGGCCAGCTATCCACCGGGGTCTGGTCAAATTTGTAATCGCCGGAGTGGACGATCAACCCTGCGGGGGTGGTGATCCCCAGACCGATCGCGTCGGGGATCGAATGGCAAACGTGGAAGGTCTCGATCTGGAAGGGTCCGACCTGCACCAGTTCCCCGGCCTGTACCGTGCGCAGATCGGCTTTACTGGTCAGGCCATTGCGCGCCAGTTTGACCTCGATCAGGCCGCGCGTCAGCGGAGTTGCATAGACCGGCGCCGGGACTTCGGCCAGGAGGTGATGGATCGCCCCGATGTGATCTTCGTGTCCATGGGTGATGAAAATACCCTGGACACGGCCGGCGTTCTCGCGCAGATATTGGAAATCGGGGATGATGTAATCCACGCCCAACATATCGTTGTCCGGGAACATCAAGCCGGCATCGACGACCAGGATGTGGCCGTTGTTTTCGTAGGCCATCATGTTCTTGCCGACTTCTCCAAGGCCCCCGATCGGAATGATTCTCAATTTTTCTTTTGTACTCATAGATTTTCCTTTAAATACGTAAAAATCCCCCGGGCAGATCAGCTGCCTGAGTGGTTAGATAATTTTGGTTTAACAAACTGCCGTAAGCCGGCAGGTAAGTTCGAACCAGGTTCAGCGAGTATAGCAGGTGCCCCTCGATTTGTCAAAGGACCGCGCCCTTTTTATATAATGTTCTAACAATTGCCTTTTTGTCCCAGTTTAATGATGCCGAGATTATTGGATCCTTGGGGGTTTGGGGATTGTTGAAGGTTAACAATTAGGTGCGGCTTGGTAGCCATACACATGCGTTCTTGTGGACCTAGGGTCTCTCGGTTGGCAGTCGAGAAGGCTTGAATAGATCGCGCAGCAACAACACTCCCCCAACGCCGGTCGCAACAAGCGCAAGTGAATAGACTACGAGCGACACAAGGACGAGTGTGCACGCCCAGCCAGTCGGCTCGGCATTACCCGAGGCCAGCCCCGTTACAACGGCAAGTACCTGACCTCCAACTAACAAGACTACTGCGATGCCAAGCCCCCAGCCGATAAGTCTCCGTCGCGAACGAGCCTGTAGCGCCGCCCAGACGAGCGACCCCCCGCCGATCAATGAAGCCGGGAAGAGTTCGGCAGGCATGAGATAGTCAAACCGGAATATCTGCGCGTTAATGAAAACGGCCACAGATAATATGACTGGTGCCAGAATCGGGAACCACATGAGCATCGTCCCTACAATTGCCGGAAATTTAGTCAGAGCACCCTTCTTTTCCATCATCATCGCCTGTCCATCCTTCCAGCAGGACCCTGGAGCGCATAGAGTACGCTGAGGATTGATCATAGCGGAGTTTCCCGATCGAACTGGACCTTAGTGATACAATCGGAAACGGGTGAAGCAGAACCTGGAGGTGACATGAGAGAATCAGCCCTTCGAGCGCGTTATCAGCGCTTGATGCTTTTTTTTATTGGTGTGGCAGCCGGTTTTATTTTCTGGGAATTGATCCTGCCTCGAATAGGTCTTGCGGGCCTCGCCCGGCGCACGCGTTCCGCGCGGCTGCGCAGGCTCGCGGCGCGCTTCCGCAACCTGGCAATCCGGATGGGTGGGGTCATGATCAAAGTCGGTCAGTTCCTTTCCTCTCGGTTGGATGTGCTCCCGCCGGAGATCACCAACGAACTGGCGGGTTTACAAGATGAGGTCCCCCCGGAGAATTTCGAGGACATCCGCCGTCTGACGGAGCTCGAACTGGGTGCATCGCTTGAGGAGAAGTACGAATTCTTCGACCCGACGCCCCTGGCGGCCGCCTCGCTTGGGCAGGTCCATCGCGCCCGTCTGTGCACGAACGCCTCGCAGGAGCAGCCGTATTGCGATGTCGTTGTAAAGGTGCAGCGTCCGCATATCGATCAGCTGATTGAAATCGATCTCAAAACCCTCCGGGTTGTGGGAGGCTGGCTGGAGCACTACCGTCCGATCCGGGAGCGGGCCAATGTCCCGGCCCTGATCGAGGAGTTTTCCACGACGATTCGCGAGGAGGTGGATTACCTGGCGGAAGGTCGTAACGCTGAGATTTTCAGCGACCACTTTAAGAACCATCCCAGAGTGCATGTACCGCGTGTGGTCTGGAGTCACACCACCCGACGGACGCTGACCCTGGAGGACGTATTTGCGATCAAAATCACCGATTATGAAGCGATCAGCGCAGCTGGCGTCGATCGATCGGAGGTGGCACGGCAACTGCTGGACACCTACCTGAAGCAGATTTTCGACGATGGCTTTTTTCATGCGGACCCGCACCCTGGAAATCTGTTTGTGACGCCGCTCCCTGGCCAGACCGAAGAGGGCCACAAGGCCTGGCAGCTCACCTTCGTGGACTTCGGTATGGTCGGCCGTGTTCCAGATCATTTGCGCGATGGGCTGCGAGAAATGTTGATCGCCGTGGGGACGCGCGATGCGCCCCGTCTGACGCGAACGTTCCAAAGCCTCGATGTGCTTCTGCCCAGCGCTGACCTGAAGCAGCTTGAACTGATGGAAGCCCAGATCTTTAATATGGTCTGGGGGAAATCCATGAATGAACTGCGCGAGATGAGCTATGAAGAAATGTACCAGTTCGCTGACCAGTTCCGCGATGTCATGTACAGCATGCCATTTCAATTGCCGGAAAATTTGCTCCTGCTGGGACGAACGCTCTCGATCCTTTCTGGGATGTGCACCGGCCTCGACCCGGACTTTAATCTCTGGGATCAAATCGCGCCATACGTCAGCAAGCTGGTCGCAGACGAAGTTGGATCCAACTGGCGGGTTTGGCTGGATGAGATCGGGAATGTTGCTAAAGAACTGATTGCCATCCCCTCCCAGGCCGGGCGGGTCCTGAGCCAGATCGAACGGGGCAGCCTGACCGTCCAGGCGCCTTCAATCGGGTGGCAGATCTACGGCGTGGAGAGGGCAATCAATCGGTTGACCGCCGGTATTATTTTCGCGGGTTTCCTGATGGGGAGCGTCATCCTGTATGATGCAGGACACCTCGTTCCCTCCGGGGTACTCATGGGTGCCTCGCTCATCACCTTGCTCTGGACGATCTTTGCCTCCAGGGGACGACATTCCAGACGACCGCCCTTTTAAAGAGACTGCCCCGCTATGGGCGGGGCAGGGGTTTGCAGGTTTATTTCTCGTGTTCCTCCATGCGTTTCAAGGAGGCGTCAATCATGCTTCGCCAGGCGAGCAGCATCTCCTTGCGTGCCTTGCGGCGGTGCTCTACGAATTCGGGCGGGACCAGACCTTCCAGGCTCTCCCGCATCTCCTTGCGGGCTGTGCGGAAATGATTGCGCACCTCCTCCGGGATCACATCTTCAACGGTTTTTTGGGTACGAGTATTTTTTTCTGCCATAATATGCTCCTTACCTTGGGTGTTTTCATTATATCGCGAAGTCGTATGCCAGACAATCCATGGGCTCATCATTTCCAGCACGAAGGATCGCGATCCAATAACTGGCTCGATAGGATATGCCGAAGTTGCTTTCTTCGGGTAAAATTACGCCACTGGAGTTGCTATGGAATATCAAGACTACGTCCGTGCGGTTCAGCAAGCTTCCCAGTACCTTCAAACAGGGCATCTGAATGAAGCCGTTGATGCTTTTTACAAATTGATCCTGAGCGATATCTCGGATATCGATAAAGCCTCCTTGTGCGTGAAGCTGGCGGTCGTCTATGACCGCATGGGAAAAACTGAGGACGCCTTAGCATGGTATGACAAGGGGATCACAAACGAACAGGCCTACTATCGATTCGATGTAGCCGAGAGAAAGGCCCATTATTTATCTCAGCTTGGTCGAAATACTGAAGCAGCAGCCATTTATGAGGATTTGATCAAACAGCCGTTCGTCAGTGAAGGGGATAGGGATCGAATGCGTCAGGTCATCAAGGCGTTCCTTTCGAAGACCTTGCGCGGCTGGAAGTAACGCTTTTAGCATTCCGTCATTCGAGGCTCATTAATGGAATATCGTTCCCTGGGCACGACCGGCCTCCAAGTGTCAGCGCTCTGCCTCGGAAGCATGCAGTTCGGCTGGACAGTGGACGAGGCCGGATCACGCCGGGTGTTATCAGCCGCTTTCGATACGGGGGTTAATTTTTTGGATACGGCCGATGTGTACTCACGCTGGGTGGACGGCAATCCGGGTGGGGTGGCTGAACAGATCATTGGCCGCTGGTGGAAACAGGATTAAATCCCGCGCGACCAGCTCATCCTCGCGACTAAGGTGAGGGGTAACATGGGAGGCGGACCGCAGGATGAAGGCCTGTCGAGGGGACATATTCTGCAGTCTGTCGAAAATTCGCTGCGCCGGCTGCAGACCGATTACGTTGATCTCTACCAGGCCCACTACCCGGATGAGAAGACACCGATCGAAGAAACCCTGCGGGTTTTCGATGATCTGGTCAGGCAAGGGAAGGTCCGTTTTATTGGCGCTTCGAACTATCGTTCCTGGCAGCTCATGCAGGCCCTGTGGGCGGCCGATACGAACAGCCTGAAAAGCCTTGACTGTCTTCAACCCCACTACAACCTGGTCCACCGTGCTGAATTTGAGCGTGAGCTGGCTGCGGTATGCAAGGCTTATTCGATTGCGGTCATCCCCTACAGCCCACTGGCGGGCGGTTTTCTGACGGGGAAATACCGACCCGGCTCGATTCCCTCCAGCGCTCGGGCGGGCAGGGTCAAGCATTATTTCAACAAACGAAACTGGAATCTGCTGGACAAGCTGGAGAAGCTGGGAGGGCAGAAAAAAGCCTCGACCTCCCAGATCGCCCTGGCCTGGCTTCTGGCGGATCCTCTGATCACCAGCCCGATCATCGGGCCAAATTCCCTGGCGCAGTTAGACGACAACCTCGGCGCGCTCGATGTTCACCTCACCGTGGAGGAGAAGTCCTGTCTGGACAAAGCTTCCGCCTGGAAAGAGGAAGATCGGTGAAGCCTGGCCCAGGGATAAGGCGCCATTGATCTTCAGCGGATCTAAGTACCCTCTGACGATTGAAACGAGATAGGTCTATGCCTGCAAAAGTCATCCTCAACCCTTATTCAAACCGCTGGAATGCCCGGGCGCGCTGGCCAGAAGCGGAAGCCGCCCTGCGGCAGGCTGGTGTTGCTTATGAGCTGGTCATCTCTGAACGCCCGCGCCATATCATCGAACTGGCCGAGCAGGCTTCGCGCCAGGGTTATTCTCCGATCATCGCGGCGGGTGGGGATGGGACGATCGGCGAGGTGGTCAACGGTTTGGCGCGCGCCGCGCAGAACGAAGCCGCCCTTTTTGGTCCCTTGGGGATCCTGCCGCTGGGATCAGCCAACGATCTGGTGGATAACCTCGGGTTGCCCAAAGACCTGGAAGCAGCAGCCCAGGTCATTGCAGCGGGAAAAACCAAACGGATGGATGTGGGTTACGTCAACGGTTTTTACTTTGCGAATAATTCCGCTATCGGCTTGGAGGCCTACATCACCCTAGTCCAGCAGGGCATCACCTGGCTCAAGGGGATGTGGCTTTACCCTGTCGCGGCAGTGCGCGGCATCCTGGATAACCCGCAGTGGGCCGCGAAGATTGAGTGGGACGGTGGCCGCTATGAGGGTCCGGTGCTGCTCATCACGGTTGGGAATGGTCCCCGGACGGGAGGGGTATTTTACATGGCGCCCCACGCAGATCCCTTCGACGGGAAGCTCACCTTCGTCTACGGCTACCGCCGCACGCGCACCCAGATCTTCCGCATGCTGCCGCGTACGATGAAACCTGGGAAGGGCAGTTTTGTCGAGATGCAGGATATCCATGAGCAGCAGGCGACCTGGGTTAAGATTCATATGGATCGCCCCGCCCCCGCTCATGCGGACGGCGAAATCTTCTCCGAAGCGATTCAGGATCTTGAGTATCGCATTTTTCCCGAAAAGTTGAAAATCCTCCTGCCGTGAAAGGTCACCAGAGACCTGGATCGATCAAATCGGATATACAGGAAATGAAAACCGCCGGGTGGAACCGGAGGTTTTTTGTGGGGGTGGGTGCCTGTTGTCCATTGTCACGGCTTCAATTTAAATTGCCATGCCTCTCCGCACCGCAATCGTTCCCAAAACCAGCGCAGTCAGACTGGCCAAGCCTAGCACCAGCACATCCCGCCCCAGCAGGTAGGCCGAATTATAGAACAGCGCCATCTGCAGGGCATGATTACCGTACGTCAGTGGCACGAAAGCGGCAATATCTTGCAGCCACAGCGGCTCAAAGGCCAGGACGCCTACCCCACCTGCCAGGAAGAACAGGTACAGCGCCACGTTGATCGAGACCGCGATCACTGGCATGATGCGCCGTAGGGCCGCTCCGAAAGCCACCCCCAGGCTGGCCCCCAACAGGGCCACCAACCCCACGACTAGGAACATGTCCAGCCAGTAGATCCCCTGCGGGTAGATCCAGCCTAGCCCATACGCCATCAGCAACACCAGCACCCCCAGGGCAAAGCTGGTGACAAAGCCTGCCAGCACTTTGCCGGTGATGATCGCCCCACCGGAGGCCGGCGAGAGCAGCAGCTCCTTGACCGTGGACGATTCCCACTCCCGCGCTGTGGCAATTCCACCCGAGATCAATCCGCTGACGATCAGAAGCAGCACCACCGTCGGCAGGACGGCATACTGGAACATCTGGATGTCTCGCCGCCGCAGGTCGTGCTCGTCCATCGTGATTTTGATTGGGCTCTGATCGCCTTGGGCCATATAGTAGCGGGTAATGGCGTCCGGCACCGCCCGGCGGAGGTCGTTGGTGAAATCCAGATTGAGGTTGTTGACTGTGACGTCAATGGTCGTCCCCTGATGGGCCTGCAGGCTTTGGCTGAAATCGACTGGGATGGTGACCACAGCTACCACGTTCAGATTCTTCAGCAGCGCCTGAGCCCTGGCTGCATCCACCTCCTGCAGGCGGAACACATCCGCATTCCGAATGGCCCTGGCAATCTGGACGCCCTGCGGGCCTTTGTCCTGTTCGACCAATGCCACCGGGCTGCGCCCGACTGCCTCGGCCCCCAGGGCCTGCACCAGCAGGAAAACCAGTGGCGGAGCAAAGGTCGCCACGATGGTGACGGGTTGTCGCACCCACACCTGCAAATCCTTGATCAGGAGCACCCAGGCTGATTGGAGAAATTCAAAAACCTTAGTTTGTGCTTGATTCTTCGACATTGGCGATTTTCCTAAGCCCATCTGTGAACCGATCTATTAGCGCCAGATAGCTAGCTACCTAAATTTCGCCCGAAATAGTGGCAAGGTGAATCTGGGCAAAGAAGGCAAACAGAAAAAAGAGTGATGGGTTAACCTGTATAAAAGCCACCACGCTCAATACAGGAGACCCATCACCATGAACAAGTCTATCATTATCAACCGGGATGTCAAATGCTCTTTTTCGGCGCACGCCAGTTTGTGCGCAGTCGGAGTCATGATCCAAAAGCTGAAGTTGTTTGTGCCGATCGTTCAAAAGGTCAAAATCGCTCAAAAGGTCGTCAAGTACAGTCCGGTAGAAAAGCTTATGGATGGTTACATTGCCATCCTGGCCGGTGTGCACGGGATCGTGGAGATCAACAAACGCCTGCGGGCAGACCCAGGCTTGCAGCTGGCATTTGGCAGAACGGGATGTGCAGAGCAGTCGGTGGTGCAAGACACGCTGGACGCCTGCAGCGCTGAGAATGTAGCCCAAATGCATCAAGCCATGAATACGATCTTCCGCCAGAACAGCCGGAGTTACCGGCACGACTACCATCAGGAGTGGCAGGTGTTGGACGGCGACACGACCGGCAGGCCGTGCGGGAAAAAGGCGGCCTTTGCCAGTAAGGGCTACTTTGCCAAACAACGCAACCGGCGTGGGCGCCAGGAAGGATACCTCCTGGCCACCTGGTATGAGGAAATTGTGGTCGAGCGTCTTTTCGATGGGAAGACCCAGCTGAACCGAGCCTTGCAGCCCCTGGTGGAAGCGGCTGAAGAGACTTTGTAGTTGGACGAGCGGAAACGCCAGCGCACGATCCTGCGGGTCGATTCGGGCGGCGGCAGTGTGGAAGACATCAACTGGGTTCTGGCCAGAGGGTATCAGATCCACTGCAAAGACTATTCGGGTACCCGCGCCGAGCATTTGGCAGAGAGTGTGCAGGCCTGGCTCACCGATCCGGATGACCCGGGTCGCCAGATGGGCTGGGTAACGACGATCCCCGATGCGTATTGTCGGCCAGTGAAACGCATTGCCGTCCGGAGCCGCAGTAAAAATGGCCAGTGGGGGGTGGGCGTGATCCTCTCGAGCTTGTCGCCCAGGGATGTGCTCTGGTTGACCGGTCAGTCGATCCAGAATATCGACGATCCCCAGGCGGTCCTGCTGGCGTATGTCGGCTTTTACGACCAGCGCGGCGGTGGGATCGAGATCAAGGAAGATAAGCAGGGCTTGGCCACGCCAAAACGCAACAAGAAACGCTTTGAAGCCCAGCAAATGCTGACCCAATTGGAAGCCCTGGCCCATAATACCTTGATCTGGGCTCGCCGTTGGCTGGAACCGCACTGCCCCAAGATCGCTCGTTTCGGCTTGAAACGCCTGGTGCGGGATGTGTTCCGTATGAATGGATTGATCATGTTCGATCATGACGCCCAGATCTTGCAAATTATTCTCAATCAAGCGGATCCATTGGCAAACGATCTGTGTGATGGCCTTGTTTCCTTACTCGCCCGGGAGCATGTTGCCATTAGTTTGGGCGAAATCTAGGTAGCTAAAAGCAAGATACTCTTAGGGTGTTTTAGGTGGGTGTGCCATTAATGACTCACCGTGTTTCGCTGCAAGACAAGTGTCACCAGGAGGATGAGCCCCGCCGCATACCCGGCCAGGATGAGAACGTTTCCCGCCAGCCCGTAGGTGTTCAGACTAAAGCTGTGAAAAGCATGCTGCAGGACCACGATCTGGTAATAGACCGGGAAAATTTTGGCAATGCCCTGCAGCAGTGGGGTGGTAAAGGAGATGGGACCAAATGCGCCGCTCACAAAAAACAGCGGCAACGAGATGCCCATCGTCAGGGCGATCACTGGCATACGCTGCTTGACCAATGTGCCCAGCAGCGTGCCTAGGGTGTTGAAAATCAGCAGGCTCAGTAAAGTAAAACCGAACACTTCCAGCCAGTGGTCCGGCACTACCCTTAATAACAGGGTCAGCACCGTCAGCACGATCACGGTCGATCCCAGACCCACCAGGAGAGCTCCCAGCATTTTGCCAAGCATGATCGCCAGGCGGCTGGCCGGCGAGAGCAGCAGCTCTTTAATGGTTCCATTTTCCCATTCCCTGGCCGAGGCTGTGCTAGCTTGCAGCATGCCACCCATCATCAGGGCGATTACCAGGATCGAGACCGCCAGGTAAGGGATGTAATCGGTATCGTGCGGATACAAGTCGGTCTCCCGGGTCGTTACGCTGACCAGGTAGGGAAATGCATTCGTATAAAAACTGGTGATCGAGAGCGGAATGGCCCGCCGGATGTCATTCGTAAAATCGGTGTTGAGGTTGTTGATTTCCACGCCCACTTGCACCGGTCGCGCCTGTTGGAGGCTGGTGTCAAAATCGGGCGGAATCGTCACCACCGCCACTACCTGCCCGGCTGACATCAGCCGCTCGGCCTCTGCTGCCGAGGTGATCTGTAAGCTGAAGGAATGAGCCTGGCTCATGGCTTGGTAAAACGCCTGGGCATACGGCCCGCGGTCCTGCATCACAACCGCCGTCGGGGCTTTGCCGCCCGCTAGCACGAAAAGACTCATCAGGATCAACACATTGGCCGGCACAAACAGCCCCAGGATGGTAAACAGCCGGTCGGTCAGCGCCACCCGAAAGTCTTTGCGGGCGCAGGCCCAGATCACACGCAGCTGGTAAACAATCTCTCGTATCATTACACCTCTAATCCCTGAGGGCGGTTCCGGTCAGATGCAGGAAGACCTCATCCAGGTTGGGCTCGCGCACGGTGAGGTTGCGGATTTCGCAGCATTGGGCCACGATGTTAATGATCTGCGGCACAATCTGGTAGCCGGCCTGGCTGGTAACCTTCAGCAACAGGCCATCCTGCTCCACCAGCTTGACGCCTGTCATGGTGCGCATCCCGCCCAGGTCCTGAAATGGCCGTCCTGTCTCAATCTCGACCACGCTCCCGCCAAATTTCTGCTTGAGCTCGGTTAGCGGGCCTAACGACACCAGCCGGCCGTGATCGAGGATGGCGATGCGGCTGCATAGCGCTTCGGCCTCTTCCAGGTAGTTGGTGGTGATGAAGACCGTTTTGCCCTGTTTTTGCAGGTCCAGAATGTAATCCCAGAGAGCCCGGCGGGACTGGACATCCACCCCCAGGGTGGGCTCGTCCAGGTAGATCAGCTGGGGGTCATGCAGCAGCGCCCGCGCCAGTGCCAGGCGGCGCTTCATCCCGCCGGAAAATGTGCTCACCCGCGAGTCCTTCCGGTCGGAAAGCTGCACCAGATCGAGCATTTTCTCGATCCGGGCTTTCTTCTGCTGACCTGGCAGGCCGAACAGGTCGGCGTGAAAATCCAGGTTCCTCCAGGCCGACAGTTCATCATACAGGGCTGTCTCCTGGTGCACTGTCCCCAGGATCTGGCGTACCTGGCGGGTCTGAGTGCGCAGATCGTAGCCCATCACTCGCACCTCCCCGCGGGTGGGGCTGGAGAGGCCGCTCACCATGTTCACGGTGGTGGTCTTGCCCGAGCCGTTGGGCCCCAGAAGACCAAAGATCTCGCCCGTTTCCACGCTCAGGGAAAGATCGTCGATCGCCGTAAAGGTCCCAAAACGTTTCACTACGTGCTCTATTTCTATCGCGGTTGTCACAATTTGACTCGACATATTCTCTCCAAATTTAAGCCTCGAGCAATGACAGGAATAACCCTACATACATGCTCTCAAAATATGATCTTTCGATGTTCAGAAACGGCTTTACCACCATTGCCGAGAGCACAAAGTAAATTAGTCTGCTGGCAATCGTTCCAGATTCATTCATGTCTCGCTTGAGCGATAACTAGTCGTGATCTTACATAACAAGTATGCGTGGTTAAATTGAAGATGTCAATTGGATGTAATCAACGCTGCACGGTAAATAGAGAAAGTTGAAACCCAGGAATAGCATTGAAAACATTTCGATGCAGTCAAGGCGAAGGAGTGGTTCCGCGAAGAATGGTGGGGCTGAATCAGTCATAAAGATGGGGACATCTACAGGAAAAATCAAAAACCGCCTTTCTGATTGGCGGTTTTTGGTGGGCGCGGAGGGACTCGAACCCCCGACCTCATCAATGTGAGTGATGCGCTCTAACCGGCTGAGCTACGCGCCCCGAGGGACGGCGGCATTATAGCTTAGGTCAGGCCCTTTTGCAAGGATTAGGGCGGCGGCAGGTAGAGGTGCGGGTTGACCTTGCCCAATGTCGTGCTCCACAACTCGAAATGCAGGTGAGGGCCGGTCGCATGACCGGTCATTCCGGCGAGGCCGATCAGCTGACCCTGACCGACGCTCTGGCCGCACTGCACCAGAATCTTGTCCTGGTGGGCGTAAAGCGACTGCCAGCCGTTGCCGTGATCGATGATCGTCAGGTTGCCGTATCCCCAGGTGTTCCAGCCGGCATAGACGACCACGCCGGCATCCACAGCCCAGATCGCGGTGTCGAGGCCTGCTGCAATATCGATCGCCGGGTGTCCCAGTTCCGGATGAAAGTCCGTTCCTGAGATCCAGTGCTGGGGGGTCGGCCAGATGAATCTACCAAAGCCTACCGCCCCTCCATAAACTTGTCCGCAGGCGCCTGGCCCCCAGACGTTCGTAGTGGCTGGGGAATTGCGTGTGATTCCGACCGGAGCCTGCCAGCTGGTGAAATCGCGTGTGCCACCCGGGACAACCAGCCAGGTGTTTGGGGGGATATTGGGGTGACTGAGGTCCCCGATTGTGGTCAGGTCGAGGTGGTTGGCAGGGCTGTCGATGATGGCCTGGGGGTCCACGCCGAAATACTTGGCGATGGCGGTCAGGGATTCGGTCCCTGTCCACTCGTAATAGGTGCCGTCCACCGGCAGGATGTTCAGTTTCTGACCGATCTGGATCAGCTCCACATCATCCTTCAGGGTAACGTAATTGCCCCACAGGATCGTTTTGGGGTTCAGGTTGAACTTGTCGGCGATACTGAAGATTGAGTCCCCGGCCTGGACGGTATATTGGGTTACATCCTCGCGCGGTCGGCTGGGGATGATCGTATGGAACTGTGCTTGGCGTGTGATCCCGTTTAATGGCGTGGAGGCTGACGGGGCAAGCACAGCTAGACTGACCCCCGGGGTGGAGGTGGGCACAGGTGCGGCTAGCACAGCCTGGCTGCCGCCGAGGCTCGCTCCACTGTAAACTGTGTGCATGAGCCAAACGACTGCCAGGATTAGCAGCAGAGCCAGCACATTGGTCCCGATGCGCAACGACATCTCACCCAGCCCAAGATGGGCGAGGCGATCCATCCACTCTGAAAACCATCCGGATTGCTGCCTGGAGTTCTCCTCCTGTACCCCCTCACTCTCTTGAGGAGTATCTGGAAGAGGCCCTGTTTCCATGTGGGGCATCATATCACGCCCGGGAGGTGCCGTCAAGCGAAGGATGAACAGGCGAAAAATTTCACCACGGGGAGGAAGTTCAGGCGGGCAGGATGATCTCCGGCCGGTCATTTTCCGGTCGGTTGACCAGAGTCGACACCGGGAAGGCGGTCATCTTTTCCGCCGGGAAGGGGATGAGCCAATGCTTAAGTTCAGCTGCCGGTAGGGGAGAAGGATCGAGCCATTGCGCGTAGGCATCGGATTCCAGGATGACCGGCATGCGATTATGTAATTTTGCCATCAGCTCGTTCGGTGTGGTTGTAATGATTGTCGCGGATTTCACCTCTGAGCCATCCGGTGCGGACCAGTGTTCCCAGAGCCCGGCAAAAGCGAATGCTTTTCCGGACTTCAGCCGGATGAAGTGTGGGACCTTGCTTTTAGACCCGGGCTGGGCCTGCCATTCGAAGAAACCGTCCGTAAAGATCAGGCAGCGGCGGTTGCGGTAGGCGGAGCGGAAGGCGGGTTTTTCACCCAGGGTTTCGGCCCTGGCATTGATTAGGCGGCTACCGATGCTCGCGCCTTTGGCCCAGGAGGGGATCAAACCCCAGACAAATAAATCGGCCTTGTGGGTCCCATCGTTCGGCAGGGCCAGGATCGACTGGGTAGGGGCAATGTTATAACGCGGCGCATATGCCGGAGGGAATGAATACTCGGGGAAGGCTTCCTGAAGGTCAGCCGGGTCAACGGTCAGGGCGAATCGTCCGCACATGGTTTCTCCTTTCAGGGGGTGGTTACACGCGTGAAGACCGCGGGGTAATTGATCACAAAGCCATCCTGGTCCATCGTCAGCTCTGCCTCGAAACCGGTAGACAAACCCCGGTATTCATAGATGCTCCCGTTTGCATTCTTCTCCCGACAGGCATAACGTTGTGACACCTTTTTCACTTGCAGGTCGGGGATTGCTACGTAGGCCACATCAATCATGGCTGACCCGCCCGGTGGCAAATTCAGGCGGCGGATGGGCAGGGTGTTCGTGAAGGGAGTAGCCGAGATGTCAATGTCCAGGCAGCCGTTCAGTGATTCAAAAGGCTGATGCTGGCTCGACCAGTTCCCTTTCCCGTCGGCCTGGAGGGCAATTTCCTGATCCGGTCTGGAAAGGAGCTGGACAAATACCTCTCTGGTCCGCCAGTCCTTATCGCAAACGAGGCGATAATGCAGTCGGAGGGGATGTCCGTTTAACAGGCGGAGCAGGAATGCATCTGCCAAATAGCCTGACTCAGTGTCATGAAAGTGTAGATGCTCCATGCCAGACTCGTTGGCTGACGCCCAAAAGAAATGGCGGTCCAAGATAGCCTCCTGCGGCTACTTCAGTTTATGGAAATCGCCCTCGCGGACCGTCATGCCGCTGGCATCCAGGTGTTCCAGCAAGGCCTGGATGTATCGCCGGCTGGTGTGGAACAAGTCGCGTGCTTCCGCCAGGCTGATTTGACCTCGTTTCAGGATCGTTTGTCGGACCTGGTCGACCATGGCCAGGTAATCGGCCCTTCGGAAGACGATCTCTGCGGATACGGGAACGAGTTCCTCCAGTTCGACCAATGCCTTGAAGATTTCTTCTCCCACCTCAGCCTGGCATTCCTTGGCTGCCGGCGGAGCATAGGGGGCCTCGGCAAATTTGTCCAGCAACCTTCGGATGGCAGCCTGCTGCTCGTCATTGAAATGGATGGTATGGCCCGGCTTGGCCACGAGCATAGCGTGTTCTGCGAGCACCCCCTCGATGATCCATTTCTTGAGTACGGCGTGGAAAACCTGCGGGGACAGCTTCAGACGGCTTTTCAATTCTTCGCGCGGCATACCCCGCCGCAGGGGAAACTCCCGGTGATAAGCATCCAGGATCCGGCTGACTTGTCCGCTGAGCAGCGCCCATCCCTGCTGGCTGAGTACGAGAAGATCGGCAGTCGGGGTCAAGGCGCCCTCCTCGAGCGGGATCAATTGCTTGGAGGAGATGGCTGCCTCGATCGCCGCCTGTGCGGTCTGGGGATCAAGCCGGCTGCGCTGAATAACCTGTCTCAAGGGTGTGGGACCGAGCGTGAGGCTGGCCTGGAGCAGGACTTCGGCGGGGGAGCCTTGCATCAGCGACTCCAGGCGCTGGATCACAGCCTGGTCGAACCGCTTGGCCCGCGCTTTCGGCTGCGGATCCACGACCACGCCTCCCCCGAGCGTCTCGCTGGGGGACGGCCGGCGCAGGATATAGTGATCCCCCTGCAATGCCAGCACCGGCTGTTCTAATTCAAGCTGCAACCAGCCCTCCTGGCCTGGTTCGAGCGTCTCGCTGCCGATCAGTCTGATCATGGTGACTGTCTCAGAGGTGCCCAGGAAAAGTTTGGCTTGCTGTGCGTGATGCAGGGCGCTGGAAGCATCGGGCAGCAGGTGGAAGCGTACATCGATGCGCCGGGTGGGTGCGTATTGACCGGGATGGGTGACCACCTCCCCGCGCCGGACCTCCTGGAGATTGACTCCGGACAGATTGACAGCGGTCCGCGAGCCGGGAACCGCGGTCTCCTCCTTCTTCTTGTGGGTCTGCAGCCCGCGTACTCGTCCTTTCTGGCCGGAAGGCAGGATTTCGACATCATCCCCGACGCAGAGGCAGCCGTCCAGCAGGGTCCCGGTGACGACCGTGCCAAAACCAGCCATCGAGAAAACCCGATCCACCGGCAGGCGCGGTCGCCCCAGATCAGGTCGGGGAGGCCGGGTTTGCAGCAGGGTGCTCAGTTGAGAAAGCAGTTCGGGGAGCCCTTCGCGAGTGCGAGCGGAGACCCGGACGAAAGGCGCATTTTGCAAGACGGTCCCGTGCAGGAGGGTATGAATGTCCGCCTCCACCAGGTCGAGCCAGGAGGGATCGTCGATCAAATCTATCTTGGTCAGGATGACCAAGCCCGCGGGGACCTGCAGCAGGTTGAGGATGGCCAGGTGCTCACGCGTTTGCGGCATGACCCCTTCATCGGCTGCAATCACCAGCAGGACCGCGTCAATACCTCCGACGCCGGCCAGCATGTTCTCGATAAAATCGCGGTGTCCAGGGACATCGACAATGCCCACCTGCTCACCATCTGGCAGTGTCAGCCAGGCGAAGCCGAGGTCGATGGTCATCTCGCGCTCTTGTTCTTCTTTGAGACGATCTGGGTTGATACCGGTCAGCGCGGTGATGAGCGTGGATTTTCCGTGATCAACGTGTCCTGCAGTACCGATAACATACATAGGATCTCAATTCGGCCGGATCATTTCTCCGCACCCATGATCCGCTCATAGGCAGAAAGCAATTCGTGGATTTGAGCCAGCATGCCCTGGAACAGCTGTTCATTGGCTTCTTTGGTCTGCTGGAGAACATCCTGCTGGGTCTGGGTCAGATCATCCAGGGCGGTCAGGCGCTCCTCGAGCTTGGTGAAGTTGGAGCGGTCGTCCTTGTGCGCCTCTTCCTGGGAGAGCGTATAACTGGTCCAGCGTTTCTGGTCGTCGGACTTAAAGGTCACCCACTCCTGGCGAAACCGATCTTCAGCCAACCGCTGCATCTCGGTGATCTCATTGATGCGGCGGTCGAACTTCTGGACGATCTCTTCGTACGTTTCCTGGGCGCGTTTGACCGCACGCTGGGCCAGGTCCCATTCGGTCATCTGAGCATTCACGGCTTCGGTCTGAAGGTGGAAGGATTCAAACCGCTCTTCCCATTCTTTCCAGACCCGATCGCGCTCGATTTGAAGCCGTGCTTGGGTTTCGATGAAGTTGGTCTGTGCCTGACGCCGCTCCGCCTCGCTGGCCATGATCTCGTTCAGGCGCGTCTCGATCCGGCGGATGTTGTCATTGAAAAGTTCATTCTTTTCCCGGGTCTCTTCCATACGTTTACGGGCCGCGCTGATTTCCCCCTGCACGTCGGTTATCCGTTTGTTGTTCTGCTGGAGGGTATCCTCAGCCGCGCGCATACCCTGCTGGGCTTCCTCGCTGGCCTTGACCGTCGCCTTCATCCGTGCCTCCCACTCGGCCAGCTGATGGTCCCGGCGTGTCTCTTCTGTGGTATGCGTTTTCACATCGCGTTTGATCTCTGCGATGGTCTCCTTGATTTTGCGCAGATCGCTGATGGATTTGTTGATCGCATCGATCTGCATCTGATAACGCTTGTCGATCGCCTGATGGTTCTCCTTATGCTGCACTTCGATCTCATCGATGGCATTGGTCGCCTCGATCCTCTGCTGGGCAAGCGTAGCCTCGAACTGTTCCACCCGGGCGGTAATCGGGGAGATGTTGGAAATCTCATCCGCAAGCTGTTTGATCTTTTTATTGATAGCCTTGAGTTCCACCTCGATCGAACCCAGGTGATCTTCCAGGGAACTCAGGGCCTCTTTCTGTTTGCGTTGTTCTTTGTCGAGCCAATCCAGGCGTTTGACGATCTGTTCGAATTCCATAATGATTATGCAGCGGGGGCTGTCGCCTTCAGGCGATAGGGGAAGCCGCAACCTCCTTTTCCATAGAGAGCTGGTTGGCAAATGCCCAGAGAATTAATACCTTCGTTCGTTGCCGCAATCTTCCAGCAGGCTGGGACCCAGCGACGCTCGGATCCTTGAGTTCTTCCTTTGGCAGTCCCGGTGGGTCAGCAACACTGCCTTGGAACACCACATTCGGGTTTCCCGGGGAAACGGGAAGCGCATTAGCCGGCATGCCCAGTAGGCTGCCTTGCGAGACCGGCGCCCGAAGTACAAGGATGCACTGAGAAGACGCCCAACACATTATAGCATGTGAGATTTCATGATTATCGAGATTGCGCCCTAAAACCCCGACCTTCAGATCTAAGGATATCAGGTGTTCATTACTGAACAATTGTGCTATAAAAGCATGTTCCTTAACAAGTATCCGGTTCGGTGGAAAAACCCGTCCACCGATACAACTTGGACCATCGCAATACCGTAGGGTGGCAACCACCTGAACATACACGCCTAGGGCGACCATGGAAGACTTGGTCTCAGGCAATGCTCGTTGAAGGTGGAAGCCCTTGGAAAGCGGTGGGGTCGTTCACTGTATAAGGTGTTCAAACATGGCCGGGAGTTTTGTCCAGAGCAGCTGGGCCCACTGAGGGAACAATCCCAGGATGGTCAGCGCGGCCCAAGAGAGGCTCAGGAGGATGCGCTGAAACCAGTTCTCGCTGGCTTTCCAGAGTGTCCCCTCCTGCGCCTTGGAGAACGCAATCAGCGTGCGTATGGCCCCCGCAAAAAGCCCCAGGTTTCCCAGCAGGATCCAGAGGGTGAAGCCCAAGGATTGGCGGGAAAGGACTTCCCATAGTGCCTGGTGGCCGGGGAAGCCGGCGAGCAGGGGCAGGCTTGCGAAAGACAGATTGGCCAGGACCACCCCGGCTGCTGCAAAAGGATAGGTCCGTCCATGGCCCTGGATGTCGTTCAAGGTCAGGCTGGGCGTATTTTCTTTAATGATAGCTAACGCTAATGACCAGGTGATCAAGCTGAGGCAACGCGGCACTAGGAGGAAATAGAATAAACTCAATCCGGTTTTCTCACCCAATCCGATGGCCAAGAGCGAGTAACCGGTTTCTACAATGACCGCGTATCCCATGATCCGCCCCAGGTGGCGTTGAAAAGCAGCCAGCAGGCCTCCGCTCGCGACCATCAGAACCCCTGCGCCGGTCAAGATTGTCGGCAAATTGGTCAAATTGCGCAGCCAGGTGTATTGGTCAATTAACCCGAGGCCGAAAAACATGCCTGTAGTGGGAAAGATCCACAGAATAAAACCGACCGTAAGCGGCGAGGCTTCCTCGGTCAGCAGGGGGATCCAGCTGTAGAAGGGAAAGATGGCTAGCAGGAAGATAAACCCCAGCCCGAGCAGGATGCCCGCCTGCAGGATGAGCACCAGGTTGCCGGAATTCGCCTCGATACCGGTCAGCAGCCATCCCGAGAATAGGAAAAAAGGAATGGCCAGGGTTTGAAAAATCAAGAAACGCATCAGCCCCCTGCCGGGTCTCGTGCCAATTGGCGCCAGCAACGGGATGGCAAGCAGGACTGCCATCTGGATGAATAGGACGGCATAGAGGTATGGCTCGACGGCCAGCGAGGCGACCATCAAGGATGTGATGACCAACCCGAGGGGGACCAGTCGACGGCTCAGGTTCAAAGCGGCTAAGGCGATAAACCATAAAAATACCGAACCGTATACCAGGGCCAGGAACGGCCGGTCGGAGGAGGTCAGGATCAGATAGCGCCCCAGAAAGTCGATTGAGGAGCCCAACTTGAACGAGAATGAGCCGATTTGAAGCGCAGCTTCGATCGGTAGCAGCCAGGCAGCGAGGGTCAGGAAAAAAACCAACGCACATCCGAGAAGTACGACCACGCGTTGATTGCGCGGGATCCAGAGGATTCCGGAGAATAAAATCGGGAGCAGGATCCACAAGAATGGGGCACTCATCGTGTTTCTTCGAGCGGATTAGCATACAGGAAGTATGCGCCGATGAGGGCCAAACCCAGATTGACTGCCGCCAAGAGCGCAGCGACTAGCACGGATCCCTCTACCGCCGCGTACAGGATCTCGAAACCGGATAGGACGGTCAGGAGACCGAGGATGACCCGGAATGGTTGTGCGGTGATACCCAGATGGAGTAATCCCATCCCGATTAATATCAGGCTTGCCCATGCTGCTGGCAGGCTGAGTCCCAACCAGGAAGAAGCGCTGTTTGCAAGGGCATATGTGACAACCAGGATCAATCCGGCTGAGAACAGACGGAAAAGTCGGCCCTGGGGCCAGCTGGTCTCCTCGGCATCCGTCGGCCGGGATATACTCAGCTGGGTGATACCCAATGCCGCACACGCCATCCAGCCGGTGACTAATTTGACCGCGGCCATGGAGATCGGCCAGTGCGCTTGGCATAGCCAGAAAACCACCAGGTACTGAGCTGCGAGGAACCCCAGACTATAGCGCCAATCCCGATAAAGCAGCAGCCCGGTTGTGGTGAGAATGGTGAGCAGGACCGTAAAAACGTTCAGGACGACGATCATGGGTTTACCGGCCCAGTGTGGAGAGGAGGGAGAGGATCAACACCAGGATCAAGAGCGACCAGAGAATGCCTCCATCTCCTTCCAGGCTGGAGGTAATCGTATTGACAATCTGTTCTAAAAATCGATACAGGCTTTGTAAGATCCGGTAGAGCCAGTTCAGACGAAATATTTCTGTCCATCGGGTTGGGGTCGCCATCGGGGCGCGGCGATCGAGAAGCATCAATGCCAGCGCGGTGAAACCGCCTGCCACAATAAGGCTGGTGACGGCTGCCCACCATACGCCGGTCGTGCGAGCGCCGCTCCATCCCCACAGCCCGAGAAGAATCTGGATGCCAGCAGGCAGGAAAAGACCGGTAGGATAGATGACCTTTGCCCAGCGGGCCTGGGACTCGAAACTTGTCTCACCGCGCTGGAGGGCGTGGCGGAAATAGCCGGCTACGAGGAGCCCCTCTGCCAGAAGGTAGGGGATGAGCAACATGCCTGAGGTCTGGTTGCCGGTCTTCCAGCCGGTAGCGGTCGGCGAGAAGGGGAGGGCCGATATCCCCCAGATCGCCAGCAGGGGCAGGACCAGCAGGCTTCTCTGCCTGGCCGAAAACAAGAACAACACCCCCCCGTTCAGGATGAGTGCCACCCCCCAAGCCGTGCTTCCCGCCGGGTCGGCCCGCAAGCAGGCCGCGACGGCCAGGGAAGCCATCCCCAGGATCCAGAATGGACGTCCGAGCAGTTCATCGGGGGCGCGCAGCCACATCCATCCCGCATAGAGGGCTGGGATGGTGACCAGAATGAGCAGGAAAGGGAGGAGCGGATTGATCAAAGCGCTGGGGGAAATGCGGGACAGTAAAGCCAAACTGGCAGCGGCCGAAACGAGGCGCAGGCTCGTTCCAAAGCCGCGCCGCAGGACATTCTCCTGACGGTAAGGCAGGTGCAGGGGCAGTATCCCTAAGCGCAGCCCAGCCGCGAGCAGGAGGTATATGCCTGCCCTGGAAGGGACTGCCCTGAAATCCATGGGTGTGCTCAGTGAGGAGCTGACCGTACTGGCCCAGATAACCAGCCCTGTTCCGGCCAGGCGGACTGCAAAAGCGATGACCACGTTCGCGCTCTGATTTTCGCCTTCCGTCGAGCGCAGCATGCTGAGCAGCTCCGTCAGGTCCATGGCGGTCCAGGCCAGGATCAGGGTCAGAGGATTCCCTGCGGCTACTGCCAGGATCCCCATCGCAGTAACCAGGAAGGTCCCTGCCCAGGTGGCCGAATTGCTCTCGGCGCGCACAACGGAGGTCCAGACCCCCGCGGCCGCCAAGGCAGTCAGGGCTAGCGCATAAGGCCAGGAGATGTCATCGGCCAGCCAGGTGGGGGAGCTTGGGAGCAGGTTCGCTGGCTCCCAGGAAGGCAGCGAGAAGGTGAGAGGGAAGTGCAGCTGCCAAAGAAAAACGGATAGGAGTGCGGCTACCGAGCCTCCGGCAGCGATCATCCATGGAAATTTAAAATCGGGCTGGGCGAGACGCAATCCCAGCAGGCTTAAGGCGGTCAAAAGCAATAAAAACACCGGAAGCAGGATCAACATAACTCGGTGCTATTTTATCAGAAACGTTGCTTTTTTCCCGGTGTTCTCGGTTAAAATACGTTCCACAACGTATTCCCGTGGAGATACCCAATGTCCCGTTATTACATCATTGTAAACCCAGTTTCCGGCCGGGGGCTGGCTGGCCGGTCCCTGCCGTTGATCGAGGCGGAGTTGAAAAAATATCACCTCGACTACGAGCTGGTCCTGACCGAGCACCCTTGGCATGCTGCTGATTTGGCAGAAGCAGCGGCGCTTGCAGAGTGCGAAGTGGTTGTCGTTGCCAGCGGCGATGGTACCGCGAACGAAGTCCTGAATGGGTTGATGCGTGCCAAACAGGCAGGATTCGACCGAACGGCTATGGGGCAGATTGCAGTCGGTACAGGCAACGATTTTGCTTTTGGAATGGGCATCCCCCCTGGGATCGAAACGGGCTGCCGGATCCTGGCGGAGGATTACCGCCGCAGGATGGATGTTGGTCTTATTAAAGGTGGGGATTACCCTGCAGGCCGCTATTTCGGGAATGGAGTTGGGATCGGCTTCGATGCCGAAACCAGCTTGGTCGCTGCGAAGATCCGCTGGATGCGTGGGCTCCTACTCTATCTGGTTGCGGCGATCGAAACCATCTTCATTTACTATAAGGCGCCCACCGTGCATCTTGTTTATGACGATCAGGAAATCACCCAGGCTTCCCTGATGATCTCGGTCATGAACGGCCGCCGGATGGGCGGTGGCTTCTTCTTTGCCCCCCATGGAGACCCGGCGGATGCCTGGTTTGATTTGTGTATTGCGGCGAATGCCAGTCGGCCGCGCATATTCGCTCTCATCCCCTATTTTATGAAAGGGACGCAGGCTACCCAGAAGGAGGTCAAAATGGGTCGGGCTCGCAACGTGTCAGTCACCGCGGTTCAGGGCACCTTGCCGGTCCACTGCGATGGAGAGCCAGTCTGCAACCAGGGCAAGGATCTGACCATAGAATTGCTTCCAGCACAGATCGAGTTCATAACCCAGAAGCCTGATTAGTGAACGAACTGCAGTGGTTCGTTTGGGATCAGGCTGCTGTATCGGGGGAGTATCCAGCCCCGCCGCGGGTTATCAAGGGACCACCCGTTCACTTAGAACAGGATACTCGCTTTCCAGGAGCGCGGTGAAATTGACATGCCTCAGCGGTCAAGGTAAAATCACTTCCCTTAGGATTTAACCATGGTCACATTAATCCTGCGAAAAAAAGAATATGAGGTCCGTCCGGGGATGACAGTGCTGGCGGCCCTTCAAAAAATCGATGTTCTGGCCGAATCGGTGATCGCCACCCGCAACGGTGAGGTGATCGGAGAAGACGAGATCTTGCAGGATGGTGATGTGATCAAATTGATCGCGGCGATTTCCGGAGGATGAATGAAGTGCCGGATGTGTGGGCAAAAGGCAGTGGTCAATATGCGCCAGCACAAGCTGGCGTTGTGCAAGGAGCACTACCTGGAGTGGATCCCAGCCCAGGTCGAACGCTTCATCACCAAGTACAGCATGTTCACCCACGAAGAAAAGATCCTGGTGGCAGTTTCCGGTGGTAAGGATTCGCTTTCGCTCTGGGACATCCTGACCCGCCTCGGGTACCAGGCGGATGGGTTGTACCTTTGCCTGGGAATTGATGAAGGCCTCCACTACTCGAGCGAGTCCCAGCGGCTGACAGAAAAATTCGCTGTCGCACGCGGCTTGAAACTGCATGTTGTAAATATCCAGCAGGAGACCGGTGCGACGATCCCTGAGCTTGCCCATACCAGCCTGCGCGGCCGGGGAAAACCCTGTTCGGTGTGTGGCTTGGTCAAGCGCCATGAGCTGAACCGGGTGGCCAGGGATGTAGGCTACGATGTCCTGGCGACCGGTCATAATCTCGACGATGAGGCGGCCGTACTCTTCGGCAATACGCTGACCTGGTCGGTCGAATACCTGCTCCGCCAGGGGCCGGTCCTGCCGGGCACATCGGGATTAGCACGCAAGGTCAAGCCGCTCTGCCGAATCTATGAACGCGAGATGCTGGCCTATGCCCTTTTGCGCGGCATTGAATACATTTATGAGGAATGCCCCTTTGCTGAAGGGGCGACCTCGATCTACCACAAAGAACTGCTCAACCGAATGGAACATGACCACCCAGGTGCCAAGCTGACCTTTTACCTGTCCTTCCTCGAGGCCCGCCGGTCAGGATTCTTCTCTGGAGAACACGAGATCCGTCAGGAGCTGCACGCCTGTCCAAAGTGCGGTCAGCCGACCTCGGCTCCCGGATTGTGCTCGTTCTGCCGGATGGTGGAAAAAAGGAAAGAGACCACTGCTGGAGTCTCCGATCCATCTGGAAAGCGGTGTTGACAACTTGCAGCCCTAAAGGGCGCGGGTTCTGGCGATTCACTCCTGCCTGGTTGTCAACGCACTTATGCTATGGGCAGGAAGATACCTTCGATCGGGATACCTAATTCAATCTGGTTACATCCCGCTTGCTGTTTAAAAGGGTCCATCCAGGAGAGCTGTTCGCTGCATCCTGCCGCGAAGCCTCTTTGGAGAAAGCAAATATCGGGTGGTCTCCCGCTCCGAAATTAATATAATGCTCTCTGTCGATCAATAACGGAAAGGGCTTCCGCATCCATGAAGATCAAGATCTGGCTACCTTTGCTACTGGTATATGTCATCTGGGGTTCGACTTATCTGGCCATCCATTACGCGGTCAGCACAATCCCTCCGTTCTTGATGGCGGGTACACGCTTCCTCGTGGCCGGGACCATTTTATATGCCTGGAGACGGCTGGCTGGAGATCCAGCTCCGACGAAAAGGCAGTGGTTCTCTTCGGCAGTGATTGGACTGCTGCTGTTGTTCGGAGGAAATGGATTGCTTTCCTTGGCGGAACAGATGGTCCCATCGGGTGTCGCCGCGTTGATGATCGGTTCGGTGCCACTGTGGATGGCGGTCATCGAAGCGGTTCGCCCAGGAGGGGCGCGACCGAATCTGTTAGGTGCGGTCGGTCTGTTGATCGGTTTTGGAGGAATCGTCCTGCTTGTCGGCCCGTCGTTATGGGGCGGAGCCAGAGCGGAGTTCAATCCATTGGGGATCGGAATCCTGCTGGCCGCCGCGCTCTTCTGGTCATTTGGTTCGATTTACAGTCGCAGTGCAGATTTGCCGGGTTCCTCGCTGCTCGCGACCGGCATGGAAATGCTGGCGGGCGGATTGGGATTGTATCTGGCCGCCAGCCTCAAAGGCGAATGGCACCTGCTGGTTTTAACCCAGGTGGCGGCGAGTTCCTGGCTTGGCCTGGCGTACCTGATCGTTTTTGGATCCATGGTGGGATTCACTGCTTATGCCTGGTTATTGCGCAACGCCCCGCTCCCGCTGGTTTCGACTTATGCCTATGTCAATCCACTCGTGGCCATCCTGCTGGGGGGCTTGTTTGCCCATGAGCTCCTGAACGCGCGCATTCTCCTAGCGGCGCTGATCATCCTGAGTTCGGTGGTAGTGATCAATATCTCCCGGCAGGTGAAATTACCGGCACGTTCCGCAGCAACCGCGAAGTAAAACCCGTCTCGCAGGGCGTTCAAAAAGACGGGGCAGGCCCGGCAGGTTTTCGTGCCAGGGGGTAATACCAGAACGAATGGTGCGATTCGCCTTCCCCCAATCCCGGGGTTCTGGATTGCTGGGTGAGACCCAGGATCATCGCCTTCCCGCTAGGAGGATAACAAAAAGGCACGCCCGGGCGTGCCTTTGCTTTTCAGGGGATAAAGATAACCCCGCTTATGCCGTGTGCTGCAGAGTTCTGAACCTGCTTTCGCAGGTAGGGTTCCTACCCGGTAACTCCGCCTTGGCTCAGGCCTATCGCGTCGTCATCGTGAGTTGGGACCCAGTTGATGAGTGTTGGCTCAGAACGGTGGGCGCAGCATCACGCGCACAGCAGGGCACTTTGCTTATACCACAAACTCGGAGGCATGAGTAGGGAAAGATTAATTACAAATTCCCGCGGCCGATTTCTATCATGGATAGACCCGTTTGATGGTGCGAGGAAAGGCGATCGCCTCGCGGATGTGTTCGATACCGCACAGCCAGGCAACAGTGCGCTCCACACCCATGCCGAAGCCGGAGTGTTGGACGGAACCGTAGCGGCGTAATTCCAGGTACCATTTGAAGGCTGCCTCCGGCAGTTTGTTCTGCTTAAGCCTTTCTAGGAGTAGCTCTGGATCCGAGATGCGCTCTGAACCCCCGATGATCTCTCCGTAGCCTTCCGGGGCGAGCAGGTCCACGCTCTTGCAGATTTCCGGCCTGCCTGGCCAGGGTTCCATATAGAATGCCTTGACCGCCGTCGGGTAACCGTACACGAAGACCGGTCTTTCATAAAGGGCGGTCAATTCCGTCTCATGGGGAGATCCGAAGTCCATCCCCCATTCGAATTGAAGCTGCTCTTTTTTCTCGGGATCCAGGGTAGCTGCCTGGATTTCCTGGATCCGTTTAGCAGCCTCGTCGTAGGAGATGCGCGGAAATGGCGGCTCGATTTTCTCCAGCTTGGAGAGCTCCCGACCCAGGGATTTCAATTCCGGCGATCGATCCCGCAATACTCGGCGGACGATATGCGTGACGAATTGCTCCTCCACCTCCATCAGCTGGTCCAGGTCGCAGAAGGCGATTTCCGGTTCGACCATCCAGAATTCTGTCAGATGGCGGCGGGTTTTGGATTTCTCGGCGCGGAAAGTCGGTCCAAAACAGTAGACCTTCCCGAAGGCGAAGATATCGGCTTCGTTGTACAGCTGGCCGGACTGGGATAAATAGGCCTTGCCTTCGTCGAAATACTCCGTTTCGAACAGGGTGGTCGTACCCTCGACCGCTGCCGGTGTCAGGATGGGAGTATCGATATTGATAAATCCGTTCAATTCGAACCATTCGCGGATCGCGGCGATGACGGTTGCCCGGACCCGCAGGATCGCCCACTGAGACGGCATCCGGATCCAGAGATGGCGGTTGTCAAGCGAAAAATCTACGCCGTGCTCCTTGAGCGCCATCGGGTAGTCCTCGGCGGCGACCTGAATGATCGTCATTGTTTTGACGCCGATTTCGTACCCGCCCGGGATGCCAGGGGCGCGTTTGTCCTCCCGCACCGGGCCAGTGATGGAAACGGATGACTCCTGGGGAAGCCGGGTCAGCTGGTCAAAGAGCACCTCTGGCAGATCGCCCTTGAACGCCACGCACTGGACGAAGCCAGTACCGTCCCGCACCAGCAGAAAGACCAGTTTGCCCTTGTCCGTGCGGTTGTAAACCCAACCCTGAACGGTCACCTCCTGGCCGAGATATTTGGCGATTTCTTCGACGCGTATGATTGGGGCCATCCTCCGCCTCCTATGAATCCAGTTTAATGTGAAGTTCTTTCAACTGCTTCGGGTCCGCCGGGGAAGGAGCATCCGCCATCAAATCCCGTGCCGCTTGATTCTTGGGAAAAGCGATCACTTCCCGGAGGTTTGGCTCGTCGGCGAGCAGCATCACCAATCGGTCAATGCCGGGGGCAATGCCCCCGTGAGGCGGAGCCCCATACTCGAAGGCTTCCAGCATATGACCAAATTTGCGCATGGCTTCTTCCTCGCTGATTCCCAGCAGCCTGAACACTTTAGACTGGATCTCACGCTGATGGATGCGGATCGACCCGGAGGCCATTTCGTACCCGTTGCAGACCATGTCGTAGGCCTCTGAGAGGATCGAGGCCGGGTCGGTTTCGAACTTGGGGAGGTCGGCCAGGTGCGGCATGGTGAAGGGGTGGTGCGCCGCGTCCCACTTCTGCAGCTCCGCGTTCCACTCGAACATCGGAAAATCCAGGATGAAGGCAAAGGCCATGACGTTGGGGTCGGCCAGATGAAGGGCGTCACGGAACCGGATGCGGAGTGCGCCGAGCACCTTCTGCGCCAGTTTGGCTTGGTCAGCGACGATCAGGATGAGATCCCCGTTCTTGGCACCGGTCTCTTGGATGAGCTCCGCCTTTTGCTGATTTTCAATGAATTTGGCAGCTGAACCTTTCAGGCCCTCCTCCGTGAGAGCCAGGTTGACCAGCCCTTTCGCTCCGAGGCTTTTGGCATAAGCGGTCAGTTCGTCCAGCTCCTTGCGGGTGTAGCGCGCGCAGCCCGGTGCAACGATAGAAATGAGTCTGCCGCCGCTTTCCAGGGTTGCCTTGAAAACTTGGAACTCGCTTTTAGCAAAGACCTGGCTTACCTCCTTCAGTTCCACGCCAAAGCGTAGGTCAGGCTTATCCGTGCCGAAGCGCTCGAACGACTCGGCGTAGGTCAGGCGAGGCCAGGGGGAGGCGATCAGCCGTTTGTGGGGTGTAACGACCGGAAGCATTGCCGTGAAGAGCTTCTCGACCATATTCAAGATGTCGTCCCGATGAACGAAGGACATTTCAAGGTCAAGCTGCGTGAATTCCGGCTGCCGATCGACGCGTTGGTCCTCATCGCGAAAGCAACGGGCGATCTGGAAGTAGCGCTCGATGCCTGCTACCATCAGCAGTTGCTTGAGCTGCTGCGGGGATTGGGGCAAGGCATAGAATTGACCAGGGTAGAGGCGGGATGGCACCAGATAATCGCGTGCACCTTCAGGTGTGGTCTTGAACAGGTTGGGTGTCTCGACCTCCAGGAAGCCCTGATCGGAGAGATAATCGCGGATGAACTTGACGACCTTATGGCGTAGTTCCAGGTTACGGAGCATGCGCTCGCGCCGTAGGTCGAGGTAGCGATATTTCAACCGAATATTCTCATCGATCGGCTCATCATCCCGATTGACTACAAAAGGCAGCGGTTTGGCGGGATTAAGGATGGTCACTCGCCGGGCTTGTACTTCGATCTCTCCTGTTGGCATTTTTGGGTTGAATTGATCCGGCGGACGCATTCGCACTGCGCCCTCGATCTGGACGACATATTCTCCGTGCAAGCCCTCGATCGTCTGATGCGCCTGGGCGTACCCATCCGGATCCGTCACCACCTGGACGGTACCAAAGCGATCCCGCAGGACCAGGAAAACCACGCCACCAAATGGGCGAATATTGTGCACCCACCCGGCCAGGGTGACGGTTTGACCAGCATGAGAGGCGCGCAATTCGCCACAAGTATGGGTTTTGAACATGCCCTTCCTCCACAAAACAAATCGCCCTCCGCAGATGCGTTGGGCGATTGGTAGGATTACCGGCTCTTTTAGCCTGACAAGCTTCGCCCAACGGCCGGAGGCCGATTGTCATCATCATTCTCTGGGTTGGCAAAGCAGCTGCCGATCATTGGATTCTCAATTGCGGTAAATTATAGCATAAAACGGGGTTGGTTGACCCTTCTTCGGATTACGGTTAGAATAACTTTGACCCACGGAGATCTGCTTGTCTCGCAATTTCACCTTCCTTTCCATTTTGGCCGTGCTCCTGATTGCTTTGGCGGTCCTCACCGGGCTGATTTGGGCGAACATGCGGTTTGCACGGACTTATCCAGGAGAGAAGGACTTCCTTGTCCCATGGTTAGGGGCGCGTACCTTCCTCCAGTACGGGATCAGCCCATATGACCCATCAGCTGCTGAACGCGCCCAGATCATCTATTATGGGCGGCTGTCCCTCGCCGGTGAAGACCCTCTCCGGCTCGGCGTCCCATTCCCGGTCCTGCTGATTTACCTTCCCCTTGCGCTGATGTCGAATTACGCCCTGGCGCGCGGCGTCTGGATGACGATCCTTGAACTCGCCCTGACGGCTCTGGCCTTTATCACCCTGCGCTTGATTTCCTGGAAGGCCGGCCGTTTTTTGCTCATCTCAGCGGTACTTTTTTCCATCCTGGGAGTCTGTGGAGCTTTGTCGGTGGTGATCGGGACCTGGACTGCACTGGTCGCTCTTGCCATTGCCGGGATCCTGCTTGCTTTACGCAGCCATAACGATGAACTGGCAGGAGTGCTATTCGTTGTGCCGCTGTTCAAACCGGATATCGGCGGCGTATTCATCCTTTTCCTGCTCTGGTGGGCGATAGACCAACGCCGTGGCCGCCTGTTGGGCAGCTTCTTGGTTACATTGGCGCTGGTGATGATCGCCTCCTTCTTACTCCTGCCGTCCTGGGTGGTGCCTTTTCTGCGAGGGGCTATATCCCAGACACAGTATAATCTGGGGGTAACTCCAGGACAGATATTGACTGGCTGGTGGCCTGCCATTGGCGCCAAGATTGGTTGGGTTTTGAGCGCGGCGGTCATTATCCTTTTGTTGTTGGAATGGCGTGCGGTGCGGGGTAAGACCTTCCGTCATCTGCTCTGGGTGATTTGTCTGACCCTGGCGGTTTCACCCTTAATTGGAATTCCTGTCCTGCCCCTGGATGTGGTGATCCTGTTTATCCCGCTGATCCTGTTCCTCTCTATTTTGATCGAGCGCTGGTCTTTACTGAACCGCCCGGGCGCGGTCGGAGCCCTGCTAGGGGTGATGTTCTTCGGGTTGTGGGCGATCGCTTTCCTCCTACCGGGTTCGATTCTGAAGGACATGCTGATACTATGGCTTCCGCTCCTCTTGCTACTCGGTTTGTATTGGATGCGCTGGTGGGCTATCCACCCACCGCGCACCTGGCTCGAGTCCCCCATGGATAACGAAGGGTGAGATGACCTGGCGGCAATCCCTCTTACTCGCCATGCTGGGGATTTTGGCTGCCGGGGTGGTAGCCGCTTTTCAACCTGCGCCCGGTTATATGGATGCCGATTATTATGCCGCCGGTGGATTTCAGCTGGCCGCCGGTCGCGGTTTCACGGAACCCTATCTCTGGAATTATCTGGACGAACCCGCCGGTTTGCCGCATCCATCGAACGCATACTGGATGCCGTTGGCCGCCATGCTGGCGGCCGCTGGAGCGGTCTTATTCGGGCCCTCGTCCTGGACAGCTGCTCGGATCGGTTTCCTGATAGTCGCCGGAAGCCTCCCACCGCTTTGCGCGGCTCTGGCCTATGCTCTGACCTCCCGCCGTGATCTAGCCTTGACGAGCGGCCTGCTGGCGGCCTTTTCCGGCTTCTACCTTCAGTACCTGCCAGTCACGGACACCTTCGGACCTTACATGCTTCTGGGTTGTCTTTTTTTCTTGACCTTCAGCCGCCAGAAGCTGGGGAGTAGCTGGAAGGGATTCCTGCTGGGTCTGCTGGCCGGTCTCCTGCACTTGACCCGTGCGGACGGGTTGTTATGGTTGTTCATCGCCTGCCTGGCTCTGGTTCTGCCAGCCTTCCCGACGCGAGGCAAGTCCCTTTTCCGAGTCGTCATTTCCCTCTTGCTCTGCCTGGCTGGTTACCTGATGGTCATGGGCCCATGGCTCTTGCGCGACTGGTCGGTGTTCGGCACGCTGCTGGCTCCGGGGGGATCCCGTTCCCTCTGGCTGACTACTTATAATCAATTGTTTGCATATCCGGCCAGCGGAATTACCTTTTCCACCTGGTGGCAATCGGGCCTGCGTGCCATTTTGGAGGCCCGCCTGTGGTCCCTAGGGATGAATTTAGCCAATGCTCTCGCGGTGCAGGGGGAGGTCTACCTGCTCCCGTTGATCGGGATTGGCCTTTGGGCTCTGCGCAAAGACCGCCGGGTGCAGATTGCAGGTGTGGCGTGGTTGGTGACCTTCGGGGTGATGACCGTGGTTTTCCCTTTTGCTGGCGCCCGCGGAGGGTTCCTGCACTCCGGGGCGGCTGTCCAGACGGTGTGGTGGGCTATGGCGCCAATCGGTTTGGACCGCGTGGTCCTCTGGGGAGAAGAACAGCGCGGTTGGAAAGCCTCCCAGGCCCGACCTGTCTTTCAAACCGCAATTGTCACAGCTGCACTGTTCCTGACCGCCTTCGTTGTCTGGGCGCGCGTGATCGGTGGATTGAACCGCGTGTCGGTCTGGGGTCAGGAGAACGTTTCGTATAGCAGGATCGGTCAGTTCTTGTCCAGTCAAGGAGCTCCCCGGGCATCGGTGGTGATGGTTGCCAACCCACCCGGGTTTTATTTGGCTTCCGGCCATCCCGCCATCGCCGTTCCGGATGGGAATGCGGCGACGGTCCAATCCGCCGCGAAGCGGTACAGCGCGCAATACCTGGTCCTGGAGAAAGACAGCACGCCGAGCGGGTTGGCATCACTTTATGCCCAACCGGTCGGGAATGCAGGCCTGAGCTATCTTGGAACGGTCGGGGAGGCGCGTGTCTTCTTCATCCAACACTGATGTTCGGTTAAATCGGTCTGCGGGGTGGATCCTGGCCGGAACGGTCCTCCTATCGGTATTCGTTTACCTGATGGCCAGTCAACAGTACTTTCGCATCGGATTTCCCCTTGACGATGCTTGGATTCACCAAACCTATGCTCGCAACCTGGTTTTGTACCGGGAATGGGCTTTCCTGCCCGGTCACCCTTCCGGCGGTTCGACTTCGCCATTGTGGTCTGGGTTGCTGGCTATTGGCTATCTGTTGCATTTAGCCCCCTATCTGTGGACCTATGCCTTGGGGGCCGGAGGTTTATGGGTAAGCGCCATTTTGGCAGAGAAAACCGTGCGCGTTCTCGCCCCCGGCTATCGATCGCGTTTGCCGTGGGTCGGGATGCTGCTGGCCCTGGAGTGGCATCTGGTTTGGGCTGCACTTTCAGGGATGGAGACCATGCTGTATGCGTTGCTGGTTGTCTCCGTTATGGCCCTGCTGGTGAGAGGGGAACGCAAACCGTTGGCCTTGGGCGTCCTGATCGGTCTGAGCGTCTGGGTTCGCCCGGACGGGATTACCCTTCTCGCTCCTGCGGGAGTCGCCGTGCTGCTCGGCGAGGATTCCTGGCGTAAGCGCCTCCGGGTGCTCTTGGTTTTGGGGGTCGGATGCGGCGGGTTGGTAGCGCTCTACTTGTTTTTCAACTTGAGCGTGGCTGGTTCACCGTTGCCCAATACCTTTTTTGCCAAACAGGCTGAATACGCGGCCTATCAGCAGATACCCTTTTGGCGCCGCCTGGCAGAAGAGGCGCTGCCACCGCTGGTGGGTGTCGGCGTGGCCCTATTGCCTGGAGCCTTCCTGGCATTGATCGCGGCGATCCGCAAACGTACCTGGGGAGTTCTGGCTTGCCTTGCCTGGTTTGTGGGCGATATCGGGATGTATGCCTGGCGGCTGCCCGTCACATACCAGCACGGACGTTACATCATCCCTGCCATGCCGGTCCTGTTTATTCTCGGGATGGCTGGCTTGGTTGAGTTCATTGGGCAGCAAGGTTCATCGACCCATTGGGGGGTATCCCGGGGGTGGGGATTGGCGGCAAGCCTGATCCTTTTGATATTCTGGACGCGGGGTGCCATTGCATACGCCCAGGATGTGGCGGTGATTGAAAGTGAAATGGTGACCACTGCAAAGTGGGTTGCTAAGAATGTACCCCCGGATGCCCTGGTCGCCGCGCATGACATCGGCGCGCTGGGTTACTTCGGTGGACATAACCTGGTCGATCTTGCCGGGCTGGTCAACCCCGAAGTAATCCCCTTCATTACTGACCAGAAACGCATTGCGGTGTACCTTTCCGAACGCAAGGTGGATTACCTCGTCACGTTCCCATCTTGGTACCCCGCTCTGACCCATGGCCTTCACCCGGTCTTCACCACGGGTGCCCCCTATGCTCCCTCCCAGGGGGGTGAAAACATGGCGGTGTATTTATGGACAGGTCAGTAGGCCGCGCCCAAAAATTGTCGGCTGGGATGAGCTGTGCTATACTCATAAGGGTAAAGCCAGCGGCCCGCGCTGACTGGACTGGATGGTCCGGATAGGCGAAGGTGCCTCCGCGGGGGAACGAGCGGTTCTTGCAGGTCAGGCCGTATGGCTCTGCCCGGCCCATAACCCGGGGCTGGCGATCATTTTTTCCGGCCTGGCAAGCGCAGGAGTGAATCATGGAATCAGCTGAACCGAATAAGACCGATACCCCGATTGAAGATGCGCAGCAGATGATTCAATTTGAGTTGGATGAGGCCAATCGCTCTCTGAAGGAGATCACGTTGATGCTGGATCAAAGTCGGGGGGAGGTGGGCAAATTGACGCAACGCAATGCAGCCGTGACCGCTCACCTCCAGCAGATCCGAACCCAGGTCGGGAAGATCTCCGTCGAAGAGGTCCGCGCTGCCTATGATTCTGCCATGGATGCGCAGCAGAGACTCTTTGTGATGCGCGGCCAGCTTGAAAAACTTCAAAGTGACCAATCCAACCTGGAGCGCTACAAAGGCATGCTCACCAGGTTGCAGGAGGCCGGTCAGGCGGGCGGGGCCAACACCGGCACGAAGAACGATAAAGGCGCTCTTGCGAGCGTGGAAATGCTGGTCAACGCACAGGAGGCGGAACGCCAGCGCCTCTCCCGTCAAATGCATGATGGTCCTGCGCAGGCCCTTTCCAACTTTATCCTGCAGACAGAGATCGCCATGCGCCTGTTGGATATCGATCCAGCCAAAGCGCGGGACGAGTTGAGTAATCTCAAAGTGGCAGCGATGAGCACGTTCCAGAAGATCCGGAACTTCATCTTTGAACTGCGTCCGATGATGCTTGACGATCTGGGCCTGGCGCCGACGATCCGCCGCTACGCCGACACATTCAAGGAGCAGTCCGGGGTCGAGCTCAGTGTGACGATCACGGGTAATGATCGCCGCCTGGAGCCCTACCTGGAGGTGATGGTCTTCCGGGCCATGCAGGAGCTGCTCTCCAACGCGGTTCACCAGAACCAGGCTACGCTGGTGAAGATCCAGGCGGACATGGGGGATTCGGCCGTCAAGCTGTCAATGGACGATAATGGGAAGGGATTTGACCCGGAGGCACTCGAGAAAGAGGTAAACCTCGGGTTGAAGATTATTAAGGAACGCACCGAAATGCTGGGCGGTACGTTTGAGATCGATAGCGCTCCAGGGAAGGGTGCCCGCGTCACTTTGATGCTCCCGGCCCACGACTGACATATTTGTAAAGAGATTGCAACGATAATTCCTTGTTTTTAGCCCGGCTCTTGTATATAATAAAAGCATCTCTGGATTGGCCTTCAGAGAAAACCAACAAAGGAAGGAGGTGAATCCGCCATGTTGTTTGCCCCGAAGGAAAAAGGCCAGGGTCTCGTCGAGTATGCGTTAATCCTTGTTTTGGTCGCTGTCGTCGTAATTGCTGTTTTATTGCTGCTCGGCCCGATCATCGGCAACGTGTTTACCAAGATCAACTCGAACCTAGTAGGACACTAGTGTACAAACGCCGAACAGGCTGGTGGGACTCTGTAAATACGTCAGAGTCCCACTTTTTTTAGGAAAAATATACTAAAAAGATGGGGTATGTACCATTTGAGATCTTAGAAGATATTTTTACTGTATAATGCTCTTATCCAAACCTATAAAGAAGGAGTTGCATATGCGTCGCGGAAGAATATTCATTTACTTGGCATTGATCATCGTGATTGCCGTTGCAGCGGGGGCATTCTACTATCTGAGGCAAGCAAAGCCTAGGCAACCGACTCCTGTGGCGACGCTGGCGACCCCCCAGGTGGCATTTGTCCAGATCGTCACCGCCGGTCAGAACATCTATCCGGGAGCTCCCATCTCGGATAGCATGTTGAGTTCCATCCAAATTCCTCAGGACAAACTTGTCCAAGGGGAAATTGTAGATAAGACCACCGTGACCGGTAAGTATGCCAAGTACATGCTGGCCCAAGGCCAGCCGATCATGGATTCCAGTATTACGGAGACGCCTGGCAATGTCTATCTTCCCGGATCCAACTGGGCGCCTTTCATCCCCCAGGGCCTGACCGCGGTCGCCATCCCCGTCACCCGGCTTTCGGCAGTGGGCTACGGGATCCGCGATGGTGATTATGTGGATGTCATTGTTACCATGCTGCTGGTGGACATCGACCCCACTTTCCAGAGCATTCTGCCGGATCTCACCTCCAGCGTCATCCAGCCGGGTCCGACCGACAAGGGTGTCCTCTTGACCGGGGCAATCAGTTCCGGGGGGACCGGCTCAGCGACCGGTCAAACGGTGGTCGACGACACGCTCAAGCAGCCGATTTATGAAGTCCCCTCCGAGAACCAACGACCGCGCATGGTTACGCAGATGATCATGCAGAACCTCCAGGTGCTGCATGTAGGCACTTTCCCCCTGGCTGCAGAATCGACGGCCAATCAGCTGGTTGCCCAGCCTGCGGCCGCCGCAGCAACCCCGACGCCGGCACCTGCCGGCGCACAGCCCTCCGCGGCGACACCTGTCAACCCGGATATCATCACGGTGATGGTGACCCCCCAGGACGCCGTGACCTTGACCTATTTGATCTTCAACGGGGCTCAAATCACATTGACCCTCCGTAATCCGAACGACCAGCAAGCGATCAAACAGCCCAGTGCTGCGAATCTGGAATATCTCTTGACGCAATACAATATCCCGATCCCCGCCAAGCTGCCCTATTCCCTCGAGCCGCGCGTCGATGTGCTGGCATCCCCGAAGCTGCCGAACGACGTCACTCCTATCACCTCCAAATAGACCGCCCGAATGCCGTATAGGAGCATCGAGAAATCATTGCAATGCCTGGAATGAGAAAACCTACATGGAGACCCTGAATGGCTGAAGGTGAAAAGATCCGCGTTCTGATTGTCGACGATGTTGCTGAGACTCGCGAGAATGTCCGCAAACTCTTGCAGTTTGAGCCGGATCTTGAGGTTGTTTCTGCGGCGCGCACGGGACGGGAGGCGATCCAACTTTCCCAGGAAACCAAGCCGGATGTCGTCCTGATGGACATCAACATGCCGGACATGGACGGCATCGCGGCCACCGAGGCAATCCGGCAGAAGATGCCGTTTGTCCAAGTGGTCATCCTTTCAGTCCAGGGGGATCAAAACTACATGCGGCGGGCGATGCTGGTCGGGGCGCGGGATTTCCTGACCAAGCCGCCCATGCCGGACGAATTAATCACGGCGATTCGCGGGGCCGGGAAAGTTGCCCGGGAGGAGCGTCACAAAGCCAGCCAGGCGCTGGTGGCCGCGGAGGGCAGCTCCGGTCCATCCAGGGTGACCGGCATTGCCACCCAGGGCAAGATTATCATGATATACAGCCCCAAGGGGGGGACCGGTTGCACGACTCTGGCGGTCAACCTTGCCATCGCGTTGCACAACGAAGAGACTCGGACCGCTCTGATCGATGCAAACCTCCAGTTTGGGGATGTCGCCGTTTTTTTGAACGAGCAAGGCAAAAACTCAGTCCTGGATCTTGCCCCTCGGGCCGACGAGCTGGACCCGGAGATCGTCGAAGAGGTCATGATCAAACACGCCGCCTCCGGCCTGCATGTCCTGGCTGCTCCGCCGCGACCGGAAAATGCCGAGAAGGTCAATTCGGATCAATTCACCAAGCTGCTGCGCTACCTGCGCCAGATGTATGCCTATGTCGTGGTAGATACGTGTTCGTATTTGAATGACATCACCCTCTCCGTCCTGGATCTGGCCGATGTGGTCGTCTTGGTCGCCACGCAGGACATCCCGTCGATCAAGGATGGCAAATTGTTCCTGGATCTCATGCTGACCTTGAACATCCCGGTCGAGAAAATCGCGTTCATCATGAACCGTTTTGATAAGCGCATCGCCATCACTGCCGATAAAGTCGGTGAGAACCTCAAACAAGAGGTCCTGGCGGTGATCCCCCTGGATGAACTCACTGTCATCCCGGCGGTCAATCGCGGGGTGCCCTTTATGCTGGATAACAAAACCAAGCCAGCAGGCCGAGGGATTTACGCCCTCGCCGAGGCGCTGCGTGCCAAGATTCTCAAGAAGGAAGCGGAAGAATCCGTGAGGACGGGCAAACGCTGAGGTGATATACTTTTAGGAGGTATTTATGTCTTTGCTGAAACGGATTGAACAGGGCCAGGGAAAGCCACCGGATCAGACTCCGGGTACTCCGGCAGGATCGACACCCGGAGACGCCTCGCGCCTATCCTCTCTCCAGGCGCGCCGGGTTAGCGCGCCCAGTGCGGCGCCGCAAGCCGGTACGTACTTTGACCTGAAAACCCGCGTCCAGAACCGGCTGCTTGCCGAGTTGGACCCTTCCATGGACATCACCAAAACGGAGGATGTCCGCAAAACCATCCAGGAACTCTTTGAGCAGATCCTCAGCGAGGAGAACATCGTCCTCTCGAGGCCTGAGCGCGCCCGCCTCTTCGAACAAATCTCGGCCGAAATCCTTGGCCTGGGACCTCTCCAGCCGTTACTGGAGGACGAGTCTGTTACAGAAATCATGGTCAATGGAGCGAAGAATATCTATATTGAACGTAAGGGCAAGATTCACCGGGTTCCGGTCACGTTCGAAAGCAATGACCATGTCATGCGCATCATCGACCGCATCGTTGCTCCACTCGGACGCCGGATCGATGAGTCCAGTCCCTATGTGGATGCCCGCCTGGCGGATGGCTCCCGCGTGAATGCTGTCATTCCCCCGATTTCCCTCGTCGGCCCAGCCCTGACCATTCGTAAATTCTTTAAAATTCCTCTGACCATCGAGCAGCTGGTCCAGTTCGGGACGCTGACCCCGGAAGCGCTCCAGTTCCTCAAAGCCTGTGTCGAATCGCGTTTGAACATCGTGATCTCAGGTGGTACGGGTTCGGGGAAAACCACATTGCTGAACATCCTCTCCGGTTTCATCCCCGGCGATGAGCGCATCATCACGATCGAAAACGCGGCAGAATTGCAGCTCCGTCAGGAACACGTGGTCACGCTCGAGTCGCGCCCTCCGAACATTGAAGGCCGGGGAGAGATCACCATCCGCCAGCTTGTGATCAACGCACTGCGGATGCGTCCCGACCGGATTATCGTTGGCGAGATCCGTGACGATGCTGCCCTGGATATGTTGCAGGCCATGAACACCGGTCATGATGGTTCAATGACCACCCTGCACTCAAATTCCCCACGAGATACGCTTTCCCGTCTGGAGACCATGGTCCTGATGGCCGGGATGGAGCTCCCGGTGCGTGCCATCCGCGAGCAGGTCACCTCGGCCATCGACATGGTGATCCACCAGGAACGCATGCGGGACGGCTCTCGTAAAGTGACGAACATCACCGAAGTGACCGGGATGGAAGGCGATGTCATCACGATGACGGATATCTTCATTTTTGAACAGACAGGTTTTGAGAATGGGAAGGTGCTCGGCCGATTGCGACCGACCGGCTTGCGCCCCAAATTTATGGAGAAGATCGAAGCGTCCGGTATTCACATGCCGCCATCCATTTTTGGAGTCGGCAGCCGACAGCGATACTAAGTGGATCGGTGGATGATAGGTAGGCAGGTGATCGCATGAGCATGATAACCATCTTGGTAGTTGGCGGTGGTGTTGCTCTGGCGTTGATGATCATTGGGATCGTGGTTTCGACCACTGGTGATCGGACCCTGGTCGATGATCGCCTGAACAAGTACCTGGACGAAGAGCAAAAAAACGAAGGCAAGGAAGCTTCGAAGGGGGCCTTAATCGAATTTGTCAACCGGCGCGTTGAGAAGTCCACCTTTGGAGAACGCATCTCCCGGGATCTGGCTCGGGCCGACTTGAAATTAAAGCCCGGCGAGTACATGGCGATCTATGTCGTTGCGGTGGTCGGCGTAGGCCTCGTCGCATTTCTTCTGGGAGGCCGCATCTGGTTCTCGGGCTTGATCGGGGCGGTGATCGGCGCCTTTTTGCCGGGAATATATGTGAAAAACCAGCAGGCCAAACGGCTGCTCCGTTTCAACGACCAGCTGCCGGATATGCTCAACTTGATGGTCAACGGTCTGCGGGCGGGCTATTCGACCCTGCAGGCGATGGAAGCGGTCAGCAAAGAGCTTCCGCCACCCATCTGCGATGAATTTCGGCGGGTGGTCCAGGAAATGCAGCTTGGAATCCCGATGGAGCGGGCACTGGACAACCTGCTGCGGCGCATTCCCAGCCCGGACCTGGATTTCCTGGTGACAGCCATCAACGTTCAACGAGAGGTGGGTGGCAACCTGGCAGAGATCATGGATGTCATCTCCTACACCATCCGGGAGCGCATCCGCATCAAGGGCGAGATCCGGGTCATGACTTCGCAGGCTATGTACTCAGGCCGTATCCTGGCGTTGATGCCGGTCGCACTGATGGGCATTCTGTGGTTCCTCAACCGCTCCTACATCATGGAGTTCTTTAATAAGGATAATCTCCTGTGTGGATCGATTGCTTTGGGGGCAGCTGCGATCTTGATCGCAGTCGGATACTTTACGATGACCCGAATTGCCAATATCGAGGTGTAAGATGGGAGCCGTAATCACCATTGTAATCGTCTTGGTAGTGCTAGTCGGGGCGGCGGTGTTGGTGTTGACCGGTGTGCGCCGGTTCAAGACGCCCGATTCAGACCCCTTGGAGGCCCGCTTGGCCGAGTTCAGCCAGCGAGGCGAGATCGTGAGTCTGGAAGAGATCGAAATGTCCCAACCGTTCGCGGAGCGGGTCGTTTACCCCCTGGTACGTAAAATTGGCGAAATGTCCTCCCACTTCACCCCGCAGAATGTGCTGGAGCAAACCCGCCAGCGGTTGGAGCTGGCTGGCAATCCCGGTCATATGGATGCTTCTACATTCCTATCCCTGCATTTTGTGACGGCGGTCGGTCTCGGCGGGGTCATGGCCCTTATCTCTGTCCTGGCAAAATCCGTCTCTGCGCCCGAGAAATTTCTTCTGGTCCTGGTCTTCGCGGTGCTGGGATATTTCCTCCCTGATTTATATGTGAAGAGCATCATCGACCGGAGGCAGAAATCCGTCCGCAAAGCCATGCCGGATGCGCTCGATCTGCTGACCATCTGTGTAGAAGCCGGTTTAGGTTTTGATGCTGCCATGGCCAAAGTGAACGAAAAGTGGGACAATGAACTTGCCCTCGCCTTCGGCCGCGTGATCCGCGAAATTCAACTCGGCAAACTGAGACGAGATGCGTTGAAGGACATGTCAGAACGCATCGGCCTGGCGGAGATGACCAGTTTCGTAGCGGCGGTCATTCAGAGCGAGCAGCTGGGCGTCAGCATGGCCAAGGTTCTGCGAATCCAGTCCGATCAGATGCGCATGAAGAGGCGCCAGCGGGCCGAGGAGGAAGCGCATAAGGCCCCCATCAAGATGATTATCCCGATGGGTGTCTTTATCTTCCCTTCGTTGATGATCGTACTGCTGACCCCTGCCGGCTTGCGCTTGTGGAGATCCTTACGTTTCTTCCAGTAAAGAAAGTCGAACGCCCGACCCTGAAAAAAGCGGGTTGAACCGCGGGTCCGGGTATACTTGGACCGGCATTTTCTGACCAAATCCCGAGATCGGGCAGGATAGAACTGGTTTCCAGGTCGTTTTTTTCTTTCTTGTGAATTGATTGCGACCAGTCCGGAGTATCGACCGTCATTCCTTTTCCGAGGAAGGCAGATGCCTTGCCGCAGGCAGGGCTTTTCTTGCTTAAAGTGACAGTCGTAAGCTTTCCAAATCGAATGAGGAGGAACCGATGACTGCTGATGTAGAAATCAATGCACACAACCTGGAGGTTACAGACCGCATCAAGGAATACGTCACAAAGAAAGCTTCCAAGCTGGACCGCTATTTGAATGAAATCGAGGAAATCAAGGTCGACCTCTCCTACATCAAATCGGCACGCAGCGCGAGCGACCGGCAGGTGGCCCAGATCACCGTGCGGGCTCGTCGGGCGTTGCTTCGGACAGAAGAAAGGTCTGACGATCTTTTTGCTGCCTTCGACGCCGCCCATGACAAAATGCACCGCCAATTGGAGCGTTTCAAAGGCAGGCGCCATCGCGGCCGTGGAGATGGACGAACGGCTGCCGAGGTTGTGGAAGCCGTGGTCGGAAAAACTTCCCGGCCAAAGCCTTCACCAATCATCCGTCGTAAAACCTTCAAACTGCTGCCCATGGACGAAACCGTTGCCCTGGAGCAGATGAGAATGCTCGGGCATGAAAATTTCTTCATCTTTTTTAATGTTGATACCAATGCCATCAACGTGCTTTATCAACGACGGGATGGCACTTACGGCTTGATAGAGCCACAAATCGATTGATCTTCAGGGACTAATTTAGAGCTGGCCCGGGAAGAAAACCCGGGCCAGTTTACAGGCGAGCGAATCATGGAATCCATTGAGTTTGATGACAATCCGGTCGAGAATATGTTCCAACGGAGCAAAATTAATGCCGCGGAGGTGCAGGAAGCCGTCGTGGCCATATTAAAAGGTGTCGGTGAAGACCCGGAACGCGACGGCCTCAAGCGCACCCCCGAGCGCGTGGCGCGCATGTACGCCGAACTGCTCGCCGGGTATCACACCGATCCGAACCAGTTGGTGAACGATGCTTTGTTCGAGGTCAGGTACGATGAAATGGTCATTGTTCGCGATATCGAGTTCTATAGTTTGTGTGAGCATCACCTGCTGCCGTTCATCGGGAGAGTGCATGTTGCTTATATCCCGGATGGGAAGGTCATTGGACTCTCGAAAATTCCGCGCATTGTCGAGCTGTATGCCCGCCGTCTCCAAGTCCAGGAACGGATGACCCGCCAAATTGCCGACTTTGTCCGGGATCTGCTGCATCCGCAGGGGGTTGGGGTCGTTGTTGAAGCACTTCACTTGTGTATGATGATGCGCGGGGTCCAGAAGCATAATGCCCGAATGACCACTTCTGCCATGCACGGCGCCTTTCGTGCAAATCTGGCGACCCGCCAGGAATTCCTTGACAACATCTCGCGCGGCGCTTCGCCTCTGCAAATCTAACGGATCATCAGTAAGACCCCTGATCGAAATCTGGCTCTACCCTCCGTTAACCAATTTTTCTGTATTCCGTTTTGGATGCTCCAGGCCGGTTGCCTAACCGGCTTTTTTGTTCTAAACTAAGGATATACAGCTATTTTGCCACCTTGTTCATGTCCTTTGACACCTATGCTTTTTTCAGCAAAGACCTACATCGGCATCGACCCGACTGCCAGCCGCCATCCGTTCACCTACGCCGCTCTGGACCAGGAGTGTAAACTCCTGTCCCTGGCCGCAGGCGAACTTGAGGAAGTGCTTGCGTTTCTCGGTGGCCAGCAATCCGCCTGGGTTGCCGTTAATGCCCCGCCCCGACCCAACCATGGGCTGGTCAAAAAAATACTCGAAAAACAGAGCCTGACCCCTGGCCACCTGCGGGGGGCCGACATCCGCCTGGCCGAGCACGAATTGCGTGGTCGAGGGATCAGCGTATCACCAACCCCTTCCCGAGCCGAAGCCTGTCCAGCGTGGGCCCAGATGGGGTTTGATTTTTACCGGCGGCTGGAAGGGATGGGATATCGACCCTATCCATCCGACCAAGCAACCCACCAGTGGCTGGAGACCCACCCGCACGCAGCTTTTTGCGCGATGCTGGAGCAAATCCCGCTTCCCAAGCCTACCTTGGAAGGACGGCTCCAAAGGCAGCTTGTACTCTATGAGCAGAATGTCGGTATTCAGGATCCCATGGATCTTTTTGAAGAGATCACCCGTCATCGCCTGTTGAAAGGGATCCTGCCAGCAAAACTGATCTATGCGGCCGAAGAATTGGATGCCTTGGTGGCTGCTTATACTGCCTATCTAGCGGCAGAACACCCTGGGGATGTTGTCATGCTCGGAGACCCGCAGGAGGGACAAATCGTTCTACCGGTGCGGGCTTTGAAAGAGCATTACACCTGAAGGGCGGCTTGGCCGGGCACAGGCCGCTATCGTCCTTGAGATCAGTTTCAGGCACTTCATCCTGCACAGCCCATCAGGTTCCCCTCCACGATTTCAGGAACTGACCCAGATTAGCCTGACTCTCACCAGAGTCGGGTTTGAGTTGCGCGTATATTAAGGGTTAATCACTTTCTCGTAGTGAATCGCCCTGCTTGTTGATAACGGGTCTACCAGAGCCAGGGGATGGCCGGCCAAGATTCTTCGATCGGTACCCATTCAGGTGAGGATCATATGACGGTTGGGCCAAACCTGCGGAGCGACCTCCCAGGCCCTTCCCAAAACGCAGCCTCTCCGGTACAGCCAGGCAAGCAGTTGGGTTGGCCCGGGAACTCGATCAGGCGGATGCCTACCTGAAGATCGCCGATCCCGGCTTGCTGTTCGCCGAGACCTTCATCAAGTTGCTGGCTGGGAAAGGCATGGTCGGTATGGTCGTTCAAGAATAGAACGGAATTCTGCATGGTAAAATAACGGGAAGGTCAATCTATTTCTTGGGAGCATACCATGAATGTCGCGGTTGCCTGTGATCACGGGGGATTCCCCCTCAAGGAAGCAGTTTTGGCAGCTGTACGCGCCGCTGGTCATAGTGCTATCGACCTGGGGGCAGAGAGCCCTGCCCCTTCGGATTACCCCGACTTCGCTGAAAAAGTCGGCCGTGCTATCCTGGAGGGGCAGGCCGAACGGGGCATTTTGTTATGTGGGTCTGGCGTCGGAGCCAGTATCGCCGCTAATAAAATCCGGGGGGTATACGCAGCAGTCTGTCATGATACCTATTCGGCTCACCAGGGCGTCGAGCACGATGACATGAATGTGCTCTGTCTCGGGGGGCGTGTGATCGGCCCCGACCTTGCGAAGGACCTGGTGGCCACCTTCCTGGCCGCCCGGTTCATCGGCAATGATCCTGGACAGGAACGTCATGCCCGGCGGGTTGCGAAAGTGCGCAAGATTGAAGCCCGCACGCCATAGAGCCATCCGCTCCGATCTTCATTCACCTGAATTTAAAAAAAACGGAGGCCCGATGCAAAATCCAGTTGAGCAGCTGTCCGGCCTCGGTCAGTCACTTTGGCTGGATTATATCCAGCGTCATCAACTCGAAGATGGCCAGGTGGCCGAAATGATCCGTCGTGGGGATATCCGCGGCATGACCTCCAACCCCACCATTTTTCTCCACGCGATTGCCAGATCCCATGATTATGATTCAGCTCTGCAACCGCTGGCCTGGAGTGGCTGGAATGCTGAGCAGATCTTCTGGCAGCTGGCGATTGAAGATGTACGTGCGGCTTGCGACCTATTTCTGCCGCTCTACCGCGCAACCGCGGGTAGCGATGGATACGTTTCATTAGAGGTCAGCCCGGCTTTGGCTCATCGCACGGATCCTACGCTCGCCCAGGTGAAACAGTTATGGGATGTGGTCGGTCGGCCGAATTTGATGGTCAAGATCCCGGCAACGAAGGCGGGCGTGCCTGCCGTTCGCGCCGCGATCGCCGCAGGGATCAATGTAAACGCGACTCTCATTTTCTCGCTTAAGCGCTACCGGGAGGTGATGGAAGCCTACCTGGCCGGCCTTGACGATCGCCTACAGGCAGGTATGCCTGTCGAGGCCATCGCTTCAGTGGCCTCTTTCTTCGTTTCGCGCATGGATACCAAGGTGGATCAGCTCCTGGAGCAGATCGATCCAGTCCGGGCTAGTAGCCTGTTAGGGAAATCTGCCATTGCGAATGCCAGACTGGCCTATGCTGAGTTCGTCCAGGTCTTCGGCGGGACGCGCTTCGCTCGTTTCCAGGCTGCCGGCTGCCGACCCCAGCGTCCGCTGTGGGCCTCTACCGGCACGAAGAATCCAGCCTACCCGGATACCCTCTATATCGATAGTCTAATTGGTCCGGCGACTGTGAACACCATGCCACCCCAGACCCTGGAGGCCTTCCGCGACCACGGCAAGGCAGAGCAATCCCTACCGTCTGATCCGGAGCCCTCCCGTCAAGTGCTGGCCGAATTAGAAGCGGTAGGGATCTCGATTGACAAGGTTACACGCGAACTGGAAGCGGAAGGGGTCAAAGCTTTTGCCGATGCCTTCCGCGCCTTGCTGAAGACCATCGATGATCGTCGCAGGGAGGCCTTGCGTGCGATCGGACCCCTGGCTGCCCGGGTTGGAAGGCGGGTAGCACAGCTTGAAGCGCAGGCAGTCCCCACTCGCCTCCAGGCGGGCGATCCAACCCTCTGGACTTTCGACCCGGAAGGACAGAATGAGATCCGAAATCGAATGGGATGGCTGAGGCTGCCGGAGAGTGCGCAGCGGCTAGTCAAAGACATTCGGGCCTTCAGTGCGGAGATCCGCCAAGATGGATTCACCCATGTCCTACTCCTTGGCATGGGCGGTTCCTCTCTGGCGCCCGAAGTAATGTCGTTATCGTTTTCTAGCTTCCAGAAGGAAGCTGTGCATTTCGCTATCCTCGATTCAACCGATCCTGACCAGATCCTGGAATGTGCGAGCGCTTTTCCGGTGGATAAAACCCTGGTGATCGTCTCCAGCAAGTCAGGCGGTACTGCCGAGGTCAACGCCATGCTCGACTTCTTCTGGGAGCGTTCCGGCCAGGACGGCGGTCGTTTCATCGCCATCACAGATCCGGGCACCAGCTTGGAAGGGCTGGCCAATGCACGCGGTTTCCGCAAGATATTCTTGGCAGATGCTTCGGTGGGCGGACGCTATTCAGCCTTGTCGGCTTTTGGGCTGGTTCCGGCCGGATTGATGGGAATCGACCTGGAACGCCTGCTCGGTCGGGCGGCGTGGATGGCGCGTCAATGCGACGGGTCGATACAGGCAGTCCGCAATCCGGGTCTGGTGCTGGGAGCAATCCTTGGACAGGCAGCGCTGGAAGGCCGTGATAAAGTAACCCTGATCGCCGATCCGGAGACTGCCTCGTTCGGTTCCTGGCTGGAACAGTTGATTGCCGAGTCCAGCGGGAAGCAGGGCAAGGGCATTGTCCCGGTCGACGGCGAGCCGGTGGGCAGGCCACAAAGTTACGGCGATGACCGTCTGTTTATCTATTTACGTCAGGGTGGGGGGTACGATGCTGAGGTCAAAGCTCTCCAGGAGGCCTCGCAGCCCGTGATTGTCTTCGAGCTGCCGAACCCTTATGAACTGGGGGCGGAGTTTTTTCGATGGGAGATGGCAACCGCCGTCGGCTGTTCGATTTTGGGCGTAAATGCCTTTGATCAACCGGATGTCCAGGACAGCAAGGACCGCACAAAAACCAAGCTGAATGCGTATAGCAATACAGGACGCCTGGAGGAGGGCGACCCAGTCTGGGAAAAGGATGGTCTAAAGATATATGCCCCAGGACCGGTCTCCGGCGCGAATATCAGAGAGGTCATCGAATCCTTCCTGGACATCGCGAGCAGAGGGGACTATGTGGCGATCAACGCCTATCTACCCCGCAATCCTGCCATGCGGGATGCCCTGCAGGAATTGCGCCTCACCTTCCGGGAGCACACCGGCTGTGCCACGACGGTCGGTTTTGGGCCTCGCTTTCAGCACTCCACCGGTCAACTTCATAAAGGAGGCCCTAACCGCGGATTGTTCTTACAGATCACCACTGAGCATGATCAGAAGGTGGAAATTCCAAACCAACATTTAACCTTCGCAACTTTAGAACGCGCCCAGGCGCTGGGTGATTATGAGGCGCTCATGGCCCGGGAAAGGCGCCTATTGCGGATTCACTTACCATCCACCCGCGCCCTTGCGCAACTGGTCCAGGCCTTGAAGTGATCCAGATCGGCAGCCGCGGATTCGGACTTTTCAAATTTGTAAACGGAGGCGGATGACTCTTGAGCTATGATGTTCCGTAAGGAACTTGCCCGCTGCGATGAAACTTGATTTTAAATCCTTGATACTGGTGGGGGTCATCGCCCTCGTTTCTCTAGGCGTATCAGGGTGTGATGTTTCGGGACCCTACAGCCTCCTGGATGCTGCGTTTCCCCTACCGCCCAGCTTGACACCGCAGCCGATATCCATAATTGTTAATGAAATAACCGCCTCATCAACGGTTGATATTGTCTCTCCAACGCCTTCGGATTCAGCTACCTCCACGGATACACCAACGATAACGGGCACTGCCAGTTACACCTTGCGCCCTCCGTCCACTGCGACGACGACCGCTACGGAAACGGCAAGTGTGACAGGCACCCTGACGATCCCGACGACGACGGAAACTCCCACGCCCTCCCGCACGACCATACAGACGAAGACTTTTACAGCGATTATTTCCTGGACACCCACGCGGCTGCCGACGTTGATTTCGGCAACCCCCAGTTGGACGCGTACCTACACACCCTCGCGTACAGCAACGCGGATACCCTCTCTGACGGCAACCAGGACGAGAACAGCCACTCCTTCCATCACCATTACGAGCATTTCAGCAACACCCAGCCCGCTGCCACCCGTGAGTCCAACCTTGACACCCACCCCCACCTGGACTCCCACCTTCCTTCCGTCAGGCAGCCAAACGAGCACCGAGACCTGGACCCCTTCGTTCACGAAGACCAAGACCCCTCTCTCTCCCACCTCGACCGCGACGAAATCGCCCCTGCCTCCCAGCCCGACGGCTACCGGATGCAGCCTGATCTATAACAGCAGTTTTGAAGCGCGGGTGATTGTGTTGATCAATAACGAGCGCATGCAGGCGGGCTTGGTACCGCTTACCGAGAACGCTGCCTTGGATTCATCCGCGCGGACCCATTCCATCGACATGGCGCTCCACGATTTCATCTCCCACACTGGATCGGATGGATCCTCTTACTGGGACCGCGAGGTCCGGGCGGGATATCCCGGTCGATGGGGAGGCGAAATTATCTACGCGGGGTCGGGCTCATACAACTCTCCCGACCAAGCAGTCACCTGGTGGATGAACGACCCACCGCACAAGGCGATCATCCTGGCGGATTACAATGATCTCGGAGCGGGATATGCCTATTGTCCCAGCGACATGTATGGGGGTTTCTTCACTGCTGATTTTGGTCATCGGTGAACTACTCCACCGCTCAAGCGGGGGCTTCCTACTTCAACGAGCGTTGCCTGAAATCAGGTCTTACATGCTCTTCATAGGCGTGTATGTTCGGGTGTTTCCCACCCGACGGCATTACGACTGTCCAAGTTTAACCACTGGATAGGCTTTTCCACCGAACCCGCTGCTTGTTAAGGTTCCAAGCCTAATGTAGTACGTTTGTTCGGTTTTGTGCGCCTTATATCCAAGACCTGAAGGTCCGGGTTTTACGACGCGATCTTGATAAAAATCACGCCTGGGCTTTCTCCACCCAGGCATGTTTCGGTGTTGATTCCGCATCCTGTCGAACAGCGGTTTCGACTCCACTACCGTGGGGATCAGGGATTCTGAGCCAGAACTTTTTGGAGCGACTTCCGACCGCTCCTGTCCAGCAAGCGCAGGATCAGCGGTAGATTTCCCAGCCCGCCGACGACCCAACCGAGCAGGTTGTTGAGCACAGAAAAGCGTGGCAGCTGAATGTACGCTTCAAAATCTACCAGGCGCTCATCGATGCGGTAAGAAGTGGGTCCGACACGCTCGACTTTGGGGTTGGCCTCCAGGAACCCACGAAGGGCATGACGTTCTGTATCGCTCAGCCAGGAGGGAGGGTCGGAGGTCGCCTTGAATTCTGAGATCTGGGCCAGGTCCTGCAGCAGACTTTTCTGAGCAGGGGTCAGCTGGTTTTGAGTAGAACGGAAATAAACCACATCGGGGTCCGTATTCACCAGGGGCTTTAACCACAGACGGTTGAGGGAGGTGCGCAGGGCATTCTGGGCCCCAGGGGTGGCGAAGTTCATCAGCAATTGGCTATCCCGGAAACTGATCCAATAGGGGGCAACGTCCGTCCCGATGCGCATTCCATCGCACAGGCCGAGCGAAGGCAGGATGGGTGCGCCGCAGGTTAAGAGATAAGCATCGCCCAGCGCCTCCCGTATGACTTTAAGTCCGTTGCGGTAGGCGGCCTCACGGGGCATGTTCACATGGCGTTTTCCGGGGAGTGCGCCGGCGTACAGAAAGTCCAATTTAGCGTAATCGTATCCCCAGGAGCGCACGGTTTTCATCAGGGCGGCCAGCCATTCCAGCACCTGAGGATGAGTGGTATCGAGGGCGTAGCAAGGTTCCCCCCAGTTGAATCCGGCCGAGACTAGTCCTCCTTGGGTATCGTGGAGCAACCAATCCGGATGCTGCTGGTATAGGGGGGCAGATGGGACAACCAGCAAGGGAGCCAGCCATAAGCCCGCCTTTCGGTGGGTGGCACATATCCTGGACGCAAGCGTGTCCATCCCAGCCTGGAATTTCTCATTTGGTCGCCAATCGCCGATGCAGTTTTGCCAGCCGTCGTCGATCTGGAACACCTCGAACGGCAGCTCACCCAGCTCATCCAGGATCTTGGCCAGGCGTGCTTCGTCGATTCCGGTGTAGAGGCTGTACCAGGAACACCAGACGCGCGGCGCTCGGCGAACCGGAGTCCTACCGAACCGCTCTGCCAGAAGTCCGGCATAACGAACCTGGATTTCGGCCAGCTCTCCTGCAGCGCAGAACCACTCCCCGCCTCCCTCCTCATAGTGGCCGGTCAGCACCCCTCCATCCAATTCCACGCGCCCCTCCAGATCAAGGGAGCCCAGGAAGATGACCTCCCCGTCAGGCGCTTCGACTGCCCCATACCAGGCGCCGTTGGGATTCCGCTTGCGAACGTAAGCTGGGTCGGTCTGCATCGAGTGCAGGAGGGTGGGGCGCATGGTGGGGAGTGGGTGAGCGGTGGGGATCCAGCCGGTCAGGCTCCCGGACTGCCAGCCGTGCTGGAGATAACGTTCGGGGCGGAAAGGCAGGGTGATTCGGACAGGTGAACCGGAGAGCAGGTATCCACCCCCTGTCAATGAGCGGGATTTGGTGGCTTCCATGGTGAATTGATCGCGGGGATGTTCTTTCATATGGATCTCCAGGTATTAGGCTTGAGATTTGCCCGATATTGTGCCTCTCGGTACAAACCCCTTTCGAGTATACCAGACGTGCTTGAAATGCATCCGACTCGGGCTTGAATCTCTCTCAGTTCTATGGCATAATGCCTGCAGTTACACTCAACGGCGATGATGGGAACGAGTAAGCCTGTGAAGGCCGTCAGCGAGTCCGGGGGCAGTGAGAGCCGGACCAACCAGGCAGGCAGAAAATCCTCCCGGAGCTGCAATCCGAAAGTCCCGCATTGGACGCAGGATCGAGTTGTGCGGACGATTAAGAAAGCCGGTGGCGTCCTCCGTTATCCGGACCCGAGTATAAGCTGGAAGGACGGCCGTACTCCCAAAGTGCCTGCAGAAAAGCAGGAATCAGAGTGGTACCACGTGGGCAATCATCGCTCTCGTCTCTGGTCTGAGACGAGATTTTTTAATCTTTTGTGGAGGCAAGTATGTTTAAACCTGTTTCTCCCAAACTGGACGTCGTGGCCATGGAAGAGGGCGTTTTGAAGTTCTGGAAAGCCCAGGATATATTCAAGAAAACCACCCAACACCGCAGGAACGCCCCCGAATATGTATTCTTTGAAGGGCCGCCGACTGCGAACGGACGTCCGGGAGTGCATCATGTTGAGGCGCGCGCATTCAAGGACATTTTCCCGCGCTACAAAATTATGAGGGGATTCCATGTTTCCAGGCGTGGAGGCTGGGATACCCACGGTCTGCCAGTGGAGATCGAGATCGAGAAGCGGCATGGTTTCAACAACAAGCAGCAGATCGAGAGTTATGGAATTGCCAAATTTAACGAAGAATGCCGCAAGTCCGTGTTTGATTACATCCAGGACTGGGAGAAGGTGACCGATCGGATCGCCTTCTGGGTTGACCTGAATGATGCGTATGTCACCTACACCAACGATTACATCGAGTCGGTCTGGTGGATCCTGAAACGCTTCTGGGATAGGGATCTGCTCTTCAAACGTTACAAGATCGTCCCCTATTGCCCGCGCTGCGGGACGCCCCTCTCGGACCACGAGGTGGCTCAAGGTTATGCGGATGCTACCGACCCATCGGTCTTTGTCCGGCTGCCCCTGGTGGACAAGCCCGGTACGTCCCTGCTGGTGTGGACGACCACACCCTGGACATTGCCTGCCAATGTGGCTGTGGCAGTCCATCCCGATATCGAGTATGTAACCGTCGAACGGGTTTTGCCGGAAGGCGGGACGGAACGGTTGATCCTGGCTGAAGCCCTGCTGGAGAAAGTATTCCGGGGTGAGCAGGTAAAAGTGGTGGAAAAGTACAAAGGAAAAAAACTTAAAAATGTGCGCTACCAGCCGCTCTTTACCTTCCTGCCGCTTGAAAAGCCTGCCCATTATGTTGTGTTGGGAAATTTCGTCACCACCGAGGATGGAACGGGTTTGGTGCATATTGCGCCTGCCTTCGGGGCGGATGATATGGAGGTGGCCAATCGGGAGGACCTGCCGCTTCTGATGACCGTCAAGCCCGATGGCACCTTTCTGCCCTCGGTCACCCCCTGGCGGGGTATCTTCGTCAAGGACGCAGATCCTTCGATCGTTCAGGACCTCGAGTCGCGTGGCTTGATGTTCCGGGCAGAGACCTATACCCATACTTACCCCTTCTGCTGGCGCTGCGATACGCCATTGCTCTATTATGCGCGCGAATCCTGGTATATTCGCACCAGCCAGTTCAGAGATCGGCTGGTGGAGCTCAATAACCGCATCCACTGGGTCCCAGACCATATTCGGGAAGGCCGCTTTGGCAATTGGCTGGCCAACAACATCGACTGGGCCTTGAGTCGGGAACGCTATTGGGGCACCCCTCTGCCGGTCTGGGAATGCGAGGCTTGTAAACACCGGGAGTGTCTCGGGTCGGTGGCGGAGCTCTCCGAGAAGGCGGGTCAGGACCTTTCCCAGCTCGACCTGCACCGCCCATACATCGATGCAGTGACCTGGACCTGCCCGGAATGCGGCGGGAAAATGGCGAGGGTACCGGACCTGATCGATGTGTGGTTCGATTCAGGGGCCATGCCAGTCGCGCAATGGCACTATCCTTTCGAGAACCAGGAGCTGTTCCGCAAACAATTCCCAGCCGATTATATCTGTGAAGCGGTCGACCAGACCCGGGGCTGGTTTTACACGCTGCATGCGATCAGCACCTTGTTATTTGACACGGAATGCTTTAAAAATGTGATCTGTCTGGGGTTGGTCCTGGATCGCAACGGACAGGCGATGCGCAAGAGCCGCGGCAATGCGATCGATCCATTTGACGTGATCAATGTGAGTGGGGCGGATGCCTTCCGCTGGTATTTCTACACCTCAGGGCCGCCCCACGCAGAACGTCGTTTCTCCACCGACCTGGTCGCTGAGGTGGTGCGCAACTTCACCCTGACATTGTGGAACGTGTATTCCTTCTTTGTGACCTATGCCAACCTGGACCAGTGGACCCCCCCAAAGAAGATCAAGGACAGCCAGCTGACCTCCCTGGACCGCTGGATCCTCTCGGAGTTGAACACCTTGGTGAGGGAAGTGACCCAGGCCTACGAGGTTTACGATGTCCCGGCCGCGACAAGACCGGTCGAGATATTCGTTGAACACCTGTCGACCTGGTATCTGCGGCGCTCGCGCCGGCGCTTCTGGAAGTCCGAATCGGACAGTGACAAACAGGCTGCCTACAGCACCCTCTTTACCTCGCTGGTTACCGTAGCGAAGCTGCTCGCTCCGGCCATGCCCTTCCTGGCTGATGAACTCTACCAGAACCTGGTCCGTTCGGTGGATAAAAAGGCGCCCGAATCGGTCCATTTGGCGGATTGGCCAAAAGTGGACGAGACCCGTATCGACGGAGCCCTCAACCGGGACATGGCCCTGGTGATGAAAATGGTCTCCCTGGGGCATGCCGCCCGGCAAAAAGCTAACCGGAAGGTCCGCCAGCCCTTGGCTGAGGTGGCTTTTGCCGTAGGTAATGTGGAAGAGCGAGGTGTCCTGCAATCCTACGCCGATCTGATCTCGGACGAATTGAATGTGAAACATGTTCGCCTTCTGGATACCGGCGGCGAGGCGGCTTCATTTACATTGAAGCCGCTGCCCAAGCAGCTGGGGCAGAAATATGGGAACAAATTCCCGGCCCTGGCAAAAACGATCACTCAAATGGATGCCGAGACCGCGGCTAGGAGTCTCCTGGCTGGCCAGACGTTAAAAGTAGCCGTCGGTGGAGAGAAATTCGAAATCCTACCGGAGGAAGTGGAGGTGCGCACCCAGGCCAAGCAGGGCTTCGCGGTGGCTAACGACGGAGCCTATCTGGTAGCGCTGGTCACCGAATTAACTCCGGAGTTGGTCCAGGAGGGAATGGCGCGCGAATTCATCCGGCGACTGCAGGACCTGCGCAAGACAGCCAACCTGGAAGTGGCCGACCGCATCAAGGTTTACGTGAATGCCACTCCCAACCTGGCGAAGGCAATTGAAGCGAACCGGGACTACGTCAACGCGGAGACGCTGACCGTTGAATTGAACTTTGGAACTCCACCGGCCGGTTACGTCGTTGCAGAAGACACCTTCGATCAAGAAAAAGTGATCGTAGGATTGGTCAAAGCCTGAGCCCCATGATGGAATTTTTTCCGTTGACACCGGACCGCTGGAGCGACTTTGAGCGCCTCTTCGGGCCGCGCGGGGCGTGTGCCGGTTGCTGGTGTATGTTTTGGAAGCTGCCGCGCCGCGATTTCGACGCCGGGAAGTATGAAGGGAATCACCTGGCACAGAAAGCCATTGTCGTCGCGGGAGGAACACCGGGCCTGCTGGCGTATGTGGACGGAAACCCTGCCGGTTGGTGTGCGGTGGAATCCCGGGAACATTACCCGGGCCTGGCCCGTTCCCGCATCCTGGCGCCCATCGATACAAGCCCGGTCTGGTCGGTGACGTGCTTCTATATCGATAAATCCTTCCGCAGGCGAGGCCTCACCCCAAAACTTCTCCGTGCGGTAGTGGACTTTGTCTCCAGCCGAGGGGGCAAGATCGTAGAAGGGTATCCGACCGAACCGCACCCGGGGACAAAGTTCGTGCCCGCGTTTGTATATACCGGATTAGCACATGCCTTTCGAGAGGCGGGCTTTGAGGAAGTTGGTCGAAGGTCCGAAACCCGGCCGATCATGCGTTTTTATATACGGTGAACAACTCGTTGCGGGATTCGTTTAAAAAGACCGGGAGCGGACGATCCGCTCCCGGTTGGCTTGTCAGCCCTGGCCTAATGAATATCTTCGACCAGCTCGATCGGTACCACCGCGGCTCCGACGATCCCCGGGCCTGTGTGGACGCCCAAAACCGGGGAGATGCGCAGGATTTCCAGCTTCTTGATGTTCAGCTGTTCGTTCATCGACTTCGCCAGCAGTTCGGCGCTGCCCGACAGGCGACCGTGCAGGACGGTTGCCCACAGCGGGATGGAGCCATACATTTTAATAATATGGTCTACGATCGTGCCCAGGTTCTGAGTAACGGTGCGACCTTTGGCGACGGTGGTGTACTTGCCGTCGTCGTGATCGACACGGATGATCGGCTTGATTTTTAAAAGCGACCCCATCAGCGCCTGGACGCGTCCGATGCGCCCACCACGCGCCAAATAATCCAGTGTTTCAAGGGTGTAGACCACCTCGGTATTTTCCTGGATTTTTTGCAGGCGCTCCAGGATCGATTTCAGATTCCAGCCGGCCCGCGCGGCCCAGGCAGCAGCCAGCACCTGGAAGCGCTCTCCGCCGGAGAGGGTCATGGCATCCACCGCAACCACCTCGGCTTCACGGATCTGCTGACCGCCCAACCGTGCCGAATGGACGGTGCCGCTCAAGCCTGAAGAGAGGTGTATCGACAAGATCTGCTGGCTGGCGGCTGCGAGCCTGTGGTAGATCTCTTCAAAGACTCCGCTGGAGGGGAGGGCAGTGGTCGGAATGGCCGGCTGCATGGCCTCCAGTTTGTCATAGAACTGGTCGGGGGTCAGATCCGCGGAATTGACCTCACCTTCCGGGAACTGAATGTAGAGCGGGGCCTGGGTGATGTCGAGGGCTTTTAATTCCTCCGCCGGCAGGTCTGCGGCGCAATCTGTGACTATTTTCACAAGGATCCCTCTTTCCATTTAGACAATATTTGTTAACATTATACTTGGGGTTGAATGAATATGGCCCTCCTTTTTAGGAAACTCGCAGTGGGAATGAGTAGCCCGACCTTGGGTTGCATTTTCCTCGGTGCCCTGCAGGAGCATGATCTGTGCATCTCGCGACTTGAGCGTATGGTCACAGCTGAAACCACTTTATATGACCGACATCTCTGGAGGGCTCGAGCAAAGACCGGCCAACCGAATAGCTTGTCCGAAAAGATGATGTCGATTAGCGAAATTTAAAATCGGTCAATTTCGGTTAGAATAGCTCCCATGCAGATCAATCAAGCGATCATCATGACCTCCGCCGGCTTGCGAGCGACCTGGGCTGAAGTTAACCTGGCGCGCTTGAAATCCAACCTGCAGGCCATCCGCAAAATGGTCGCTCCTGCAAAAGTCATGCTGGTGGTTAAGGCCAATGCCTATGGCCACGGGCTGGCAGAGGTCTCCAAGGCGATGGCGCCGCTGGCAGACTATATAGGCGTGGCGGTGCTGGAGGAGGGCATCCTTCTGCGTGAAATGGGCATCTCAGAACCGATTATCGTCCTAGGGGGGATCTGGGGGGACCAGATTCCGCAGTACCTCCAGTATCATCTCACCCTGACAGCCTCCTCCGTCGAACGACTCGAGCAGTTGAATGAAGCTGCTGGGGAGAAGGGGGTCAAGGCGAAAGTCCACCTCAAGATCGATACCGGCATGGAACGGATCGGCGTCCACTATTACAGCGCCGCGACCTTGCAGGAGGCGGCCCTCAAGTGCCGGAATGTCGAGGTCGAGGGGATCTATTCCCATTTCGCCAACGCAGATTCGGTTGACCTCACCCATGCCCGTCTGCAGATGGAAAGATTTAACGAAGTGCTCCGTTTCTATGAACGTCATAGCCTCCCCATGCCTTTACGGCACATGGCGAACTCGGCTGCAGTGCTGCAGCTCCCGGAAAGCTACTTCGATATGGTTCGTCCGGGTATCCTCTTTTACGGGGTTTATCCCTCGCCCGACGTGGCGCACACCATCGCGGTTCGGCCAGCCCTAGTGTGGAAATCGCGGGTGGTCTACTTTAAAGTGGTCCGGCCTGGACACCCGGTCAGTTACGGCTCGACCTGGCAATCCGACCATCCAGTCAGGGTCGTGACCGTGCCGGTTGGATACGGCGATGGCTACTTCCGACGGATGTCCAACCAGGCCTGGGTGATCATCCGTGGGAAGAAATACTCTCAGGTGGGGCGGATCTGCATGGATCAGATGATGATCAACATCGAAAACGATTCGGCCTATAACGGGGACGAGGTCGTTCTTCTGGGCGAATCTGGAGATCAGAAAGTCCTTGCTGAAGATCTGGCGGAATGGGCCGGAACGATCCCCTACGAGATCCTTACGAATATCAATACGCGCGTCCCGCGCATTTACACATCTGAGGAGAAAGATTAATGGGTACTCCAACACCTGCCATGAATTCCAAGCAGATTAATCTGGATTCGATGTTCACCTTTCTGAAGAATACCTGGCGGGATTACTTGTTCCTGTTTTTCGTGGCGGGGGTCATCATTGCCGTGGACCAATGGACGAAAGCTCTGGTGCGGGAGGATGTCCCGCTCGGAGGGGACTGGCTGCCTGGGCCGCTCGCCTGGTTGCTCCCGTATGCCCGCATTGTTCACTGGAATAATTCAGGAGCAGCCTTCGGCTTCTTTCAAAACGGGGGCTTGCTCTTCACGGTTTTGGCGGTCATCGTCGCGGGCGTGATTCTATCTTATTACCCCACGGTGCCGCGCCGGGATGTCTTACTGCGCCTGTCATTGGGCATGCTTTTGGGAGGGTCAATCGGCAATTTGGTCGATCGTTTGGCCTTTGGGCATATCACCCAGCTCGTCTTTGGTTCGGTCACCGACTTCATATCACTTGGAAATTTTGCGGTTTTTAACGTCGCGGATGCCAGCATTACTGTTGGCGTATTTTTCCTGATCCTGTCAGCATGGCTCAATGACCGAAATATGAAGAACAAGGTGAAGGCGGGCTCCGAAGCCGGCCGACCTGAGGAACCCGGTGGGTGACCGGCTGGAGACCTTCCGGGTCGATCAAACCTTAGGACAGCGATTGGACCTTTTCCTGGTCTCGAGGCTGCCGGAGTTCTCGCGCTCCCGGCTGCAAGGGCTCATCAAGGATGGTTGTGTCTGCATCGACGGGCAGGTGATCACCAGATCCGGCCGGGAGCTAGAGGCGGGGGAGGAGGTGCAGCTGCGTATTCCGCCGCCAGTGCCTTCTGGACTGGAAGGCGAAGATATCCAGCTCGATATTGTTTTTGAGAACGATGACCTGCTGGTTGTGAATAAGCCAGCCGGGATGGTGGTCCACCCTTCACCAGGTCATGCCCGGGGTACACTTGTTCAAGCTGCTCTCGGCCATGCCCCTGATATCGCTGGGATCGGCGGGGAAGAGCGACCGGGCATCGTTCATCGCCTGGATAAAGAAACCTCCGGCTTGATCGTGATCGCTAAGAATGACCAGGCACACCACGCTCTCCAGGACCAATTTCGAAACCGGAGTGTGGAAAAAATATACCTGACGCTCGTGGATAGCAATCCTCCGACTCCAGCAGGCCGAGTGGAGACGCCCATTGGCCGGAACACATCCCATCGCAAGTTGATGGCGGTCGTACCTCCCGATAAGGGTCGGCAGGCGGTGACCGAATACCGCACCCTGGAGCGCTTCCCGGCCCATACCCTCCTGGAAGTCCACCCGCTGACCGGCCGGACGCACCAGATCCGGGTTCATATGGCTTTTCTGGGCTGCCCGGTGGTCGGAGATGTGGTTTATGGGAAAAAGCACCCGAGCGTGGAGATCGGACGGCATTTCCTCCATGCTGCCCGTTTGAAGATTACCTTGCCCGGGGAGGAAAAACCCAGGGAATTTGAAGCGCGCCTGCCGGACGATTTACTTCATGTGTTGGAGACCTTGCGCAGGTGACAGCAGGAGGTGAAAAACTGGCCCGAAAGCAAGTCGCTGGTCACACGGCCTTCGAGGAGACAGGCCTCTGTACCCCGAGTGGAGACAAGGCCGGACATTGCTCATCGTTCTGAACCTTTTTGTAGATTGAGGAAATCGATATGTTAAATGTTGATCTGCGTTCTGATACTGTCACCCAGCCCACCCCTGCCATGCGTCAGGCGATGGCCGAGGCTCCGGTTGGAGATGATGTGTACGGCGAAGACCCGACCGTTAACCGCCTGCAGGCGATGGCCGCGGAGCTGATGGGCATGCAAGCAGGATTGTTTGTCGCCTCTGGCACCATGGGCAATCTGACGGCCATCCTTTCACACTGCCAGCGGGGGCACGAGGTCATGCTGGGCAACAAAGCACATACCTTCCTATTCGAGGCCGGGGGTATTTCAGCGCTGGGAGGAGTGCATTCCTGCCAGCTTCCCAACCAGGCGGACGGCTCGCTGGCCTTGGAAGATATCCAGACCGCGATCCGACCGGATGACCCACACGAACCAGTGTCCCGGCTGATCTGCCTCGAAAACACACACAATCGTTGCGGGGGGACTTACCAGAGCGCGGAGTACATGCAGCAGGTGGTGGCATACGCCCATGCACACGGCTTGTTCGTTCATCTGGACGGGGCGCGCATTTTCAATGCCGCCGTGGCTCAGAAGGTCACGGCGAAGGATCTGGTGGCGGGCGCAGATTCGGTCACGTTTTGTATCAGTAAAGGTCTGTGCGCTCCGGTCGGTTCGGTCCTATGCGGTACGAATGAGTTCATTGCCAGGGCTTCGCGATACCGCAAGATGCTCGGCGGTGGTATGCGCCAGGCCGGAATCCTGGCCGCAGCCGGCATCGTATCCCTGGAAACCATGATCGATCGGCTGAACGAGGACCATGCCCGGGCAAGACGGCTCGCCGAGGGCTTGCGCGCCATTCCCGGCCTTGTGCTGGAGCTAGGCATGCCCACCACCAATATGGTGTTTGTCTCGCTGGCCGCCGAAGTGCCCTTGTCCTCAGAGCAGGTCATCCAGGAGTTGAACGCGCGCGGGGTGCGCGTCGGCGCGACCAGCGCTCGGCAGTTCCGGCTGGTGACGCATTACTGGGTGGATGATGCAGGTGTTGAGAAGGCCATCCAGGCGTTCAGCGAGGTCCTGCAATAGATTGTGGTTCATTGGGGGATTTGAGAACCACGATTCCCAAATGCCACTGTCAAGGCCCCTCGCCTTTAGCGGGGGAATTTCAGCCAGCCCCCCGGGGTGAAATCCTGGCTGAAAGGTGATTGTCCACCCGACTGGCATGGTTGGGAACGCCGTTCTCTTGGGTTCAGTCCACTTGCGATATAATTCCAATGCGCCTACGGGTTTTAAGGTTGCAGGAGCGGAAGCTATGAAGATCGACCTGGAAGTGATCGATCGCGTCACAGAGGTGGTGCGAGCGCGCCTTAAAGTCCGACCCCGGTTGGGATTGATCCTCGGAACAGGGTTGGGGGGCCTGGCACAATCCGTTCAAAGGCCCATTGTGATTCCCTACCACGAGCTTCCGGACTGGCCGGTCTCTACGGTGGCCGGACATGTCGGTCAGCTCGTTGCGGGTGAATTAGAAGGTCAGGCTGTGATTGTGATGCAGGGGCGGGTTCATTATTATGAAGGTTACACCATGGCGGAGGTTACTCTGCCGGTGCGTATCCTGCAGCGTTTGGGGATCGAGATCCTGATAGTGACCAACGCCGTCGGGGCGATCAATCCGGCATTCCAGCCTGGGGAAGTGATGCTCATCGTGGATAATTTAAATCTGGCGGCCATGGCGGGTTTGAACCCGCTCATCGGGCCGAATCTGGACGAATTCGGGCCTCGCTTTCCGGATATGAGTCAGGCCTATGACCGCGCTCTTTGTGATTTAGCCCGTCGGGTAGCCGGGCAGAAGCAGATACTCCTCCGAGAAGGTGTTTATGCCGGTTTGAGCGGGCCGTCTTTCGAAAGCCCGGCCGATCTGCGCTTCCTGCGCATAGCTGGGGCGGATGCGGTGGGGATGTCCACGGTTCCTGAGGTGATCGTGGCCCGTCATGGGGGGACGCGTGTGCTCGGTTTTTCCGGCATCAGCAACAAAGCCAACCTCGACGGAACTACCATGACGTCCCATGAAGAAGTCCTGGAGGCGGGGAAGGTCATCCTCCCTAAACTGGAAACGTTAATCCGCGGAGTACTGCGGTCTCTTTGAACGAACTCCGATGGCAACCGTTCTCCGTTTTTTTGTCACATACGCACCTTTAATCTACCTAATCCTGGCGCTCGGCTTGCTTCTGGCTCTGCGCCGGTTGTGGCTGGCGCAGCGTGAAACACGCCAATCCGTTTATGGTCTGGAACGGGAATTATCTCGCCGGCACATGGGTCAGGCGATAGCGGCGTTAGTGATCATTGGCTTTCTGGCATTTGCTGAACTGATCCTGGCGGTTTTTCTCATGCCCGTCCTTCCCGCAGCGATAGTGCTTTCGACCCCGACGATCAACCCGCTTTCCACCCCGACCTCCCTGCTGGGCCCGGATTTGCTCCTGACTACCCTGACCCCCGGGACGACGACCACGGCCGTGGCATCGGGATGCATTCCGGGGCAGATCATGATCACCTCTCCGAAGCCGGGAGATGTGCTCAAGGGTCTAGTGACCCTGACGGGTACTGCGGATATCCCGAATATCGGCTATTATAAATATGAGTTCTCCCCCTTGGGAACGGAGAACTGGTCGACCATCCAGGCAGCCCATAAGGTGGTCCAGGATAATCAGCTGGGCACATGGGATACCACCGGATTAGTAAGTGGTGATTATCTGCTACGCCTGGTGGTCACCGATAACCAAGGGCAGGAACTCCCGGCCTGTGTCCTTCAGGTCAGGGTGACTGCCCCATGAGGATCGAAAATGCCTGAAGTCCGTTTGCGTCCGGCCGTTGCGACAGATCTGCCGATATTGATGAAGATCGATCATACCTGCATGACGGAATACGTCTGGCAGATGGATCTCCAGCATGAAGCGGGACAGGCGGGGGCCATTTTTCGTGAAATCCGTCTGCCTCGCTCGGTTACGGTCCTCTATCCACGACCCGTCGAGGCAATCTCGGAGACCTGGAACCGCCGTTCGGGGATGCTGGTTGCGGTCATCGGGGAACAGCTGGTCGGATATATCCGTATGAATGACCGCATCCTGCCTCAAACCGCCTGGATTACGGACGTGGTCGTCGCACCGTCCTATCGCCGTCAGGGGGTTGCCACCACGCTCATCCTGGCGGTTCACTCTTGGGCGGTCGATCGTAAGAAAAGCCGGGCGATCCTGGAAATGCCCTCGAAGAACAACCTGGCCGTCCGGTTGGCACAAAAGCTCGGATATGAATTCTGCGGGTATAATGATCAATACTACGAAAGTCAAGATATTGCCTTGTTCTATGGCCGTTTAATCAGGTAGGTGCACGGAAGGTCGTAATGCTTAACGGTTGGATGCAAGCCGTATTGGTGGGGACCAAAGTCGTTAATTCTATCCTTACAGCCGGGATCGCGATCACGGCTTTTTCCCTATTCCTGTACTCCTTATCATTCAATTTGCGGGACCGGGTAGCGCGTTCGTTCGCGATCATCTTGCTATGCATAGTAGTGGTTTTCACTTCCGAAGCCCTCGAGAGTTCATCAACCACTCCCCCTTTCATCGATTTGTTTCTGCGTTTGGAATGGTTCGGAATCATCTTCCTGCCGCCGGCCTACCTTCACCTTTCTGATGCACTTCTTGTGATCACCGGCCGCCCTTCGCGTGGCCGTCGGCGGTTGATCGTCCGTGCAATCTACGCACTTTCTGGGGGATTCTTGATCTTGTTAGCCTTGGGAAAATTGCTCGGACCGTTGGTGATGGACGTGGGTCAGCCAGCCCCGCATTTGCAGCGCACCATCTGGACAGAGGTCTTCACGGTCTTTTACAGCGCTATCATGATCCTGGCCTGGATCAATTTTTGGCGGGCCTTCCGTCATACCCTGACCCGGTCGGGCCGGCGCCGGTTGATCTACCTGCTGGCCGGTGCGACCGCACCGGCGCTGGGATGCTTCCCGTACTTGTTGTACGGTTCCACAATCGCTGCCCAACACCCATTCCTGTTTTGGGGGGTGGCGACGACGGTCAAGCTCCTGGTGGGCGGTTTGATCGTGATAATGGCCTATGCGGTGGCTTTTTTTGGCGTATCCTGGCCGGATCGGGTCGTACGCAGCCGCCTCTTCAAGTGGATGATGCGCGGGCCTGTGACTGCATCGGTAGCATTGGCGGTGATGACCCTCGTCCGCCGCGGGGGGGAATACTTTGGAACGATCTATTCGGTCGCTGTCCCAGCTGCCATGGTGGTGACAGTGCTCTTGATGGAGCACGTGATCACCCTGGTCGCTCCAATCTGGGAGCGCCTGATCTTTTATGGCCACGATCGGGCCGACCTCGCCCTCCTGCAGAGTCTGGAGGACCGGATTATCACCCAGAACGATCTTCGTCAGTTCCTGGAGGCTGTCCTGGCAGCCGTCCGGGATCATCTACAATCTCCGTCCGCCTTTGTGGCCGCTTTAGATGACCAGGATCTGTCGCTGATCGTCACCACAGGCAGTTCATTCCTGGTGAAGGAGACGAGTTTAACCGAAGCCTTGGAGATCGTACAACAGAACGGCAATGGCAACGAAAACGGCAATGGCGACGAGGAGGAATACACCTGGGGAGATTACTGGCTGTTCCCCTTACACCAGCGTCCCGAGACGCTGGAAGGCGAACCGGTTCTGCTCGGCTTATTGGGCGTGGCCCGGCGGCCTAATCAGGTCATCCAGAAGGATCAGCGTCAAGCCCTGGCCCTGCTAATCCAGCGGGCGGGCTTGGCGCTTCAGGACCGTCGCCTCCAGCAGGTCGTGTTCCGGAGCCTGGAGGATTTGAGTCCGCAGGTTGATATGTTCCAGCGCATCCGCGCCATTGGCCGCTATGACAGCAAGACAGCCCTGCTGGAGGAGTCTGTACCCAAGGATGCAGATCTGTCCAACTGGGTTAAGGAAGCGTTGACCCATTATTGGGGTGGTCCAAAATTGACCCAAAGCCCTTTGCTCCGTTTGCAGATTGTCCAAGAGGCTTTTCAAGAACACAACGACAACCCGGCCAACGCACTGCGCTCGATCCTGAGGCAGGCGGTGGATAATGTTAAACCGGAAGGCGAACGACGGTTCACTGCTGAGTGGATCCTGTACAATATTCTGGAGATGAAGTTCATCGAGGGTCGCAAGGTGCGGGACGTAGCGGCGCGCCTTGCTATGTCGGAAGCGGACCTCTATCGCAAGCAGCGTGTAGCCATCGAGGAGGTTGCTCACAATATCCTCGAAATGGAACGACAGGTGCAGACGAGAATGAATGGGAAGGAGGCTGTAAAAAATTAATGGTGCGCGACGATTATTCTGAATCAGATATACCTGCCTTTGACGAGGGGTGGTGGGCCTCCGTTTTGGCGGAAGAGGAGAGTCGGGCAGGGTCGACCGCGCCGAAGCCTACCAAGACAGAGGAACGCGTGAAACCGCCTCTAAATTGGGAGAGGGCGATGATGCTTTTTCGCCAGGATGAGATTGTGAGGCTGAAAGTTACGGGTTATAACCGCGGAGGCCTGCTGGTGGAGGGGGAGGACCTATATGGATTCGTCCCTTGCTCCCACCTGGTGGAAATGCCTTCCCAGGAGGTGGAAGTGTCGCGCGACAGCAGCCTGGCAGCCTATATCGGTGAGAGCTTGCGGTTGAAAATCATCGAATGCGTCCCAGCCGAAGGCCGCATGGTATTTTCGGAGCGGGCGGCACGGGCTGAGGCTGGAAAACGTCCCGCGCTTTTCAGCGCACTTCAACCTGGCCAGCGTGTGTCCGGGGATGTCACCAATGTCACCGAATTCGGGGCGTTTGTGGATCTGGGCGGCGTGGAGGGTCTGATTCACATCTCAGAGCTCTCCTGGGGACGGGTGGCTCACCCGAACCAGATTGTCCAGGTAGGTGATCACGTGGAGGTCCTGGTCCTGGAGGTAGCCCCAGAACGGTGCCGAATTGCGCTCAGCCTCAAACGGTTGTCTGCCAATCCATGGGAGACGGTCGCCATGCACTACCCGGTCAATTCGATCACATCTGCTGTGATTACCGCGATTGTCCCCTATGGTGCATTCGCCCGCCTCGAAGAGGGCTTGGAAGGGCTGATCCACACCTCGGAGATTCCTCTGCCTGCCAATGCCACTGCGAAGGATACGCTCTCAACCGGCCAGAGCGTACAAGTGCGCATCTTGCAGGTGGATGTGGCCCGCCAGCGGCTGGGCCTGAGCATGCGCCTGAATGTCTGATATGTCCTCTCCACCCCGCCCCTCTGCGCCGGCGCGCAATAAAAATAACTCTACTCCAGCACCGCCCGGAGAATGGATGGACCGCCTGGCTCGATTGGAAAGCCACTTCGGCCGCTTTTTATGGGATATTCTAGGGGTCTTTCTCTTGGCCTTCGCCCTTATGACCCTGCTGGGATGGCTGGGTCTGTCGAAGGGTAGTTTGCTGGGTGCATGGGTGACCCTGCTGAAGGTTTGGCTGGGTTGGGGGAGCTTGTTGGTCATCCTGTTTGCCGGTTGGGGGGGATTGATGGCCTTCCAACGCAGCCGTCACTCCGTCCAGATGCGCTGGGGACAGGTGATTGCGGTCGAATTGGCAGCGTTTCTGACGCTGGCGATGCTTTCATTGATCAGTGGAAATGGGCTTGCTCAAGCCGAGGAAGGCATGTGGGGCGGGCGGATCGGCTGGGGGCTGTCGATACTGGCAGCCGAGTTCCTCGGCCCGGTGTGGGGTGGTTTTATTATTTTCTTGGCATGGGGACTCGCGTGTGTGACTGCCCTGCGGTTCTGGCATTATTTGGAGATTTGGCTGTTCCGGCAAGCTGGAGAGATGCCCGTGGTTCCATCCCAGGTGACCAACGCCGAATCGCCCAACATCTCGCCGCTGCCGGGGGATCGTCCTGCCGCCGCGGTGGACAAAGGGCCGAAGAAGACCGCTGGAAGGATTCCGGCGGAATTCCGCAAGTCGTTTAAAATCCCAGCGCGGCAGGACAGCCGGCCGGCGGGACCACTGCCACGCAGCGACCGATTGCCTCCACTTAATGTCTTGATCACCGAGCAAAACGTACGACCGGACGAGCAGAACATCAACCAGACCGCTGGATTGATCGAAAAAACTTTATCGGAATTCGGCATCCCGGCCAAGGTAGTCGGCTTCCGCATCGGTCCCGCGGTCACCCAGTTCGCGGTGCAGCCGGGCTTCATCAAGAAAGGCACCGAAGAAGACGCGCAGCAGATGAAGGTCCGGGTGGCACAGATCGCTGCTCTCCAGAAAGACCTGGCCTTGGCGCTCTCCGCGGAGCGGCTGCGCATCGAGGCGCCGGTACCGGGCAGGTCCTTCGTTGGGATCGAGGTACCGAATCCTCGCTCGACGGTTGTTCGCCTGCGGCCGCTCCTAGAAATGGAAGCATATTACAAGGTCGGTTCCCCTCTGACGCTAGTTCTTGGCCGGGATGTCTCTGGGAATCCGGTTATCGCAGACCTTGCCCGCATGCCGCATTTGCTTATCGCCGGGACGACTGGCTCCGGAAAGTCGGTCTGTATTGCCGCAATTGCCACTTGTTTGGCCATGAACAATGCTCCTGAGGACTTGCGCCTGGTAATGATCGACTCCAAGATGGTGGAGCTGATCCGTTTTAACGGCCTGCCGCACCTGTATGGCAAAGTCGAAACCGATATTCAGCGGATCCTGGGTGTGCTGCGCTGGGTGGTGGTCGAGATGGAGCACCGCTACAAGCTGCTGGAGACCGCGAAGACCCGTGATATCGACGCCTACAATCGCCGTTTACAGCGTCGCAAGGACGGTCAGACCCTTCCGCGCATTGTGGTCCTGATCGATGAGATGGCTGACCTGATGATGTCCGCACCGGATCAGACCGAGCACAATCTGGTCCGGCTGGCGCAGATGGCACGGGCTACTGGCATTCACCTGGTGATCGCGACCCAACGCCCCAGTACCGATGTGGTCACCGGCTTGATCAAGGCCAACTTCCCGGCGCGCCTTTCATTTGCGGTTGCCTCCCAGGTGGATTCGCGTGTGATCCTCGACCTGCCTGGGGCAGAAACCCTGCTGGGCAGGGGGGATATGCTTTTTCTGAATCCGGAAGTGGGTACCCCCGTGCGGTCCCAAGGGGTGATGGTGACCGATCAAGAGATTGAACGAGTCATTGCCCACTGGCAGAAGATGGTTCCCGAGAAGGAGGATCGCCCGCCTTGGGAAAGCCTCCTCTCGCAGGCCGATGAGGACGAAAGTGATGAGCTGCTGGTCGAACAGGCGATCGCCCTGGTGAAAAAAGAGCAACACGCCAGCGCATCCATGCTCCAGCGGCGTCTGCGCATCGGATATCCGCGGGCAGCACGCCTGCTGGATCAACTCGAGGAGATGGGGGTGGTTGGCCCGTCCCAGGGAGGCGGGCGAGAGCGAGAGGTGTTGCTCGATTCCGAGGATGGCGACGAGGATGGCCAGGCCGAGGCGTAACGCCTGTCCATGATATGATTACAACGCTAATTTAACTTTACCGAAGAAAGAGGTTGATTCCTTGGAAAAAACCATCAATCGAAAACCCCTTACATTCACGGACCGCTTGCGCGCCTGGTTCAAGTGGCTGTTGGATCCGCTTGGCGCTTTTTTTAATCGGATCGGCATCCATCCGATTTTAATGACCCTCCTAGGATTCATCGGCACGGCTGCCGGTGCGCTGCTGCTTGCCTTAGGTCACATGACCTGGGGTGGGTTGCTCATCCTGTTCACCGTCCCTTTTGATGCCTTGGATGGCACCATGGCGCGCCTGCGGCATGAAGCCACGGATTGGGGAGCCTTTGTCGACTCGGTCACGGATCGCTACTCCGAATTGGTGATCTACCTTGGTTTGCTGATTTATTATTTGAACCATGCGAACAAAATTGCCTGCGCCCTGGTCTTCTTGTCAGCAGCCGGGACGATGCTTGTCCCGTACACCAAGGCCAAAGCCGATTCCCTTAAGATCGATGCTAACGTAGGCCTGCTGACGCGGGCGGAACGCTACCTTGTGCTGGCGCCCTGCCTGGTATTCGGGATCCCGCTGGTAGCTCTGTGGCTCCTGGCTGTACTGACGAATTTCACGGCCTTGCAGCGCATTATGCATGTGCGCCAGGAGGCCAGGCGCCGTCCACCCCAGTCGAAGCTAGGAGCGTAATATGCCTGACGGTTTTGACATTCCGTTGCCTTTCCTTCATACCTCATACCACATTTATTTTTACGGGATCCTGATCACCATCGGTGTCATTGCAGCAGCTTTCCTGGCTCAATCTGAGGCGAAGCGGCGCAACCTGAATCCGGAGATCATCTGGGATGTCGTATTCTGGGTCGTCCTGGCGGGGATCGTTGGTGCACGCATTTGGCATGTCTTTACGCCGCCGCCATCCATGGTCGCACAGGGTATCACTACCCAGTATTACCTGACCCACCCCCTGGATCTAATCGACATCCGCAAGGGTGGTCTGGGGATCCCCGGCGCGATTATCGCCGGCGCGCTGGCTCTTTACCTGTATTGTCGCAGCCGCAAGCTCGCGTTTTTGACCTGGGCGGATATCGCCATACCAGGGGTGGCGCTCGCGCAGGCGATCGGCCGTTGGGGTAATTTCTTCAATCAGGAGCTGTACGGTAAACCAACGAATCTGCCCTGGAAGATCTATATCGATCCTCTGCACCGCATCCCCCAGTATGCAAATGTAGCCTATTATCAGCCCCTATTCCTGTACGAATCCCTTTGGGATTTGATGAATATGGCCGTTCTGCTCTGGCTGGGGAGGCGCTTCGAAAAATGGCTCAAACCGGGCGATATTTTCTTCATATACATGATCCTGTATTCCATCGGGCGCTTCTTTCTTGAGTTCTTGCGCGTCGATGCCTCCCAGGTTGCTGGCATCAATTTCAACCAGACCTTCGTAGCGGTGGTTGTCGTAGTCGCCGGGCTGGTGCTCTTTTTCCGGCATCGCCAGTCCCCGCGGGAGCTAGCTTGACAATGCAGGATTTCTATCAAAGTGGGGTTGCCCCGGCCATTCGAGGGGTGCGATGATTCAGACCGAAGATCTGAGCAAACAATTTGGCGGATACTGGGCGGTAGACGGAGTGACCCTGGAGGTCCAGCCCGGACATGTGCTTGCCCTCTTGGGCCAGAACGGCGCCGGAAAGACGACCACTGTACGCCTGCTGACCGCAGTACTTGCTCCGAGCCGTGGCCGGGCATATGTGGCAGGTCTGGATGTGACCCAATTCCCGGATCAGGTGCGTTCTCTGGTGGGGGTCCTGACCGAGCAGCATGGCCTGTACCTGCGCATGACGGCGACGGAATATCTGGATTTCTATGGACAGGTCTATGGCCTGGCCGCCGGAAAGCGACTGGAGCGCAGCCGGGAACTGCTGGAATATTTTGGTCTGTCTTACGCGACCGATCAACCCATAGGCCATTATTCCAAAGGCATGCGTCAGAAACTGGCCCTGGCGCGCACCCTCCTGCATGAACCGCCCGTCCTGCTGTTGGACGAGCCGACCTCTGCCATGGATCCGGAGTCGGCTCGCTTGGTGCGGGAGGCGATCGCCAGCCTGCGTTCAGCTCAGCGTACGATTGTCATCTGTACGCACAACCTGGTCGAAGCGGAATTGCTGGCGGACCAGATCGCCATCATCTATCGGGGCCGTATCCTGGTGCAAGGCACCGTCCCCGAGTTGAAAAAAAACCTGTTGGGCGCCTCTGAATATGAGCTCCGTCTATCCCCTGGAGAAGAGCTGGGTCCTGTGCAGCTGCCCCCGGGGGTTACCGTTCTTCCCGAACGTGATTCCGTTCCGCGTTTGCGGGTCGAGGATCCACAGACCGCCAATCCGATCTTACTGGAAGAGTTGATCAGGCACGGCACCCATGTGGTTGCCCTACAGGAAGTCCCCCGCACTCTAGAACAGGTCTATCTCGCTGCCATGGCCCAGGTGGAACATGGCTAAGGGCAATGGGCAGCTGAAGCTGGTCTGGTTGGTGGCTTATCGCGAGCTGCGCGATCAACTGCGGGACTGGCGCATCATCTTTCCGATGTTGATTTTAACGGTGTTCCTGCCTTTCCTGGCTGATTTTGGCGCTGAGGCTGCCATGAACTTCACCGCCCAGTATGGAACCCCCCTCATCGCCGAGCGCTTGGTCCCATTTCTATTAATGGTGGTCGGATTCTTTCCGGTGACGGTGTCACTGGTCATTGCCCTGGAAGCTTTCGTGGGCGAGAAGGAACGAGGTACGATCGAGCCTTTGTTGAGCAGCCCGCTTAAAGACTGGCAGTTGTATCTCGGTAAACTGATCGCCTCGACCGCTATCCCGCTGGCGACCGCCTACTTGGGAATCACAGTTTACATGGTCGGCCTGTATTTCCGACATATCCCATTCCCGGACGCTAACCGTATGGTGCAGACCCTCATCCTGACCACTATCCAGGCGCTGCTCATGGTCAGTGGCGCAATCCTCATCTCCACGCAGGCGACCTCAGTCCGGGCGGCAAATTTGATGGCCTCCTTTGTGGTCATTCCGATCGCCTTGCTGATTCAGGGTGAGAGCATTCTCCTATTTTGGGGCAACGCCCAGCTCCTTTGGCTGGCAGTGGCTGGGGTGGCGATTCTGACCATACTCCTGATACGGGTTGGGCTGGCGCATTTCCAGCGGGAGGCCCTGCTCGGGCGTGAGATTGACGTGCTCAATCTGCGCTGGATCGGCCAAACCTTCTGGCATGCGTTCCGGGGGGAGGCCACGACCCTCTTTGGCTGGTACCGAACCGAACTGCGCCATACCCTCGCCCGTCAGCTTCCAGCCACCCTGCTGACGCTGATCATCGGCGTGGGAGCGGCCTGGGGGGGCTTCCACTGGCTGTCCAGCAATGCAGCCAAAGTGACCTCTCAATTCTCATCGAACGATATCTCCAGCCTACTGGCGCCAGGTGTGGGGATTCCCCAGCGCCTGGATACGTTGATTTCCTTCCCTCTGATCTGGGGGCACAACCTGCAGGCGGTCCTCATCATTTTCCTGCTCGGGCTGGCATCCTTCGGTGTGCTGGGAGCTGTCATCTATCTTTTGAACATGGGGATTGTTGGGGCCGCGCTGGCCCTGGTGCGGATCATGGGCCAGGATCCGGTGCGGGTGGGGTTGACTGGCATTCTCCCTCACGGGATCTTTGAATTGCCAGCTTTGATCTTGGCATGCGGCGCCCTGATCTATATTGGGGCGCGCCTGGTAACACCTCGCACCCAGAAGACTTTGGGCGAGGTCTTCATCGAATCCCTGGCCGATTGGATGAAGGTCGGGATCGGAGTTGTCCTGCCCCTCTTGACGATTGCTGCTGCGATCGAGACCTGGGTAACCCCTGTCCTTTTAAAAGCTGCGATCAGATAATGGCTGAATCCCGCATGGGAATAGGGATATGGCGAAGCTGATCATCCTGGGTTCATCGAACGCAGTTCCCGACCGCCAGCATGAAAACACGCATCTTCTCGTGGTCGGAAGCACCCGCACTGTTATGGTCGACTGCGCAGGGAATCCGATTGTGCGCCTGGAAGAAGCCGGCGTCGATCCTCACCGCTTGACCGATCTGCTCCTGACCCACTTCCACCCGGACCATGTCTCCGGAACACCGCAATTGCTCCTGAATCTGTGGTTGTTGGGGCATCGGAACCGACTTAACATCTACGGCCTGGCGTATACCCTTGACCGCCTCGAGACGCTGATGGGGTTATATGGCTGGTCCACCTGGCCGGAATTCTTCCCGGTCACATTCCTGCGCCTGTCCGAGGCGGAGGCCACCCCAGTGCTCGAGGATCAGGAATTCAAAATCAGCGTATCCCCGGTGCAGCATTTCATACCCACTCTTGGGGTGCGGTTTGATTTCCTGCGAAGCCGGAAGAGCGTGGTGTATTCCTCGGATACGGAGCCTTGTGCATCCCTGGTACGCCTGGCCTCAGGTGCGGACATTCTATTTCACGAAGCTTCCGGTTATCTTCCCGGGCATTCGTCCGCGGAACAAGCCGGGGATACAGCCCGTCAGGCGGAGGTAGGCACACTGTACCTGATCCATTATCCGACCGGAAAATTTGCAAGCCGGGATCCGGTGGTGGAGGCGAAGCGGACCTTTACGGGTCCGGTCGGCCTGGCCACGGATTTGATGTCCATCGAATTTTAAGAGCGGGCACTTGATTCCGTCTTCCCGTCGAGCCAGGGGTGTCACAACGGGAACTACCGCAAAATAGACCTGGGGCTGGCGGAATTTGAATGGGACCGTCCCTAGTGACCTGCGCACCATGACCGGGATGTGAATACGGCCCTGAACATCCTGCGCGAGGGGTGCGCTCAATCAGCGATGAAACGTAGGGCTGCAACGGCCCGAACGGACCGTTAGGGCCGATACTTACGGCACCCAAAGTGCTGGTGCTTAGAGCAAATGCCTGGGGTGACGCGTGCAGGCGAGGCGGGTCTGTGACCAGGAAGCTCCCCGCTCCAGCGGGGGTGTAATTCACCACTTCTCCCAATGAACGATTTCATCAAATGGTTTTCGCCCACCTTTTTTCGGCGCGGCGGTGATCTTTTCCTCATCCACAGGAAAACCGAAAGAGATACAAATGCGCACCTGCCACCCTTGTGGAAAACCTAAGATCTCGCGGGCCAGGTCGGGTTCATAAATCGACGCCAAACACGAACCTACACCCAGTTCCCAGGCGGCGAGCTGCATATAAGCTGCAGCCTGGCCGGCGTCGAACAAAGTCTGAAATCTATCATCGGGGTTAGGGATGAGGATCGCCACCCCAAGTGCCGCTCCGGCCAAATGGCCGGCGTACGTCCCTGCCCCCGACAGGGCTCTGAGAGTGCTCTTTTCCCGTATGGCAATGAATTGCCAGGGCTGGTTGTTTTTGGAAGATTGCGAGCGCCGTCCGGCGTTCAGGATCATATACGCCACTTCGTCGGGCAACGGTTTCTCCTGAAACTGGCGTATGGCTCGTTTGGTACGGATGGCATCTGCAACATTCATGAGTCCTCCTCGAACACGCCTGAAATGATGCTCCCACGCGGAAGGCTGACGAGGATTCGTCGAGGCAGGATATTCCGGCTTCTGAGAGTCCAAATTTAGCCTCTCCGGCGTAATCCCACGCCTGCTGGGCCGTGGTCGCTCATGAGATGCGAACGACTGATCAACCTATCGGGATTGTAACATGCCCTGTGCGATAACCGACCGGGCATTCTTTTATTGAATTTGTGAGATAAACCCCTAAACCGTCGCGGGCTGTCCGTATAACTGCTGCCGGATCTGCACCACCTGACGCCGTAGATGGTCATCCTGTTCGAGCAAACCGGCGACCTTCTCGCAAGCATACATAACGGTCGTGTGGTCACGTCCACCCAGCACCTGCCCGATCTGCTGCAGGGAGGCAGATGCCTCGCGCATCAGATACATGGCGATCTGGCGCGGCAGGGCTACAGCATGAGAACGGTCCGGGCTGAGCAGCCGCTCAATGGGCAGGTTGAAGGCTTTGGCTACCGCGTTCAGTATGGTCTCCGGTTGGACATCGCTGCGTTGGGCCAGCAGGTCTGCCAGAGCAACTTCGACCAGCTGGGGGGTCAATTCCATGCCGCTGAGCTCCGCAAAGGCGACCACCCGGTTCAGGGCTCCCTCCAGCTCGCGGATATTGGATTGGACACGGTGGGCAATGAGCTCCAGGATCTCGATCGGCACGTCTCGAGCGGCACCCTCCGCTTTGCTCCGCAGGATCGCCAAGCGGGTTTCCAGGTCCGGCGGCTGAATGTCGGCCGCCAAGCCCCACTCGAACCGGCTGCGCAGCCGCTCCTCAAGGGTCACCAGGGCCCTGGGAGGGCGGTCGGAAGAGATGATCAGCTGCTTGTTCTGACCATGCAGGGTATTGAAGGTATGGAAGAACTCCTCCTGGGTGGATTCTTTGCCGGCGATGAACTGGATATCGTCGACCAGCAGGACGTCGATGGTGCGGTATTTATCCCGGAAGGCCTGGGTGGTGTGGCTGCGGATGGAGTTGATCAGGTCGTTGGTGAACTCTTCGCTGGAGACGTAAAGGACGTTGCGGCCGTTTGCCTGGCAGTGATTTCCGATGGCGTGCAGCAGGTGGGTTTTGCCCAGGCCGACGCCTCCGTACAGGAAGAGCGGGTTGTAGGCACAGGCGGGATTCTCGGCGACCGCTTGCGCAGCGGCCGTTGCCAGGCGGTTGTTCGAGCCGACCACGAAATTCTTGAAAGTGTAACGGGGGTTGAGGCTGAGACTGCGTGGGCGAGGGGTCTCAATAGAGGCATCCTCCTCCGGGATCAGATCCGGAGTCGTTTCAATACTACACTGGTCGACGACGAACTGCACCTCCACAGTGCGGTTCATGATCCCCATCAACGTTCGTTCTGCCGTAGTGGATAGACGGCTTTCCAACCAATCACGGGCATAGGCGTTAGGAACGGCAACCGTGAAGACCCCCTCATCATAGGCGACCAGGCTGGTATCGCGTAGCCAGGTGTCGAAGGAGGCTTTAGGCATCTCCATTTGCAACTGCCCTAGGGCAGACTGCCAGGCTTGTTCGGCTTCCATGAATTTCCTCCGTTGACGAACGTACCGATGATAACGTGTAGGAAAACAAACCCACTGCACCTGCAGTGAGGGGTCCCTAAAAATATTCCTCTATGTTTACACAGCTATTTGAGGGATGGATCCTGCCTGCTGTCCCAAGATTGTATAAAAAGTGTGTACATGATTGTAGCAGAGAAAGGGGCGATTTCCAATACGCCTGACCTACGCATATCTAAATAAATCAAGAAATTTAAGGATGTTCGAATCTTAATAAATCCTGTGGATATTCTGAAAAGGCGCGAATGCCGTGATTGGCAGGTTGCCACCACAGTCACGGATGGTTGTCTCTCCTCCCGCCACAGATGGGGAGAAAAATCGAGAGATTGCTTTTTTTTCAGGGGTTTCCTTGCAATCTTAAGAAACCGATTGCGAACCGGACATGCCTAGCCAGGGACCTGAGACACAAAATCTTGAGCTTCGTTCTGCTTCGGAACCCTTTTTTCCTGACAAGCCTGTCCCGGTCAAGCGGCAAGTCGGCGGGGTTGGTCGTGAGGGCACAGATCCTTTGAATATTGGGTGTGAAATGGATAGAGCTAAACCGAGAGGCATCCAAGAAGAAGAGCCACCATTTCCTGATCCCAGGAAGGAGGCAGTCTATGATCAACGGGGACACCCCTCTTCACGATGCGGTGGGTGATGAATTCTTGTTGAAACCTTGATTTTGCCAACCCGGATGAAGCCGGATACCTTATGGTCGGCCGTAATGGCGGGAGCTTTAAAACGACCCTGATATGGGTGCGTAACCGGTTCTTCCTAAAAATCGCGGTTGCGTTCCCGAAACTCAGACTCTTCTTCGATAGCAATTTCTTCTCGTTCGCGCCAATCAATCCTGCGGCTTGATGGAGACAGATGGCATAGCTGCGGACCTTTCTTGGACCAACCGGGCGGTTGTTCCATTTCAAGGATTCGGTGGAAGCTTGCCTCACCGCCACCCCAAATACTTACACAATGTCTACACGAGTTTTTAAGCTTGTGCTTACCCCCACCGGCTAGACTTAGCCCTGGTGAAATACAGACCATGAAAGGTGGAACCATGAAATCTCTCTTTTCCTTCTTCACTCGCTGGCCAAAATGGGTGCGCATCCTAATTCTGGCCGTTATCGTCATCGCCATCGCATACGGCGGGTATGCCTATTACCAGAACCGCCAGGCGCAGACTGCCGCAGCCGCGCAGCCCACCCTGCAGACCGCGGTGGCGCGCACGGGGAGCATATCCCTGATCGCCAGCGGGACGGGGACGCTGGTGGCGGCCAACGAGATCAGCTTCGGCTTCCAAACCAGCGGGGTCCTGACCAAGCTGAACGTCAGCGTCGGGGACCAGGTCAAGACCGGCGACGTGCTGGCCCAGCTGGACGATACCAACCAGCAGATCGCGCTCGCCCAGGCCAAGCAGGCCCTGCTCGAGCTGACCTCGGCCTCCGCCATCGCCACCGCCCAGGAGACGGTCGCCACGGACGAGCAGGCCGTGACGAACGCCCAGGCGGCCCTGAACAACCTGACCTACCAGAACACCAACCAGGCCGCCATTCAAAACGCCCAATCCAACCTGGTCCTGGCGCAGAACAATCTATCCCATGCGCAGAAGGCTTACAGCAATGTGCCGGGGGATCCTTCCACGGATCCAAACAAAGCCATCGCCTACCAGAACCTGTACAACGCCCAGCTGGCCTATAACAGCTCCGAAGCCAATTACAACCTGACCACCGGACATGCCAACCAGACTCTGGTGGACAAGGACACGGCTGCCCTGGCGCTCGCCAAGGCGAAGCTGGCGGAAGACCAGACCCTCGTGGCGGCCCTGACCGGCGGGACGGTCCCCGCCAACCCCACCGGCGCGGGGTACGATGCGCTGCAGCAGGCCAAGCTCGCCCTGCAGACCGCACAGGAAAACGAAAATAACACCACCCTGATCACACCCATCTCCGGGACGGTCATGTCGATCAGCACCCCCGTCGGCGAAACGGTCGCTTCAGGGACCTTCATGACCATCGCCGACCTCAGCCAGGCCGATGTGCAGATCTTCATGGACCCGAGCGACTGGAGCAATGTCCAGCTCGGCTACGAGGCGGACGTCACCTTCGATGCCCTTCCCAATCAGGTCTTCGTGGGGAAGGTGACGCAGATCACGCCCCAGCTCGTCACCGTCCAGGGCAATGACATTGTCGAGGGATTGGTCGTGCTGGATCCGCCCCAGGGCGCTTCGACCTCGAATCCCCTGTCTCTGCCGCTGGGGGTGAGCGCCTCCGTGAACGTGGTGGCAGCCTCGGCCAAGAATGTGGTGGAGGTGCCAATCCAGGCGCTGCACGAGCTCTCGCCGAACAACTATGCGGTCTTCGTGATGGTCAA
>JBEKFY010000001.1:0-205990 GCA_050013095.1 Anaerolineales bacterium | reverse complement strand
CGTCTAGGATGAAATCCGTCACAGCGTAAAACTCATAGTGTTCGAGCAGCTTCTTGGCCTTCTCTGCGTCCGCCGTCTGACTCCAGCCATCACGGGCGGCCACATCGGTCAGTTCGGCGGAAAGTTCGGCGTCCGACATATTCCTTGGAAGACACCATTGATTCGGCGTTACGATTCCTTGAGAGGTGCTCCATAGGCAAGTCCACCCGCATCTATTCCCAGTTGGCATGTCGTCGTAACAGAAGCTTACCGGCCCCATACCTTCATGCCATACGCGGAAGGTTAGAATCTTGAATGGTTTGGTGATGGCCATCTATCTATGACCTCCAGCGTTCGGCAGCGTACCCTCGTTCGATTGAATCTTGGTTGCGCCGTCTCGTGAGTGTTCCTCCTCGGCGGGTGTCCCTCGAGGGTGCGTGTTCTTGTATACCTTGGCCTTCTCCTCAGCCGCGGCTTTGTCGGCCTCAGCATTACTGGTATAGCCTTGGTTGTGCCCGTAGGAATCTTTCTTGGTCATTTTCAAATCTCCTCGTTACTTGGTCAACTCGGCAATCTTCTTCGAGTTCATTCGTGGGTTTTTGAGCAATCCCGCGAGTTCATCATACTTGGCCGCGTGCTCTTTTTCGGCTTTTTCCTTCTGGACTTCAAGGATGGTCGCATCCGTCATCAAGGACATATTGTCCAGTCGTTTGCTTAACCTCTCCAGCACCTCCGATGCTTCGTCCGGCGGAAGCTCAGCCAATTTCTGACGAATGGCCTCTGTTTGGTCAGCCACTACTCACCTCCTGTAATATTCCCCGTAGGGACTTCGCCGTTATACATCGGCGGTAATACGCTCTTGCTCTTTCCCCCCGGCACTTGCTCTTTCCTTCGAGGAAAGCACTTTCCCCCCGGTACTTTCCCGAATTTTTCCCGTGCGTAAGAGGGATTTAAGTACATGGGATTTAAGTACATGGGTTCTTAATAGGTGTCACTACGTGAACGGTCCATCACCACCACATGAACGGTCCTGTTCACCACATGAACAGGTAGTGAACAGGTGACAATGTGTCATTCTTTGGCCTCCTTGGCGATATTATTAATGAGTTCTCGGACATACTCGATGAAGCCGTTGACTGCATCTCGCGAGTATTCTTTATGCTCAAGGACGGCATCCTTACGCCTTTCCTTGGGGACTTTAAACCACAATTCGTTCACCTTCCAGATGTCCTTGATGGTGGTGACATCGGAGGCGAATTCGCCATGTCCCTTCTTGACTCTGGAAATTGTAATCAGGCCGGAGGCGACAAGTTCCTTCTTGCATTTGGAAACCTGTCCTACTGACATCAGGCAGTATTCCGCAAGGTGTTTGGAAGTCTCAAAGCATTCCCCGGCCTCTCCTTCACCGGCGCGCCTCCGCATGTGCATATACAGGCGAACGGCATATGGCGATAATTTCATGTCGTCAACGAAGTTTGGAACCATCGTGAAATTGCCTCGCCTTCCTTCCTCGAATTCATATTGGGTATAATCTGACATAGCGTTTCCTTTGCACAAATCCGCTTCCCTGTGGGGTTAGGCGGGTTTGTGCGTTATAGGGGTACTACCTTGCCCCCTCGAAAAATAGAAGCGGTTGGCTGTCCTTCGCGGCCTGTTCCGCTTTATTCCAGAACCGCAATTCCATACCGACCTGATGACCGAAGCCGCGATTGATGGGAAACTGTTTCTCCTCAAATAGGAGAAACCTTGCGCGGTACGTCACGCCGGACTCAACGTCCTCAACTACCAACCACTCACAACCCAACTCGCCCAGGCGGAGGTAAATACTTTCGTCCATGCATACGGCTTTTGGGGACCGTAAAAGATGACGGCTTCCCTGAATCCGCCGGGTGAATGTCTTTCGTTCCGGGTCATACGTTCCCACAATATGCCCGGAGTCGTTCTTGATTTTCTCTATCATGTCAAAGTCCTTTTGCTCAGCCTGCCTGAGCGGTTTCGGTTTGCCTTCGGGGGAGGGTTGGGAAGGAGAAGTAAACCCACCCTCCCCACCATCGGAGGCCTCCATCGGCTATTCAAAACGGATGGAGTTAAAACAAAAAGCGGCACAAGAGAGAGTCTCTCCTGCACCGCCGTTCGTCCGCGCATCCAATTGCTTTACGGGCGGCTCCGCTTCTCGCGAAACCTACACCCTTCTTGCGATGCGTAACGTGCCTGAAGCACGGTACATCTGATTTCTAGAACAGATGTTTGTCCCAGATTTCGAAAGGTATTTTACACCTATAGGCCCATCTTGTCAAGGGTAATTTTAATGTTTGTGGATGCCTATTTGAGCCGAGAAAGCCCATCAATTGGGGAATGAGCGGCGTGAGCCTCAATCAAATCGCAATCCTGCATTTGAGCGTAATGTTGAACCATGTCCAAGGATGATCAGCCGCCAAGAGCTTGAACGTGTAGTACATCCATCCCGGCTCGAAGGGACAGTATACAGAACGTCCGGCGGAGTGCGTGAGGTCGCAAATAAATTCCGCATTTTCGGGAGAGCCGCTTAAGCACCTGTAACAGTCCATTCCCGGTAAACCGTCTCCCTTGCGCCTGAATCATCGGGATTGTCTCACCGATATTAGCCAGAGTGCGCCTATATTTCAAAAGTTGCCTTCTGGTCGTTGCTCCGACGACTACTGAGCGAGCTTTGCCGCCCTTGCCGCGTGCCACGCGGAGCAGACCGGATGTGAAGTCTAAATCTGACCAGTTCAAGGCGCAAACTTCAGAGCGTCTCAAGCCAGTATCGACCATGAGCAGGACAATCGCCTTATCACGCAGATTGCAGACCGATAAGACTTTATTCACTTCGTCAGCCGACAAAACCGGGAGCCGTTTTTTCTCAACCTTCGGCATGTCAAAGACAACCAAGTCGGTCATGTACTTTTCGGCGTGCCAGAAGCGAAGAAGCGTTTTGATGGCGCGGCCGAAGTCGTTAACTGTCCAGCTTGATTTACCGGTCGAAATCAATCCGGCCAAGAATCCCCTGACATGACGGGCTGTAATCTCATTTGGCGCAGAGACGTTCTGAGTGATTAGCCAAGAGATGAAATTCCCCGTTGTGAAGTTGTAGAATTTGATGGTTTCGGCTGTACAACTTTTGGCTTGGCGGCTGAGAATGAAGTCTGTAAAAGCGTCATTCAGAGCGTAGGAGGTAAGTGCCCATTTCTGTACAGTTTTTAGTTCTTGAGACATAAAAAGCCACCTTTCCCGAGAGGATTTGGTGGCTTGGATATAAAACCCACAACCTTGTGCTTAGAAGGCACCTGCTCTCTCCGCTTGAGCTACAGGGGCATGACTTAGCTGATAAATGGTCTCAAACCTCGATAGACCCGCGGTCCAGCGATCGTACGGAGGATCATATCTGCTGGCCGGTGGAGACGGGTCGCAAAATCCTGAGCGGTCATGGGGGTATTGCCGTTGGCAAGCAGGACGCGAAAAACTGCATCCACCAGGGCGGTGTGCTCGTCAAGAAAACCCTCCTGACGGGCACAGTGATTGATCAGAATATGCTGCAGTCCATCCATCTGAAGAACCTCTGCCGTCTCCGGGTCGACCCAGTCGATCATCACGCCTTCGGATAGTTGGGCGTAAGCTGCCTGATGCTCCGGACAAAGCAGGCTTTCCAGGGCAACATGCCAGTTGGTATCACTGGCACGCCACCAATCGAAGTCGATGTGGAAGGGCGTCTGGATCGTCGGTTTGATCAGACTGAACTTCCTGACCTCAGTCATATTCGGACTCGCTCTCCGCCATCCGATAATGCAGGTCCCCGACATGCTTGTATGCCGGCTGGCCGGCCAGGTAGGCCAGCAGTGGAGCGGGCGGACAGCGGCGGACTACATTGATAGCCGAATAAAGCTCCTGAGCGTGGACGTTTCCCTGGACGTTCAGTTTCACCAGTTCCTGCATGATCATCAACACCAATTGGTCAAATGAAAGGTGCTGCCTGGTGATCTGCAGACAGGCTTCGTCGACTCCCTGGACATCCGGGACCACAATGACCATGCGCTCGTTGAATGCGGAGGTGATGTTCTGTTTAAGCATGGCAAAGACGATTCCACCATCGCTACCCGTGAGAACCGTCCTGACCCAATCACGGCTCGGACGGTGTACTTTAGCCTCCAGGATCGTCTGGCCGGGCTTCTTCCCTTTGCGGACAGCGATCAGGCTGCCCGGATTCAAACCATATTTTTTATAGAAATCGCTCAAACCAAACACATAACGATGCTGACGTTCCACCCAGGCTGGCATTTCAGCATTCGAGAGGGCATCCACCAGGGTAAAACGGATGCGGGGCGATTCATAGGCCGTGGGCAGCAGGTCACGCACCCGTGGGGAAAGGGGCAGGGTTCCAGCACGCCAGTGCGGATATGTCAAACTGACCAGCACCTCCTCGCGCTGGTCTTTCGGAGGGCTGCTTTCACCAAGCTCATCGTCCACTTCATCTTCCAGCGCCAGCATCTCGCTGCTCAGGATGGAGCGGTCATATTCGATCGGTTGATAGCGTAAAGGCTCGGGGACCTCCTGGACCGCCTCCGGCTCCAGGCGTTTAAGGCACCATAGAACTTCGCCTGCGGGACCGACCTCATCAAAGCGTCCGTCCTCCTGCAGGGAATAATTCATTGAAAACTCGACCAGCTTGGGGTTGACATTGGCAGGTAATTCTACCTGTTCGATCAGGGCGGAGGTGGGTAGCGGTGTTCCGTTCGCCTCTTCAAGGACAGCCTCGGAGAGATTCAGGTGGCCGACGTTGACATCCACCAGCAAGGCACGTGGAAACCAACGCCCCGCGATCTTCACGAGATCTTCATCGGACTTCAACGCTGCGGCGAGCTTACCCTCGAGTTCACGCCCATATGTCTTGATCACATTCACCATATTCAGCATTGGATCGTCAAGGGCAATCTCGAGCGGTTGGTTCAACGCGTGTTCCGCCAAGCCCGCAGCGAATTGACGCTTCACCCCGTTTTCAAACTCGACCATGATGACTTCAAATTCGCCCAGTGCTGGGTTCACACCGGGGCGCATACCGACGACTTTTCCTTTCTCCCAGTTCAGGGCTGGAAATACCAGCGTCTCACCGGCTTGATAGCGGTCCTTCGGCAAATAGCCTTTGGAATCCGCTCGCTGCTGGGTGAGCAGGGTTTCCCGCTCGGAGCGGATCCGCTCCTCAATCAGAATCGGGATGAGCTCTTCCTCGGTAAGCGGAGTCTCTTTTTCGAACAGGTAGTTGCTGACAAACTCCAGATCAGTCTTGCTCAGGGAAAGATTTTTCCAATAATCCGGAGGCAACGAGAGGGGGACGCGAGCCATGATCTGCCTTCGTACTAGATTACCCGGAAGGGTACGCACTCCAAATGTTCCATATTGAACAATTCAATTATACCCTACTTGACAGGCCCTCCTGCTTGTCTTAGGATAGAAGCGCGAGGTGAGGCATGCAAATCAGCAATATGGCGAATTGTTTCAAGCCACACGTTAGTGGTATGACAAACTACATCTCTATTTTAGGGCACGTGAACTACGCCGAACGGGAAGTCCACATCCTACGCTTCCCCGGTCTGCCGCTAGTGAACACCGGCTATCCCCTTAATTTTCGTTACAGCCTGTCCGCCGTGAAATTTCCCAGACCCTAGACCCTATACACATCCGCCCTCCTTTTTTGCGCGGGCGGCTTAGACTGGAAGTCCATACGGTCGGAGTTGGCGATACAATCGAAGACAGTGAACTACCCCACCGCTCAAGCGGGGGGCTTCCTACTTCAACGAGCGTCGCCTGAAATCAGGTCTTGCAGGTTCTCCATAGGCGTGTACGTTCGGGTGGTCCCCACCCTACGGTAGTGCGACTGTCCAAGTTTTACCGGTGGACAGGTTTTTCCACCGAACCAGATGCTTGTTAAGGTACTATGTTTGTTATAGCACATTTGTTCAGTTTTTACGCCTTATATCCCCAGACCTGAAGGCCGGGATTTTACGGTGTAGTCTTGACAAAACCGGGTTTCTCACCCGGTAGGGTCAAGCGGCTCTTGTATCCAGGATGACACGTCTTGGTTTGGATCATGACCTGCGTAACCAACTAGGGAAAGCGGCGTTCCTTTCTAAAGGAAAATATGACATTCATCGCAGGATCCAAAAGATGCTCACCATTTACGAACGACTGGTCCATAAATCCGGGTCGTCGCGCCGCAGCTTCACTGGGAAGTCCCAGCCATGAGCAGTAGGACACGACCATTGCAGGATATTCACCAGAAAAAAGGAAAGCCCCTCCCTCTCCGGGGATCGACGCCATGGAAACCCATGCCATTGATCGTCATCGTCGGACCGACGGCAGTCGGTAAAACAGAGATCTCCATTTCATTAGCCAAACGATTGAACGGTGAGATAGTCTCCGCAGACTCGCGACTTTTCTATCGTGGGATGGATATCGGCACGGCCAAACCGACCCCTGCCGAACGCATCAGGGTTCCGCACCATTTGATCGACATTGCGGACCCGGATCGGTCCTTGAGTCTGGCGGAGTTCCAAAAGGCTGCCGCCCAAGCTATCGCCGAGATCCACGCTCGCGGCCGGTTGCCTTTCCTCGTGGGCGGCACCGGACAATACGTGCGGGCCGTCACACTAGGCTGGTCACCCCCGGCTGTAGCTCCCAACCTTAAACTCCGAGCGGAATTGGAAGATCTTGCCAGACAGAAAGGATATCAGTGGCTACACGCAAAATTGGCCATCCTCGATCCACCCGCCGCCAACTCAATCGACCCCCGCAATGTGCGGCGTTCCATTCGAGCACTGGAGGTCGTGCTCACCACCGGGAAGCGTTTCTCCGATCAGCGCAGCCAAGCCAGCTCACCATACCGGATCATCATGGTCGGACTGACACGCCCCCGCCCTGAACTTTATGCACGCATCGATGCGCGCCTGTCAGCCATGTTCACAGCCGGGTTCCTGGAGGAAGTACAGCACCTTCTGGATAAAGGGTATGCGCCCAACCTGCCGAGCATGTCGGCGATTGGCTATCGGGAATGCTGCGAGGTGATCAGCGGGTGCCTGGAGATCGAACAGGTCCGCCCACGGATCCAGCACGCCACGCGTGTGTTCGTGCGCCGCCAATCCAACTGGTTCAAGATGGATGACCCGGCCATCCGTTGGTTCGATGCTGGCCGGACTCCCGTAGCAGAGATTGAAGCCTATCTGCGCGCCGCTATCAACTCTGACGGCAGCTAGCCCAGCCAACGGGCGTGTGTCCGTGTTCTAACCAAGCCTCCGTCCTCCCGAGGAGAATGTATGCAGAAGCGTCCATGGTATCAACACTACGATCAGGGCGTGCCCCATTCACTCCATTACCCGACGGTGCCGGTATTTCATTATCTGGAGGAATCGGCCCGGCGCTACCCCGAAAAACCCTGCACCATCTTCAAAGGGTCCGTGGTCACCTTTCGGGAGATGAACCAGCTTTCCGACCGCATTGCTGCTGGCCTGGCCGCCCTGGAAATTCATAAGGGAGATCGCGTCGGTCTGTTCATGCCGAACATGCCGCAGTTCGTCATGGCCTACTTCGGCATCCTGAAAGCCGGCGCAGTAGTGGTGGCGGTCAATCCCCTATTCACACCACCTGAAATCCAACACCAGGTGAACGACGCCGGAGTCGAAGTATTGTTCGGCTGGAACGAACTTTATGAGCGTCTTAAGATTGCCCAGCCAAAAACGAAGATCAAGACCATGATCATCACGGCTTTCGGGGACACTTTCCCACCCTTCCCACGGGGTGTTTCGATGCAGGGAGGCAATCCGCAGAAGACCCCTGTTCGTACGCTTCAAACCGGGGATATCTGGTTCCAGGAGTTCCTGGCCCAACACCAACCGGAAGGACGTCCTTCGATCGAAATCAGTTCCGAGGATATCGCCCTGTTTCAATACACCGGCGGAACCACTGGTATACCCAAGGGAGCTGTCGCACTGCACCGCAACATCGTCAGCAATATACTGCAGACCAAGGCCTGGCTGGATAACCTGAACGAGGGAGAGGAAATCGTCCTGATGGCGATCCCCGTGTTCCATGTCTACGGCATGGTGTTCGGGATGCTCTTTGCAATCGCAGCCGGGGACAGTATGGTGCTGATCCCCAACGGGCGCGATTTCAAAGATCTGCTCGAGTCTATCCGGAAGTACCGCCCGACCGTCCTCCCCGGGGTACCCACCCTATACAATGGGATCAACAATCACCCGGAGGTGATCGCTGGGCACTATGACCTGAGTTCCATCAAGGCCTGTATTTCTGGATCTGCCGCATTGATGCAGGAGACCAAGGAGCGGTTCGAGGCCTTGACCGGCGGCAGGCTGCGCGAAGGTTACGGCCTCTCGGAGGCACCCACCGCCACCCACTGCAACCCGATCCTCGGCGAGAACCGTCCGGGCTCCATCGGTCTGCCGTTCCCCGATGTGGATGCCAGAATCGTCAGCCTGGAGGATGGGGTGACCGAGATGCCGGTGGGCGAGATCGGAGAACTGGTCATTCAGAGCCCGCAGGTGATGCTTGGCTACCACGCGATGCCAGAAGAGACGGCCAATGCCCTGCACATGCTCCGTGATGGCAGCGGACCATGGTTGTTCACCGGTGATATCGCCCGCATGGATCAAGATGGCTTTTTTTATCTGGTGGATCGAAAAAAGGAGCTGATCAAGTCAAGCGGCTATCAGGTCTGGCCGCGCGAGGTGGAGGAGGCGATTGCCTCGCACCCGAAAGTGCTGGAGGTCGCAGCTGCCGGTATCCCGGATTCCTTTCGAGGAGAAGTCGTTAAGGCCTGGATCGTGGTCAGGCCCGGTGAACATCTGGAGGCATCTGAGATCCAGGCCTGGTGCAAGGAAACGCTGGCCCCCTATAAAATACCCACCCAAATAGAATTCCGCACCGAACTGCCCAAAACCGCCGTCGGCAAGGTCCTGAGGCGTGAATTGGTCAGGCAGCATCGGGCCGGAAAGGATCAACACCCTTAAAAACTCCCCCCGCCAGTTGGGCAGGGGGTTCAGGATAGGAAGAGGTTGAGGCGGTCTATTTCAGTTTGGGCAAGCGGGATCTGGCAACCCTTCGCCGGCAAGCCATTGTTTTCAGGTGGAGATCTGGGGTGTGCCGCTCTTCTTTGGGAAGGGAGGCGGGAAGAGCACCTCAAATTCCTCCCGGGTCAGGGTTTCGACCTCCAAAAGGCGATTGGCGACCGTGTCCAGTTTTTCCCGGTATTTCTTCAAGATCTTGGACGCCTGTTCATGCGCCTCATCCACGAGCTTGCGCACCTCCTGGTCGATCTGCTCCGCGACTGCTTCCGAATAATCCCTTTGTTCAGAAATCTCCCGACCTAGGAAGATCAGCTCTTCCTTTTGGCCGTAAACCAGGGGGCCTAGCTCAGCGCTCATGCCCATACGCGTGACCATCGCCCGGGCCATGCGGGAAACGTTCTCGAGATCTGAGGAAGCGCCGGAGGTGATATCGTCAAAAACGATCTCCTCGGCCGCGCGCCCCCCCAGGGCCCCGGCAAGTTCCGCCACCATTTTTCGGCGCGAGGTCAACAGGCGGTCATCCTCGGGACGATACCAGGTCATGCCGCCCGCCTGGCCTCGACCGACGATGGTGATCTTTTGTACCGGGTCGGCCTCAGGGATCGCATTCATCACGACCGCATGGCCGGCTTCGTGATAGGCGATAATCCGTTTTTCATCTTCGCTGATCAGGCGGCTTTTCCGCTCGGGGCCCATGATCACCCGTTCGATGGCTTCCTCCAGCTCAGGCTGGCCGATGGCCTTCTTGTTTCGCCGGGCCGCCAGAAGAGCTGCTTCGTTAACGGTGTTCTCCAGGTCGGCGCCGACGAACCCGGGTGTCCCGCGGGCAATGCCGCCCAAATCCACCGTCGGTTCGAGAGGCTTGCCCTTGGAGTGGACCTTGAGAATCGCCTCGCGCCCGCGCATATCCGGGCGGTCCAGGGTAACGCGTCGATCAAAACGCCCCGGGCGGAGCAGGGCCGGGTCAAGAATATCCGGTCGGTTGGTGGCTGCCACCACGATGACGTTCGTGTCGGTGTCGAAGCCATCCATTTCGACCAACATCTGGTTCAGGGTCTGTTCCCGTTCATCATGGGAGCCGCCCAGACCGGCGCCACGCTGCCGCCCCACGGCATCGATTTCGTCGACAAAGACGATGCAGGGGGAATGGCGTTTGGCCTGATCGAACAGATCGCGCACGCGGCTGGCACCTACGCCGACGAACATTTCAACGAACTCCGAGCCGGAAATTGAAAAGAATGGCACTCCCGCCTCGCCAGAAACAGCCTTGGCAAGCAGGGTCTTTCCAGTTCCAGGTGGACCTACCAGCAGGACGCCCTTCGGGATGCGCGCCCCCAGCTGGATGAACTTCTGGGGTTCACGCAGAAATTCGACCACTTCCTTTAGTTCTTCTTTGGCCTCATCCACACCTGCCACATCTTCGAAGGTGACCGTCGGATGCTCCCCACTGAACATGCGCGCACGGCTCTTCCCAAAGGACATGGCAGCATTGTTACTGCCCTGGGCCTGGCGGAACAAGAACCAGAACAGCCCCCCGATCAAGAGAACGGGAAGAAAGATCGATGCCAGGTTCCACACGCTTGTCCAGGGGCTGGGAGGGTTGGCCTCAATGGCGACCTTGGTAAGCTGATCAGGGGTCACACCCAAGGCGAGCAGTTGTGCAACCAAAGTCGTTTCAGGTTCTTTGTGCGATGTCTGCTCGATCTGATTTTGTCCACTGGATGAGATAACCGATAAACTGCTGTCCGAGTTGACAACAATCCGCGCGATCTTATCCGCCTGGACTTCCCTGGCGACGTCGCTGATGGTCATTGGCCCCTGGGTGGCTGGTTGCTGCTTAATATTGAAGTAGACCATTGCCACAATCGCGACGAATAGCAGGAAGTAAATAATATAGGATTGGTTCCTCGAATTCACCTGGACCTCCTGTCCTAGCCGATTGATTATACCAACCTCTACAACTCTGTACCAGATTCGGGGGATATTTAATACAAACTTCTAATATATTCTTCATGATCGGGCCGTAGCAGGGCCTGCCGGGGGGGCGGTTTAAGACCCATGACTTTTGTGGTAAACTTAATCAGTTCAGGTGGCCTATCATGAGCAAGAATAATTCGCATCGGATTTTATGCATCGAAGACGAGCCGGAGATGATCGATCTGATCCGCCTTATCCTCAACCGAAAGGGATTCGAGGTAAGCGGGGCGAACGGCGGGAAAGAGGGTCTGGATTCCGTCCGGAAGGACAAGCCCGATCTGGTCCTGCTTGATTTGATGATGCCTGACATGGACGGGTGGGAAGTCTACCAGCAGATGAAGGCGGATGAGACCACCCGAGACATCCCAGTCATCGTCGTCACGGCCAAAGCCCAAAGTATTGACAAAGTCCTTGGCCTGCACATCGCCAAGGTGGACGACTATATCGCCAAGCCCTTCAGTCCCCAGGAATTGTTAAACAGCGTCGATACTGTGCTCAGCCGGAAAAAGCCGCCTGAGCAAAATTGACCGGAACGGCGCGAGCAATCCGCCCCGTTTGGTATCCAAATGACTACCCTCCTGATCGAGAACAAAAGTCATCCGCTTCCGACCGCCCAAAAAGCGGTCTTTTGTGACAGTTTTTTGTCTCGATTGCGGGGCCTGATGTTCCGATCCGGGCTGGCCTCGGAGGAGGGATTGTTGCTGGTTGAAGGACGCGATTCCCGGGTGGATAGCGCCATCCACATGTTCTTTGTCTTTATGGATCTGGCAGTGATCTGGATCAATTCAGAGAACCTGGTGGTGGACATGGTCCTTGCACGCGCCTGGCACCCGATCTATATTCCTCATGCTCCTGCCAGGTTCATCCTCGAAATCCATCCGGCTCGCTTGGGCGAATACCAGATCGGGGACAAAATTGAATTGATTCATGGTTAAGCGGATCGTCCCCTTGAGGACCGCGATCCTGGTTTTGTTTGCCAAGCCCCATCTCGCCCAGACGGTCATCCCCCCGCCGGTTCCCCGATCGCAAGCTACTCCGGGAACGGTACGTCAGCGTAGTGAAGTTCCATCCATGGCCGGGGTAGACCCAGATGTTCAGCCATTGGCCACCATCGGCAGGATGAGAACAATCCTGGACGGAAGTTCCTCTCCCCCTTCAATTCCCATTTGGCTGACATCGAGAAAGAAACGATGAAAGCGGGGATGGTAAGACCTGCCAGCTTTCTGATCATTGGCCTCTTGCTGGCCTCCTGCACTGCGCTTCGACATCCCTACACGTGCACCGATCCGCTCGGTTGTGTGGAAATCGGCCAAGGCGACTCATTCGTCATCGGCAACCTTGCGGCGACTTCCGGTGATTATTCCTCGATCGGGATCGACGCCCGGCGAGGTGTCCAATTGGCGATCCTGGACCAGGGGAATCTTATGGGACACCATATCTACCTCCTGAACGAGGAAACCGACTGTTCAGAAGAGGGGGTGCGCAGCGCCGCGACCGACCTGATCTTGAACAGCAAGCTTTTAGCGGTGATCGGCCCGACCTGTACAGGGGAAATGTCGGCAGCCGGGGAGATCCTCACCGAAGCAGGCATTTTAGCAATCTCTCCATCTTCAATGAGGTGGGGAGCCGGCTTACAGGTGGCTCCGGTTTTTTCAACGCCTGAAACCGATCTTTCTGCTGGCTTCGCGATCAGGCAATTAGGCGCCAAGCAGGCTGTCATCGTCGGAGATGCACCCGAGTCACATCAAGCCGATGAGATTCTGCAACAGATATTCACTCGCCAAGGGGGCGGCGCGCGCGTCCTTCAAATTCCGCCCGGAAGCCTCGAATTCCAAAGTCAGCTGGCCGATCTCAGGCTGAATCCGCCGGATGTGCTGTTCCTGCACCTCCCACCCACCCAGGCCGGCTTGTTCATGGCGCAGTTCCGGAGTACGCCGGGACTTGAAACCATGAAGATCATCGGGTGGGAAAACCTCATTGGCCCGGAATTCCTCCAAAACGCAGGCCAGGCTGCAGCAGGCATGTATATGGTCGGTCCCGCTCAGTCCGTCTTTGGCGGTCCTTATCCCGGTTTCGCCCTCAGGTATGAAACCGCTTTTGGGGAGAAACCGATTGCGATCTCAGATCTTTATTCATATATGGTCGCTCAATTAATCTTCCATGCCATCCAAACCGCTGCGGTTCGAACCGCTGGGGGTGTCTTGTTCATTCCTCGAAGCGCTCTCCAAAAGGCCATTCAGACCCCAGGAGGCTATCCGAGCCTTTTCGGGGTCATCGCTTGTGCCGGTACCGGGGGCTGCTCCACGATCCAACCTGCGATCTATCAGATCGGCAGCCGCGAAGAGCTCTCCTGGTATCCGGGGGAAAACACAGGACAGGTCTATCCGTAGACCCTTCTCGCAAATTTTCCCTGCCGGCCAGCAATTCACGCCCGTTGAGGATGCTGGCAGGCCCCCGGGTGGACTGCGGGACCCGGAATAGGCCTCGGGCTCGCTCAAACCTGATAAAATAACATCAAAATATAAAGCACCATCTGAGACCATGCCATCCGCTGAGATCATCACCATCGGCACCGAACTGCTACTCGGTGAAACCACCGATACCAATACCCGCTTCATCGCCCGCACTCTGCGCGGCCTGGGTTTGAATTTGTACAGGACCCAGACGGTTGGTGACAATGTTGAGCGCATCGCCGCGGCCGTTCGAGAGGCCGCCGCGCGTGTAGAGATCGTAATCACGACGGGCGGTCTGGGCCCAACGGTGGACGATCCCACCCGGCAGGCGGTGGCCAATGGAGCCGGGGTTCCTCTGGAATTTCACCAAGAATTGTGGGAACAGACCGCGAAGCGCATCTCCCGTTACGGGCGAGTTCCGGGGGAAAATCAAAAACGTCAAGCCTATCTTCCTCAAGGGGCGATTGCCATCGAGAATCCGGTCGGCACCGCCCCTGCTTTCATGGTCGCGCTGGGCCGTGCCATCGTGATCTCCCTGCCCGGCGTACCGCGCGAAATGGAGACCCTCCTGATCCAATCCGTCGTCCCTTATTTGCAAGAGCGCTACGATTTGCACGAAATTATAAAAGTCCGTACTCTCCATTCCAGCGGGATAGGGGAAGGTACGATCGATGAGCAGGTCGCCGACCTGGAAACCCTCTCCAACCCCACCGTGGGCCTGACCGCCCACTCCGGTATCGTCGATATACGCATCACCGTGAAAGCCGGTACCGAAATTGAAGCCGATCGGATGATCGCCGAAATAGAACAAAAGGTCCGTTCCCGATTACCCGAAGCGATCTATGGGATCGATGACGATACCCTGGAAGGGGTCACCCTGCGGGCGCTCGCGGAACGGGGCTGGACCATCGCCTGCCTGGAAAGCGGCCTGGAGGGAAAGCTGTTGCAGCGCATCTCACGGGAGGGGCATTCCGCCTACCGCGGTGGTCGGAGCCTCCAGGTCGCTCCGCAGGCATTGAGAGATGCAGCGGAAGGTTTACGGCGCGAGTTGGATGCCTCGTCTGTTTTGGGGGTCGTCCTGTCACCCGCCGGGGAAGGACAGGTTGTCGATCTCGTCCTCCAGACACCTCTCGACCAGGAAATTCGACACCTGAGCTATGGCGGACACCCGGCCAATGCACCGCGCTGGGCCGTGAACATGGCCCTGGATTGGCTCCGTCGCCAGGTGCAAACGAAAGGCTAACCGGATGACTGGCGCTCGCACTCCTCCATCCTCGAATCGCCTGCTTTCCAGGTTTGTGGGAGCCTTCTGGGTGATCAATACGGTATGCGCGCTGTTTGTGGCGGCTGCCTGGCTGATGTCCAAATATCCCGTGAAGGCGTTTTTTATCAGCCCGACCCCCACTGCCACGATGACCCTCACGGCGACATACACCCCGCTCCCGAGTCCCACATCTACCCCAACCCTGACCGCCACCCTGACCATCACCCCTACGGCGAGCATCAGCCCAACCGCCTCTCCCTCCTCGACCCCCTCGCAGACCCCGCGTCCCTACAGCGAAGGGCCGATCGTGATCGGCCAATCCGTCCAGGGCCGCCCCCTAGAAGTATACCGGTTTGGAACCGGGCCCAACGAGAAGATGATCATCGGTGGCATGCACGGCGGAGATGAATACAACACGGTAGAATTGGCAGACCAGTTGATCGCTTACCTCAAAGACCATCCCGAGATTGTCCCTGCGGATGCGACGGTCTATATCCTGCATGATCTTAATCCAGATGGGGTCGCACTCCAGCACGGCCCGAACGGACGGGCCAATGCGGATGGCGTGGATCTCAATCGAAACTGGCCAGTTAATTGGCAGAAAGACTGGCCACGCGAGGGGTGCTGGGTGGCGACGAAGGTGACCGGAGGCCCCGCGCCCGCCTCCGAACCGGAGACCAAAGCTTTGACGGCTTTTATTGTGAACCATCCCATCACCGCGATCCTCAATTATCACTCTGCGGAACTTGGCATCTTCCCTGGCGGCGTTCCTCCGGCCGAGAACTCAAAAGAACTGGCCGCCGCGATCGCCGCAGTCACGCATTACCCCTACCCGCCGATCAATACCGGCTGCGACTACACCGGCGGCTTTGTCGATTGGGCCGCCTCCCGAGGCATCCCTGCTCTGGACATCGAACTCACCAATCACACCGATACAGATTTCGATGTGAACCTGCTCGCCCTGCAGGTATTATTGAATTGGAAGAATTGAAGCAGACCAAGGTGAGAAGGATCAAGTGTGCAAACCCATGCGCACACTAGAAAGGCTACAGCGAATATGGACGTCTTACCGGATCTGATTCTGGCCAATGCCCTCGTCCTGACCATGGACGATCAGCTGCACCAGTATGAACCCGGCGCCGTCGCCATCCTGGGGGATTCAATCCTGGCGGTGGGAGCGGATGCCGATGTGCGCAGGGCCTATCCCGGCGCACGGGTTGTGGACTGCGGTGAAAAAGTCCTGATGCCCGGTCTGGTCAATGCGCACACCCATATCCCCATGACTTTGCTGCGCGGCCTGGCGGATGACCTGCGCCTGGATGTCTGGCTATTAGGCTATATGATGCCGGTCGAGCGGGAATTCGTCACGCCGGATTTCGTCCGGCTTGGAGCACAACTGGGGTGCGCCGAACTCATCCGGACCGGCGTGACCTGTTTCGCCGACATGTACTACTTCGAACCGGAGGTGGCCAGGACAACGGCGGATGCCGGCCTAAGGGCGGTTTGTTCGCAGACGATCCTGAAATTCCCATCTCCGGACGCAGTCTCCTTTGAAGATTCACTTGCCACGGCCCGGGATTTTATTGAACATTGGAAAGGCCATCCACTGATCGTGCCATCGGTCGCGCCACATGCACCGTACACCTGCACACCTGAAATCCTGCAAAGCGCTGCAAGCTTGGCGGCCGAGTTCGACGTGCCTTTGCACATCCACCTTGCTGAGACTGCGCTGGAAGTCGAAAACATGCGCCGGGATAACGGCATGCCGGTGGTCCCGTATGTCAAGAAACAAGGTCTTTTCGAAGCCAAAGTCCTGGCTGCCCACTGCGTCCACATCGATGAGGGAGAGATGCGCACCCTGCTGCACGCTGGGGCAGGTGTATCCCATAACCCCTCTTCCAACCTAAAGCTTGCCTCCGGCTTCGCGCCGGTGCAGAAGATGCTCGAGGTCGGCCTGAACGTCGGCATCGGTACGGATGGCCCGGCGTCCAACAATGACCTGGACATGTTCGAGGAGATGCGCCTGGCCGCGTTCGTGGCAAAATGTGTCAGCGTCAACCCTACCGTCGTCCCCGCAGCCACCGCGTTGACCATGGCTACTCGCATGGGGGCGCACGCCCTCCATCTCGGCGCATTGACCGGCAGCCTTGAACCTGGCAAGCGGGCGGATCTGATCCTGGTCGAGACAAACCGGTTGCACAATTCGCCGCACTTCCGACGCGATGCCGAGAATGCCTACGCCCGTCTGGTTTACGCGGGAAAAGCCAACGACGTTTCCGATGTGATGGTCAATGGGAAATGGTTGATGGCCAACCGGGAATTGCTGACGCTCAACGAAGCGGATTTGATGCAGGCTGCACAGGAATACGCCCGCCGCATCGATATCTTCCTGATCGAGCGGGAACAGTCCGTTTTTTCCAAATTGATCGCCCTGGGCGGATCGACAGAGGAGGAATCGTTCGAAGTGCAGGTCAAGGTCAAGTTGGAGGATCCAACCCGGGTTCAGGAAGCCCTGAAAGGAGACGGGATCCAGGTCCTGCGGGAGAAGCACTATCACCAGCACGATGTCTACTTTAAGTTCGCCGACCCGTCCCAAGGCCATCTACGCTACCGCGAGGACGAAAGCGTGGATGACCGGGACCAAATCCTGGGTGTGCGCTCCAGGCTGACCTTGATCGGACCGGCGCGGGAAGGAGAATTCAGCCACGATGTGCTCCTTTCGCGCGTCCGTTACTTTGCACCGGCTACCAACAGCCTGCGGTTCTACCGGGAATATTTCAAACCCAACACTGAAATCGCGATCGACAAAGACCGCCGTCGCTGGCTGGTTCGCTATCAGGACGAGGAATTCTATGTAAACCTGGACAAAGTCGATACCCCCGCCCTGGGATATTACCTCGAGATCAAGAGCCGCACCTGGAGCCGCAAGGACGCTGAATTGAAGGCGCAGCTGGCGACCAAGCTGATCATCCTGCTGGGCGGTTCCTTGACCCAGACCGTCACCCAGGATTATCTTGAAATGATCCAGGAGAGCCTGGACTGAACCGTTAAACCACAGCCGAAGCGTCCGAAGCGCGCAATATGAAAAAGTTCTGGTCTGTGTCTGCCAAGGTGTGCGCGATCATTTTTTCGATCGCCTTTACCCTCAGCACAGTCCTCTCCCTGCTTCTGACCTCGATCGACCGTCGATTGTTGAGCGCTTCGATCTATAAAAACACCCTGGTTCAGCAGCAGATTTACAATCGGCTCCCCGGCGCGCTTGCCGAACAACTTGCCATGGTCCTGAAATCCAATAACCCCGCGAACGGTCAAAATCCACCCGGGGGCGGTCCACTGATCTCCCTACCAAATCTGAGCGTGGATAACTGGGAATCGATTCTGACCAGCCTAGCACCACCGGATGTGCTGCGCAGCGAAACCGAGGGGGTCATCGACCAGGTTTTTGCTTATCTAAACGGTCAACAGGACGCGGTCAGCCTTGACCTGACCCCCCTCAAAAGCCGCCTCGTCGGCTCGGTGGGCCAGGATGTCATTTTAGGCTTGATTCGCGCTCAACCGGCGTGTAGCCTTCAACAGATCGCGCAGATCATGTTGAATGCGGTTGGCGGACAGCAGATCAGCATTTGCCGCCCGCCGGACAGCCTGCTGAACCAGGTAACGCCCATCATCCAGGCAGCCCTCACACAAATCACAGCCCAGCTGCCTGACGAGGTGGTCATCATCTCTCCCAATTCGACCCTGGGAAATATATCCGCAAACAGCCTGGCGACAACCGTTCGCTATGCCCGCCTGATCATGCGCCTCAGTCCGGACCTCCCTCTTGGATTCATTTTGCTGATCAGCCTGCTCGTCATCCGCACACCCAAAAATTGGCTGAGGTGGTGGGGAATCCCGCTCTGCGTGACCGGCCTGGTGGCAGCGGTGGGAGCCCTGGTCCTTACGTCCTCCTTCGAGAGGATCTGGACCGTGCAGATCGCCCCCTACCTTCCCAGCAGCCTGGCCACGGGTTTGATCGCCCTCGGACACGATCTATTACGGGCGGTCTTCCAGGCCTGGTTAGATGGCCTCCTGGTGACATGCATTTTTTATTGCCTCCTAGGCCTTGCCATGTCAATCGGGTCCATCTTCATCCGAGATGGCCACCACAGCAAACTTTCTCCCGACTCTCCAAAAGCAGCCATCTGAAGTTGAAAAACGAGGGGCGTACCACCCGGATGGCTGTTTTTCATCCAGTCGATTGCAACAAACCCGACCATTCGCCTGTATAGGTTAATAGGAAACGATTACGGACGAGTCTGACCTGATCCGACGTGCCATCCGGGGTGACCGAGAGGCCTTCGGAGACCTCGTGAGCCATCATCAAACCTCGGCATTTCATGTGGCGTACCGGATGCTCGGGAATCGACAGGACGCGGAGGATGTCACCCAGGAAGCGTTCCTGCGGGCTTTCCATGCCATGCAAAGTTTCGATCCAGATCGGCCCTTTGAGCCATGGATCAAAAAGATCACAGTTAACCTGTGCCTGAACCATCTGGAACGGAAGACGGTCCTTTACCTCGACCCTGACCAGATGTCGATGGAGAAGGACCCAACCAACTCTGTGGAGGCCGGTATCGAAGCCCGTGATCGGTCCGCCCAGATCCGTGGAGATCTTCTCAGGCTTCCCCCCCGCTACCGGGCGGCGATCGAGCTTCGGCACTTTCAGGAATTGAGCTATACGGAAATGGCAGAGGCGCTCGGCTGCCCGTTGAACCAGGTCAAATCAGACTTATTCCGAGCACGCAGGATGTTGGTTAAATACATGCGCTCCAACCCCCACCCATGAGAATCAACTCCACCCTTAAGACCGTTTCGCTCGTCCTGCTGGGGCTATACCTGATCCTTACCACCACCCTGGTCTTTTTTTTGACCCGCGCCGATCGGATCGTTCATGCTGTGGTCAGCATGGGGACTGGCTTGATCCTGGTGTGGGTCTGCCTGTGCGGCTCGCTGATGTACCTTTTCAGGGACCGGCTCAAAGCCTGGATTTTGAGGATCCGGATGCCCTGGGCCATAAAGTTCGTCCTTTTCTGCATCCTGTTAGCGATGGTGGAGGAGGCGGTCACCACCACCATGACTAACCTGGCGCCCGTTTTCGGGGTCAGGGTCGGTCAGGCCTACATCACAGCCTCGGCAAACTACCTGGACGTGATCCTGCACCACAGTGTGATCGTCTTCATTCCATGGTTTTTAGCCTGGGCCTGGATCCTGAAATGCTATTCCTTCAGCCCATACTGGGTATTCCTTCTATTCGGGTTGAATGGTCTACTGGCCGAATCGCTGACCTTCGGCCAGCAGCACCTGAGCGAGTTCGCCATGTGGATCTTCGTGTATGGCCTGATGATCTATCTGCCAGCCTATACCCTGCCGGAACCGCGCGGCTCGCGACCCCCCAAGGTATGGCATGCCCTGTTCGCTTTCGTGATCCCTTTTTTGATCAGCATACCTTGGGCCATCTTTATCCACTGGCTCTCGCCCGATCATCCGAATATCCATTTTCCTCCTTTTCAACCATGAAACACCTTAGCGAATCTTTCCTGAACCAGTATCTGGACCGGGCCTTGAGCGCAGACGAACTCCACAGGATTGAAACCCACCTGAACGGGTGTCCAATTTGTTCCGCAAGGCTAGAACAGCTGCATTCCTTGTCATCTGCCCTGAAGGCTTACCAGGATGAACCTCTGGGCCAGGACCTGACCCCGTCCATCCTGAGACGGCTGCCGGAGCAGCGATCCCCAGTGGTTTTTCGTGTCCTCCTTGTCGCCCAGGCCGGGATTTCCGTGGGATTGGTTGCCCTGCTGCTGACCACCTTCGATCACTCCGACAGCTTCCAAAGCCAGATAGACCGGTTCTTTGCCCATTGGCAAGTTGTCATTCTTCCAGCCAATCCCCTGCCTTGGCCGACTTGGACGGCGGCAATCCAGGGGCTGACGGATCGGTTCCTTTCCGTGCCCGAAGGGGTCATGCGCTGGATCACTCTCCTGAACCTGGGGAGCCTTCTGGCAATCCCGGGCCCGAACTTGCTTCTGGCCGGCCTGGCTGTCAGCGTGCTCTGGATCCTAGGAAACACGCTACTGCTCGCCCACCGCATGGAGTTAAGAAAGTGAAACCACGCATATTAACGGCCATCGCCGTCCTTGTCCTGGCCGCCCTGGCCTGTGGTACACCGGCTCAAACCGGGGTTGTTCCTACCCTGGCAAATTCTCCCTTCGAGCTGAATCGGACGTTGTACGGTTTCTTTCCCAGCCCGTCTGATTTGAACCCGCAGAGCACCATCGACACCTATAAAGGCATGGGGCAACACGCCGATGTGGCTTTGCTTCAGCAAGCCATTCCCTGGAAAGATTTCGAACAGGGTGTCGATGTGCCTTCTCAGGCAATCACCGATATCCATAACGCCTACCTGCTGGCGCATCAAAACGGCCTGGAAGTGATCTTTGTCGTCGACCCGCTCAACGGCCTCAACCGCAGGGAGTTCGCCAACCTGCCCGCCGGATGGCAGGCGAGCTTCGGCAATCCGCAGGTGCGTTCCGCCTACACGAACTTCACCATGCGAATCGTGCGTGACTTCCACCCGCGTTATCTGGGATTAGCCTCAGAAATTAACACCTATCAGGACACTCATCCGGATGATTTCCCCAATTTCCTCAGCCTGTATCACTCCGTCTACGGACTGGTAAAATCCGAAAGCCCGGACACCCAGGTTTTTGTGACCTTTCAGTGGGAAGAATTGAACAATTTAATTCCGGCCATTGCTGCAGGGAGAAAGCCATATCAAATTAACTGGGATCAAATCGAGGAATTTGAACCGAAATTGGATGTGTGGGCCATTTCCACCTATCCCTTCATCGTCTTTCCTCACGGAGCAGACATCAAGTCCGACTACTACACACCGCTGCAGGCGCGAACCACGAAACCACTGGCGGTCGCTGAAGGCGGATACCCCTCACAGGATAATGGTGTGGTCAAAGGAACGCCGCAGGACCAGATCGATTACCTGAATGCCATCCACACCCAGATCGGCAGTCGATTGACCTTTTGGATCTACCTGCTGTACAACGATATTAATATAACCGCCTATGTGCCCTTCCTGATCCTGCAAGGTCACGCCGGGGATATCCTCACCTTCCGCTGGTTCGCATCGCTCGGCCTGACCAGCATTGATCACAACCCGAAAGCCGCCCTGGCGGTGTGGGATGCCTACCGCCAGCCTTGAGCTGCCGCCGGATCGGAAAGGCAGGATTCGAACCGTGGCGAATGAGTGAGAAAGACCCGATCCGCGCATCATCCGAGTCTCTTCAAGGAGTGAACCTATGCAGATCACTGTCATCTTGATCGTCCTGGCGAGCGGCCTGGCCCTGGTCGCGATGCTTTATACGATCCATCTGCTCCTGCCCGGCCCCGTGGAAAAAGCCCGCTCCGTGCTCGAAAGCTCACTTGGTAAAAGCTTTTTGCTGGGATTGATCAATATTCTCTTCGCAGGGGTGATCGTTTTCCTGCTCCTGCGAGGGGCGCAAATGGTCCGGGCTCAAGGCTCGGGTGGAGCTGCCATCCTGGCGGGAATCCTTGCAGTGCTGGCCTTTTTGATCGTCCTCGCGGTTGCAATCCTGGTTCTCAACGGATTGGTTGCGCTGGCATCCCTGCTCGGCACACGCCTGTACGCATCCAGACCGGCCCCGCGGGGTGACCTTTGGGGCGGCCTGCTGTTGGTGCTTGCCAGCCTGACACCCTACCTGGGCTGGCTCCTCTTTGCACCAGCGATGATCTCGATGGGTCTGGGTGCGACGATCCTCTCCCTCTTCCAGCGCAAGCCGGCCCCCGTCAGCTAGATCCAATCGTGGCCGCCTCTGGAGATCCTTCTACACCTTTCAAAGCCCCCAGTGCGATCTAAGGACAGGCGTTTTGAAGATGCTGCTCAAAGGTCTCTGCAAAGGAATGCAAACCTGATCCGTCACAACGGGCGCGAAAGTAAAGGTAGCTGGTATTGGCTGGATCGGCAACGGCCTGGAGTGCATTCAAACCAGGGTTGGAGATCGGCCCCGGAGGCAGCCCAGGGTTGAGATAGGTGTTGTAGGGAGAATTTATTTTTAAATCGTCCAGGCTGATGGGGTTGGTCCACCAGGTCCCTTGGTTGGTATTGAAGCCCAGGCCATATTGGACGGTTGAATCACTTTCCAGCTTCATGCCGTCCGCAAGGCGGTTGTAAAAAACCGAGGCGATCAGGGGCATCTCAGCACTGACCGCCGCCTCTCTCTGAACGATCGAGGCCAGGATGACCGCCTGGTAGACCGTCAAACCATGGCTGGCAAATCCGCGGCGAAGGTCCGGGGTGAGGGCATCTTCAAAACGATGAAGGATGATAGCGACAATTTGGGCCGAGTTGGTCGATCGGGGCAGAGTGTATTCACCTGGCAGCAGAAGGCCTTCCGAAGTCGAACCGGGAGGCAGAATATCCGGTGGATCGACCGGCCGGGAAGCGGCGGCCAGGAACGCTTCCGGTGAAACCGCCAGCCCCGAGTTCGGAAGAGCCGCGGCGATTTCCTCCATTCGCCACCCCGCCAGAATAACAAACTCGAACTCGCCCGCCGCGGCATGGATCTGCTGGGCGATCTCCAGGGCGGTCATCGCCGGACTGAATTGATAGGTCCCGGCTGGGATGGCAGTATCCATGCCCGTCCAGACCAGGTAGGACCGGAAGATGCGCGCGCTGCGGATCAATCCGGCCTGTTCCAGCCGGGAGGAGACGGAGGTGGCTGTGTCTCCTGGATCGATGGCGAAAGCCTGGGCGGCACCGGAGGGGTCGCGCGGCGCGCTCATACCCTCGGAGTCCCAGAGCAGCTCGGCTGCATAGCTGAAACGCTGCCAGGAGTTGAGCGAGGCACTGGGAACTCCAAAGCTGAGTTCTGCCTGCTGGGGGACGTAAAAACCGATCGCGATCAGAATAATCGTCATCAGCGCGGCGAGCACAAGAAAACCGGGGAGCAGGGAGCGGCGGCGTTTCACGGGTGGACCGGGACCGGCGGATGGGCATCAAGGTACGATTGCAGCAGGAAAGATGCCGCGAGGTCGTCCAGGTGGCCTGAACGTTTCTTGCGCGAAGCCCCCTGCATCAACCGGGCAGACCGGGCATCCTGAGTCGTAAAAGCTTCGTCCCAGAGCAGGACCGGGATTTCCGTCTGGGTCCGGATGGCTTCAGCAAAGCGCGCGGAACGCCGGCCTTCAAAAGTGGGCACCCCACGCTCGTCGATGGATTGCCCAACGATGATCAATCCTACCTGATTCGAAACCGCCAGGTCGACGGCGACCGCAGCATCGAGCGGCCGCGAGACGTGCGCGATGACCGTCAGCGGACGGGCAACAGAGCCGGTCGGATCACTGAGGGCAAAACCGATACGTTTGGAACCGGGGTCAACCGCCAGGACGCGCATAAGGGACTATAGTTGAATTCGGCTTAATGAAGCTCCGTCAGGGTCCGAAAGGGGAGCCATGGAAGGACCGGCCACCAGGACGGTACCATCCGGATGATGGGGCGGGTTGCCAGTGGATAGGCCTTGGACAGCTTCTGGCTCGCCTCCGGGATCCTAAGGCCCTGGACCAGCTGTCCGACCGAGAGAGAATCGATGCGGGGCTGCAGAGTCTGCTGGACCTGCATCTGCCAGTGTGAGCTCCCATCCGTGCCAGTGACAGGAGTACTCTGCGCATGCACGCTCACGGACCCGGGCAGAGGGATCTGGCCGGCAGGCAGCGTGGAATTTAAGACTGACAACGCCAACGTCTGGAGATCGCTTCCTTTGACAAACTGCTCCTGAAGCTGTAGCTGCAGGTCCAGCGTCAACTGCTCTCCTGGCTGGCCTTCGGCCGGGATGTAAGTCTCTGAGAGAACCTGTGCTACGCTCAGGGTACCCGGGAGGAGGACATCGCCCGGATCATGAGTCCGGTCGAACTGTGCGATCGCAGCCTGTCGGAGATCCTGCAAGAGGGCATTATAGAGGCGCTGACGGTCATCCAACGTCGCCACTGCGACAACCCGATCCGTTCCGCCCGTGGTCGGATCCGGGTTACTTACGGATACGCTGGCGCCCAGGTCGCCTACCATGACCACTAATTGGCCAGCAGGCAAATTCCCAGCCGAACCGGTATCCAGGGCCTGTATAGGGACATCCACCGTCTTGCTGACACCCGCCTCCACCACCCCGTCCTCGCTGGTAGTAAAACGGACCGCCGGATCTCCCTGGGTCTGCACGATCGTCCCACTCGGAATCCCGACCAGAGAGGTTGTCAGGTTGCTGAATCGAATCTCACCCTGGGCGGGGCGATCTGGAATCACTTTGGATCCGGTAGCTTGCAGGGTCCTGGTCGCTTCCACCACCACCAGGTCAGTTTGGGCCGGTACGCTTCCCAGGGAGTTAACCGTCTTGAAATCCGGGCTGGCGCGGATAGGCAGGGTTAAGCTTTGGGTCCGCTTCGTTGGTTTCAAATCGATCGTGGCCGATGGAACAAAAAGCAGAAGCAGCCCAAGCACGGTCAACACAGCCAGGGAAAACAATCCCAGACGGAGGGCAGGCAGGTTCCGCCAGCGGCCTTCCGCCGGGAAGGCTTCTTGCCTCATCCGGGGCAGGTCGGGCGGTGGCCCCCTTCGAAAAGCCGGGCTGCCTTTTTCCCTTTCCGGCCAGGCGCTGCGCTGGGCGATACTTGAATTCCGAAAGACCGGGATCTTCAACTCTTCAGCCGCTTGACGGACTTCGGTCGAACGTGAGACCAGGGCAAGCTGAATCCCCAGCCCGTCGGCGTGCCTCTTGATTAATCGCAAATCCAGAGGTCGGGTTAATATCCGGCTACGCCGGGGGAATACCAAAAGCACGCGCGGCGTCTTCGCCCACGACATTTTGTCACGGATGGAGATGACATCATCGTGCGAGTCCAGCTGGATGACCTGGCTTTTCATCTCCCTTAATTATAACGTAGGTAGGGAATCCCTTTCTCATAGAGAAGACGACCACGGTCGAGGCGGCCCGCTGGCTGATGGCAATCCTGATGAAATTCTATCTCTGCTGGTCCAAGGTAACCTTGGAGCCGTTCTGGATGGAGGAAGAGAAGAAACAAATTCATCAAAAACCGCCTCCCGGACCCGCAGGCAAGGGTAGCTTCTATAGGACCACGATCGGGTGGCCGGTATCAATGCCGGAGGATTGGAGGGAGATGTTACGGGTATCCCGCCTATGGTTTTGTACAAGATTGACAAGCCGTCTTATGGCTTCGGAGTCGGTATACCCACGGGGCTGGTCTCGTTGATCGCCACAATCAGATCGTTCTTATTTCCAGGTCCTGAAAGCAAAAACAGGAGCTGAACTCCGGATCGACTGAGACCGATGAAATTCATCGATCCATTCGCATCGGCTTGCAACACCCATTCTGGGGGTGTAAGCTTTTCTTTATAGAAGGATTCCATCTCCTCAACAGTCACCGGGGCACGGAAACAATAGTAGGAGCCGATCAATGTTTGTACTACCTGCCCTGCAGTCGCTTGCGGCATCACAGGGATATCCACCCAATTTTGCATCGGGGGATCAGAAAGGTTTTGGCAGGGGGTCAACAATGATGAACCGAACTCTTTCAACTGAACCGCCTCGGTGGCAGCCAACATGGTCTGCTGGGCCACGCGCGTCTCCTCTGCTCCGGGGGTAGAAGCTCCTGCCGTCAAAGTCGCAACGATCCCAGGGATTGAGGTCAGAAACGGCGGGATCGTAGCCGCTGGCGCGGTTTCGGTTTCGCTGGGCGAGGACGTTTCTGTGGGGGTAGGCTGGGGCGTCTCCGTCGAGGTGGGAACAACGGTCGCCACTTCTTGCGGCAGCACCGTCGCCGAAAGCACCTGATTTTCCTGGGAAGACGGGGTCGCCGGCACAGGCTGTGAAGCCAAGCCACACGCCAAAGAAGGCAGGGCAAGTACAATCAGGAAAAACAAACCAATACGGACCATATTTCCTCCTTCTGACAATAATCTTTTCGAACGAAACAAATAAATAGGATTGTTCAAATAAGAACCAATCGTAAAAATGCTCTCCGATCGAGCATTTCGGTTTTTATTAGACCCATCCTTGCACGGCCGCCAACCCTTCGGTCAGCTGGCTGGCAGCCTTGCTAATTTAACCAGGACACGGACGTTCAGGCTGGGCTTGACCAGGCTTTAATTTACCGCATCGATTACCAGCGGACGATCCTCTGCAAGGCGATAAGAATGGATCGCGGTCACAAACCATCATCCAGATTTCAAAGCCAATTATAACAAAAATTATCTATTTGGGTATAAATATGCCCTGACCGTGGAAATTACGCCATCCTCAGAGCAGCCCGGGAATCGCTGGCCAACCTTTCACCAGGTGGATCCCAAGAGAAGCACCTGTCCTGATTACATCCTGGCCAGTCTTCCATAGCCGCCGGCAACTTGATGGCAGGCTTGGTGGAATGAACACCCCCCCCTCACGTGGAGGCTATTTCATGGATCCCACAGCCCAGATTCAGGCTGTCACATTAAACCCACGCTTAGGCCTTGCGGAGTTCCTGCCGCGCCAGGAGCAGGACCGCAGCGAGGATCAACCCGCCTCCCAGTAATGAGATCCACTTGAGTTGGTCGCCCAGGAGCCAGGCCGCCAGCAGCACGGTGACGACCGGCTCCAGCGTGGAAAGCATGGCCGCGTTGGTAGGACCGATGCGCGCCAACCCAGCCAGGAAGGCCACCACGGCAATCAAGGTCGGGATAAGGACAATCAGGAGGATGACCAGCCAGCCAGCCCCACTCCGCGGCAGGTGCGGACCCGTGGCTGCCATCAGCACGCCAAACGTGATCCCTGCCGAGGTAAAAATTACAGTAGACGATTGGAAAGCGGTCACCTGCTTCATCACCCGCGTCCCGACCATGATGTATACGGAATAGATCCCCGCCGCCGAGAGCGCCAGCAGGATGCCCGGCAGCTGGCCGCCTTCCGGGCCCACCGTGAGTGCCATTCCCACCACGGCCAGGCCCAAAGCCAGGATTTTTGTCCGGGTTACTTTTTCATGCAGGATAAGGATCGAGAGCAGAGCGACAATGACCGGATAGAGATACAGCAGCAAGGCCACCAGGCCAGGAGAGGCGTACCTGACCGCCGTTAAATAACAATACGACTGGCCGACATATCCAAGGGCACCCATGCCGATCAGACGAAACAGGTCGGAACCGCGCGGCAGGCTTTCATGGCGTAAAAGCAGGAGGACGGCCATCAAGATCGCAGCCAGCGAGAAACGCAGGAAGAGCAGCGTGATGGCATCCAGACCATCCGCATACGCATAGCGGCCCAAGATGCCCAAGCTGCCAAAAGCCGCCGCTGAAACGGCGATCAGGAGGATGCCGCTTAGGCGCCGCATCTAGCTGGCAAGGTCCTGCAAAAGAATCATCGCTTCGGCTCGAGGTTTTGCTCCACCCAATTCTTGACGCCTGCCAGCGCCTCTGGCAGGTGGCTGGCATCCTTGCCGCCGGCTTGAGCCAGGGTAGGTTTCCCACCGCCTGACCCGCCCAGGAACGCGGCTACAAATTTAACCAGTTCGCTGGCTTTCAGGCCGCGTTTGACCAGGCTTTCATCCACCGCGGCGATCACCAGCGGGTGCCCGTCAATCACAGAGCCGAATACCCCTACGGTGCTTCCGTATTTCGGGTTCTGGCGGAAGCGGTCCGCCAGCGCTCGGAGGGTATCGGCGTCGGCTTCCGGGACTTGCAGCGCGAGCAGATTTACCCCGCGGACTTTCACCACCTTGTCCAGCTGTTGGTCAAAGGCTTGCAGGGCCAATTCCTGTCGCAAGGAATTCATTTGCGTTTTGGCAGCGGAGAGATCCTCCTGCAAGGATAACACCTTCTCCGGCACGGCCTCGGGTGTACTGGAGAGCATCCCGGCAGCCTGCTTGAGGGCTTTGAAACGCCGGGCGATCAGCTCGTACGCGCCGCGGCCAGTCACCGCTTCGATACGGCGGACGCCGGCAGCTGCCGAACCTTCACTGACGATGAGAAACGCGCCGACATCGGAAGTTCGTACCAGATGAGTGCCTCCGCACAGCTCGTAGGAATGGCGGTGTGCGGGATCCCCTATGGTGATCGTACGGACGACCTCTCCGTACTTTTCCCCAAACAAGGCCATCGCCCCTTCGTTGATCGCCTCCTGGCGGGATCTGGTTTTCGGTGCGACCGGCAGGTCGGCCGCGACCGCGTCATTGACGTTCTTTTCCACCTGCTCCAACTGTTCGGAGGTCATGGCCTCGGGATGGTTGAAATCGAACCGCAATCGGTCCGGCGCAACCAGTGACCCGGCCTGCCGGGCATGTTCGCCGAGCACCTTCCGCAGGGCAGCATGCAGCAGGTGGGTGGCGGTGTGGTTGCGCATGATATCGTGTCTTCGCTCGCGGTCCACCATAGCAACCGCCTGGTCGCCGACCTTCGGCTGCCCGCTGATCACCTCCCCGACGTGCACGATCATCCCCGCCGCGGGTTTGCGCATGGCGTTGATTTCGATTTCCCATTTGCCCATCCGCTCCCGGATGGTACCGGTATCAGATACTTGACCTCCTGATTCCACATAAAATCCGGTTCGAGGCAGAAGAACTTCGAGGCTATCACCGGCCTGAGCCTCGGTCACAGATCTGCCGTCCACTACCAGCGCCAGCACCTCCCCTTCGACCTCCAGGTCCCCGTATGGATCATAGAGGACGCCTTCCTTGCCAAGTTTACCCGCAGAGCTTAACTCCCTGGCCAGGCCGTTGAAGAACTCCGCGTCTTCTCCGCTCATCACGCCCATCGCCTTCCCGCCGCCGGAGGCAAGACGGTGATCCTCCATGGCAGTATGGAACCCGGCCTCATCCACCTCGAGATCCTGCTCCCGGGCAATATCGCGGGTGATCTCAAACGGAAGGCCGTAGGTGGCATACAGATCGAAGGCCATTCTCCCGTCCAGGGTCGTCTTTTTACCCTTGCGCAGGTCATCCAGCATGCCCTGCAGGTAGGCCGTTCCAGATTCAACGGTGCGAGCGAAGCGGGTCTCTTCGCGGGTAAGGTTGTCGTAGATGGCCTGACGGTGGGTGACCAGTTCCGGATAGAAATCCCCGTACGCCGCAATGATGGCTTCTGCCACCTTCGCCAAGAACGGTTCCCGCAAACCCAGTTTCGTCCCAAATCTGGCAGCACGTCGGATGATCATCCGGCAGACATAGTTTCGCCCGGTATTGCCAGGGACGACCCCGTCCGCGATCAGGAAGGCAGCTGCCCGACCGTGATCCGCGATCACACGGTACGGTGTAAAGCGAGCGTACATCTTCTTTTCGCTGTCACCTGTTAGGGTACGGAGAGCCTCCAACGCACCCCGGAAGAGATCAATCTTGTAATCCGAATCCACGCCTTGCAGCACGGCAACGATTCGCTCGAAACCCATCCCGGTATCCACATGTTTGGCCGGGAGTGGTTCAAGGGTGCGTACGTCCAGGCGGTTATATTGGATAAAAACATTGTTCCATAATTCCAGGAAACGGGCACAATCGCCATTGACCTTGCAGACGTGCCCGGGAACATCCTTCTTATCGCAAAACTGCGTACCTTGATCGATATGGATCTCCGAGCATGGGCCGCAGGGACCGGTCTCGGCCATCTCCCAGAAATTCTCCTTGCGCCCGAAAAAGAGGACATGGGATGGAACGAAGCCCGGCTGCTGCTTCCAGATCTCGGCTGCTTCCTCATCCGTCGGGATGTCCCCCATCTCATCCTGAAAGCAGGTGGCGTAAAGGTTCTCCCTGGGCAGACCCCAAACTTCAGTCAGCAGCTGCCAGGCCCAGGTGATGGCTTCTTTCTTATAGTAATCGCCGAAGGACCAATTGCCGAGCATTTCAAAAAATGTGTGGTGGCTGTCATCGCGGCCCACCTCATCAAGATCGTTGTGTTTTCCCGCCACCCGCAAGACCTTCTGCGAGTCAACCGCCCGCGTGTACGGGCGCTTGTCCGTGCCCAGGAAGACGTCCTTGAACTGCACCATCCCTGCATTCGTGAAAAGCAGGGTAGAATCACCGCCCGGCACTAGCGAGGTCGATGGAACAAAGGTGTGCCCGCGCTCGACAAAGAAGTCGATGTATGTCTTGCGAATTTGTGCACCGGTGAATCTTGGGTCCATGTCAGCTCCGCATTTACAAAATTCCCTTAAGTGTTGGAATTATATTCGAGGAATGGTCCAGGGGCAATAACCGGCACGGGCAATCATTCCAGGCAGTCCATGGCTGGTTTGCGATTCATGTCGTTATCGTTTAGAATAGGAAAAGGAGACCGGACGAATCCATGTCCCATGCAGAGACCGTTCAACAACGCAAACCAATAACCGCCGCGATCATACCCGTATACAATGAAGAAAGGAATGTCGGGGATGTTCTGGAAGTTCTCCGCCGGACCGATCTCTTGGACGAGCTGATTCTTGTTGACGACGGTTCCACGGATCGTACTACCGATGTTCTGCACCAGGCTGCGCTCCGTGACCGGCGCATACAGGTCATCCGGCACGAGAGGAACAAAGGCAAAGGTCAGGCCATGTTCACCGGCTGGGCGGCTACGTCAGCCACCTACCTGGTAATGCTGGATGCTGATCTGAAAAATCTGAAACCCGACCATATCCCAGTCCTCCTGGATCCCATCCTCCAGCATCGGGCCGACATGACCCTGGGATTGTTTTCAGGAGGCCATCTCAGCACCGATCTGTCTCACCGGCTGACCCCCTTCCTGACCGGCCAGCGCGGACTGCGGAGCGAGATCATGAAATACATTTCACGCGAGGCGGCCACCGGTTATGGATTCGAGGTGACCCTGACCATCGGTGCTCGGCAGCAGGGTTACCGGACCAAGATCGTCACCCTCAAAGGAGTCTGGCATCCCTCCAGCGAACTGCGCACCGAACGGGGATTCTGGAAAGGCTCGCTATGGAAACTGCGCATGTACGGACAGATCGTACGCGCCTGGTATATCGCGACTCACGAGCGACCGGTCGATGGGGAACGCTCCTTTTCGAGCCTATTGAAGCCGTGACCTTCTGAACCCGCCTCAGGCCGCTGCAGACCCATGCAGTGGCCTTTTTTATCAAGGTTGCGCTGTAAAATCCCGGTCTTCAGGTCTGGGGATATAAGGCGTAAAAACTGAACAAATGTACTATACTAAGCATAGTACCTTAACCAGGATCCGATTCGGTGGAAAAACCTGTCCACCAGTAAAACTTGGACAGTCGATCTACCGTAGGGTGGGAACCACCCGAACGTACACGCCTATGGAGAGCAGGTAAGACTTGATTACGGGCAAAGCACATTGAAGTAGGAAGCCCCCCGCTGGAGCGGTGGGGTAATTCACAGGGAAGAGCAGATCCCGCACAACCAAAGAGACCTTACACATTTCGGTCTGGCCGAGATACAATGAAGCCGAATAGAAAAATGAAACAAATTCAAGTTGTGCTCGGTCTTCTGCTGATCCTGTTACTCGCTTCTTGCGGCCAGGGAACTCCCACGCGGACGGCAACCGCTTCGGCCGCCGCGGTGCAGGGTTGCTACTTGGACTGGGCAAGCCAACCCCTCTCCGACCTGTCTGCCCGGATCCAGAAAAGCTTCGACAGCTCTGGGTTGAAGAGTGTGACCGTCCACGCGCAGGCCTATGGGGAGAACTGCTACGACAATAACACCCACCAGGTCATCGCCTTCACCTCTCTGGAAACGGACATCCGGGTCACGGCTCAAGTAAAAAGCATCCGGGATACCGATGACCTCGGCCGGTTGCTGGAACAGATCCTCCCCATCCTGGAAGGACTACCAGCCCAAAGCCTTTCAGCTGGCCATCTGGGTAACATCGGAATCACCTATCAGGCTGGCGCGGCCAGCTTGAATCTCTCGTTTACGGACCAGGACGCCCGCGCGGCACGCGAACGCGGCTTGCACGGCGCCGCCCTGATCACCGCCCTGCTGAAAAAATAAAGCCTAAACTCAAGAACCATGTCAGCGCACAGCCTGCGTCTATTCGGTTTTGCCGGGGCAGTATGTATTCTTCTGGGAATCGTCTATACCTCCCTGCGTTTCCAGGGCCGGCAGACAGAACGTTATTCCTTCTTGAATCATTTCATCTCTGAATTGGGCGAAGTGGGTGTCTCTCGATCCGCCTGGGCTTTCAATCTCGGTCTCATCCTGGGCGGGTTGATCATCTTGCCTTATCTGATCGGGCTTGGGATCGCCTTCCGGAGCCCACTGGCTTGGCTGGGGGTTGCTGCAGGGATCATTGCTGCTCTGGGTGTAGCTGCTGTGGGCATCTTCCCATTAAATTACCTGACCGCCCACACCGCCGCAGCTGTTACTTATTTCCGCTCGGGTCTGGTGATGATATTTTTCTTCGGCCTGGCGATCCTTCTCCAGCCGGAGGGAAAAATCGTGGTTCCCAAAACGATCAACTTGCTCAGTCTAGCAGCTTTAATCTTTTATGCCACCTTTTTGGCCCTACTGACGCGTGTAAAACCGGTAAATCATCCGGTGGAGATACTCGATCCTCTGATGACACCTGACCGACCGAGGATCTGGCTGTTGGCCGTGATGGAATGGGTAGTGTTTTTCGTCTCCGTCTTGTGGTTGATCGGGGTGGCTTACTTTCTCTAGCCCCTGGGAGGATTCATTTCGGCCTGCGTCGTTCAGCAGGACGGTTTTCCCACCTGACCTGCAGACAACGCGGGCGCTCAAGACTCAATAGCCGCCAACCATGTTCCTGGCATCCCCTTATTTCACATTGCGAGCGATGCGAGATGGATCCGCCTGCGACTTGATCAGCTGGTCCAGGAGGGTCGATTCTTCCTCCGGGTTGTCAACATCCCCATCCAGCCAGGCGTCGCGCAGAGCCTGGAGAATTGCCTGATAGGCCGGGCTGGCCGCCAGGCCGCGCGCCTTCAAGTCGTTTCCGGTTGTTCTTGGCTTGATGTGCCGCCAGCTCGTCCCGAATGACTCCAGCAGTCTCCGCTCAGGAGGGTCCGCAGCCAGGGAGACTGCATACACAGCCAGCAACGGCACGTCTTCCAGTCGGGAACAAATCCTGCTCGGTTTCGCGCCTTGCAGGGCAGAGGCCCTCTGCCGCAGGTCCGAGGCTTCCAGCAGGCTGTCCCGTAAATCAGCACGGAAATGCAGCCGGGAATCCAGCGCACGGATTTGAACCTGGGTCAGGTGCATCAACCACAGGAGATAGCCAAGTGCCACACGGCGCGGCAGACGCGTCCTATTCGGGATGACGCCCCATGCCGCCGGCGGAGGGTTGTCACGATTGAGCAGAAAAACCCGGCGCATTTCAGCGCTCCATTGCAATGCCGGATGAATGGCATTTAATATCCCGAATTCCTCGAGGCGGTTCAGCATTTCCGGGGCCTTTGCCTCGGCCAGAATCCAGTCCAGTTCATGGCGAATCCGGTCGGCGGATAGCTTTTCTAGAAGATCACGGGCAGAGGCAATGTACTCACGGTCAGTGGTTGAAATTTCAAATCCATAGCGCTGTTCGTAACGGACGGCGCGCAAAATACGGTTGGGATCGTCCTGGTATGAGGCAGGATGCAGAACCCGGATCACGCCCCGGTTCAAATCATCCAGGCCACCCATCTCGTCCAGCATTTCACCAAAATCGTCGCGGTCCAGGCGCAGGGCCAGGGTGTTGATCGTAAAATCCCGGCGCGAGATGTCATCCTCAATCCCCCCTGCCTGAATGTGGGGCAACGCACCGGGCTGGGCATAACTTTCCCGGCGGGCGGAGATCAGATCCACGGAGGAGATCGCATCTCCTCCCTCCGCGGTGGCCTCATTTTTTAGATGCCATTTGGCGGTCCTGAAACGGGCATGAGCAGTAACCCGGCCGCCATACCTGCTCTGCAATGCATGGGCTAATGCGATGGCATCTCCTTCAACGACCAGATCAAAGTCCTGACTTACCTGGCCGAGAAGCAGGTCACGCACGAATCCACCTACGATATAAGGGGACATGTCCATCGAAGCGGCTTGCTCTGCAATCCTGCGCAGCAAACTGAGGCGCTCGGGCGGGAGCGTCTTCTCTAACAGGCCGCGGCGGAGGCGCGCCTCCTGGGGCCAGACATAGCGTCGGGTGGGCATGATTTGTATCCTCTTCGCGATTATAGTGCAAAAAGTTTGTTCCCAATCCAATCAAATCAGGTATAATACGACCCATGAGACTGAACCCGCTCCCTTCCCAGCGCCTGGACAAACCTGCATGGTCTGGATAGGTTCAGTTAATGCTGCAAACCGGCGGCTCCCAGACCTGGAGAGCCGCTTTTGTTATCACGCGCCAGCTGCGAGAGGATGACCCGATGAACCTATCCGAGCTGACCAAGGCGATGCACGAATTTGTGGAGGGCAAAGGCTGGTACGGCCCCAAGAGTCCGCGCCCGCAGACAGCTCGCAACCTGGCGATCTCCCTCTCCCTGGAAGCCGCCGAAGTCCTGGAACATTACCAGTGGCAAGCAGAAGCCAGGGATCGGGATGAACTGGCCGGTGAATTGGCTGACGTGGCTCTATATCTGCTTCAGCTGGCCTCCGTCTGCAATATCGACCTGGAGCAGGCGGTCTTAGCCAAGCTGAAGGTCAATACAAACCGCCAGTGGGAGTAAAGATGAACATCACGGTTTACGGCGGTTCCCAACCCGAGCCCGGTTCCCGCGCATACCAGGAGGCCTACGCGCTCGGCCGGCTGCTCGGCTTGGCCGGTCATACCGTCCTGACGGGCGGTTACATTGGCACCATGGAAGCCGTTTCGCGAGGCGCGGCTGAGGCCGGGGCGCATGTGATCGGTGTCACCTGCGACGAGATCGAGAAATGGCGGCAAGTCAAACCCAACGCCTGGGTGCAGGAAGAGCGCCGCTTTGCCAGTCTAAACGGGAGGCTGGAGGAACTTGTCAGGGCTTGCGATGGAGCCATTGCCCTGCCGGGTGGACCGGGTACGCTGACCGAAGTCGCACTGACCTGGAATTTAATGATCGTCGCTGCCATGCCTCCCAAACCTCTGATCCTGGTCGGTCCGGGCTGGAAATCGGTTTTCCAGGCGATGTTTGAGGCTCTGGGCGATACCACACCTGTGAATCAGCGGCAGTTGCTCCAGTTTGTACCGGACGTTGAAGCTGCAGTTTCCCATCTTTAATCACCATTATCTTAATCATCAGTGAGGGTATTATGCCAGAAGATAAACTTACTCCCCGCAACGAAGATTTCTCCGAATGGTACAACCAGATCGTCCAGCGCGCCGAATTGGCCGACTATGCCCCGGTGCGCGGTTGCATGGTCGTGCGCCCATACGGCTGGGCACTGTGGGAGAACATTCAACAGGCGCTCGACCGGCGTTTCAAGGCGACCGGCCATGTTAATGCCGCCTTTCCTCTCTTCATCCCGATGTCCTTCCTCGAGAAGGAAAAAGAGCATGTCGAGGGCTTTTCCCCCGAACTGGCCATCGTCACCATCGGTGGTGGTGAGAAACTGGAAGAACCTCTGGTCGTACGCCCAACCTCCGAAACGATCATCGGATACATGTATTCCAAATGGATTAAATCGTACCGGGATCTTCCAGTGCTCATCAACCAATGGGGCAATGTTGTACGCTGGGAGCTGCGCACCCGCCTGTTCCTGCGCACTCTGGAGTTCTATTGGCAGGAAGGCCACACTGCCCATGCCAGCGAAGAGGAGGCCAGGGCCGAAACCCTGCGTATGCTGGATGTCTATGCCGATTTCGCTATCAACGAGGCCGCAGTCCCGGTCATCAAAGGGATCAAGTCCCAAACCGAGAAATTTGCCGGCGCCAGCATGTCCATCTCAATCGAAGCCATGATGGGTGATACGCGCGCCCTGCAGGCCGGGACTTCACATTTCCTTGGCCAAAACTTCGCCAAGGCATTTAATATCCAGTACCTCGATCCATCCAATGAGCTAAAGTGGGTCTGGACCACCTCCTGGGGTCTCTCAACCCGCTTCATCGGAGCCATCATCATGACCCACGGCGACGACCAGGGTCTGATCCTCCCGCCGCGCTTGGCCCCTCTCCAGATCGTGCTGATTCCGATCTACAAGAACGACGCTGAGCGCAATGCTGTTATGACGGTTGTTGAGCGCATTTCCGGGGAGCTGTCTGCTTTTCGCCTCAAAGTGGACGATCGGACAGAGGTCACACCTGGTTTTAAGTTCAATGACTGGGAGATGCGTGGGGTACCGCTGCGGATCGAGATCGGCCCGAAAGATGTGGAAAAAGGGACGGTGGCCGTTGCGCGGCGGGATAAACCCGGAAAAGAAGGAAGAGCTTTCCTGCCCCAGCTGAATCTGGCAGGCAGCGTGGAGCGGTTGCTCTCGGAGATCCAGGATTCGTTGCTGCAACAGGCCACCCATTTCCGGGACAGCCATATCTTCGATCCCAAGGATTATGCAGAACTGACGGAGGTTGTTCAAAACGGCTGGGCGTTCTCCTGGTGGTGTGAGGCAGATGCATGCGAGGCCAAGGTCAAGGAAGAAACCAAGGCCACCATCCGTTGCATCCCCTTCGATCAGCCCGAGGCTAGCGGCCAGTGCATCGTGTGCGGGAAAGCAGCCAAAAGGAAGGTTTACTTCGCCAAGGCATATTGATCCCCTGTGTAAGCTTAGAGGCTGCTTTTGCCTGGTTGGGAGGGATTGCTTGATGAGGATGTCCCAGCTTTTTGGCCAGACCTTGCGAGAGACACCGGTGGAAGCGGAGACCGCCGGTCACCAGTACCTGCTGCGGGCCGGCTTCATCCGTTCGCTGGGTTCAGGGATCTACGCATCCCTGCACCTGGCCCGCCGGTCGATGTTTAAAATCGAAACCATTCTGCGAGAGGAAATGGACGCCATCGGCGGTCAGGAGATCACGCTGCCGGTCGTTCAACCCGCCGACCTGTGGAAGGAAACCGGACGCTGGTACCAGATTGGATCGGAGATGGGTCGCTTCAAGGACAGGAACGACCACGATATGGTCCTGGCCATGACCCACGAAGAGGCCGTTGCCGATCTGGTACGGCGGGAGATCCATTCCTACAAACAGCTGCCGCGCCTGGTCTACCATCTCCAGACGAAATGGCGCGATGATCCGCGTCCGCGCGCCGGTCTCATACGTGTCCGGGAATTCACCATGAAGGACAGCTACAGCCTGGACGCAGATTGGGACGGGCTGGACCGGCAATACCGCGCCCATTATCAGGCCTATTTCAACATCTACCACCGCTGCGGGTTACCGGTGATCGCCGTGAAAGCGGATACCGGGATGATGGGCGGCAAGCTGGCCCATGAGTTCATGTATTTGACCCCTATCGGCGAAGACACCCTGCTGATCTGCGCAAACGGAGACTACTCTGCCAACCGGCAGATGGCGCGGTTCCTCAAGCCGCCTGCAGCGCAAGAACCACTCAAACCGGTCGAAAAAGTTGCCACGCCGGAGTGCAAGAGCATTGAAGATCTGGCCCATTTTCTGGGGGTGCCGAAATCTAAAACTGCCAAAGCAGTCTTCTTCATCGCTCAGATCCCTGAAGGGGACCAGATCAGGGAAAAATTCGTTTTCGCAGTGGTGCGCGGCGATATGGAGCTGAACGAAACCAAGCTCGCCAATGCCATCCAGGCTCGCGACCTGCGGCCGGCCACTGAAGACGAGATCACGGCCGTCGGCGCCGTACCCGGATATGCCTCACCGCTCGGGCTAAAAAATGTCCTGGTGGTTGCAGATGACATTCTCCCGGTATCGCCCAACCTGGTCGCTGGCGCCAACGCCGAGGGCTATCACCTGTTGAACACCAATTATGGCCGTGATTACACTGCCTCCCTCGTCACTGACATCGCCGCTGCGCAGGATGGCGCGGCTTGCCCAGAGTGCAACCGACCGATGAGGGCGGAGCGCGGGGTGGAGGTCGGCAACACCTTCCAGCTGGGCACACGCTACTCCGATGCCCTGGGATGCACCTTCCTAGACAAGGATGGGCAAAACAAACCGGTGATCATGGGGTCATACGGCATCGGCGTCGGCCGTCTGCTGGGGTGCATGGCCGAGAAACATCACGACGAGCACGGCCTGCGCTGGCCGGTGACAGTTGCGCCATATCAGGTCCATGTGGTATTGTTACGCGGGAAAGGTGATTCGAAGGCAGAGGAAAGAGCAGAAAATCTATGCCGCGACCTGCAGGCCTCCGGAATTGAATTCCTCTTCGATGACCGGGATGAAAGCCCGGGGGTCAAGTTCAATGACGCTGACTTGATCGGTCTGCCGATACGGATCACAGTCAGCGAACGAGCGCTTGGCCAGGGCGGAGTTGAGATGAAGCTGCGCAGCCGGTCGGAAAAAGAGGTTGTGTCCCTCGAGGCGGTGGTCGGACGCACAGGGTCTGAACTCGCGGTATTGAGCGCCGCGCTGAATACCTTACCCGCACCAGTAGAGTACAATGGGTGAACCGGCTGGAACCTTTGTCGATCTTACCTTTGTCCTTCATCCTCCCGAAATGCCCGCTATTGATCTTTCCCGCCTAAAAACCCAAGCTGCCCGTCTCTCCGAACGTTTCGCCGATCCGGATGCTTTTGTTCAGGAGTTACAGGCGTTGCTCGATTTTTATACCAACCTGACCATCCGGACCGCACAAACCACCCGGCGACTGTCCCTCCCGACCTACCGCACCCCAAAACCCGTCCTGCGTCAAATCGAACTAGAACTGGAGACTCTGGCAGAAGCTCATCCAACTGAAGCCATCGCCCTGACCGATGCTCTGTGGAACACAAAATCGCTGGAGACACATCTGCTGGCTGCCAGCCTGCTCGGCATGATTCCACCCGCCCAGGCCATGCCCGGCCTGACGCGCTTACCGAGCTGGCTCAGCCAGAGCACCGATGAGATCGTCCGTAAGGCGCTGCTGAACGAAGCCCTGGAACGCCTGCGCCGCGAGAACCCGGAAGCTCTGTTCCTTTTGTTGGAAGATTGGCTGAAATCCCCTCACTCTATGCTCCAGATCTGGGGCTTGAGGGCCTTGATCCCGCTCTTGAACCAGCCCGACTTCGAGAACTTGCCTGCGGTTTTTCGTATCGTGCGTCCAACGATCGAAAGAGCGAGCCCATCCACGCAACTGGAACTTCAGGAGTGCCTTGAGGCGCTCGCACGGGTTTCGCTGACAGAAACTCTCTTCTTCCTACGTGAGCTGCTCCGCAGCGGCAGGTCCCATCCCACGCAGCTGCGGACCCTGCGGCGGATGCTGCCAGCCCTGTCCCCGGCCCTGCAGTCCGGCCTGCGGGAGGCCCTACGCGAAACCGATTAGCGGTGGAGAAAGAATTTCAGGGTAAAGGGGATGATCCGCGTTCTCGCCGGCAAGATCGCCACACCGCCTGGCTGCCCATCAGTCAATACATAATCTTCGCCGATGAATTTGGATGTTCAAGGAAAATATAAAGTCGATCAGTCATGAAAATAAACCGGGTAAAAAAACAACTTGCTCATGGGGAATCCAGCCGCGGAATATGGCTGGGACTCCCCAGTCCTTACAGCGCCCGTCTCCTGGCCCGCCTTCCATTAGACTGGCTTCTCATTGACGCAGAACATGCCCCCATTGAAGTGAACACCTTGGGCCAAATGGTGGCAGCGATCGCCGAAGCGGATGGTCCCGCCCCCCTGGTGCGGGTTCCCCAAGCCAGTGTGGAAAACATGAAACAAGCCCTGGATACGGGCGCTTATGGGGTCCTTGCCCCGATGATCAACTCAGCCGAGGAGGCACAACGGGTCGTCCGCTGGAGCAAATTCCCACCGGAAGGCGAGCGCAGCTTCGGCAGCGCATATGCCGGCCTGAGCCTGGACCTTTCGATGCCAGACTATCTGCGCGCGGCCAATGCTGAGACCCTGTGCATGGTCCAGATCGAAAGCAAAACCGCCCTCGACCACCTGGATGCCATTTTTGGAATTGCCGGAGTGGACTTGGCCTTCGTTGGACCGGTCGACCTGTCGATCTCGCTCGGATTGGAGCCCTTACCCGAGAATCCGCATCCGCTTTTCAAAGAGGCGATCGATCTGATTTTAAGGACGGCGCATACCCACCATCTTCCTCTGGGGATCTATTGCTCGAGCGGCAACGCTGCAGCAGATCGGATACACCAGGGCTTCCAATTCGTGAACATCACTAGCGATGTCAGCAGCTTGATCCACGGCGTCGAAACAGAGCTTAAAGCCTCTCAATGACCGCGACGAACTCCCCATCGGTTTTGATCGTCGGGGCGGGACCCGTGGGCATGAGCGCTGCGCTGGATCTGGCCCACTATGAGATTCCGAGCATCGTACTGGATGAAGACCATACCCTGAGTGAGGGTTCCCGGGCGATCGCTTTCCATCATACTGTTCTGGCGGTTTGGGAAAAACTGGGGGCGGGAGAAGCCATCCTTCAAAAAGGCATCGCCTGGACACGCCGACACACCTATTTCCGCAACCAAGAATTATTTACGCAGGATTTTCCGACGCCCGTCGAGGGTATGTTGCCTCGTTTCATAAACATCCAGCAATATTACGTGGAGCGCTACCTGTTGGACCAGATCGAAGCCTCTAAATTTGTGGACTTGCGTTGGGATCATAAAGTGACCGGCCTCCAACAAGATTCAAATGGGGTGACGCTGGACATGGATACTCCGCACGGCCCGATGCGCTTGGCCGGTTCCTATGCCATTGCCGCGGATGGAGCCCGCAGCACGCTACGAACCCTGCTCAACCTGGATTTCCCCGGGAAAACGCATAACGACCGGTTCCTGATTGCCGACATTCGCGCCAATCTAAACCTTCCTCCAGAACCGCGTTTTTTCTTCAATCATCCCACCAACCCTGGTTATACGATCCTGATCCACCCTCAACCGGATGAGGTCTGGCGCATTGACTGGCAGATCGATGCTCGCAGTGATCCCGGGTGGGAACGCAGCCCCGAACAGATGGATGCGCGTATCCGCGCCCTGATCGGGGATGTCGCTTACGAGATCGTCTGGCTCTCTGATTACCGATTCCACCAGCGCCTCCTAGGACGGTTCCGCCATGGGAGGGTCTTTTTCGCAGGGGACTCGGCTCATCTGGTGGCCCCTTTCGGAGCCCGAGGTTTAAACAGTGCCGTCCAGGATGTTGAAAACCTGGTGTGGAAACTGGTTTTTGTGCTCCAGGGTCATTCGCCAGAATCCTTGCTGGATACATACCAGGCCGAGCGTTGGCCAGCCCAGCAGGAAAACCAGAGGATCACCAATCGAACCATGCTGTTCATGGCCCCCCCCACTCCCTGGAGGCGGTTATTCCGAAATTCGATCCTGCCATTGAGTGCGGTTTTCCGACCTGCCCGAAAATGGGTAGACAGTGGCCGCATGAGCGAACCGTTTGTATACACGAATACCAGGCTGCAGGTCGCAGACGACGAACCTCCTCGAAACTGGAAAGGAGCTCCTGCCCTGGGCGCACAGCTCCCGGATTGTTCGATCACCCTTTTCCGTGCAGGCAAGTTTGAGCGAACCTACCTGCGTAAACTTCTCGGATCTGGTTACGTCATCTTGTATTTCGGAAATAATTCTGTGGACTGCCTGGAGGCGCTGCAGGGTGTTGAGGCAGAGCTCCCGACGGTCCCCCTGATAATCTATCCCGTCCTCGCCGGAGGGATCGAAAACCGGACGACCTTGCAGGACGAGGGTGGGAGCTTGGGTCGGCTGTTTGAGGCCCGGCCGGGGACCGCCGTGATCATCCGGCCGGATCGGCACCTGGCCGCGCGACGACATCACGCCAGCCCAGATGGCATCAACAAGATCATGCGGCAGCTTCTCAATCCCGCCGCGTCCTAACAGGGGTCAGAGCGTCGATCCCGGACGGACACATGAACCCGTGTGGGGCCATGCAGCACTAGGCAGACCATCAACCCAATATTTGGGGGGTTTCCTGGGGAAAATCCACGATGAGGTTCTGGCACCTTGCTAGGTTTATCCGGGCGGAATATAGGGGGCCAGCTCGGGAAGCAAGTATTGATCTTGAAGCGCCTGGATGAGGACCTCGAACTCATCCCCGTTGCTGTAATGCCCGTAAAAGCGCCAGGCAGGCTGGAGGTAGGGATATCCGGCATTCGAGTCCGTTAGATAGCGCGGGTCGCTGACGAAGTAGACCAGCTCTACCTTCTCGATCGTGGCCGTCGGGGAATTCATGACAACGCCACCCGCTGTCTGTGGCTCTTTGGATATAGACGGCTGGTCGGCGGTGACATTGAGCTCAGACGGCTGCCCGCTTTTTGGATCGATCGCCATATGCCCGCTAAACATCCGCAGGGCCGGGTATCCGGCCACAGACTCACCCGGGATAACCAGCGCCTCAATCAACACCGGATCGTCTTCATGTCCAAACTCGGTATGGTCGATATCCCCAGTCGGCAATTGCTGGACGTATGTTTTACCCGTCTCCGTGGTGAAGAGGGTGGTAGGCTGACCTTCCAGTTGAACGATCTTCTGCGTGCCCTTTAAGATCTGGAACTGCAGGTCAGGGAAGGGGATCTCATAGCGGTCGACCTTTACCACAGGATTCCCGTCCTGGTTGAAATGGTCGACGCTGCCCCAGATATCCACTGGACGATTGTTGTAGGATTGCAACGCTTGTAGGTCACCTTCCAGGATCATGAAAGGAAATGAACCCGTGCCATTCCCGGACACCAGAGCATATTCGATGCGCTGGCTTCCATCCGACTGCTTGTAGATGGTCACATTGAGAAGACCGCGCTGCCCATCGATTTTTAGACCGGCCTGCTGCTGGTCGGGTGGCAAGGAAGTGGGCACCGGTGTGGGGAGAGGTACCGGCGTGCCGCTCATATTGATTTTGTAGAACCCCTGCCCCCCTCCGCCTCCGCCGCCCCTGCCGTTTCCGCCCCGGTTATCGATCGACGTCCAATCGAACGTGGTACCCAACCGGACGCCGAGGACAAAAGCATTTTCGAACGGCAATGGAATATCGGCGGGCAAGTCTGCAAGCTGGAAACTGCCCTCCTGGGCGGACAGGGTGACCCGTCCGCCCACCTGTTCCAGGGTCCCTTCGATTCCCTCCTCGGTCAAGCCGGACACCTTCCAGGACGCGAGGTCGAATTTTGTGATCCCGCCATCGGCCACAAACTGACCGGTTGCCTCGACGAGCGTGTTAGCCGGTACCTGATTCAATCCGGCGACGTTGCCGGTGGCTGTGTACAAGCCGACCAGGATCAAGGTCGCTTTGCCTGTATCGACGGACGGGTAGGAATATACATAACTGTAAATCGTCTGGGTTTGATTGAGGGGATAGGTCCTCTGCCATGCCCGGCTGGGGCCGCTCGGAGAGTCCATCCACTCCAGCTTGCCGGATTGTGCGTCTGGGTCGAGCAGGATCTTCCAGGCGTCCTCGGCAGTGCGGATACCATAGGTACCAGCTGGTTGGTAATTCACCAAATTGGCCTGTACGGAGGCAACCTGCCCAGAGCCGTCCAGGGTGATCAAGAGGCCTGAAGGGTGCAGGTCTTCGAAGTGGACCGCGATGCCATCCGGGGTCAGGGGGGTGACGTAATATTTTCCCCACATATCCGTAGAGTCAATTTTGTACTCAAAATTGAAGGAATGCGATTTCAGGAAGGCGTCGATATTCGCGGCTGCATCCGTTGGGTTTATTTCCGTTGTGGGGATCGCCTGGGAATTTGGATGGTCGGCGAAGTAAGTGAAATAATGGTCCGACCGGATGAACATCCACTGCTTGCCGTCAGTAATCACGTAATTGGTCGTGCCGGGCAGCTCCCCCGTCGACCGGTAGGCTTCACCCTGGATACCGAAGCGTCCGGCCAGGGCGACGGCCTCATCAAGGGTCGCGTGCTGATCGGGTTGCAGTCGATAAACGTTTGCCCCGGCAGGCGAGGTCGGCAGTGTCCCTTCCAGATAGAGCGTGGTGCCATTCCAGGTATAGCCGGTGCGGGTAGGTGTCGGGCTCGCCTCGATCTGATTTTCGGTGGGTGTGGATGTGGCCTCCAGTGGAGATGTCGTCGGCGTGCTGATAGCGCCGGTGGTAACCCTGGGTTGAGGGGTCAGAGAGCGGATGGCCCAATCCAGGATGAATGCCAATGCAATCAAAGCCAGAATCCAGGCCAGCGTAAAAGCCAATTTCTTCATGGAGGTCATGAAATCGGGTCCTTTCGGCTTATAAGCCGCTTTCAAGCGCCTTTCCAAATCGGATTGGAAGCCGGGATTGACGTTGGTCTGAATGGCGATTTTCTTCAGCGCTGCAATAAGTCTCGCGTCTTCGGGATCCAGCATCTGCTCCAAGGGTTTGATCTGATCGTCTTTCATGGTTCCACCTCCAGTACGAGGGAGGTCCGTTCACGCAGGTCCCGCAGGCCGCGCGAGAGCAGCATCTTTACCGCCGCTTCGCTTTTACCGATTACCAAGCTTACCTCGAGGACAGTCAGGCCGCCAAAGAAATACAAAGCCAGAGCATCGCCCCGATCGGGGCTGATCTGTCTCAGAGAGCGAGAAACGGATTCAAGCTGCAGATGCTGCAATGCGGCTTTATCCGTCAGCAGGCCCGGTGTCGGGACATTCAGCGCCGCTTCCAGGGGAGCCTCAGGTTTGCGGCGCCGGAAGAACAAGGCCTTTTTTCGAGCCGCGATACCCATGATCCAGGCAGCGAAGGAACCGTCCCCTCGAAAGGAGTGAATACCCTCCAGGGCGGCCATAAAAGTTTGTGAGGTCAGGTCTTCAGCGTCCTTGACGTTGCCGGTGTGCGCCATGTGATACCGGTAGACACGGGGCAGATGCCTGCAGTAGAGCTCGGCAAAGGCCTCCCCGTCGGTGCGTGCCTGCCGCGCAAGCAGGGTATCGTCAATCGGCTGGCTTTGAGTCTGTTTGTCCATGCTAGCAGTGGCAATCCTACTCCTATTTGGGGATCACCGCTATGTATGTTGCCAGATGCCCAGAAAAGGTAACAAGGAGTTTTGCAAATGGGTGGGCTACCCGGGTTGGATGAAATATTAGGAATACGATCTTCTATGAGTGCTCACTTTGGTCAAATAAAATGAGATTGCCCTCCCCTGCAGGCCGTCTTCTCATTTCCTTCCCTCATTTTCTGGTATAATCCCGTCCGCATTGACTGGTCCCACCAGGCGGCGACACCTGCCGGTCGGGAGACCTGCTCAAAAATCAGAGAAAGGATAGCACACGTCATGCCTACGAACAAGGAAGAGAAGGCCAAGATCATCTCAGATTACCACCGCCACGAGACCGACACCGGTTCCCCGGAGGTCCAGGTGGCAATCCTGACCAACCGCATCGTGCAATTGAACGATCACCTGAGAACTCACACCCACGACGAGTCCAGCCGCCGAGGGCTGCTCAAACTGGTCGGACAGCGCCGTCGACTGCTGGCTTACCTGCGCAAAACGGAATACAAGCGCTATCTGGCCCTGTCTGAACAGTTGAAACTGCGTCACAAATAGGAAGTGGTTTGCCCGAGTAGATGGGCGATTGCCCATCTACTCTTATTATTCGTCTGGGGTGGTGTGGACGCGGGTGTTTGCACCTCCCCCCGTTGCTCCGCCCGTCAGGAATTGAAAAATGCTGGCAACCGCGGTTGCCGTCATCTTTCAGTCCCTGACCAGGCGGGAAAAGGAGTATTCATGAAACCCGAAGCCAAACGCTACACCGCGAGTGTAGGAGGCCGGCCTTTTTCTATTGAAACCGGTAAGCTCGCCCCCCAAGCCGGCGGTGCTGTCACCGTCCAATACGGCGATTCGATCATCTTCGCCTCGGCCACGATGGGCGGGGTACGCGAGGGGATCGACTTTTTCCCTCTCAGCGTTGAATACGAGGAACGCTTGTACGCCGGCGGGAAGATCCCCGGGTCATTTTTTCGACGCGAAGGCCGTCCCTCCACGGACGCCATCCTGACCGCCCGGCTGACCGACCGGCCGCTGCGACCGCTCTTCCCCTATGGGATGCGCAACGAAGTCCAGGTTATGATGTTCTCGGTCTCGGCGGACAATGCCAATCCGCTCGATATCCTAGCAATCAACGCTGCCTCCGCTGCGGTTATGATCTCCGACATCCCCTGGAACGGACCGGTCGGGGCGGTACGGGTCGGTCGGGTCGATGACCAGTTCATCATCAATCCGACCTTCCCGGAAATGGAGAAGTCCGACCTCGACCTGCGCCTGGCTGGCTCGCGGGATGCGATTCTGATGGTCGAGTGCGGTGCGGAAGAAGTTCCCGAAGAGGTGATGGTCGCGGCGCTGGAATTTGGTCATAAAGCTATCCAGCCCCTCATCGACCTTCAGCTCAAGATGAGGGACGAGGTCGGCAAGCCAAAACGCGAAGTGGTATTCTCCCTACCCGACGAAGCCCTGCGCGGGAAGATCTTCGAGCGCATGCACGGTCCAATGAACGACCTGCTCAACAAACCCCTGAGCAAAGCCGATTTTTACACCGGTATGGACGAGCTGTTGCAGAAAGTGGTTGCCGAGGCGATCCCTACGGCTGGGAAAACCGTCACCGTCTCGGACGAATCGGATGTGGAAGAACTGCCCGAATTCACCCTGCCCGGGATTCCTACCCTGGAGGCGGTCAAAGAAGCCTTCGCCGAGGCGGAGAAACGCGTGGTCCGCGAGCGCATCCTCAAACTGGGCAAACGCCCGGATGGACGCACTCCCACGGATATCCGCCCCATCTGGTGCGAGGTTGACATCAGCCCGCGCGCGCACGGTTCGGGGCTCTTCACCCGCGGGGAGACCCAGGTCCTGACCCTGGCGACACTCGGCACGCTGAGCGAAGCCCAGGAGATCGACTCACTCAGCCCGGTGGATACCAAACGATACATGCACCATTACAACTTCCCGCCCTTTTCAACCGGCGAGGTCAAACCTCTGCGCGGCCAAAGCCGGCGCGAGGTCGGCCACGGGGCCCTTGCAGAACGGGCGCTGGAACCGGTCATCCCGGCTGAAGAGAGCTTCCCCTACACCCTGCGCCTGGTATCGGAGGTCCTGTCCTCCAACGGTTCGACTTCCATGGCCTCCGTCTGCGGCTCCACGCTAGCGCTGATGGATGCCGGCGTCCCGATCAAAGCGCCGGTCGCAGGAGTGGCAATGGGGTTGATCAAAGAAGGGGATCAGTACGTCATTCTCACCGATATCCAGGGTACGGAAGACCATCTCGGCGATATGGATTTCAAAGTTGCCGGTACCGAAAAGGGAATCACCGCCCTGCAGATGGACATCAAGATTTCAGGCCTGAGCGCGGCGATCATGTCGCAGGCGCTGGGGCAGGCCCAGCAGGCCCGTCTGGCGATCCTCGCTAAAATGCTGGAAGTACTGCCTGGTCCGCGGCCTGATCTCAAGCCGCATGCCCCGCGCATCACGTCGGTCAAGATCCCGGTCGATAAAATCGGGGCGATCATCGGTCCTGGAGGCAAGAACATCCGCGCCTTGCAGGAGGAAACCGGGACCAAGATCGATGTCGAAGAAGACGGGACGATCTACATCGCCTCCACCGAAAGCTTGGGTGCCGAAGCTGCCCGAGAACGGATCGAGGCAATCACCGAATCGCCGCAGCTGGGACGCATCTATACGGGCAAGGTGGTCCGTACGACGGACTTCGGGGCCTTTGTGGAGATCCTGCCCGGCACCGATGGCATGGTGCATATTTCACAACTGGACAGCGAACATGTCGAGAAGGTCGAGGATATAGCCAAGGTGGGTGATGAAATCACGGTGATGGTGACCGGGATTGACCCGATGGGTAAGATCCGCCTGTCACGCCAGGCCGTACTGGAGGGCTGGTCCGTGGAAGAAGCCCAGGAGCGCGACAACAAGCGCAGCGCAGGCCGCCCGGGTGGTGGCCGTTCCGGCAGCCGCCCCGGAGGCCGGAGCGGGGGACGGGGAGGCGACCGCGGCGGTCGCGAGCGCAGATAGGATTTTAGACAGGGGCAGGCTTTAGGCCTGCCCCTGTTGTTTATTTGGATAATCCATTTTTATTGATTGTCACCCAACCAATTCCTTAAAAATCCTTCCAGCCGGGATCTCACTGCCGGCCATTCTGTATCCAGGATGCTGTAAATAACCGAATCCCGATACTTCCCATCCGGCAGGATAAAGTGGTTGCGCAATACCCCTTCTCGGGTGGCACCGATCCTCTCAATCGCCCGCAGAGAGCGTTCATTGCGGGCATCTGCCTTGAGTTGCACGCGGATACAACCCAGTGTTTCGAAGGCATACGTCAGCAACAGGTATTTACACTCGGAGTTTACCGCCGTATGCTGGAACTCCGGGGCATACCAGGTCCCACCGACCTCGAGGGACCGGTGCTCAGGCCGCATCTCCAGGTAGCGGGTCGCGCCGACGATGCGTCGGCTGGTCCTGTGGTACACCGTGAACGGCATATCAGTACCCTGGGCCTGATGATCCAGCAGGCCTTCGACCCAGGCGGCCATGCTACTTTCACGGGTCAGATCCCCGTAGAGCATATATTTCCAGATCGATTCATCCCTTCCAGCCTTCGTCAAACCCGGGATGTGCGCCTTCGAAAGGGGTTCCAGTCGCACGACCTTTCCGGACAAGGTGACTGGCGTGGTCCACAGATCGAGGTTTGACATGAGATTATCCTTGTGTCGGGAGATGCGGCATTTGCGGACCGTTCATGCCCAGCAGTTCGGATAAAGCTGCACGCATCGCCAGCCGGTCATCCCACGGATATTCCGTCGTGTCGAAACACATGGACTGTTCATGTCCTTTTCCACAAGCCATGACCACATCACCTGCCCGGGCCAAGTGCACACCCAGGCGGATCGCATTTCCCCGGTCAGGAATACGCCAGAAATTCTTTTCTTCAATCCCACCCTTCGACCTGGCGCCGGACGCCATATCGTCCAAGATTTCTTCGAGCGATTCGGTACGGGGGTCTTCCGCGGTCAGGATGGTGATATCCGCGCGCTCGAGAGAGACTTCGGCCATCATGCGGCGTTTTTCCCGATCCCGCAGTCCAGCTGAACCGAAGATGACAATCACGCGGCCCTTGGTCAGCTGACGCACGGTATCAATGGCTACGCGCAAGGCATGAGGAGTATGGGCAAAGTCGACGTAAGCGGAGAAAGGCTGACCCAGGTCGATCCGCTCCATGCGGCCGGACACTCCGGGAAGGGCCGCGATTCCGTTTGCACAGGTTTCAGGTGAGATTCCCAGCCCGCACACCGCTGCGGCCAGGGCTGCCAGACAATTGGAGACATTGAACTTCCCCATCAGGGAGCTGATGACAGGGAGTTGGAAGCCACGCCCCTGGACCGTAAAGCGGCTTCCAGCCCGGTCAGAACGCAACTCCACAGCATGGATATCCGCGTCCGGCCCAAGCCCATAGCAGACTTGAGGTCCCGAAACAAGGCTTGAGAGAAATTCGTAGGAGCTGTCATCCCGGTTCAGCACAGCCAGATGAGGATTGCCCTGAACCTTGGGAAGTGTCTCCGGCAACGAGGCGAAAAGGCGGGCCTTGGCAGCGCGGTAGTTCTCAAAGGAACCGTGATAATCGAGGTGCTCGTGGGTGATGTTGGTGATAATACCTATATCGAATTCGCAGGCATCCACCCGGTACTGTGCCCAGCCATGCGAGGTGGTTTCCAGCACGGCGTGCGTCAGGCCAGCCTGCACCATCATGGCCAGATAGGCCTGTACCTCGGGAGCCTCCGGGGTTGTAACATGGAAACCGGTGTCGAGGGTTTGATCTCCGATCACCGCATTGACTGTGGAGATCATTCCCACCTTGAGGCCGGCCGAACGCAGAATCTGGTAAAGCAGATTGCAGGTCGTGGTCTTTCCATCCGTGCCAGTTACACCCACCATGGTTAGGCGGCGGGCCGGGTAGCCGAAGTATGCGGCCGACAGGTAGGCCAGCGCCCTGCGGGCATTATCCACCTGGAGATAAGGGACTTTCAAATTCGGGATAGGCCGTTCCCCGACGACCGCCGCAGCCCCCCGGTCCAGCGCATCAGGAATATAGCGGTGCCCGTCCGCGACCTGGCCCGGGCAGGCGACGAACAGAGCTCCCGGTTCCACCCGGCGCGAATCGGCGACTACCCTGCAGATCGGTATATCACTCCCCAGTCCAGATAAAACCTTGAAGGGGAATTCAGCCAGTATTTCTTTCAGCGAAACCCATCGGTGTGGTTCGGAATTCATGCCAGCTACTCATTAAAGATGAAGAGGGTTTTGACACAACGTCAAAACCCTCTTCCGCTCTTGGGCTATCCTAGTGCATGGCCTGACGTAGGCCCTCCAGTTTACCGGCGACGGAGCCGTCCAGAATCTTGTCTCCCACCCGGATCACCAAACCACCCAGAATGGTGGGGTCCACCCGGAAAATGACCGTGGCTTGCTTGCCCATCTTCGACAGGATGTCTTTTTTCACTACAACCTGCTCGGTTTCCGTCAAAGGCAAGGCCGAGGTGATCTCGGCAGACGCCCCGGACAGTTCGTTGCCCTCCAGGACAACCAACTTCCCGGATTTCACACCCGAAAAGAACTCGTCCAGCAGGGCGTGCTGGCGTTTCTCATCCAGCACCTCCCCTACCAGTTTCTGCGCAGCAGCGATCGCCAGGGCAGCTACCTGCCCGCGCAGGTCGCCGAGCATGCGGCCGCGTTCTTCTTCAATCTCAGTCAGAGTCGCCTCGCGCAACCGGACAATCTCCTTATCCGTATCAGCCTTGACCGATACAGAGGCGGCATCGGCCCGTTCCGTTGCCTCCGCAACAATATGAGCAGCCTTAATTTGAGCATCCGAGATGATCTTGGCTGCATCCTTCTCTGCATCGGCGCGGGCCTGCTCCGCCACGCGCGCGTCTTCAAGGCCCTTTTGGATGGTCTTCCGGCGGCGGTCCAGGAGGCCCAGGACGGGCTTTACGACCCACTCCTTGACCACGATAAAGATGATCAAGAAGTTAAAGACCTGGACCAGCAGGTAGCCGAGATTCAGTCCCAGTTTTTCCAAGGTGCCCTCCTCCCGCTATTAGAAGACAAACAGGATCAGGAGCGCAACCACCAAGCAATAGATGGCGACTGCTTCTGCAAAAGCGATCCCCAGGATCATGTTGGTCTGGACCGTGCCGGTCGCGTCCGGATTGCGGCCCATGGCCTGGACCGCGCCGCCGGTCACGATGCCGATACCGGCCCCCGCGCCGATGGCTCCGATCATGGCAAGCCCCGCTCCGATCAGCTTTGCCGCACCGATCAGGTCAGCCCCAGTAATGTTCATGATGCCTACCTCCGTTTCAGATTTCGGGCAGGAAAACCGCCAAAGATGATTTGCTTTACCCGCGCCTATCTTCCCGAAGAGGACGGTTACGCCTCCTCGTGTCCTCCGCCAGAATGGCCCTGCATAGCCTGGGCCATAAAGGTCATGGTCAGCAAACCGAACACAATGGCCTGAATGGCGCCGATGAAGAACTCCAGCAGAAGAAATCCGGACTGCGCGAAAACAGGAATCAGGGCGCCGATCACAAAGAGCAGCACCGAACCAGCAAAGATATTTCCGAACAACCGGAAGGCAAAAGAGAGCACCTTGGAAAACTCGGAAACCACTTCCAGCAGGCCCACCCCAAAATCGATCACACCGAAGATCGGTTTCGTAAACAACGTTTTCGTATTCCAAAATTTCGTGAAGTAGGCAGCGTGCTGAGCGCGCACCCCCATCACCTGGACCATCACCACCGCGATCAACGCCAAAGCCACCGTGAAGTTCAGGTCGGTTGAAACAACCCGTACGAACGGCACGAGGTTATAAGTTTCCTGGGTAACCGCCCCTTTGGCGCTCTGGACGAGGGTGGCGATCCCGCTCGTCAAGGACTGAATGGGATAGCCGGTAGTACCCGAGGTGGCTTTTTCCAGCACGCCGATACTATCGACGCCTGGGATCAGCTCCATCCAGTTAGCGATCAAAACCAGGAGCGTTATGGAAACGAACCAGGGGAAGACCGAACGAGCCCACTTTCCAGCGGTTCCTTCGGTGATGTTGTAAAGGTATTCCAGCAGGGCTTCGACAGCCCCGGCCACTCCCTTGGGGGTCAAAGTCCCGGAATTCAATGCACGCAAGACGCCGAAGCTGAGTAATAGGAGCAACCCATCGGCAATCACCAGGGCGTTTAAGGTGTTGGTCCACTGGAATTTCAGGAAGACCGGCAGTAGCGCCATCACCCCGAACCATCCCGCCGCAAGCAGCCCCTCCCAGCGGCGAACCAGGGTGGTCAATAGGATGGAAAGCGCCGCAAGAACGATCAGCACAACGGGGATGGCGGGGACGTGTTCAGCCGGCAGCTGGACACGCGGCCGGACCGGGGCAATGCCCAATCCATAAACCGTCACAACACTGGCGATGATGAAGAGCAACACCAGCCAGCGATTAAACCCCCATCTCCACCATCTCTTTTTAGGAGCTGGTTCCATGGTGCGTCTCCTCCACAGCAGAGTCGGGCGTGGCTTTCGGCCGCATGCGGTCAGTCGCTGCCTTGACGATGCGGAACATCAGGATAAGCGTCAGCGGCACGCTGCCGATCAACAAGATCAGGGTGAAGACTGGCTTGGTATTCAACAGCTTGTCCAATCCCAAGCCTGCAAAGAGCGCCGCGAAAATAATGATCAAGGTCAGACAGCCTACTTGACCGGCCACGCTGGCAAGCGTCATATTGATCGCATACTGCCGTTGATTTTTTCCCTGGTCCGGTGACTCGCTCATGGCGGCGAAATTATAACATACTGGTTTTTGTGACGTCTAGAACAAATTTAGCGCGGCGCGCTGAGCCAAATTGAACCAGGGAGCGAAGAGCACGCCCACCAAGACAATGCCAATCATGAGCAGGGTCAGGGAGATCACATAGGGGCGCGACAGAACAACTGGATGATGCTCTTCGTCCTCGCCCTCCATGCGGTAGAGGTAAACCACTTTGAGGACATTCAAGTAGTAGTACAACCCTACGATCGAATTCAGCACGCCCACTACAGCCAGCCAGATATAGCCATTCTGGATGGCCGCAGAAAAGACAAGCACCTTGGCAACAAATCCGCCAAAAGGCGGCATCCCCGCCAAGGACAGGAACGAAACCAGCATACCGAGTGCCAGGGTCGAGTTTCGGCGGCTCAGGCCGCGGTAAGCGCTGATCTCGTCCGAGCCAGCCACGCGGCCGAACGCTGCTACGATCCCGAACGCTGCCAGGTTGGTCAAGATATAAGCGATCAGGTAAAAAATGGTGCTGGAGGCCCCCAGCTGCGAAAAGGCCACCACACCGATCATGGCATAGCCGGCATGAGCGATCGAGGAATATGCCAGCAGACGCTTGATATTTTTCTGGGTCAGGGCGATCAGGTTTCCGACGGTCATGGTCAGGGCTGCAAGGACCGCCAGGACGGTTGTCCAATTTGCGGAAATAGCCGGGAAGGCGACCACAAACAGACGGAGTATAACGACGAACCCAGCTGCCTTGGAGGCAGTGGAAAGGAATCCCGCCACAGGGGTTGGCGCGCCTTCATAGACATCCGGCGCCCAGAATTGGAACGGGAACAACGACACTTTGAACGCCAATCCTGCCAGCACCAGGAAGAACACACCTACCGAGAGGGCATCGAATTGATTGAAATGAAGATTGAGGGCATATAGGCTGGTTGTGCCGGTAAAGCCGTAGATCAAGCTAAAGCCATACAGCATCACGGTGGTGGTCAGTGCTCCAAATAGCAGGTATTTGAAACCCGACTCGGTGGATTTTTCATCCTGGGTGAGGAACCCTCCCAGCAGATAAAGTGGAATGGAGGTCGTTTCGATCGCCAGATAGAGCATGATCAGATCCGCCGAAGCAGCCATCAGGCTCATCCCCAGGGTGGCGGCCAGGAGCAGCAGATAGGCTTCAGCTCGGCGATTCACCCGTTCTATATCCATGAAGAACAGGGCTGAGATCGCCGCAGAAAAGAGGAAAAACAGCTCGAATAAAAAGGCCAACCAATCAAAGCGCAGCATCCCCCCATAGACAAAGAGCGGAGTGCCAGGACGTCCAGCCAGCAGACAGACCGCAAAGATAGCCAGAAGACCGCCTGCCGTCACCCACCCCAGGACCAGGCGCCGTCTTGCCTCTCCTAGGAAGGGGTCCAGGATCAGAACGATGATCGCCAGGGCCAAGAGTAGGATTTCAGGGAGAATGGATCGGATGCTGGACACTTATGCGCCTCCCAGTAGGCTGAGCACATGCTGGACCCCGGTCTGGATCCAGGGGACCATCAGGCTCGGAAACAAGCCCAACCCCACCATGATCGTACAAAGCAGCACCAGCGATATTTTGTCGAACGTATTGATCGGCCGAATATGGCCTTCGAGCTCAGCGGGCATTTTTCCAAAAAAGACGCGCCGGACGACCAGCAGCACGTAGGAGGCGGTGATGACGATCGAGACGGCCGCAACGACCGCCACGACCCACTGGGTCTTCCAGACGCCCATAAAAATGGGAAATTCGGCAATGAAACCGGAGAAGCCGGGCATGCCCATGGATACCAGACTGGCGATGATCACCCCAACCGCCACCATGGGCAGCGGTCCGACCATGCCTCCCAGCTTGGGGATATCGCGCGTATGGGCACGGTCATAAACCATTCCGACCGCAGCGAAGAAGAGGGCGGTCATGACCCCATGAGAGAACATTTGCACTCCCGCTCCGGTCAGGCCTTCGCGCGTGAGCGTGGCAAAACCCAGCATCACCAGACCCATATGGGAGACCGAGGAGAAGCCGATCACGTATTTAAAATCGGTCTGTACGCTGGCGATCAGCGCACCATAGACGATGTTGACCAGGGCCAGGCCCATGATGACCCATTGCCAGGTCTTGGCGCCTTCGGGAAGGAGCATGATGCCGACCCGCAGGGCCGCAAAAGCGCCCAGCTTCATCAGAACCCCGGCGTGGAACATGGACACCGCCGTCGGCGCAGCCACATGGCCGTCCGGGGACCAGTTATGGAACGGGAAGAGGCCGCCCAAGACTGCAAAGCCGACAAAAACGAACGGAAACCAAACATTCTGGAAGGTGGCCGGGAAATTCGCCCTCTCGAGCACCAGCATATCGAAAGTATGCAGCCCGCTCTGCCAGTACATCGCCAGCGCGCCGACCAGGGCGATGACCGAACCGATGAACAGGTAGAGGGTCAGCTTCATCGCCGCATATTCGCGGGTCTTGACCCAGCCCCAGATGGAGATCAACAGGTACATCGGGAAAACGGCGATCTCGTAGAAAAAGAACAGCATGAAAAGATCGAGCGAGGCGAACACCCCTAACACACCACTCGCCAAGAAGAATAGGAAGGTGAAGAACTCGCGGGGTCGATCCTCAATGCCCCAGGAGATCATCACCCCGGTGAGCATCACAATGCCGGTCAGCAGCAATAGAGGAGCGCTCAGCCCATCCACGCCGAAGTGCAGGCTGATGCCCAGAAACGGCATCCAGCTGTATTTTTCCACAAATTGGTATCCGGCCACAGCCTTGTCGTAGCTGAAGTAAACGATAGTGGAAAGCAGCAACACCAACCCCGCGGTCACCAAGGCGGTGATACGCACCGCTTTTTTCTGGTCCGGCTTGTACAAAAGGATGAGCAGCGCAGCGCTGACCGGTGTAAAGACAATGACGCTCAGGATCGGAAAATGCATCACGCACCTCTAGTGGAACAACATAAGAACCGCTTTGTTGACCACATCCAAAATCCAGGCCGGATAGATGCCGATGGATAGGATGAGGGCCATGAGGGGTGCCATGACGAGGATCTCACGGGTGTTGATCTCGGTGAGCGTATGTTCCCCATGCGCCCAGTGCTCGTTCAACGGACCGTGCAGAACCTGCTTAAGGCCTTTCAGGATGTAGGCCCCGGTGAACAGCAAGCCAAGCATTGCCACCGCGGTGTAGCCGGTCAGGGCCGGCCAGGAACCCCGCACGACCAGGAACTCGGAAACGAAGCCGTTCAAACCGGGCAAGCCGAGCGAGGCCATGCTGGTGAAGATGAGGATGCCGCCATAGATCGGAACGAGAGGGAAAAGTCCGCCGAAATCATCCAGATTGCGGGTATGCGTACGCTCGTAGAGCACCCCGACCAGGAAGAACATGCCTGCCGCCGAAAGGCCGTGGTTAAACATCTGCAGCACCGCGCCATTTAAGGCAATGTTCTTGCTCAGGTTCAGCGCCGCATCCGTGCAGCTAAACCCAACCTTTGCCGCTGCAGCGATTCCCAGCAGGACAAACCCCATATGATTCACCGACGAATATGCCACCAGCCGTTTGAAGTCCTTCTGCCCGTACGCCGCAAATGCCCCGAAAATGATGGCCATGACCGCCAGGAAAGCCAGCGCCCCGGCATAGTGCTGCGATTCAATTGGATAAAGCGGCAGGACGAGGCGCAGGAAACCATACGCCCCCAGCTTCAGCATCACGCCCGCCAAGATCATCGATCCGGCGGTAGGAGCCTCGGTGTGTGCGTCCGGGAGCCAGGTGTGGAACGGCCAGACCGGAACCTTTACAGCGAAGGCGATCACAAAGGCCCAGAAAGCCACGGCTTTGACCGTCGCGACCGGAAAGCCGAGTAGGCTTCCGTTGAGGCTGTTCCATTTCAGGTAGAGTGTCTGCAGGTCATAGGTCTGGAATAAGACCCCCAACATCTGGATCGCCAGGAGCAGCCCCAGGGACCCACCCATGGTGTAAAGGATGAATTTGAGCGAGGCGTAATTGCGCGCCTGCACCTTGACCCCTTTCCACAGCTCCCGTTCCCCTTTTTCAGACCCCCACTGGTTGATCAGGAAATACATCGGAATCAGGCCGATTTCCCAGAAGACGAAGAAAATCAGCAGGTCGATCGCCATGAAAACCCCCAGCATTCCGGTTTCCAGGAAAAGAAAAAGCATCATGTACGCTTTGAGGCGGTCCGTGACGTTGAACGAGGCTAGGAGAGCCAGCGGCGTCAGGAGCGTCGTTAGCAGGACCATCGTCAAAGAAAGGCCATCCACGCCGAGGTGAAACGACGAGTGGATTGCCGCATACCAAGTGTACTGTTCCTCAAACTGGAAACCGGGTTTTGCGGGTTTGAACAGGGCCCACAAAATGACCGTCAGCACGAGGGGGACGAGACTGGCAGAGAAGGCGGTCCAGCGTATGACCCTCTGATTATCTTTGGGCAGGCAGAAGACCACCAGGGCGGCCAGGGTTGGAAAGAAGAGGATGAGGATCAATAGGTGGTTGTTCAGGAAATTCATCAATCCCTCCTAAGAGCCTAAGCCAGCAGGAAGTGCAGGAAATATAAGAGCGCGGCGATGATCACCAGGACGGTAATCGAAACAATCATGTAGTACTGAATGCGTCCCGCTTGTATTTTTCGCAAGTTGAACCCGGACACTTTCACGACCGTAGCGGTCCCATCGCCGATCAACCCGTTGATGACCGGCTTGTCCACATAATTGCGAAACGCACCCCCCAGGAAGAGCGCCAGCCGCGCGACGCTGTGCAGCAGGCCGTCGATGATCGTGCGGTCCAAAAACAAATAGGTGAATTGCTCAGAAATCCACATCGCCGGCTTGACCAGCAGCCTGTTGTAAATCTCATCGATGTAATATTTATTCTTGAGAAGCGGGATCTGCAGGAAGTCTGTCTGCGGGGACCGGACGCCGCGGTAGACCCACCACCCGCAGAAAAGGCCGATCAGGGAAACCCCAAGCGAGGTCAGGAGTGGAATAAAATTGAAAAGGGGTTCGGTCGGCGGGGTCTGCAAGGTCCCACCGACGAACGCATGGAACCAATTTGGCAGGATTCCCCCCAGAATTGGAAACTGCTCAGGAATGCCCAACCAGCCAAAACCGACCGCAAAGACCGCCAGCACAATGAGCGGGACCGTCATCGTCCAGGGGGTTTCACTGGCATGCTCGGCAGCCTGGCTGCGCGGCGGACCAAAAAAGGTCAGGGTGATCTGGCGCATCGTATAGAACGCGGTCAGGAAGGCGGCTGTGGCCAAGGCCGCGAAGATCACCCAATGCCCATTTCCAAAAGCCTCGGCCAGGATCTCATCTTTGGACCAGAACCCGGCCGTCAGGATGGGAAATCCCGAGAGGGCGAATCCTCCGATCAGGAACGTCCAGAAGGTGAGCGGCATTTTTCGGCGCAATCCGCCCATGTTGAACATGTCCTGGGGGTCCGCCTCGTCGCCGCTATGCAGAGCCCCGTGCTGCATGCCGTGGATGACCGATCCGGATCCGAGGAAAAGCAGGGCTTTGAAAAAGGCATGCGTCACCAGATGGAACACGGCTGCAACGTAGGCCCCGACTCCGACCGCCGCGATCATGAAGCCGAGTTGGGAGATCGTGGAATAAGCCAGCACCTTCTTGATATCGTTCTGCGCCACAGCAATGGTAGCGGCGAAGAGGGCAGTGAAAGTGCCGATGAAGGCGATGGCGCTCATGGTGGGGGTCAGGGTTTGGCCGTTGAAATCCGCCGTGATGAGAGGGAACATCCGGACGACCAGGTATACACCCGCTGAAACCATGGTGGCGGCATGGATCATAGCGCTGACCGGGGTCGGTCCTTCCATGGCGTCCGGCAACCAGACATGCAACGGAAACTGGGCGGATTTTCCCACCGTCCCGATGAAGATCAGCAGACCGATCAACCCGGCAGCCGAAAGCCCGAAGAACGGCGTCACGGTCGTAGCCAAGACATGCAGGACCACCGGTCGGAAAATCTCCCGGAAGGAGAGCGTTCCGGTGGCGGAGTATAAAAAGGCGATGCCGAGCAGCATGAAAACATCCCCCACGCGGGTGGTCATGAAGGCCTTGACCGCCGCGTCGCGAGCAGCGGGTTTGGCGTACCAGAAGCCGATTAGCAGGTAGGAGCACAGCCCCATGATCTCCCAGCCGACAAATAGGGTCAGCAGATTGTTGGAGACGACCAGCGTGTACATGCCGAAGGCGAACAGGCAGATAAAGGCAAAAAAGCGCGAGTACATCGGTTCGACGGAAGGCACCTTGTGCGCATGGCCGTGCTCATCGGTGACCATCGCGCCGCCTGGCGGCAAACCCTTTTGGTCGTGCTCGCCAGCCGGTTGGCCATAATTGTGGTAACCGATACTGTACACAAAGATCATCAGGATGGTCCAGGCCACAAAAAACAAAGTCACCGCGGAGGTCGGATCCAGGAGCACCCCGATCTGTAACCAGGTTGAACCGGTCGGGAGCCAGTTGAATCCAGATTCGATGACATTCTTTCCAAACTGCGGGATCCCAAGGGCACGCACGAATATGATCATGGTCCCCAGCCAGGACAAACCAGCCGCGCCGATCGCCAAGCCATGGCTGAGCGCCCGGTTCTTGTTCGTCAGTACTAGGATTACAAAAAACGCCAGAAGCGGTGGGAGGGGCAACAACCAGAGGATGATTTTTTCCATATCGATTCCTACCACTTCATCAGATCAATTTCATCGGCCAGGATAGTGCTACGGCGGCGATAAACAGAGATGATCAAGGCCAGCCCGACCGCCACCTCGGCCGCGGCTGTAGCGAAGACGATGATGGCAAAAACCTGTCCGGCCATCCTGGAGGGATCCAGATAACGCCAGAAGGCCACCAGGTTGATATTAACCGCGTTGAGCATCAACTCGATGCCGAGCAGGATTGCGATGGCGTTCTTGCGCGATAGAACCCCGAACAATCCAATGCAGAACAAAGCTGCGGCGAGGATCAAGTACCAGGAAAGCGGGATGCTCATCTCAACCTCCTAGGATTTCCGGCCGACCGCCACGTAAACGGCCCCCACCAAGGCCGCCAGGAGCAAAACCGAAGCTGCCTCGAAGGGCAGGGCGTAGCCATCCGGAGAGACCAGTGCCGTGCCAAGCGCCCTGAGCGTATCCACGCCCGCGGGGATGGCCGGGGCGGTCCGGCTTACGTCCGGCTGACCCAAGATCAGATACGCCAATCCAGCCAGGATCAAAACTCCCAGCAAGGCGGGGATCCACCAGTTCGCACGTGTTTGCGTACCCCGATCGCGCAGCTCCTTGCGGGTGAGCATGACTGCAAAAACAAACAGGACGGCGATCGCGCCGATATAGACCACCACCTGGACAACGGCCAGGAAGCTGGCATTCAAGATGGCGAACAAAACCGCCACACCAAATAAAGCCGCCACCAGCCATAAGGCGGCGTGGACCAGATTGTGTGTGATCACGACCATCAAGGCCGAAACCAGGATCAAGACGGCGCTGATCAGAAAGATGATTTGGTCAGGGGTCATGGTGATCACTCCGATCCATGCCGCACCAGCGGAGAGGAGGGCGATGTAAGATGCTCCTCAACCTTTCGCTGACGTCTGCCGACCCCGCGTAAGATCTCGATGGTCAGCCATGCGATGACCACGTTCGCCAGGAACATCACCATGGCAACCAGCCAGGTCGGGGAACCCGACAGCAGCTTGCTGGCGATTGCGGTGACACACAGGACAACCAGGGAAAGCGGCGTGAGGAATTTCCAGTTGAAAGCCAGCAGATGGTCGATGCGGATGCGCGGCATGGAATACTTGACCCACATGATGACCCAGTACCCGACCATCGCCTTGGCTAGGAAGATCAAAGCTGACACCAGGGGTGCCTGTAAAAAAGGAAGGAACTTTTCAAGGCCAAATACGCCATACCCACCGAAGTACAACATCGCCACAAAGCCGCCGAAGGTAAAAGCGTGCAGCAACTCGCCTGCGTAGAATAGGCCGAATTTCATCCCGGTATATTCGATATGGAACCCGGCCACAATTTCTGATTCGGCTTCATTCAGGTCAAACGGGGCGCGACCCAGTTCAGCGATGGCGCTGATCAGAAAAATCATCATCCCCAGCGGCGACAGGATGACAAACCAGACCGAGTGCTGCGCATCCGTAATCCCCTTGACGCTCATGGTGTTCGCCAGGATGGTCGGGATGAGCAGCGTCACGACCATCGGAACCTCGTAGGAGATCATGTTCGCCACCATGCGAAAAGCGCCCAGCAGGGCGTATTTATTGTTCGAGGACCATCCTGCCATAATGATGGAAAGGGTCCCGAGTGCACCCGCTGCCACCAGATAGAGGACCGCCACGTTCAAATCCACCCCGTAGATCTTCGAGGCCAGAGGCAGGATCGCCCACAGCAGGATGACTGAAGCCATCGCCAGGACCGGAGCCATATTGTAGACAAGCTTATCCGCCCCGGCAGGGGTGATGTCCTCTTTGATGACGAGCTTGATGATGTCCGCGAAAGGTTGGATGAGTCCGAAAGGTCCGATGCGATTCGGACCTAGGCGGTCCTGAAAGCGGGCAACGACTTTACGCTCGACCCATACCAGAAAGATGTCCAGCATCATCGCGAAGATGATGAGCACGACGATGCCGATGAAAAAGAGTATCACGGTCGATAATCCGGTCGTCATTCCCCGGCTTGTCAGCAGGCCCCGCAACCAGTCCGCGATGAAGTTGATCGGGTCATTCCAGAAATTCATGAGCCGCTCCTCGGACACAAAGAAAAGGCTGATAGGGGATTCCTGTCAGCCTTTCCAGGATCAGCTTGGTTTCCTAAATCCATTCCAACAACCCTTTGCGCCACGTGTACACTAAACCGGCGACAAGGATAGATATGAAGAGGATGCCTTCCAAAACTGCAAAAATCGGCAGCTGGTTGATTGAAAGCGCCCAGGGGAAGAGAAAGACCGTCTCTACGTCGAATACCAGAAATACCAGAGCGAACACATAGTATTGAGATTTAAACTGGATCCAGGACTCTCCAACGGTCTCAATCCCGCATTCGTAGGTGCTCTGCTTGATTGGGTTGGGCTTATGGGGTGCGACCAATGCCGAAAAGACAAGCGGGACAATCGGAACGATGATTCCAATGACGAGGAATAATCCGATATAAAGCCAATCATTCTGCATAAAATCTCCGTACCCGGGGAAGATATTGTCTTACAACTGCAGACTGGCGAATTCTACCATAAAGGTAACCAGCCGAGATACGTTATAGTTTCATCTATTTAACGTTATTTTCGTCATGACGCGCAAACAGCCCACGCGGGCCGCGTGGGAGCCAACGGGGACCCTTCTTGAGAAACAGCAGGCCCAAAATCAGACCCACAAGCATACCTGCCACACCGAGAATGCGAACAGGTCCGGCCCCCAAGCCCAGGAAGGAAACCGCCCGGATATCGACCGGGAGGGCTGCCAGGGCGCGCTCGGAACCTGCACCTCCGGTCAGGGATACCGAACGCAGATACAACCAGACCACCCCCCGATAGCTTCCCGTCCTTGGAGGGTGGACCGTCCAGGTAAAGCTCAAGCCCTGGGCGAGGGGCAGAGGCGCACTGGCCATCCCGCTTGGATCCGCTTCCACGCCTGCCATATCCAGCCGGGCTTCTACAAGCGTATGCCCGGCATCGTTGTCTTCATGGGGAGGACTGCTTGGATTGCCGAATCCCTGATCTCCGGAACCACCCACCAGGGTGGACTCGGCTCCGCTGCCAGGTCCGAACGAGAGGCGGATCAGCCCCGAATCTTCCAGCCGGATGACGGCTGGCCATTCCAGCCTGAGGGTGCGCGCGCTTTCGAGCACAGGGAGGTTCTCGGCCTGCCCAGTTGTAACGGCATCCGCCGGGAAGTACAGGGTGCGACTTTGATATCCCTGCGGCCAGAAGCCCATGACCAGGAGGAACAACGAAGCGCCCATGACCATCCAGGCAGCCAGCCCGCTTAGAAACCGTACATGCCTTGCCGCCATAAAATGATTATATTCCCTGCTCTTATTTATGTTAGACTTAGGGGACACAATTCCAGAAGGTCTGATAGACCTCCCATTCCTCCAAATGCATGGACAATCCGATGATCCCCAACCAATGGTATGCCATCCTCGAATCGAATGAGATAAAAAAAGGCAGGCCGGTCGGCGTCACGCGCATGGGTGAAAAACTGGTCGCCTGGCGGGACAGCCGGGGTCAGCTCACGGTGATGAGCGATCTCTGCCCGCACCGCGGCGTGGCGCTCAGTGCCGGCAAACTGACAGGGGATTGCATCCAATGTCCTTTTCATGGTTTTGAATACGACAAGCGCGGCGTGTGCAAGCTTGTCCCTGCCATTGGGTTGAAAGCTGAGCCGCCAAAAGCGCTGAAGGTAAAGACCTACCCGACGAGGGAGGCTCATGGCCTGGTCTATATCTGGTGGGGCGAGGCGCGGGAGGTCTATCCAGCTTTACCGTGGTTCGAGTCCATCGATGAAAACATGGTCTACACGACCCTCAAGGATCACTGGCCAACCCATTATGCGCGCGCCATCGAGAATCAGCTGGACGTAGTCCACCTGCCCTTCATCCACAGGACCACCATAGGCCGCGGGAACCGCACACTGGTCAATGGTCCGCTCGCCAGAGAGGAGAGCCACTGGCCGGGTGACCATTTAATCAACCTATGGGTCTATAACGAGTTGGATCAAGGCCAGAAGCCGCTCAAACCCTCAGAAATTCAGGAGCCGACGCGCCGGCCGTTTCTGCAGTTTCGGTTCGGAAACCTCTGGCATAATTGGATCGCGGATGGCCTGAGGATTGTCATTGCCTTCGCCCCCATCGATCAGGTGAACACCCTAATGTACATTCGATATTACCACACCGTGCACCTTCCGCTGCTGAAGCAGATCTACGGGTGGATCGGCAGCCTTGGGAACCTGGTCATCGAACGTCAGGACAAACGGGTGGTGGTCACCCAACGACCGCCCCGACCGGACCTCGGAATCGGCGAAATCCTGATCCAGGGTGACAGTCCCATCGTCGTATACCGCAAACGCAGGCAGGCGTTGATTGGAGGAATGGAGAATTGATATCAAGCGGGCGTTTCACTAGAAACGCCCGCTTGTTCTCATGGAACCATCTCTGCTTCCGCCCTGCGCATCGTCTGGAAGGCGGTGATCGCCACCTCCAGCATATCCAGGTCCGGCTCGCGTGTGGTGAGGGACTGCAACGCTAGGTTGGGTTTGACAATGAGACGGACGATCGGCGAGCTCAGGTGATTGGCCGTCCAGCGCAGGTATTCATAAGCCACACCCACCAGGACCGGGATCATCAGGATCCGGCTGAGAAGCCGCCAGAGCAGAGGTAGCGGTCCCAGCAGGGTAAAGAACAGCAACGAGAGAACCACCAGGGTGAGCAGGAATGCAGTCCCGCAGCGAGCGTGAGAAAGGGGAAAACGGGCGACCGATTCGGGGGTCAATTCCGCGCCCGCTTCATAGGCATTAATGGTCTTGTGCTCCGCTCCATGATAGGCGAAAACTCGCCGGATGTCCGGGGCGAACCCGATCACCCAGATATAGCCGATCAGGAACAGCAATCGCAGCACACCCTCCAGCAGGTTGGACCACCAGGCACCCCAGTGCAAGAAATGTTCGCTTAGCCAACCTACTCCAGCCGGAGCCAGGAAGAAGACCCCGATGGCCACCAGCAGGGTCAGGCCAAGGGTCAGATACAGAGCCGGGCCCTCCAACTTTTCATCCTCTCCGATTTGGGTGTTGGTCGAGAGGGTTAAAAATCGCATCCCCAGCCCCAGCGAGTCCCACAACATGATCAACCCTCGGACAAAGGGGATTTTGGTTATGCGGGATTTGTAAAGAGGCCCAAGAGCCTCCGTTTGGGTGACGATCTTCCCATCCGGAGCGCGCATGGCCACTGCGACCGATTTCTGGCCGCGCATCATCACCCCCTCGATGACCGCCTGCCCGCCGTAAAGAATTAATTTATCTTCCATACCATTAAACTCCCAGGTTGTTCCATTTGAATCCCGTCGTATGTATTGAAGGCGGGTGTCATGCAGGTCCTAAATTCAAAAAGAAGCGAATCAACGCTTCAATGCCTCGATGCCAGGTGGGCAGGTGCTGTTTTTCATTGGGGGCATGCACGTTGTCGTCGGGCAGGCCGAATCCGGCCACAACTGATTCGACACCCAGCAGGCGCTGCATATCGCTCACCACCGGGATCGAACCACCCTCGCGGCGGAAGAGGGGCTTGCGGCCCCAGGTCGATGCGAGCGCTTTTTCCATGGCCCTCACCCCGGCATTGTTGCGGTCAGAAATCGAGGCTGGCCCGCCGGACATCGGGATGACCTCCCAGCGGATATCCTGCGCTGCTTTTTGTTCGAGGTACCGCAATAGCTGCTGGTGAACCTCCTGGGGATCCTGATCCGGAACGAGGCGCATGGAGATTTTAGCCATCGCCCACGCGGGGATCACTGTTTTCGATCCACCCCCGGTGAAACCGGAAAGCATACCGTTTACATCCAGGGTCGGGCGTGCACCCGTGCGTTCATTCGGCGTGTAGCCTTTCTCCCCGTAGAGACGGGGGGCGCCGGTTTGCTCGAGGTAGTGCTGTTCATCCGTGGGCAGGCGGGCAAGTTCAGCGCGTTCGGTTTTGCTCAATGGCCGCACCCGCTCATAAAATCCGGGCAGGGTCACGCGGCCTCTGCTATCGTGCATGCCGGCGATGAGTTCGGCCAGCGCGTTGGCCGGGTTATGAACCACACCGCCGAATATCCCTGAGTGCAGATCATGTGCCGGCCCGTACACGCGCAGTTCAAAATAAGCCAGGCCGCGCAGGGTATAGGTGATCGTCGGAAATTCTGCACCGAGCATGCCTGCATCCGGATTCAGTGCGAAATCACAGCTTAAAAGGTCCCGATGGCCATCGATGAATTTTTCGAGGTCGGGGGAACCGATCTCCTCCTCACCCTCGAACAACCATTTGATATTGACCGGTAGCCCGCCTGTTCTGACCAGAGCTTCGACCGCCTTAAGGGTGATCAAAGCCTGTCCTTTCATGTCCGAGGCACCCCGGGCAAAGATATTCTCCCCGATCACTGTCGGATCAAAAGGAGGGGTCTCCCAGAGGTCCAGTGGATCAGCCGGCTGAACATCATAATGCCCATAGATCAGCACGGTCGGACCACTCTTGGCCTGTAACCATTCTCCGTAAACAATCGGATGATTGGGGGTTGGAAAGATCTGCACCTTCTGCATCCCGAGGCTGCGTAGTTGGGTAACCAACCACTCCGCAGCACGCCGAATATCCGCCGCATGGGCAGGGTCGGTCGAGACGGACGGGATTCCCAGGATTTCTTTATATGCGCTTAGAAATCCCTCTTGGTTCTCATGGGCATACTGCAGTGCGGCTTCAAGTTGCTCAGTCATGGACCCTCCTCTATTCTCGTGATCTCAACTTTCCATATAAGAACCAATACTCGGATTCAGGAAATCTCTGGGTCAAATCCTTTTCCCAGACAAAGGCACCCGGATGCCACGCCGCCTTCACAAGCTGGTCGAGAACATCCACCACCCCAAAATCGGCAGGCGGGCTCTTAAGCTCCTTCTTTAATAAGTGTAACACGACCCGCCCGTGGACCTCGCCGGGGTATGCACTGGCAAGTTGGTCCGGAGAGCGTTGGTAATCTGTCAGGTAGTTCCGCCACAGTGCGGTCCGGGTGTGGACTTCCTGGCTAGCTTTGCGTTCCCAGGCCGCAGGCCACTTCGAGCGAACCTGCTCGAGGGTAAGCTCCATTTGATTCAGATCCGCCGCATCCTTGGGGGACGTGGCCCGCGCCTGCAAGCGGACGCGGCTCAAGAGCAGTCCCCCAACCGTCAGACGCGGCAGATCCTTTCCACCAGACAGAGGCCAGAATAACTCTTTGGAAAGCAGATAGTCTTCCAGCTCCTGAATCCCATTCTGGAAATAAGCTTGATCATCGGCAAGGGTGGGCATTTGGGAAACGTTTCCCTTTTCCCTCCGCGCAGGGGGTATCGCCCCCGGTCACTTGGGAGTACCGGTTGGCTGTTTGGTCTGCTCCAGCGCGCGGCTAGTTACCAGATACCAGTCCGATATATTGTTGAAACGATCGCTCGGTTCATAAAGCGGTGCCAGCTGTACACCCTGCACGCGCACATCCACGCCGTAAGTATAGACCGGATAATAGAGCGGCAGGGCCGGCAATTCCTGAGAGAAGACGACCTGGAAATTACGATACAATCTGAGGCGAACGTTCTGATCAGCTGTGATGCGTGCTTCCTCCAGATACTCGCTGGCGGTGCGGTCATTCCACTGGGAGTAGTTCTGACCACCGGTCGCTTCCGCCTGATGCCAGAACGGATACGGATCAGGGTCATAGGAACGTGTAAAATCCAGGTCCACCAGGGCAGCTTGATACGATCGCGGCGTGAGGTAAGAGTTCAGGAGCGATGTGTAGCTGACCGGCTGTATCTTCACATCCACCCCGATCGCCGCCCAATTGGCCTGGATGGCCTGAGCCAGGCGGGTGTGGAGAGCGTCATCCGGATAAACCATCGTGAAAGACAGCGCGGTTTTGTCTTTCGTACGCACGCTACCGCTGGCGGGAATGACATAGCCTGCATCTTTTAACATCTGTACCGCAGTGTCTGAATCAAAGGAGGTGTGGGCAATGCCGTTATAGTAAGCCCAGGTATCCGGCAGAATCGGACTATCGGCAACAATCGCCTGTCCTTGTAAGATCGTATCCACCATCCATTGGCGGTTCAATCCGAGCATTAAGGCGTGTCGGATGTTCTTGTCCTGGAAGAAGGGAAGCTGATCGCTATTCAGGTTAAATAGAACCAGGGTCAAGCGCGGCAAACGGCTGCTGTAGCAATTCAAACTGGTATCCGCACACACGGTCGCCAAGGTATTCGGGTCCATCTGACTGATCCCCAGGACATCACCTTCATGGTAGGCGTCCATGGCAGCGGCCGAGCTGGAATAATACCGAAAGACAATCTGCTGGATAAACGGCACCTGACCGTAGTACGATTTGGAAATCGTCAGGGCCACACCCGTTACCGCTCCATTTTCAACCATCAGGTGATCGAACTTGTATGGGCCGCTCCCGACCGGAGCGATGTCGAAGGAGGTGTTCGCCAGTTGGTCGGCAGCAACGTTCTGAAGCAGGTGCTTTGGGAGGACCCCAAAAGTTAAATAATCTATGAAAGGAACGAACGGCTCAGTCAGGGTAAATTTCAGGTTCTTGTCGTTCAAGCGGGTTATTTGAACCTGATCCCAAAGCGAGCGGACATCATCAGGGTAAGCAGAATATTGGCTCCGCAGCAGGCTGATGGTGAAGATCACATCATCGCTGGTGACCGGTGTCCCATCCTGCCAATTGGCGTTCGGCCGCAGGGTGATGTTATAAACCTTGCCATCTGCGGAGTTCCCCCAAGATTCGGCCAGATCGGGTTGAGGCTGGCCCTGGGAATCGAACTTGAACAAGCCACTGAAAATCAGTCGATCGACATCACGGTCGGGCGAATTATTCAGGTCCAGCAGAGGGTTCAATCGTCCAAAGGAGCCAATCAGGGCTTCCGTATAAATTCCTCCGCTTACCGGTTGGGGCAGGACCGTATTCAAGGAGGGCTGCTGGGTCAGAAGCAGCACTCCGACCACAACCAGGGTCAGGACAACCACCAGGATTTGCCAGCGGAGTTTTTTCATGTAAGGCAAAAAAGAACGGCCGCTCCCGGAATACTGTGGGTCAGCCCGGGATGGCCTCCATCCTCAAGAGGAGAAATTAACGGGCGGGAATGATGCCTGCAGAGAGGGTCAGAGCAAAGCACACCAGGCAGGATATGATCATCACCCATGAGCAGAGATGATCACCGCGGTGATCGCCAAGATAAAGAAAAGCGCACTGAAGATGATCGTCACCCAAAATAAGGTCTTCTCGATCCCTCGGCGGGCAGTGAATACGCCACCTGCGTCGTTCCCGGTCAACCCCCCCAAGCCGGCACCCTTGCTCTGCAAGATAATGCTAACAACCAGTGCAATTGATGTTAAAATCAACGCGCCGTTCAGGAAATTCGTCATCCGACATACCTCCAGATAATTTGGCCGCCAAATTATACCTGTGTTACGGGGAAACCGTCAAATCCGATAAAGACCTGCTTCCTCCGGCTACAGTACGGGCTCGAAAGGAATCGGCCCGGAAGAAGGTGATTAAGAGGAAGAATGCACGAACTGATCGTGAATCTACACATGCACAGCGTGTATTCAGATGGCTCCGGGACTTATGCGGAATTAGCGGAGGCAGCCCTGAATCAAAACGTGGATGCCCTTCTGGTAACCGATCACAACGTGTGGGTCCAGGGCCTGGATGGCTATCACCGACGCGGTAAAAGACGGGTGATGCTGCTATCCTGCGAGGAGATTCACGATCAGGATCGTGATCCCCAAAAAAATCACCTGCTCGTTTTCGGCGCCGACCGGGAATTGGCGACCCTGGCGGATGACCCTCAGGCCCTAATTGATGCTGTCCGGCAGGCGGGGGGGCTCAGCTTCATCGCCCACCCAGTCGACCCGGCCTTACCCGCTTATGGGGAAGGCGACATCTCCTGGGTGGACTGGGAGGTGCGGGGGTTCACTGGCATCGAACTGTGGAACGGCTTCAGCGAACTCAAAGCAGTTGCAAAGGGAAAACTGGATACCCTCTTCTATGCATTCTTCCCGGAAGCCATTGCGCGCGGCCCTCTCCCCGAGACACTGCAGCGTTGGGATGATCTGCTGGCCGGCGGACAGCGGGTGGTCGCGATCGGCGGTTCAGATGCCCACGCCAGGCGGATGTCATTGGGCCCCCTGCGGAGGACCATCTTTCCGTACGAATTCCATTTCTCGGCCGTGAACACCCACGTGCTCACCCCCGAACCGCTGAACGGTAATCTGAAGCACGACCGCAAACTGTTGCTCGAGGGCCTGTCCCAGGGACACTGTTATGTGGGGTATGACCTGCCCGCCTCGACGCGCGGTTTCCGCTTTTCGGCTCAAGGTAAGGACCGGACTGCCATCCTGGGTGACAATATCACCTGTCAAGGGGCGATTACCCTGCAGGCCAAAGCGCCTGTCCCGGCGGAGATTTTCCTGCTCAAGAACGGAGAGGTAATCGAATCGGCGCGCGGCGAGGCGCTTGTCCATATCACAACAGAACCAGGAGTTTACCGGGTGGAGGTTTATAAACGTTATCTGGGCCGGAGGCGCGGCTGGATTTTCAGCAATCCGATCTATCTTACATGAAGGTGCAGGAGCGACCTGGCTGCTGCTCCCGGTCGGGGGTCTTACTCCTGGCGTCTTGGCCAGCCTCCTTTGGGCCTTGACCGTTGGAGGGCTGCAAAGGATGGTCCACCCCTCCCCAAAAGAGCCACTATCGCTTACAATACAGCCCGTTCACATCCGCCCGAGCGCGGCATGTGCCTTCCGCCCCCGGTTCACCCACGGTGAAGGTCCGGGAGCATATCCCGAGGAAAGGAGGTTTTCCCGATGCGGAAGTATGAGTTGATTTGCGTTGTCCATCCAGACCTGGATGAGACCGCCTTCAACGGTGTCACCGATAAGATCAAGGGCTGGATCGCCGAGGCAGGCGGCACCATCGATAAGATCGATGTCTGGGGCCGTAAACGTCTCGCCTATCCGATTAAGAAACAGCGCGAAGGTCAGTACGTATTGTTTAACATGTCCATGCCCAACACCGCCTCGACGGCTTTGGATCAGAATTTACGCTTCCTGGAGCCCGTGATCCGCTACATGATCACCGTGGTCGACTGAGAAGCACCTCTCCGTGATCCTATTGATCGAATTGAGGAACAAGATATGAGTCGAGGCTTGAATAAAGTCATGATCATCGGCAACCTGGGACGAGAACCCGAAATGAGGTATACGCCCTCAGGCCGGCCGGTTACAACCTTTACGGTCGCGACCACCCGTTCCTGGAATACGGCGGACGGCGAACGACACACGGATACCGAGTGGTTCAATGTCGTCACTTGGGGGAACCTGGCTGAAATTTGCAAACAATACCTGACCAAGGGACAGCAGGTGTATATTGAAGGCCGTCTACAAACCCGGCGGTGGGAAGACAAAGAAAACATCAAGCACTCGACCGTAGAGATCGTCGCAACGGAAATGATGATGCTCGGTGAACGCCGCGAGGCCAATCATCCTCCTAGCGGCGAGGAGCCTGCGGTCGAAGGAGATATCGAGAACCAAGCCGCGGAAGATGAATTTCCCTTCTAGGTTTGCACTCAGAGAAGAATGGAGCTCATTTTTTTATGGAACAACAAATAGAATCCGAGATGGAGCAAGGACAGGAACGCCGTTACTACGCCCGTCCGAAATTCTGCCAGTTCTGTGCCGACAAAACTATAGCCATCAATTATAAGCAGGTCGATGTGCTGCGCCGTTTCATTACCGAAGAGGGTAAGATCCGTCCGCGCCGCCAGACAGGTACCTGTGCCAAGCACCAGCGCATCCTGGCTGGCGAGATCAAACGTGCCCGTCATATCGGTCTGCTACCTTTCACCGGACTGCACGGAGAAGAGGAACGCTGAATTTCCCTATTAGCCTTCCAGGGGAACGAAACCGTGATTCCAGGCGCCAGACATCCCGGGCAACTGAGCGGGTGCTCCTGCCACCCTCTGGAATTGGCCGGGTCTCGCATCCATTTGACTCTTCATATTTATGAAGACATGAGGTTCGCATGGCAAAGAGTAAACCTACCAAGATCATCAGCAAGAAGCATTTAGCTCGCCTGGAGCGGGAACGCCAGCAAATCGCGATTATCACCTTTGTCGCGATCGGCGTGCTGGTGATCGTTGTCGGATTGATCGGGTACGGCATCCTGTATGACACGGTGCTGCAGGCTCGTCAGCCCATCGTCAAAGTAAACAATGATGTAATGACGACGCACGAATTTCAGGTGTGGGTCCGAATCACCCGGCAGAATATGATCAATGAATACCTGCAGTATTACCAACTCGCCCAGATGTTCGGCTCCGACCCGACCACGGATCCGACAATCACTTCACTCTCCAGCCAGCTGGACGACCCCTCCTCGATCGGGAACCAGGTCCTTCAATCGGCAGAAGACAGCTTCATCATCCGGCAATACGCCAAAACACACGGGATCGTGGTTAGTGCCAAAGAAATCCAGGATGCCATGCAGGGAGCCTTCAGTTATTACCCGAATGGTACACCCACCCCGACCCTGACCGCCACCTCCTTTGTCTATTCCACCCTATCCGCCACACAGTTGGCCTTGGAGACCCTGACCCCGACCCCGACGATCGCCTCCAGTCCTACGCCCACCTCTGGACCCACCCCAACCCCTACAACCTACCCGACTGATACGCCGGCCGCGACTGCCGGTCCGACCAGCACCGCGACTCCTCTGCCAACCCCCTTCACGCTAAAGGCCTACCAAACCCAAGTGAAGACTAGCCAAACCTACTACGCCAAGTTGGGCATGACGGACACCGAATTCGCGCAGCTCTTCTTCGAAGACGGCCTTTACCGGCAAAAAGTCGAGGTTGCAGTAGAGGCCGGCTTCTCTCATTCCCAGGAGCAGGTCTGGGCACGCCAAGTTGTTGTCGCCGATCAGGCCACTGCGAATAAGGTGCGCCAGCTCCTGGCTTCCGGCAGCGATTGGACCACAATCGCCGCGAACTACTCGACAGACTCAGCCTCCAAGTCACAGGGGGGCGACCTGGGCTGGTTCGGCCGCGGCACGATGACCGCCGCCCCTGAAGCTGAAGCCGCGGCGTTCAGCCAGGCGATCGGCGTCATCGGTCAACCCGTCCAGTCTTCGGATGGATGGCATATCATTCAGGTCCTGGGTCATGAGGTCCGGCCACTGACGGCAGATCAATATTCGACCGCGCGCGACCAGGCATTTCAGACCTGGCTGGACACACAGCTCAAGTCTGCCAAGGTCACGCTGTACTCATACTGGACGAGCCGTGTCCCGACCGAGCCGACCATCCAGGAGGCACAAGCGACGCAGACCGCCCAAGCCATTGCACCCGTCAATCCGTAGAATCACGATTCTCGTTCAAGGTCTATTAAAAGTTCACGGCCGGCTCAAATGCCGGCCGTGATTCAATGCAGGTGCCCGCCTATTTTAAATACGTCTCGGAAATCTGGTCGAGCTTTAAGCTGATCACCTGGCTGGTCGAATCCCGACCCATCGTCACGCCGTAAATCACATCTGCCGATTGGACGGTATTGCGGTTGTGCGTGATGATGATGAACTGCGTCTCACGGCTCAACTCCAGGAGCATATCCCGGAAACGACCGACATTAGCCTCGTCCAGCATCGCATCTACCTCATCCATCACGCAAACCGGGGTCGGAGATATTTTGAGCAGGGCAAAGACCAGGGCGATGGCCGTCAGACTGCGCTCGCCGCCGGAGAGGAGTGATAAGCCCTGCTCGCGGCGACCGGGGAGACGGGCCTCAATATCAATGCCGGTTTCGGTCAAGTTATCCGGATCGGTCAACAGCAAGCGGGCTGACCCACCGCCAAATAGGCGGTGAAAAATCGTATGGAACTCTTGAGCGACGGAGTCGAAGGTCTTCCGAAATTCCCGCCGGGTTAGTTCGTCCAGTTCAGCGATCACCTGGCGCAGGTCCGCCTCAGCCTTGCGCAAGTCTTCCAACTGAGAGGTCAGGAACGTGTGCCTGTCCTTGACGGTGAGGAACTCCTGCTGGGCCTCGGGGTTGACCAATCCCATCCGGCGCAGCAGGGCTTTCTGTCGTGAAAGATTCTCCTCCAAATCCAGAGGAAGCTCAGATACGACCGGCAACTGTTCCACCATCCCGTCAAACGGCAGCGGTACCGGTCCGGCAACGTCCTTCGAGTATTCAAAAGCGACCAAACCAAAATCATCCTCGATTTTCTGGCGCAGGTTCTCCAACGATTCCTGCTTGCGACCCAATTCCAACTGAAACTGGTTGTGGTTTCTTTCAAAGCGCGCCAGAACCAGCTGGCTCTCAGCCTCCTGTTCTTGGAGGTCGATTTCCTGTTCTTCAGCCGTCTCGAGCTCTTTCTCGGCGGGTTCGATCAGGATTCTTAACTCGTCCAGTTGCTTGTTTAAAGAGCCTGACCTTCCGCGTAATCCTTCCCTTTCTGTTTCCAAAATCTTCAAGGAGCGGTCGGTTTCATTCAGCCTGCTCTCGCTTTCGGAGCGTTCTGTCTGCAGGATCGTAATGGCTTGGTCCCGCTCTCCATGGCGGCTGAGGGCATCACTTAAAGCCCGCTCGGCAACTGCCGCCTGCATGCTCCAATAGGTGACCTGCTCCTGGAATTCTTCCTGGCTCAAATCCGCCAAGGCGGTCGTTTGAAGCCGGGCTTCCTGCTCGGAACGCAGCGCTTCCTTTTCAATTTCGGACAGGGCAGCTGCCGCGCGGTTTTGCTCTAAGGTCGCCTCATCAATCTCTGAGGCCAAGCCCTGCCTTTGGCCCACTTGCCATTCCAGCTCGCGCCGCGTCGCATCGGCCTGGACCTGGGCCTGCTGCTCGGAGGTCCTGGCGGATTCCAGACCAGTCCGCTCATGGTCTAGATCAGTCTCGCGAACAGACAGCTCGGCGTGCGCACCCTCGATCTGACCGGCAAGTTTCAGCAGTCCAGAATCCAACAAGGCAATCTGACCCTCTCCCTCCCGGAGGGAATCTTGCACTTCACGCCGCTGGCGATGGCGGCCAAGCGCACCTGTGGCGGGTTTTCCAGCCAATACCTGCCCGCTGGCATGGAACACCTCCCCGTGCAAAGTGACCGCTTTAACATTTCGGTTCTGACCAGCGAGAACCCGCCGCGCTGCCTCCCGGTGCCGCACAACCAATACCTGTCCAAGCAGTAGATCCACCGCCGGCCGTAACTCCGCCGGTGCTTTGACCAGGTCGGCCGCCACTCCCAGGCACTCTGGATCCTGGAGCGCCATGAGCGGTTCAGCGGGGGTGAGCCAGTCCAAAGGCAGCAGCGAGGCCCGGCTGGTCGGGTCGGCATCGAGCACGGCTAGCGCTGCCTCGGTACGTGTCCCCGATTCAAGCAAAATCGCATCCGTATATTCCCCCAAGGCTGCTGCGATGGCCACTTCCAGCTCTGCCGGTACGTCCAACGCAGACGATAAGGCGCCCCTAGCCCCATCCAGCTGGGACTTACGGGCCGCCTCCAGTAGTAGCTTTGCCCCCTCTGCGTAACCGCTTAAGGATTGTTCGGCCTGATCGAGGACGTCCAGCTGGGCCTTGAACCGTGCCTGCACGGCCTCTTTCGCAGACCGGTCGGACTGTTTCTCTTTATGTTCATTTTCCAAAAAAGCGAGGCGCTTCTGGGCTGTTTTCAACCCCGCTTCCGCTTTCTGAAATGCAGATTCAGCATTTTGCCGGATGGCCAGCGCTTGCTGATACTCCATCGCAGCTTCCTGGGCACGTAGTTCGGCAGCCGCGCAGGATTGTTGGAGGGAAACCATTCTCATCTTTTGGGTCCCTGCCCGGCTCGCGAGTTCGTCCAAGCAGGCCTGCAATTGAGCCTGCCGGGCGCCGAGTTCAGCCTGCCTGCGGCGGATTTCCTCGAGCCCCTGCTCAACCTGCACCCGCTGTTCCTGACGCTCATTAAAGGCTACCTGGGCAGTCTTCACCTGGGTTTGGGCCTCATCGTACTCTTTTTGTAATCGCGCCGTCTCCTCGGCAGAGTCAGCGCGGCGGTCAATGGCTATGCGCAGTTCCTCGTCCACCCGGGAGTGCTCCATTTCAAGGGAGCGGCGGGTTTCCATGAGAGACCGCTGGCGCTCTTCGAGCACGGCGAGATCGCGGTTAATCGTCTCCCGGCTATCATGTAACTGGGCCGACTGGCGATGCCAGGAATTCAAACGGGAGCGCAAGCCGTTCAATCGCTCACGAAAAGCCACAAAGTTCTGCCGGATGGTCTGATAGGCGGCCTGGGCCTCAACCAACTTGGTCTCCTGGGACCGTGCGGCCTCCAGGCTGCTAGTCAGCTCGTATTGCGCGCGGTGCCAATGGAAACCATACCATTGTCGTAAGAGTTCGCGTAAATCGGTCTGTACCCGGGTGTATTCCTGTGCACGGGCGGCCTGACGCTCCAGGCTTTTCAGGCGTGGTTCCAGTTCGGCCAGGATATCCAGAACTCGATCGAGGTTGCGCTGCGTGGCGTCCAGCCGGTGAAGAGCTTCTTCCCGCCGGGAGCGATACAGGCCAATGCCGGCCGCCTCCTCGAAAAGGCGGCGCCGCTCGTCCGCTTTCAGGGCTAGCGAGGCATCGACCAAACCCTGACCCAGGATGGTATAGGTCCTCTCGGATAGGCCGGATTGGGCCAGAAGTTCGTTGATATCCTTGAGGCGCACCTGTTGGCTGTTGATCACATAATCATTGCGCCCGTCGCGATAGGCACGTCTGCCCAGGGCCACCTCCGAAAAATCGACCGGCAACCAACCCGTGCTGTTATCAAATGTGACCACGGCAGCGGCCATCCCGGCCCGCGGGCGCTGCTCTGAACCGGCGAAGATCATATCCTCCGTCTTTTTTGCCCTCAAAAGGCTGTATGTCTGTTCGCCCAGAACCCAACGGATCGCATCGGCAATATTCGATTTTCCCGAGCCATTTGGACCGACAATGGCGGTGATGCCCTCCGCAAATTCGAAGGTGGTCTTGCCGGCGAAGGTTTTATATCCGTGGAGTTCGAGGGATTTAAGGCGTAGAGGCATGAGGGTTACCGATCACTTTTCATCCTGCTTAACGTCCGGTTTCAATCCATCGCTAATCGCGTCCAGCGCCGCCTGGGCCGCAGCGCACGCAGCAACCTGTTTGCTGTGACCCGAACCGCGGCCAAGGACCTTGCCTTGAAGCCTGACCTCGACTTCAAAAAAGCGAGCATGGTCCGGACCGCTGGTTTGAACGGTTTCATATTGAGGAATCCCCAATTTCACTCCCTGTGACCATTCCTGCAGACGACTCTTGGGATCGTATAGATCCAATTGAACCAACAGCTCCTGGCTGGTTCTTTCCAGAAACGGGTGAATGAAATCCGCCACCACCTCGATGTTGTTCTGCAAGTACAGGGCACCAACCAGGGCTTCAAAGGTCGCGCACAATAAAAGCGGTCGCGAACGGCCTCCGGCCTGGACCTCACCGCGTCCAAGCCGCATAGCCGGTCCCAGGTTGAGGCTCCGGGCATTCTCGGCCAACTGTTCAGTCCGCACGAGGGCCGAGCGCATGCGGGTCAGTTCACCTTCGGCCATTTCAGGGTAGTGATTATACAACCACGCCCCGACCACAAAGTCCAAGACCGCATCGCCCAGGAATTCCAAACGTTCGTTATCCTCCAACGCTTCCGGATGTTCATTTACATACGAACGATGGGTCAAGGCGCGTGTCAGCAGGAGCAAATTCTTAAAGGGCAACTCCAAGCGCTTGGCGAGAAAACCGGGGGGTTCTTCTCCGCCCGCTTCCGGGTATGGCTTCATGGCTTCCTCCCGGAACTCAGGGAGCGCCAGCCGCCTCACGGGGTCAGGCGGCTGGCGATCCATCAGTTCCATGAAATAGATTCGTTCTCGATTGTAATCGCAATTAGTCCGGATGACTACCCTCCAGGTAGGGTATGATAGAATCGCTCTGGTTAGCGACTGGTCCCTCGTGACCGGATCGAAGGAGTTTGAAATGTCGGATAAAATACCTCAAGAAACTCTTTTTTTGCATGAGGCGCAGATGGGGCTTGGCGCCTGGCAATGGGGGGATCGTACCGTCTGGAATTATGGTCATGGATATTCAGAGGCCGATTGCGAGGCGGCCTTCCGAGCTGCTTTAGAAGCAGGCGTCAATTTGGTGGACACCGCCGAGACCTATGGCTCCGGCCGCTCGGAGCAGATGCTCGGGCGATTCATCAAGAATGTCGACAAGCCGGTCCTGGTCGCGACCAAGTTCGTACCTTTTCCCTGGCGGCTGACGCGCGGCGTTCTGCTGAAGGCATTGCGGCGCAGCCTTGAACGACTCAGCCTGGAGCGTGTGGATCTGTATCAAATTCATCTTCATCTTCCTCCCCGGCCTGTCGAATTTTGGGCGGAAGAACTTGCTGAAGCTGTAAAAGCCGGGCTGACGCGGGCGGTCGGGATCTCCAATTACAACAAAAACCAGATGCAGCGAACCTACACGGTGCTGACCAAATACAACATCCCCCTGGCCTCGAACCAGGTTGAATATCATCTGCTCAACCGCATTGTGGAAAAGAACGGCCTACTCGACCGCTGCAACGAACTGGGTGTGCGTCTGATCGCCTACAGTCCGCTTGCAAAAGGTCTGCTCACCGGAAAATATACACCCGCGAATCCGCCCCCTGGTTTTCGGAGCCGTGGTGCCAGTGGTACACTCGGCCGCATTCAACCATTGGTGCAGTCACTGAAAGAGATTGGACAAGCACAGGGCGGCAAGACCCCCGGACAGGTCGCCTTGAACTGGGTCATCTGCAAAGGTGCACTGCCCATCCCCGGTGCAAAGAATTCTAAACAGGCGGCCGAGAATTTCGGAGCCCTTGGTTGGCATTTGACGCCCGAACAGATCAAAGCGCTGGATGAGGCCAGCGATCCATTCACGAAGTAGCGGGGCCACGCTATCCCTGATCATGCCATTGAAATCTTCCAGTAAGCGACCTGGCAATTTCAACTCGGGGATTCAAGATCTGAAACAAATTTCTGTAATCGTCGGTCCACAGTCGGATGCTGGTCTTGTGGCCGCCGAAAGGAGTTGCCGCATTTCAAATCGCCGGCACGTCGCCAGTAGAAGGACCGAGGCACAGGCTCTCAGGGAGATCGTCAGGATGATCTGCCTTGCAATTGGGTGACGAACTCCCTCAACAGCTGCGAGTGAGATCGGTGCAGCTGGTTGGTCCGCCGTCTGGCTTCGCAGGGTCATGATCGTCCCACAGGCAGCCGGGATCGCGAATAATATATATCCAATTGACCAGATGCGCCCCCGCCAGGGAAGGCAACTTGCCGATCATCGGTTCTACCTGAAACAATAAGAAAGCAGACAGGAAAACACACTTGGCAAAGTAAGCCAAGGCGAAATCCCCTTGCATTAATATAAAATCAATTCAGGAAGTGAATTTGACCGCCGGCGGCTGACCAGAGAAGGGATCGGTCCACCCCACAGCTCTGTTACGGACCGGACGGATATTCAATCTCTGGGGAGCGCGCTTTTTCTAAACCGGATGAATCGTACCGAAACGGGGGGCGCATGCAGATCTCGATTCTCGAGCCGGTTTAAAGATATAATTTGTTGCATACACAATTCCCACTATGAAATATAAAGCAAACCCGACCTCACACCGAAAAGGGAGGCAAAGCCTCCGCAGCACGCTGGCTCGACACTCCGGGGATACCGCTCGTTCCGGGTACGATGTGCTCGAAGGAAAGAGCAAAAAGGGCTGGTTCGCCCGCCTGGCGCCATTCCTGGGGCCGGCATTCATCGCCAGTATCGCTTATGTGGACCCGGGCAATTTCGCCACGAACATTCAGGGAGGGGCGCAATTCGGCTATGAGCTATTATGGGTAATCCTGGCCAGCAACTTGATGGCGATGCTCCTGCAGACGCTCTCAGCAAAACTCGGCATCGCAACCGGCAAGAACCTGGCCGAGCAGATCCGGGAGCATTCACCGGATTGGGTGGTATGGTGCATGTGGGTCCTGATGGAGCTGGTGGCAATGGCCACGGATCTGGCGGAGTTTCTTGGAGCGGCGTTGGGTTTCAACCTGCTCTTCGGGATCCCGCTTTGGTTCGCCGGCTTGCTGACCGCAGTGGTCACCTTCATGATCCTCGGCCTGGAACGCTACGGATTTCGCCCGCTGGAAGCAGTCATCACCTGTTTTCTGGCCGTGATCGCAGTCAGCTACCTGATCGAGATGTTCCTGGTACGCCCGGATGTGGGTGTGGTGGTTTACAACACCTTCGTACCTCATTTTACGGGCTATGAGAGCGTTTTGCTGGGAGCGGGCATCCTCGGGGCGACGGTCATGCCGCATGCCATCTTCCTGCACTCCGCACTGACCCAGGGCCGGATCGTGACCAACAAGCCGGAACAGCAGCGCCGCCTGTTCCATTTTGAGATCGCAGACGTGGTCATCGCCATGGTCATCGCCAGCTCGGTCAATGCCGCCATGCTGATCATGGCTGCCTCCACCTTCTTCCAGCACGGCTTGTCCACCGTCGGGACGATCCAGGAAGCCCATCGTACCCTGGAACCCCTGCTCGGTCAGGCCGCATCCTGGGTTTTTGCTGTTTCACTCCTGGCGTCCGGACTTTCATCATCGTCAGTCGGGACCATGGCCGGACAGGTCATCATGCAGGGTTTCCTGCACCGCCAGATCCCATCTTGGGTGCGGAGGCTGGTGACCATGGTTCCGTCGCTGCTGGTCATCTTCCTGGGCTTCGACCCGACCCGCACGCTGGTGCTGAGCCAGGTGGTACTCTCCTTCGGGCTGCCATTCGCGGTCATTCCATTGGTTCTTTACACCCGGCGAAAGGATATCATGGGCGTTCTGGTCAACAGCCGCCTGACCACTTTCCTTGCCAGCCTAGTGACCGTGATCATCCTCTGCCTGAACGTTTACCTGCTGGTGCTTACGATCAAAGGGATCTAGCCTATGTTCAAGCATATCCTTGTACCCCTGGATGGTTCCAAGCTCGCCGAAGCCGCCCTTCCGATTGCTGCCTCGCTGGGGGAAACCCTGCCTGCGCTAGTGACCCTGCTCCATGTCATCGAAAAGAACGCACCCAACCAGGTCCACCAGGAACACCACCTGACCGCCGCGAAAGAAGCCAACGCCTACCTGGCCGAGGTCGCCAAGCGTTCCTTCCCCAGGAAGGTCAAGGTGGACTGGCACGTCCATACCCGGGCTGTACCCAATGTCGTGGAGAGCATCGTCCGACATGCTCAGCGAGATTTCCAACCAGACCTGATCGTACTCTGTTCTCACGGGCGCAGCGGCGTGCGCGACATGGTCTCCAGCAGCATCGCCCAGCAAGTCGTCGCGGAAAGCACGATCCCGGTCCTCCTGGTTAAACCGAAAGAGGCGGGACAGGCCCCTCTGACCCTGGGTAAAATCCTGGTGCCCCTGGACAACGAATCCGCCCATGACCAGAGCCTGCCGATCGCGGAGGGACTGGCGCGCGCCTACCGGGCCGAGATTACGATGCTCTGTGTCATTCCCACCTTGAGAACCCTCTCCGGTGAAAAAGCCATCGCGGGAACCATGCTGCCAGGCATGACCGCCGCCTACCTGGAAATGATCGAAGAAAACGCCCGCCAGCATTTCCAAGTGCATCTGGAGGAGTTTCAAAAGGCCAAAATTCAGGCCTCCGCCAACATCGCCCGTGGCGACCCTGCAACAGTTATCGCCAAAACCGCCCAATCCCTGGAAGCCGATCTGATCCTGTTCGCCACCCACGGCAATGCCGGTTTTGAGGCGTTCTGGCGAGGCAGCGTGGCCGCCAACGTGGCGCGCCGGACAGATATTCCCCTGCTGCTCATTCCCCTTTCGCGAGAATAGCGTCATCTGCGTCCGGGGCGAGGGTCTAAAGCCTCCCCTTTATCACTAAGCGGGTCGAATTCTTCCGCGCCTCCCGGGAGGCTGGGCTCTGTCGATTGATCTTCCGATTACTTTTTCGCAAACCCGATCCATTGGGTCGCGGCCGTATTCAAAGCATCCTGCGGACTCTTCTGGCCGGTCAAAGCCAGCTGGATGGCTTGTTGAAGAGCGGTGGAGCCATCGGGGTAATACGGGATGGTCGGGAGGAGATAAATATCCTTAAACTGCTCGGCGAAAACGGGAACAGCAACCGGGCCGCCGTGGCTGGAAGCCCGCAGGATATTCAGGTTCCCGTCCACATAGGCGTTTGACCAAACCGGTAGTTGTGCGGAAGCATACTTCATTTGGACATCGAAGCCCATCAGGTATGTAATAAATTTCCATGCCTGGTCGCTATGCAGTGAGGACCCTGCTATCGATAAGCTGCGCGTGCCGTTCACCGAGGCGCTCGGGATCGTCGCGGTCATGCTCTGAAAAACCGGTACGGTAGTGATGCCCACCTTCCCCACGATCTGGGAATTCGCCCTGTCGAACTGGGCCGAGTCATACAAGGAGATCCAGTCCAGCACGAAGGCGGTCTGACCCGCATTGAAGGTGCGCAGGACATCCGATTCCGTGTAGGTCAAAGAGGCGGGGTCGCTCAAGCCATCGTCGATGGTCTGTTTCATCCAGGACAGGACCGCGACGCCCTTGTCATCATTGAAAACGGGACGATCCTGATCGTCCAGGAATTTCCCGCCGTTCCCACTCAGCAAAGCCGTAAAATCGGCAGTGGCATCGTCCGGCTGTTTCCAGGACCAGGTGATCGGGTATGCAACCAAACCCATTTCTTTGATGGCCTGGGCCATCCCGACCAGTTCTTCCCAGGTCTTGGGTGGATCGGTAAAACCGACCTGTGCCAGGAGATTCCGGTTGTAATAAAGGAATTTCATGTCCGGCGACCAGGGCACGCCATAGGATTTTCCACTCCGGGTGACCACTTCCCACGCGGTCGGGAAGATATTCTGCTGCATATCCGGGGTAATCCTCTTCGTGATATCTGCGAGGTAGCCGGCCTTGATCCAGCGATCCACCCAGGTGGGATTCACCATGACCACGTCATAGGCAGGAGGATAGGCAGTCATGCCTTTGGTGAACTGATCCTCAACCTGTGAATCCGAAACGAAATACAGCTCAACCTTGATATCCGGATTGGCGGCCATGAATTGCTGCGTTATCGAGTTCCATTCATCCGCCGTCATTCCCGCCTGATTGGTGGTCAAGACGCGGATCGTGACCGGCCCCGTCGGTGTTTTAGGGCCACAGCTGGCGCTGCCTACCGCCAGGATCAGTACGAGCGTCCAGAGGATCATGCGGGACTTGAAGATGGACATGGTCGTTTCCTTCGTCTCCAGCCAGGATTGGTGCTGAAAAGGGCTCAAGAATACTCCTCGTCCATTTTTGAGAGGAGTCTCGGTTCTGCTCATTCCTCGCCCGAGAGCAATTTGATCCTCTCCCAGGGCTTAAGGCCTTCATCGTCGGCCAGGATGGATTTCAGCTCGTACATTTCGTCCCGCAAAGCGGCCGCTCTTTCGAACTCGAGGTTCTTGGCCGCCTCATTCATCTGCTTCTCAAGCTCAGCAATCACCCGCTGAAGATCGTTCCGACTGGTCACATCTTTGTGCTTTGTCCTCGATTCGCCCTTGGCTTCCGCGGCCGCCCGCGGGGACATCTCATCGGTCAGATCGCGGATGGTCTTATGAATGCTGACCGGGATAATGCCGTGCTCCTGGTTGAATTTGACCTGTTTGGCTCGTCGGCGGTTGGTCTCATCAATCGCCCGCTTCATCGAGTCGGTGATCCGATCGGCATACATGATGACCTTGCCATTGATGTGGCGGGCAGCCCGGCCTGTCGTCTGGATCAAGGCCGTATCCGAGCGTAGAAAACCCTCCTTATCCGCATCGAGAATCGCCACCAATGAAACCTCCGGTAGATCCAACCCCTCCCGCAGCAGGTTGATGCCGACGATCACATCGAATACACCCAGTCTCAAGTCACGCAATATGCCGATGCGCTCCAAGGTCTCCACCTCGGAGTGCAGGTAATGCACTTTGATACCCAGCTCCATCAAATAGTCCGCCAGGTCCTCCGCCATACGCTTGGTTAAGGTGGTCACCAGAACGCGCTCCCCCATCTCGACGCGGGCGCGGATCTCCTTGACCAGGTCATCGATCTGGCCCTGTACCGGACGGACTTCGACCTCGGGGTCGACCAGGCCGGTTGGGCGGATGATCTGCTCAACGACCTGTTTGGCATGCTGCATTTCGTAGGGCCCCGGGGTGGCCGAAGTATAGACCGTATAGCCCATGCAATTCTCAAATTCCTCGAACTTAAGCGGACGATTGTCCAGTGCAGAGGGAAGCCGGAATCCGTATTCAACCAGTGTCTCTTTGCGCGAGCGATCTCCGTTGTACATCCCGCGGATCTGCGGGATAGTCATGTGGGATTCGTCAATCACCAATAAATAGTCACTGGGCAAGAAGTCGATCATGGTCCATGGATGCGAACCCGCAGCGCGGCCATCCAGCTGTCGGGAGTAATTCTCGATGCCGGAACAGTAACCGACCTCCCTCAGCATTTCCAGGTCATAAAGGGTGCGTTGTTCGATCCGCTGGGCCTCGAGCAGCTTTCCGCTTTCCTTAAAGTACTGGATGCGCTCCTCGAGTTCCTTGGCAATGTTCGCGATGGATTCCTTGAGTCTGTCGTCTTGAGCCAGGTAATGCTTGGCCGGGTAGATATCCACCTGGCTCGGCTCTGGGCCGATTTCCCCGGTCAGAGGGGCAAATTCCTGAATGTGCTCGACCTCATCCCCGAAGAATGTGATGCGGTACCCGCGCTTGTCCTCATACGCCGGGATGATCTCCAGGGTATCCCCACGGACCCGGAAAGTTCCTGGGCGCAACTCCAGATCGTTGCGCTGGTACTGCCCATCCACGAGCTGCCGGATGAGTGCGTTCCGGCGGTAGATCTCCCCCACCTGCATGTGGACGGCGCCTTTGCCGTATTCCTCCGGACTGCCCAGGCCATAGATGCATGAGACCGAGGCCACGATAATCACATCCCGACGGGACATCAAGGCCGTCGTGGCAGCCAGGCGCAGGCGTTCGATCTCCTCGTTGATGTCCGTCTCCTTTTCAATGTATAGATCCTGGCGGGGGACGTAGGCCTCCGGCTGATAGTAGTCGTAGTAAGAGACGAAGTATTCCACCGCGTTCTCGGGGAAGAACTCCCGGAATTCGGCGTAGAGCTGCGCAGCCAGGGTCTTATTGTGAGCCATGACTAGGGCCGGTTTCTGGACCTGTTGGATGAGGGAAGCGATCGTATACGTCTTGCCCGTACCGGTCGCGCCGAGGAGCACCTGGTGCTTGTATCCACGCTGAATCCCATCCACCAGCTGGCGGATGGCCTCCGGCTGGTCTCCGGTGGGTTGAAAGGGGGCCTGAAGTTTGAAGTCCATAGATTGGGCAAACCTGGATAGAACAGACGCTTCGTCCACTTACCCTGAAATGCGGAAAAAATCAGGATTGAAGAGAGAAGAAAGGCTGAACCTCGAAATTGTATCATTGAAAACGGGGGAGCAAAACCTTATCTTGCTGCTCCTGGCTGATTAACCGGACTCCAGCCGCCACGCCGATCAGTTGGCTTTGTACAGAATCGCATTGGTGATAAACGATGTCGAGGCACGTTCCTACAACTGGCCGCCAGCGACGAGCACTGCGGGGGCACACTTTCCGGTGATAGCGCGATAATGGGTACGCATGGTCCTGCTAGTGCGCCGTTTCATTCGATGGCCAGCTACCGCGATCAGGAGAGCGTTCTTGTTCGCTCCACTTTTACAGGGAAGTTGAGATGAGAATAATCCTACCTGTCTTAATCAGCTTTGTCTTGCTCGCCTCTTGCGCGCCGTCTGCGGCGGAAGTTCAAACCGCCACGGCCCGAACTCAAACCGCTCTACCTACCCCTACACTTTTCCCATTTTCCGCGCTTCAATTAGACAAACAGATCGTCCAACCCAACGATTTTCCTTCTGGATGTACGAGTGGGCAAATCACCCACACCAGAAACCCCAATCACTTTTATGATCAGTACAGCGTGCCAACACCCGATTATTACATCGGAGAACAGCTCGCCTGCGGAAGTTTCGCCGGAGGCCTCGTGCAGGTTTTTATCTATGAAGACCCCGCTGCTACGTCCGCTGCTTACCAGAGCATATCCGCGTACTTGAATGATTTATTTAAGGGGGGAACTGGAAACGCCGTAAGTTTGGGCGATGAAGCATTCGGCATGAAAAGTGCATTGGGCGAAACGGATCTGGTTGTTCGACACTGCCATGCCGTGATCACCGTTGACCAAATCGGTGATCTGGCCAGTATGAGCGCGTACGCCCAGCGTCTCGATCAAAGACTGAGTCCCGTTTTTTGCAGGTGACCAAGATACGCTTCCCCATCCGGACGGCAGCTTTATCCTGACAATCGGAGCTGATCATGATAACCCTCCCCAACTGGTTCCCCTGGTATTTTCTGATCGTGGGTGTCGTTCTTCTTTTGGTTAACCTTTTCGGACGCCGTAGTCGATTCAAGGCACTATACTTAATATTCGGAATTCTCGGCATTGCGATTGCCATACTTCTTTGGCTCGATCACGCGAATTTTACACTGAGATAATAATCCGGTCCGCCAAGGGCTGGGAGGCTGTCGGAGAAGATAGCCCTGGGTCCGCAGGTGCCTTATCCAATTACGCACGGCGGGTGAGTGAGTTGTCCGACGGGGAGTCTTATGGGCCGGGCCGAGGGGGATAGGTACCGGCCGGGGCGTACCAGTCGCCCGGATCAACGTTCCCAATCGCCTGACCGGGGGCCACGGATACATCCAGCAGGGTGTGATCCATGCAGGTGTTCAGCAAACCGCACAGCACAGCTCGAGAATAACCGGCCGCCTGAGTGGAGGTGGGGTCAAGCCGGTAGGCGATGACATGATACGAACCAGCCGGGATATTCAAGATTTGATATACACTTTGATTTTGAACGGTGTCTGCATAGTAATACCGGCTGGGCTCACCCGCCGCGAACGCGACGACCCTCAGCTCCGGTATGTAGTCGCCTGGATAAGAAAGATAACCTGAGATCGACCCGGGACGAACGGAAAGGCTTGCGAGAGCTTGGGGAGGTGTAACCGGTGGAATGCTCGTCACGGTTGCGAATGGGATCGCCGGCGGGGGCACTATCGCAGACCCCTTCGGATAACAGGATACTCCGGCCAGTAGGATCAAGGGCAGGATGAGCAACCAGTACCTGGATTTCATTGGGCCTCCGGCTGCCGATCAATGAACCGGATTGGCGGGATAAGACCCCGCCCAGTCGGTAATATCGCAATTGACTTTCTGATCGCTGACCACAGTGACCAGCGTGGTACATCCACCCGCGTGGCCGGAGGCATCATACGCCACGACCTGGTAAGACCCCGGGGAAACATATCCGTCCATCGCATACGAGGTATTGCCGGAGGCTGTTTTCCAATACCAATACTTAAGATAAGGTGAGGATTTGTCAAAGGCGACGACGGTCAATGCGGGAATCGAGCCGTAGGGATACCCGCTGATGCTGCCTTCGATCGACCCTGGAACGGGGGTCAAGGTCGTCCCCAGAGACGGGATCGGCGTTGCCGCGGAAATAGACGTCGGCGGCTGCATGGTCGGGGTCAGCGATGCGGCAGAGGTCGATGGGGTTGGTTGCATGGTTGGAAAGGCTGAGGGAATCGGCGAATTGACCGGCGTTTCCAATTCCTGCAGGGTGGCGGCAACCAGACTGGCCACCAGCTCGACACCCGGGGTCGGGCCAGCCTGTGGCAGATTGCATGCTGACAGAATGCCGAGGATGACCAGACCACTAACGATAGCACGCATTTTCATGTCAAATCTCTCCTACGTATCATTGAATTATAGAGCAATTTCCCCGGCTCATGAAGACCGGGTCAATCGATCCCTCGACGGAAAGGATGAGTGGTTTGTCTTGAAAAATTGCAATATCCTAGCAGAATCAAGGCAGCCTCTTGACTTAACCTACTGACGGGCATATACTGCCGGGCGGATAAAAATATGAATACAGATCAATCGCTTGATCCGGATCATCGATGCAATTTACTTGCATCGCCCGCTCTGACGCAGACACTTGGGCTGAAGGCCGCATAAACCGCCGTTGCAACGGCGATTTACGAATGCCCCCGTGTTCCCACCAGCGCGGGGGCTATTTTTTTGAAGGCCTGCCATGAGCTTCTTACCGAAGATCACACTGCCTCTACGGTTGAACGGTGCTGGGCGCACGAATGGCATTCATGTTTCTGGGAAATTGGTGGGGGCTGCCCGGGCGGAAATTCCTGAAGTTTTAAAACAATATAACAGCACACTGCAAGGCCTTCCGCAAAACGAGGCCGAGGCGCGCCTGGAGATATTCGGGCTGAACGAGGTCGCAAAAGAGAAACGCCGATCCTGGCTGCTGCGCCTGTGGGACAATATTAAGAACCCCTTGGTGATCCTGCTCGTCATCCTGGGAATCATCTCCTATCTGACCCAAGACCTGGACGGGGCTTTGATCATTTTCGGGATGGTGCTGCTAGGCATCGTTCTGCGCTACGTCCAGGAAAGCCGGGCCGACCACGCCGCCGAGCAGCTCAAGGCTATGGTCAGCACGACCGCCACGGTCATCCGGGATGGAAAGCGGAAGGAAATCCACCTGAAAGAACTGGTACCAGGTGATATCGTCGCGCTCGCGGCCGGCGACATGATTCCGTCCGACGTCCGGGTGCTGACCGCCAAGGATCTGTTTGTTAACCAGGCAGCCTTGACGGGCGAGTCCCTCCCGGTGGAAAAACTCCCGACCGTTCCAGACGCCTCTGTCCAGAATCCCCTTGAGATGCCGGACATCTGTTTTCTGGGTTCCAACATCGAAAGCGGCACCGGGACAGCCCTGGTGGTTCAGACCGGCAGCCAGACCTATTTCGGATCGCTGGCGAGCAGTATCGTTGGTCAGAGGGTGCTCACCAGCTTTGATAAGGGCGTCAACCAGTTCACATGGCTGATGATCAGTTTCATGATGGTCATGGTACCAATGGTCTTCCTGATCAACGGCTTCAGCAAGGGCAACTGGCTGGAAGCTTTCCTGTTCGCGTTGGCAGTCGCCGTCGGCCTGACCCCGGAAATGCTACCGATGATCGTGACGGTCAACCTATCCAAGGGCGCCATCTCCATGTCGAAGAAGAAGGTCATCGTCAAGCGCCTGAACTCCATCCAGAATTTCGGCGCAATGGACGTGCTCTGTACGGATAAGACCGGGACCATCACCCAGGGAAAAATCGTGCTCGAGAAATACCTGGACGTCCTGGGAAACCCGAGCGACCATGTGCTGAACTATGGATACCTCAACAGTTATTACCAGACCGGCCTGAAAAACCTGACCGACGAAGCCATCTTGAACCACGTCCAACTGAACGAGCAGCTCCAGGTGGATGAACTCTATAGCAAAATAGACGAATTACCCTTTGATTTCCTGCGCAAGCGCATGTCGGTCATTATAAAGGATAACCAGGGCCAGCATATCCTGATCTGCAAGGGCGCGGTCGAGGAGATCATGCTACTCTCAACACATGTTGAGGTCAACGGTGAGATCCTGGAGGTGACACCGGAGCACGACGAACATCGCAAACAAAGGGTGCGCGATCTGAACTCCCAGGGATACCGGGTGCTTGCGGTCGCCTATCGAATCTTTCCCGCGAAGGATGAACCCCCTCATTACACAATCCGGGATGAGACCAACCTGACCCTGTTGGGTTACCTGGCCTTCCTGGACCCGCCCAAGGATACAGCCCCAGAAGCCCTGGACAAACTCCACCAACACAATGTTGCCGTTAAGATTTTGACCGGGGATAATGAGGTCGTGACCGCCAGCATCTGCAAGCAGGTCGGTCTTTCCGTCGAACACATTCTACTCGGCAATGAGATCGAGGAGATGGATGAAGCGCACCTGGCCGAAGCAGCTGAGGCGACGACAGTCTTCGCCAAATTATCGCCTTCTCATAAAGAACGCATCATCCGGGCCCTGCAGAAGGATGGCCATGTGGTGGGCTTCCTGGGCGATGGGATCAACGATGCTCCAGCGCTGAAAGCTGCCGATGTAGGCATCTCGGTCGACTCAGCAGTCGACATCGCCAAGGAATCCTCGGACATCATCCTGTTGGAGACCAGCCTGCTGGTCCTCGAAGCGGGTGTGATGGAAGGGCGGAGTGTGTTCGGGAACATCGTCAAGTATATCAAGATGGCCGCCTCATCCAACTTTGGAAACATGTTCAGCGTTCTGGGTGCCAGCATCTTCCTGCCGTTTCTGCCGATGCTGCCGATCCAGGTGCTGACCAACAATCTGCTTTACGATTTCTCCCAAACCTCTATACCGACCGATCAGGTGGACCAGGATTGGTTGACGAAGCCTCGCAAGTGGACGATCAGTGAAATCCGGCGATTCATCATCTTCATCGGGCCGATTAGCTCGATCTTCGACTACGCCACTTTCTTCATCATGCTTTCCATATTCCATAGTTGGAACAACGCGGCGCTATTTCATACTGGTTGGTTCGTGGAATCGCTCTTCACTCAGACCTTGATCATCCACGTCATCCGCACGAACAAAATCCCCTTTATCGAGAGCCGGGCTAGCAACGCGTTGATCTTCACTTCATTGGCGATCGTGGCGGTCGGGGCATATCTGCCTTTCTCACCGCTGGCGGGTGTGCTTGGATTCGTACCTCTGCCACCGACCTATTGGCTGTTCCTGTTGGGCATGTTGATCGCATACATACTTCTGACCCAGGTCATCAAAGTCTGGTTCGTGCGTCGTTTTGGCGACTGACCATATCGTTAATCTGCTGCGCCTGAAAGCGATGGGAAGGCAAAAACCATGGCATCCCAAAAGCCTCTAGTCCAACCGACCATGAAAATCAAAATAACCCTGGATGGCCCCTATTGCGTCACCGGCGGAGTACCGCTCCATGAAGAGATCCTTGTTCCTGACCAAGACGGGTTATCCGTAGGCTGGCGCAAGGGAAAAATCTACCCGCTTCAGCAGGAGTATGAACTGTGCCGCTGTGGGAATTCCAAAAACGCACCGTACTGCGACGGGACCCACAACTCGGTCAATTTCGATGGCACTGAGACTGCCAATCGAAAGCCCGTCCTCCTTCAGGCTGAACCAGTCACGACCGGCCCTCAAATGGATCTGATCGACGTGCCAGTCTTATGCGCTTTGGCTCGATTCTGCGATCGAGCAGGCGGAGCATGGGACAACACCCGCCATGCCGATGATCCTGAATCGAAAAAGATTGCCCTCCAGGAGGTCGGGGACTGCCCGGCCGGGCGATTGATACTACGGGACAAGAATGGGAACCTGATTGAACCGAAATTTTCACCATCGATCGGGGTAGTCATCGACCCGGTTGAGGCGGTGACCGGTCCGCTGTGGGTGCGCGGCGGCATCCCGGTGGAAGCAGCCGACGGGACAATTTACGAGGTCCGTAACCGGGTCACCCTGTGTCGCTGCGGACGGTCCAACAACAAGCCATTTTGCGACGGAAAACACGTCGAGACCCGGTCCGGATGAATGGCAGCTGTCTGAGTTACTGGTTTGTAGGGGGTCAAGGGTGAATCTTGCCTGCCCCGCCGCTCCAGCCGCATAGGGGCAGGTTATTCCCTTCAAAACCTTTCTACGGACAGCAGGCAAAAAGGCAGAACAGAATTCCAGAAAGGAACGCGACAATGGCTAAGCAAGAATCATTTGAAACCGATTTGATCCCCACTTCCACCGGGAACCTGTCCATCATGTTTCTTGGACACTCAAGTTTGTTGATGGCCTTCAACGGAAAAGATATCTATATTGACCCGTTTGGTCAAGTGGCAGACTATACTAAGCTCCCCAAAGCGGATGTCATAATTGCCACGCACGAGCATCGTGATCACCTCGACCCGCAGGCTCTGGCGGCCATCCGGACATCTGCGACGGTGCTGATTCTGAACCCGGAGGGCGCCAAGCAGGTGAGCAGTGGGATTGCTATGCGCAATGGTGATGTGCAAACGGTGACGGGGCTGCGCGTGGAGGCGGTCCCGGCATACAACCTTGTCCACAAGCGTGAGGACGGGCAACCCTTCCATCCGAAAGGAGTTGGGAATGGATACATTATCAACTTTGGCGAGACACCCGTCTATATCGCTGGAGATACTGAGAACATCCCCGAAATGAAAAATCTGCGAAACATTGCTATAGCCTTCCTGCCTATGAACCTGCCCTACACGATGACGCCGGAGATGGTGGCGGATGCAGCCAAAACCATCCGGCCGCGCATTTTGTATCCGTATCATTATGGGAATACGGATGTTTCGAAATTGGTGGAGTTGTTGAAGGGGGAGAAAGAAATCGACGTCAGAATACGGAAGATGGCATAGCCTCCGGCATGATTTGAATAGATTGACTCAGGGCATACCTATCCGGCGAATGCGCCTCGACCCGGCTTCCATGGAGACTGAGCAACAAGGTGATGTCCACAGACATCACCCATTTCAGCCAGGCAGATAGCTTCATTGGGGGTTTAATCGTGAGAGCGAGTCGCCCTCAACACTAAAGGTCCGCTTAAATGTATTAATGCGGGAAGGACGCGTTCAGCCATTGCACAGGATTGACCGTGACCCCGTTCACCCAGACTTCCCAGTGGAGGTTGGGGCCGAGGGCGCGTCCGGTTCCCCCGACCAAACCGATCAAATCCCCCTGCTGGACCTTCTGGCCAACCGTCACCTTGATCGCGGATTGGTGACAGATTCCGGAGTAAACCCCCCAGCCATGGTAAATATAGGTGGCATTGCCACACACCACCAGTGGTCCTGCAAAGACGACGATCCCCGCTGCCGGCGCCGTGATCGGTTGGCCTACTCCACCGGCGTAGTCGATCCCCGTGTGATAGGTCTCGAGTGTCAGGCTCGTCCCAAGACTAATATAAGATCTGCGAATTCCGAAGGGCGAGGTGATATGAGTATAGGCAGCAAATAATGAAGCTGGCGAGGAGAACATACCCTGCCAGTATTTTTCCGTGGTGGAAGTAGCCGTAAGCGCTCGAACCTGCTCCGCTTGGGGGTCGATCACTTTCGGGTCGATCGTATCCGGAGAAACATTATAGATTGTTGTGTCGTGAAGATAATTCCCGGAGGTAATGGGTACCATTTGCTCGAAGGACTGTACCGAGCCATCCGGCAGAGTCGCTTTAATGTCCAGAGGGTACAACCCTAAATCCGCCTCGGCATCCACCCCCTGTAACGCCACATATGTGTTGACGCCGAATGGATAGAAATGCAAAGGCGTGGTCAGCAGCGATCCAACCAGGCCGACCGCCTGGGATGATACGACCTTTACCTGAACAGTTGTTCCCTGCACGACCGGGAGAGGATCCACGGTCACCGAATTGAAAACAGGAGGCATGCCGTTGGGGTTGTTTGAGTTTCCCGAGGGCAGAAACAGGCTGTCGCCGGGGAGGGCGTCCCAGGTTCCGGAGAGATGGTTGATCTGCACCACGGTCCAGGGGTCTGTATTTTGGGTCACCGCCAGTTCGAGCAAAGTCTCGCCTTTGGCTAGGGCTGCGCGTGCGGTGTAGGAGGGCTGGTTATTCTGCTGCAGGAGGGTCAGGCTGTAACCGGCGTACAGTTCGGCTGGGCTGACGATATGGTTAAGCTGACGGAGGAGCGACTCATCCACGCTGTACTGACGGGCAAGACTGTGCAGGGTCTGCCCGTATGGAACGGTCACCGCGGTCAACGTACCGCTCAACCCCTCCAATCCAGGAATAACGAGGTGCTGGCCGGCGAAAATGTTCGTGCTGGCCAGGTTGTTGACAGTTTCGAGGTCGGAAACGCTGACATTGAAGCGCAGAGCGATGCCCCACAGAGTATCCCCCTGCTGGACGATGTAGATGGGGCCCGCCGGAGGAGTGTCTGCCTGGGCAATCTGCGGGGTGATTGCCGCCCCAAAAATAACCAGGAAGGCCATCCATATTGAAATTGATTTTTTGATCATACGTTTGTCGATCGAGGATCCGAACGGTTACCGGAGGACCTGATCGCGAATCAGGAATTGGCATTGAGCACCCTCCGGCTTACCGAGGAAATTATAATCCCATTCAGATAACCTAAATCCTGTTTGATCGAGACCGCGCTTTCGGTCTGTCCAACATTCTCTTGGAACGAATGGCGGACATTGCATAATGTACAATGTCCGCCCTGGTTCGTTTCCTTGAGATCGAGAGTTCACTCAGGCGAGTCCATTAATCGCCGGACATGCGCAACTTCAAGGCTGCAGCGCCTGCCTCGACCTGTGGATGCGGATATCGACGGCCGCACGCTAGAGGGGCAGCCAGGTGCCCAAACCCTTTTGTTGAGCTCTTCGATAGATTTCCGGGGCTATGGCCATATCATCCATTGCCAGGCCCAGGTTGATGGCGAGGGTCCGCTCCCGATCGGAACCGCGCCCCGGTTTTAACCCGGCAACGAGTTCGCCGAGGTCGGCATACGGATCAGGGGTCTCCTGAAAATAACCGATTGTCCGGTAATACTGGAATTGGGCATGGTCGTCCGTGCTGATCCGGTCCATCTGGGCCATGGCTCCACCGCGCCAGTATGAGTCGAAATCCACAGCCGAGCCGAACCCTCCAGGTTTCAGCCAGTCCTTGTCGATGGTGGCAGACGGGTGGTGCAGGATCGGTCCCGCGGTCACGACCAGATCGCTCTCCTGGACAGCTTGCTTTGGATTCTTGGCAGGAACGATTTCGAACTTGAACTTAGCCTTCATCTCCTGGATGAATTTGGCTTGCGCTTCCGGCAGGATGTCATAGGCATAGGCGCGCTGGATCGGGAACAGGCAGGCCAGCGCCTCGAGGTTGGTCCGTCCCTGGACGCCGCAGGCCAGAATCGCAACCACCGAGCTATTCGGGCGCGCCAGGTATTTGGCGGCCAGGCCAGTTGCAGCACCGGTCCGGTAGGCAGTAATCCAGGTGCAGTCCATCAAGGCGTACGGGATTCCAGTCTCGGGTTCATTGAGAATCAGCAGGCCGGTGATGTACGGCAGACCGCGCTTAAAATTTTCCGGGTAGCCGCTGACCCATTTGATCCCGGCGGACCGCAGGGAAGGAATGTAGGCAGGCATGGCGTGGATAAAGGCGTCCGGCATGGTGTGGATCCCCGGTTTGGGAGGCATTTCGACCTTCCCATGGCCCTTCTCCCGGAAGGCTTCTTCAAGGAGTTTCAGGATCGTGTTCATATCCAGGGCGACCGCTTCGACATCTGCACGGGACAGGTACAGCAGTTTTTGTTCAGGCATTTCCAATCCTTTCTGTTGAGGTTTCCGGCATCTATGAGATCATGGGCCACCTACGGCGGTGGACAGGGTTGACAATAATTCTAACATCTTTTCCCGCCAGTCCGGATCCTTGCCAAAGGTGCACCGATAAACGTTCTTGCCACCGCGCACGCTGGGACCGAGGTCCGGCAAACGCCTCGGTTCGGCCCCTTCCGGCGGCGGAGGATATCGAAGGACGACCTGACCGCTTTCCATGCTGACCGAGATCAACCCGGCTATTTCTGCTCGTATTCTGACCCGCATCTGGAAGAACAGGTTCTCGACCATCTCCGGCAGCGGTCCGAAGCGGTCTGCAAATTCAGCTGTCAGGGCGTCCAGCGCGGCTTCATCCGTCAGGTCCGCCAGGCGCCGGTAGAGGCGCAGGCGCAGGTTCTGATCAGCAATGTAAGCCACGGGGATCCCCGACGCCAGGGGGAGTTCCACATTGATTGGCAGACCGGCCGCTTGCATGAATGCCGATGGCTGCGATGCCTCTGGAAGTTTGTTTGCCCGGCGCAGGCTTCGTACCGCCGCGGCCAGCAACCGGGTGTACAGATGAAAACCAACCGCGGCGATGTGTCCGGTCTGTCGTGTGCCCAACAACTCACCTGCTCCGCGCATTTCCAGATCGCGCATGGCGATGGAAATTCCGGCACCCAGTTGTGTGTTCTCGGCGATCACCTCCAAACGCGCCTGGCCCTCCGGGGTGGGGGGTAGTTTCCGGTGCCGGAAGAAATAGGCGTAGGCACGCATAGCTCCGCGCCCGACCCGCCCGCGCAACTGATACAACTGCGCCAGCCCAAAGGTGTCACCGCGATCGACGATCAGAGTATTAGCGTTAGGGATATCCAGGCCGGATTCGATGATGGAGGTCGAAAGCAGCACATCCACCTCCGCGGCGGTGAAACGATGCATCACCGACGCCAGTTCGTTCTCAGGCATCTGTCCATGGGCAATGGAGATGCGCGCTTCCGGGACAAGCTTTTCCAGATGCATTTTCATGGCATGGATAGTCTGCACCCGGTTGTGGACGAAGAAGACCTGACCTCCGCGCTCGAGCTCGCGCAAGATGGCCTGACGGACGAGCTTCGGAGAATATGGGCCGATGTGCGTGACGATCGGCAGACGCTCTTCCGGCGGGGTGTTCAGGTTGGAAATATCGCGAACTCCAGTCAAGGCCATGTAGAGCGTACGCGGGATGGGAGTGGCGGTCAGGGTCAGCACATCCACTTCCGTGCGTAGTTTTTTGAGATGCTCTTTATGGGTGACTCCAAAGCGTTGTTCCTCGTCGATAACAACCAGCCCAAGATCCTTGAACTGGACATCCGGCTGGATCAAGCGGTGCGTGCCAATCACGATGTCGACCGCCCCTTCGGCAAGGGCATACAGGATTTGATCCTGTTCATGCGGCGTCCGGAAACGCGAAAGCATCTCGACTGTCACTGGGAAAGCCGCTAAGCGCTGTTTGAAAGTGTCATAGTGCTGTTGGGCCAGGACAGTGGTCGGGACCAGTACAGCGACCTGTTTCCCATCCATGACTGCCTTGAAGGCGACCCGCAGGGCCACCTCAGTTTTCCCATACCCGACATCGCCACAAAGCAAGCGGTCCATCGGGCGGGGAATTTCCATATCCTTTTTGATCTCGGAGAGCGCCTGAACCTGATCACGGGTTTCGACATAGGGGAAGGACGACTCCAGTTCGCCTTGCCAGGCGCTGTCCGGGCTGAAGGCGAATCCGCGGGCGATCTGTCGTCGAGCGTGCAGGTCAAGCAGTTCAGCGGCCACGTCCTTCACGGCTTCCCCTACTCGTCGCTTGGTTTCCGGCCATTCTGGGCTCCCCAGGTGTCCAAGACTCGGTGGGGCGGCATCCGGACCGATGTAGCGCGTCAAACGATCAGCCTGATGGATGGGAACGTACACCTGGTCGCCGTTCTGATATTCAATGCATAGGAACTCACGTTCCAGCCCATCGAGGGTGCGTTGAACCAGGCCCGCGTATCGGCCGATGCCGTAATCCACGTGGACAACCCAATCTCCAGGGAATAAATCTGCGTACGCTGCCTCTGGGGTCTCCGCGCCTGGTTGGGGGCGCTGCCGCGGCTGGGGTCGTTCCCATCCGAAGACCTCGGCATCCGTGATCAGGAGCGAATTCCCCAGGCTCCATCCCTCGGAGAGGCTGCCTTCGACAAATTCAGGAGGTGCCGCGGCGGCAGGGAGAGGCTGTTCCGCCCACAGCTCTTCGAGGCGTGAAGCTTGACGCGAAACCACAACAATCGAATGGCTGGCAGCGATCATCTTTTCCAGGTACTCGATGAACGGTTTGAGACGTCCCGCGAAGTGCTCGATGTGACCGAACTGTGCAGCAAGGCTCTCCGTATCGGTCTGACCTTCGACATCCAGCTGAGCGGTTGAGTGGCCCACTTCCAGGCACGAAAGGCTCTGCAGACGATCCGAGAGCTCCGACCAGGTAAGGTAAGGTACCGGGAAATCGGCCGGCAAGGTCCCCTCCGCAATGCTCTCGGCCCGGAATTTAACCGCCTGCTCTTCATGTTCATTAACCGTGCTTTCCAGCAGCCCCCAGTCATCCACCACGACCAGGGCGCCGCGGGGCAGGTAATCCAGCAAAGTGCCGGCGTTGGGATGGAGGCGCGGGATGTGGAACTCGCTGAATCCACCCGGCGTTGTAACCAGAAACTCACGAGCCGGGGTCAGGAGCACGGCCTGCAGTTCAGTAACCGTCCGCTGCGAGGTCGGGTCGAAGCTGTGGATTGTGTCAACCTCGTCCCCAAAAAAATCCAGCCGTGTTGGAAATGGTTCGGACGGCGGCCAGATATCCAGAATCCCACCGCGGTGCGAGAACTGTCCGGGTTCCAGTACGGTGTCCACACCCTGATAGCCGTTCTTCACCCACTCTACCAGCAACGCCTCGATTGAAATGCTCTGTCCGACCTTTACCTGCTTTGAGGCGGATAGGAAATCGCGCCTCGGCAGAGTGCGCGTCATGAGCCCCCGCGCCGAGGTGACAACCAGAGGCGGTGTGGCCGGTTTTTTCACAAACGGCAGATGGTAGGCAGCCAGAGCAGTCAACGCCTGCAGACGCTCGCCCCGGATGGTGCTGCCCCAGCTGGCATCTTCGTAGAACAGCGGGTTGGGCTCGGAATAAATATAACGGCGAACACCCTTGGTCCAGAAAGCCAGCTCGTCGTACAGAGCGAGGGCGTGGTCGCCTCGATCGGTCAACAGTACAACCGGCTTGCCCAGATCGGCATGGAGATCCGCCAAGACCGGTAATCGGGCGGCACGCGGCAACGCCAGGCCCGGCAGGGTTTTCCCGGACTGGATGGCTAGGAGCAGGGCCTGATAGGCAGGGGTAGAGCGGATCTGCTTGAGAAGGAAATCCATTTTGCGTTTAGCACGCCCAAGTCAAACCCGGCTGATTGACCAGGGCTCCCCCTGGATTACTAGACGCTTCCATTAAATTGATTCATCGCGGTGTCCAGCCCTTCCCGAACAAACAGCATGGCGGCCTCGGCCGCACGATTCAGGGTCTCAGAGATGACTGGCCTCTCCTCATCCGTAAAATCTTGTAGGACATAATCGGCAGCGTCCATCTGGCCCGGGGGATGGCCGATGCCCAGGCGCAGCCGTGGGAATACATCCGTCCCGAGCCGCTCAATGATCGAAGCCATCCCCTTCTGGCCTGCCGAACCCCCATCCGGGCGGATCCGGATCGTTCCGGGAAGCAGGTCAAGGTCATCGTGAGCAACCAGCAGGTTTGAAAGCGGCAGCTTATAGAAACGCACCAGCCCTTGCACTGCCTGGCCTGAGAGATTCATGAAAGTCTGCGGTTTGGCCAGGATCAGTTTGAGATCCTGATAGGTGGCGGAGGCCACCAGGGCTTTGGACTGCAGGCGGGTGAAGCGCGTGTCGAGTTTCACCGCCAGGCGGTCGAGCAGCATGAAGCCGATATTATGCCGATTCTCACGATATTCCCGGCCTGGGTTGCCAAGGCCGATCAACAAATAGGTCTCTGTCATCATGACTTCCGCCGCATCCAAAGATACACGCCGAGCAGGAGGAACAGCAGGATGGCTGCCAGGCCTCCGTAACCGATGCCTGTGGAAACATCTTTTGAAGAGAGCACGGCCGGGTTGGGTGGAAGCAGACTCGGAGTCAGATAAGGGGTTGCGGTGGCCGTACGGGTCGGGAGGGGCGTTGCAGCTGGGATAAAAGCGGTGGGTGTCGGAGTCTCAACCGGTGTATAGTTCCGCACCCGCAGGCCGGAAATGACCTCATCCAGCGTTTTTCCATCTGAGCTCAGGACTCGCAGGCGCAGGTCATACACCCCATCGCTGATGCTGGTCGTATCCCATACCGCCAGAGTTCCATCCTGAACCGACTGGCTTGCCGTCGCGATCCTGAACCAGGTGCCGGTCGGATCTCCGCTGTACGAGAAGGCGATCTCCGCAGAGGCGAAGCCATCTACCTGGCTGGTGCCTGTAATCGTGATCACGCCCTGCAGGGCATCCCCGGGATGCGGTGCGGTGATGATCGGTGTAGCCTGCTGGGCAGAGACCTGCAACGGATGGACCCCTGCAAGGATCAAGACGATCCAGACGAGAGAAAAGATTCGAGAGGCAGTGCGCATGGTTTAAATAGGCAAAGGGACATCCTACTTACTTCACGGCCGTCAGGTCCCCTTCCATGGAAGGTTCGCAATTGTTGAGTTTAACATGAGTACCCTAATGGGTCAACAGCCGAGACACAGCCGAGACCGGAGTTCCCTCCCGAAGAGGCTCAGGCAGGACCCTGATGACCCATGGGTTGGACCGCAGCCCACACCATTTTGATGTAGAATCGTCGAAACGGCAACACACAGCTTCCTCAAAGATGCATCGGGATTACCAAAGTACGGATTGATCTGGAACGCAGACCAAGTATGTCTCGGCAGCCACCTCCCTGGATCCGGAAAGGAGCAGACCAGCTCCATAAGCTCGGTTTGCTGGCCGTCAATCCGGTCGATCAAAATTTATCCCCTTCCTGCCTGATCCGGATGGTCAGTGCTTTAAACTTCCTGGTGGTTATCGTCTTTTTGGCGCTGTGGATCACGACTTTTATCCTCTTCCAAGAATCAAGCCTCCAGAGAGAGCTCTCCAATAATCTGTTTTCAAATCTGACCTGCCTTACTTTCTTCGGTGGACTGGCGGCTGCAATCATCCTCGGAGCTTTGCTCGGAAACTTCCTACGCAGGTTTCTCTGGAATCTTCTGATCAAATCTAGGAATCATTGATCCAGGCACTTTCAAACAGTATGCAAATTTCCCCACTTTCCCTTATAATGGTGGGGTGATCATGACGCACTTCTCAGCGGAGATTCCAGGATGAGTCAAAGCCGTAGCGAACAGATGGTCAACCGCTTGCGGGCAATGCAGGCCGCGGCACCCGACATCGAGGCCTCCGCCGTGGTCTCCGTGGATGGTCTGATCATGGCCTCCGCCCTTCCAGCCGACGTCGAGGAGGACCGGGTTTCCGCCATGTCAGCCGCCATGCTCAGCCTGGGAGAACGCATTGCGGGTGAGCTGGGGCGCGGCGGGCTGGAGCAGGTCTATATTCGCGGCGATGGAGGCTTTATCATCCTGACCTCGGTGGGAGAAGAAGCCGTCCTGACCGCCTTGGCCAGGCAGGAAGCCAAACTCGGATTGATCTTCCTGGAAATGCGGCGTGCCGCAGAAGAGATTGTGAAACTGGTCGGATGAAAACACTGCTCCCTGACCAGTACAACCGATCGGACACCCAAGTGGGGAGGGCGCCAAAAAATGGCCCTCCCCACTTCCTTTGTTATCAGGGGAAATCCCATTTCAAAACGAGGTCCTGATGGCGACAAAATATCTGTTCTTCACCGGAGGGGTCGTCAGTTCAGTCGGGAAAGGAGTGACCGCGGCTGCCACCGGGCTGCTCCTTAAAGCGCGTGGGTTTCGCGTTACCGTCCAGAAACTGGATCCATACATCAATGTGGATCCGGGAACGATGTCCCCCTACCAGCACGGAGAGGTCTATGTCCTTGACGACGGCGCCGAGACCGATTTGGACCTGGGGCACTACGAGCGTTTCATTGACATCCGCTTGCGCCAGTCGAGCAACTTCACCAGCGGACAGGTGTATGCGGAAATCATTCAGAAAGAGCGCCACGGCGATTTTCTCGGTGGAACGATCCAGGTCATCCCGCACATCACCAACGAGATCAAGCGCCGCGTTGCACTGGTGGCGAAGGAGGCCGATGCCGAGATTGTCCTGGTCGAGGTCGGCGGTACGGTCGGCGACATTGAATCGCAGCCCTTTCTGGAAGCTTTACGCCAAATGCGCAATGAGGTGGGACGGGACAACACCTTCTTCGTCCACGTGACCTGGCTGCCGTATATCGGCGCGACCGGCGAGCTCAAAACCAAACCCACCCAGCACTCCGTGGCCGAACTGCGCTCGATCGGCATCTCGCCGAATATGATCATCGCCAGATCCGATTATCCCATCGACGACAGCCTACGCGATAAAATCGCCCTGTTCTGTGATGTGGAGAAGCGTGCGGTGATCCCGATGGTCACGGCATCGGTCCTTTATGAGGTGCCTCTGATCCTCGAACAGGCCGGGATGGCAGAATACATTATGGAAAAACTGAATCTGCAGGCCACTCAAAAACCGGATTGGGCGCCCTGGCAGCGTCTGGTCGAAGAGGTCCAGAGGCCAAAACAATCCGTGAAGATTGCCGTCGTGGGGAAATACGTTGAATTACACGACGCGTACATGTCGGTGCGGGAGGCGATCAAACATGCCGCCCTTTCAGCGGGGGTGGAGGCGGAGATCGTCTGGATCCATTCTACCGAACTTGAGAAAGGCAAGTGCTGGGATAGCCTTCGCTCGGCCGACGGCATCATCGTTCCGGGCGGGTTCGGGTCACGCGGCATCGAAGGCAAGGTGCAGGCAGCCCATTATGCCCGGGAGAACAAAGTCCCCTACCTGGGGCTCTGCCTTGGTATGCAGCTCATGTGCGTGGAGTTTGCCCGGAGCGTGCTGGGGTATGAGGACGCCAATTCGACGGAATTTGATCGTGGTACCGCACACCCGGTCATTGACCTGATGACCGATCAGCGCTCTATCACGGATATGGGTGGGACCATGCGCCTCGGACTCTATCCCTGTGTGCTGCAGCCGGGTACCAAGGCAGCGGCTGCCTATCGCGATAAACAGGTTGAAGAGCGCCACCGCCACCGCTTCGAATTCAACAACCTCTTTCGGGAGGAGTTTGAAAAAGCCGGCATGGCACTCTCAGGCCTCTCCCCCGATGGCCGCTTGGTTGAAATTGCCGAGGTCAAGGATCATCCTTATATGATCGGCAGCCAGTTCCATCCGGAATTCCTTTCACGGCCCATGCGGCCTCATCCGCTCTTTGCTGGACTGCTCAGGGCGGCTGCCGAACGAGCCGGCGTAAAAACCAAAAAATAACCGAAAGGAACGGCGGGCCCCGCCCCGGGATTAAAAACCAGCTGGCAACTGCCCATAGACCCCCCTCAAGGAGGGCGGCAGGCTGCACGCCAGCAGGAACATAAGCCGATCGGTCAACGCCAGGGGCAGCTCACCTGCTTGGGGCTGGATTGGCTCGCAGATCGTAATCCTGACCTGGGTCCGCTGTGGGAATTGTTTGAACAATCGCTGACTGCCGTCGATCGCCACTGGTGTGATTGGGCAGCCGCTGGTAAGAGCCAGCCGGGCTGCACCCGTCTTGGCCACTTTTAACCCGCCGCCATAGCTGCGGGTTCCCTCCGGGAAGATCCCCACCACCTGGCCGGCTCCCAAGATGCGCCGCGCATGAAGCAGGGCCCATTCATCGCGTGCGCCGCGATAGACCGGGAACGCACACAAAGCCCTTAGGAAGGCATGCGCCAGGCGATTTTGGAATAGTTCCGCCTTGCCCATATAAAACAGGGGTCGCGGCAGTGCCATCTGCAGAGGAAAAATATCGAAGTTGGTCAGGTGGTTGGCAGCCACAATGAGACCGCCCGAGCGGGGAAAGTATTCCAGCCCGCTTATTTCAAGGTCGATCACAGAACGGAACATGAATCCGGCCAAAGCCATCACGACTTGATGGAGATGGGTTTCCTGAAGTGGGTAACGCAGGGCATCGCGCGGGTCTTTGGCCGGGACTTCGAGGGCGGACAAATCGACCTCCAAACATTTATGACTAAAAGAGGATTATACTTTACCGGACAGGAAACACCGGGTGACATCTGTTAATCTATAACACTGGAGAAGGAAATGGACACGACCATCAAGCTCATAACTGGACAAGAAATCCTCGACTCGCGCGGCAACCCAACGGTGGAGGTCGAGGTCTTCCTGGCGGACGGCGCCTGGGGCAGGGCTGCGGTGCCGTCAGGCGCCTCCACCGGCGTGCATGAAGCGCTCGAGCTACGCGACGGCGACAAAAAGCGCTACAACGGCAAGGGGGTGTTGAAGGCCGTCGCCAATGTCAACGTGGTGATCGCCAAGTCCCTCGTCGACCACGACGCGCTCGAACAGAAAGCCATCGATGCAGAAATGCTCGCTCTGGATGGCACCCCCAACAAATCCAAGCTGGGGGCGAACGCCATCCTGGGGGTCAGCCTGGCGGTGGCTAAAGCCGCGGCCAATTCACTGGAAATGCCGCTCTATCGCTATCTGGGAGGGGTCTACGCCCACCTCCTACCAGTCCCGATGTTGAACATCCTAAACGGCGGAACCCACACCGGCTGGCAGTCCACCGATGTACAGGAGTTCATGGTCATGCCTTTGGGCGCAGCGACCTTTGCCGAAGGGCTACGCTGGGGATCTGAAATTTACCAGGCGCTCAAGTCTGTGCTCAAGGCCAAAGGCTACACCACCCTGGTCGGTGATGAAGGCGGATATGCCCCGGCTCTCAAAGCCAACAGCGAGGCGGTCGAGGTGATCCTCGAAGCTATCGGAAAAGCGGGGTTCAAAGCCGGCCGTGGTGCCGACGTGGCGATCGCCCTCGATCCGGCCGCCTCGGAATTCTACGAAGAAGAGACCAAAACCTACAATATGCGTAAGGAGGGCAAGAAGCTGAGCGGTCCGAAATTGGTCGAGTTCTGGAAATCGTGGATCAAGCAGTATCCGATCGTTTCGATCGAAGACGGCTTGGCGCAGGACGATTGGGAGTCCTGGCAGCTCATGACCAAGGAATTAGGCGACCAGATCCAGATCGTAGGCGACGACCTGCTCGTCACCAATCCCGAGCGTGTCCGGCGGGCGATCCAGGATAAAGCTGCCAATGCCCTGCTGGTAAAACTAAACCAGATCGGATCCTTAACCGAAACCATCGAAGCCGTCGAGATCTGCCACCGCTCCGGCTGGCGGGCGGTCACCTCCCACCGTTCCGGCGAGACCGAGGACACCACCATCGCAGATCTGGCCGTTGCACTGAACATGGGACAGATCAAGACCGGAGCTCCCGCGCGTTCGGATCGCGTGGCCAAATATAACCAGCTGCTGCGTATCGAGGTCGAACTGGGGGACACTGCAAAATATGCAGGCTGGGACGCCTTGAAGCGTTAAAAGTCTTTTCATCTCCTATTGACACGACCGCACCTCCGAAGAGAGGCGCGGTCTATTTAACCGGATTAATTAGTTAAACCACTTGTCAAAGTTTAAAGTCGTGCTATGATTATATTTACACAATTGTAAGGAACAACCGAAGTTTCGCCTTGTTATTGGCCATATGGCTAATCATATCTGGTCGATTTCCGTTCGAAATGTAAAGAACATTAACAAACATTTGGTTCTGGATATGATTCGATTCACCCCGGGTGGAATTTCCCGGGTTGAGATCGCCCGCCGCATGGGGTTGACCCGGGCAGCCGTTTCTTCCATCGTCAAAGACCTGCTGGCGACCGAGGTCATCCGGGAAGCTGAGAGGATCAACGTCCGCAGCGGCCGTCCGCCGATCGTGCTTGAGATCAATCCCAAGGGAGGTTATGTGGTCGGGGTCGATTTTGGGGCGACCCATCTCAGCGTGATCCTTGCGGATTTATCCAGCCGCATCCTTGAGGAGACCGAAATCCCCTTTAACATCCAGCAGGGCCCGAAAACCGGTCTGGAGCAGTCGGACCGCCTCGTTCGCGAGATGCTCGCAAAAACCGGCCTCGGATTGAAGGACGTTCTGGCGTTTGGGGTGGGGGTGCCGGGACCGATCGTCAGCGAGGCTGGCATGGTGTTGGCGCCGCCGATCATGCCCGGTTGGGATCGCTTCCCGATCCGGGATACGCTCGAAAATTGGTGGGGCTCCCCCGTATCGCTCAACAATGACGCCGAACTGGGTGTCCTGGGCGAGTGGGCTGCGGGTGCCGGACGAGGTGAACGTAACCTGGCTTATATCAAAGTCGGCACGGGGATCGGCTGCGGACTGTTGCTGGACGGGCAGATTTACCGCGGCGTCACCGGATCGGCCGGGGAAATCGGACACCTTACGATCGACGAAAATGGGCCGCTTTGCAATTGTGGAAACCAGGGTTGCCTTGAAGCCCTTGCCAGCGGGTGGGCGATCACCCGCCAGGCCCGCGAAGCGGTGCAAAAGGGCCAACGCACGGAACTGGCAAGCATCCGACCCGTGGAAGGGATTACGGTTCGCGAGGTCGCAGCCGCTGCCCGGAAAGGCGACCTGCTGAGTCAGCAAATACTGGGACAGGCCGGCATTCATATCGGGATCGCCCTGGCTGGCCTGGTCAACCTGTTCAATCCGGGTATGGTGATCATCGGCGGCGGCATGGCACAGGCCGGCGATATCCTGCTCGAACCGATCCGCCAGACGGTCCAACGGCGCAGCCTTCCCGCCGCCACACGCGTGGTGCGCATCACGACCGCCATGCTCGGCCGTCGCTCCTCAAGCTTGGGCGCTGTCATCCAGGCCTTAACCATCACACTCCACCAAGTTGCTGACCGAAAGGAGGTGAAGCCATCTGGACGGCTCGAAAAAGGGCCCCAAGACAATATGATTTAATACAATCCCTGTAAGGAAGCCTTGCACCGTGCAAGGGTTTCCATCATTTCATCCATTTGACTCAAGGAGAGAGGGTATTTATGAAACGCACACTGTTCGTCCTAGCCAGCCTCCTGATGGTGGCCACCATGGCGCTGACCGCCTGCGGTACCGCCCCGACGGCCGCCCCGACGACGGCCGCCCCGGCGGCCGCTCCGGCAAACCTGACCATCTGGGATGGCTATCATGCAGGTGGCACGGAGGAGACCACGATCACCACCCTGGTGAATCAGTACCAAGCAAGCCACCCGAACGTCAAGATCACTCTACTGGAAGTGCCTTTTGACCAGCTTTACACAAAGTACGAAACCGACACTGCGGCAGGGGGCGGCCCCGATATGTTTACGGCACCCAACGACAACCTGGGCAGCGAGGTCCGCGCCAACTTGATCGCCCCCATCGACAGCTACTTGACGGGCAAGCTCACCAATTACACCCAGGCTGGAATCAACGGCGTGACCGTTAACGGCAAGATCTATGCAGTGCCTGGGATTGCCAAAGCAGTCGGACTGTATTACAACACGTCCACGATCCCCACGCCACCTAAGACCACCGATGACCTCATGAACCTGGTCAAATCCGGCAAGAAACTCGGCTTTGTCAATAACGGCGCGTACTACATCTGGGGGTTTTTCTCCGGGTTTGGCGGGACACTGCTCGACAGCAACGGGAAGTGCATCGCCGATCAGAACACCGGTTTTGCAGATGCTCTCCAGTATCTTGCGGACCTCCAGACTGCTGGCGCTACAATTGACAGCGACGAGGGCAAGCTGGACACGGCTTTCGACCAGGGTAATCTGGACATGATCTTCGAAGGCCCCTGGGAATTAGGCGACTTTGAAAAGGCCCTCGGCACCAAACTGGGCGTTGTAGCAGAACCCACCGGTCCCAAAGGCGCCTTCATGCCCATGATGGGCATTGATGGCTGGTACATCAACCCTAACAGCGCAAACAAGACAGCTGCCATCGACCTGGCCCTCTACATCTTCGGTCAGACCGGCCTGACCGCCTACGAGAACACCGCTGGCGATCCAGCTGCCCGCACCGACGTCACCTCTACAGATCCTCTGGTCAAGTCGTTTGCGGATATCGCTGCCGCTGGCTATCCTCGCCCGCAATCGGCCGAGTTTGGCAACTATTGGGGTCCGTTCGGAGACGCCCTCACGGCCGTAGTATCAGGCAAGGCCACTGCAACCGCGGCCGTCGCGACCGCCTGCGCAACGATGAACACTGCAAATAAGAAATAGTGCTCATTCGTTAATGGGACGGTGGCTGCCGCGGGTGCGTGAATTACCCCGGGTAAGCGATGTCAACCCCACCGGATCCATTTCTCGACGCTCAACCGGGGGAGCGCTATAACCTCTAGCGCTCCCCCGAAGAACGCCCACGACCATTTGAACTGGCGCATCCACGTCGACCTCAGTAGGAGGTGAGTATGACCACCCTAACCAAGAGCCTCTCCTCTCCAAAACCGGCGAAAAGAAAAAGGTCTTTTTGGAGAAACATCCGTCCTTATTACTATCTCCTCCCCGCCTTCATTATTATGGGGATCATCACCTATTACCCGATGCTTTATCAGATCTGGATGTCGTTCACGAATTATGGTTTGCCGAATCTGCGGGTGGGTTCCCCCTGGCCAGCATTTGTCGGACTAAGCAACTACATCAACATCCTGACGAACCAGCTGGGCCTGTCGTACTTCAACTTCTGGCACATACTCGCCTTCGATCTCTTCTGGACGTTCTCCAATGTGATCATCCACGTCTCGCTGGGGATCTTGATCGCCGTCATCTTGAACCGACAGGGTGTTTGGTTCAAGGGAATCTATCGCGCCCTCTTTATCCTGCCCATCATCCTCCCCCAGATCATCATCGCCAATATATTCAAGAACATGTTTGACCCGGATTACGGCGCCATAAACCAAGGGATGGCGATCCTGGGCAAGCTCGTGGGGTTGAGCCCGAACCTGTTCCACATCCATTGGATCGACCAGGTGGCGTACCCGATCAGTTGGCTCCCGTTGCCGCTGTCCTATTTCGCTCTGCTCATCACAAACATATGGCTGGGATGGCCCTTCATGACCATCGTCGCCAGTGGCGCCCTGCAAAGCATCCCCAAGGACCTGTACGAAGCCTCGACCATGGACGGCGCCACCGGAAGCCAGCAGTTCTGGCGAATCACGCTCCCCCTGCTGCGCCCGGCGATGGTGCCTGCCGCAGTGTACGGGATCGTCCAAACCTTCAACCTGTTCAGCTTGATTTACTTCCTGTCAGGCGGTGGCCCGTTGAACGAAACGGCAATCCTGGTGACTGCAGCTTACAACCTGATCAACCAACAGCACGTCTATGGGGTCGCGGCCGCCTTCTGTGTGTACATATTCATCATACTGCTCGCTCTTACCCTCTTGACCAATACGCTCACCCGAGCAACGGAGAGCTACGATGTCTAAACTAACCGGAGTCCCCTTTTCTACCCGTATCAAGTGGGTCTTGCAGAGCCGGACCTCTTCAGGCGAGCGCGGTATGACCCTGGGGTCGCAGCTGCTCAGCCAGTTGTTCCTGTTGCTCGTCGCAGCCACGGTGCTCTATCCAATCCTGTGGATCATCAGCATGTCGTTCGACCCCCGTGACATTTCCCGTCCCACCACGCTGCGCTTGAACCCGTTTGCAGGCGGGGCCTCCGTGAAGGCCTATCAAGACGTAATCGCCCAGCCCACCCCCAATCCGGTCGACCTCGAACAGCTGATCTTCAACAGCCTCCGCTTGGCGGGGGGCGTCGGGCTGGCCTCCGTCATCGTGGGAGTATTTGCCTCCTACGCCTTCTCTCGCCTGCGCTTCATGGGCCGGCAGGTGCTGATGATCGCCGTCCTGGCTGTGCTGATGCTGCCGGCCATTGCCACCCTGCCAGCGCTTTTCGTTCTTCTGAATAAGGTCCAGATCAATATCAACGGGACGGTATTCAACCTGCGCAATTCACTTCTGGGGGTGGGATTGGCCATCCTGTCCGGTTCGCTGCCTTTCGCGATCTGGAACATGAAAGGCTACCTGGACACTATTCCAAGGGATCTCGAGGAGGCCGCCTGGATCGACGGCTGTACTCAACTTTCCGCTTTTTTGCGTGTCACCCTGCCGCTCTCCACGCCCGTCCTGGCGGTGACATTCTTCCTGGGGTTCATGAGCACCTGGACAGAATTCGCCACCTCCTGGTTGTTCCTGACCAATCCGAAGACCTTTACGCTCATCATGGCCCTGTATAACATGGTCGGTCAATATTCGGACAGCACACCCTGGTCGCATTTTGCGGCCTTGTCAATTCTGATCGCCCTGCCGGTCTCGATCATCTACCTTTTCATCCAGCGCTGGTTTGTCGGAGGTCTGGCTATCGGAGGCGTCAAAGGATAGTCAATGAGGCGGACACCCGGGCCGCCTTTTTAAAACCAGAGCAACCTCATGAAAATCCCACTAAGGTTATTCCTGATTGCCGGGATTCTCGCCGCCTGTACCTCCTCGATTAAGTTGCCGGTTGAAAATACGCCTATTTCCTCCCTACAGCCGACGCCGATGTCGGTTCGGGCTACGCGCTCCTGGTGGGAGGACGCAGTATTTTATGAAATATTCGTACGCAGTTTCTATGACAGCAACGGCGATGGGATCGGCGACTTCAACGGGATCACCGAAAAACTTGATTATCTCCACGAACTGGGGGTCACGGCCATTTGGCTGATGCCCATCCAGCCTTCGGCCAGCTATCATGGCTACGACGTGATCAATTACGTTGACGTCAATCCGGATTATGGCACCTTGGATGACTTTAAACATCTGCTCACTGAAGCCCACAAGCGAGGCCTCCACGTCATCATTGACTTGGTGCTCAATCACACCTCCGACCAAAATCCATGGTTTATTGACGCAAACAATAATCCACAATCCCCTTATCGCAACTGGTATATCTGGTCGGATACCGACCCTGGCTACCTCGGCCCTTTAGGGGCGGCCTGGCACCCGGGCAAGCATGGTTGGTATTATGGCATATTCAATGCCACCATGCCCGATTTAAATTACAACAACCCCGTTGTTACCGCTGAAATGGAAAAGGTAGTGCAATTCTGGTTAAATAGTGTGGGCGTTGATGGCTTCCGTATCGACGCTGCCAATTACTTGATCGAAGAGGGACAGAAACAGGTAAACACGCAATCTACCCATAAGTGGTTCAAGGGATTTTATTCTGCTTACAAAGCTGATAATCCTGATGCCTTCACGGTCGGTGAAGTTTATGGCAGCGACGCGGCCCTGGCATCAACCTATACCGACGACGAGATGGATATGATCTTTAACTTCGAACTGGCTGCCGACATGGTCAACAGCGTCAACGGACAGACCAATTCAGCCGTGGATAGCGCAGTGGTTTTTGCAGGGCAGTCGATGCCGGATTGGAACTTCGCGACTTTTCTGACCAATCACGACCAGGACCGGCTGATGACACAGCTGGGCGGCAGCGCCGACAAAGTCAAGGCGGCCGCCTCCATGTTGCTGACCGCCCCGGGTGTGCCTTTCCTCTATTACGGCGAGGAGGTTGGATTGGAGGGCGGTGGGCTGGACGAACTGAAACGCCGCCCAATGCAATGGTCGGCGGGGGCGAATGCCGGTTTCTCCACGGTCACACCCTGGGAGCAGGTCGGCCCAGGTGATCAGATCTTCAATGTCACCGACGAGAGCAAAGACCCCACTTCCATACTGGCCGATTACCGGGAGCTGCTCCAGATCCGCAACCAGCATGCCGCCTTACGGCAGGGTGACATGGATCTAGTCACCAGCTCCAACGCGGGACTATATAGCATCCTGCGTGTCAGCCGGGGAAGCGAATCGGCAAACGGTGTCGACGAAGCCGTACTGGTGCTGATCAACCTGACCAATGCTCCGATCAGCAATTATGACCTTTCCCTCGACAAGAGCCCATTGGCACCCGGCAGCTATCAGCTGGTCCCCCTGATGGGCTCCGGCCTCACTGCTGATTTGATGGTTACCACCGGGGGCGAATTCGCGCAACAGCAACCAGTCAGTGAAATTCCGTCCTATGGGACTGCCATACTGCAGCTACAGCCGGATCCCCCAACCGGAAAGTAGGCAGCCTTTGCCCCTGAAATGAACCCGCAAACCGCATCGCTAACCGAGTGGTCCCAGAGTTGGTAAATCATCGGTTTGATGCTCACACCGATGCCACTTCTCGTTCTGAGCTGGCAGGCAACAGGCGGGCGAATAATAAGGTCGCGATGACCCGTCCGATCGCCGAACAAGCGAAGATGGCCTGGTAACCCCACTGGGTGACCACCCAGGCACCGAAGGCCGCTCCAACCGCCAGGGCCAGGGTGACCAGGAGTTGAAATATCGCCGAGTAACGCGCCCGCTGGGCCACAGGGGTGAGGGAAAGCAGGAAGTTGAACGAAACCAAGTTGAAGACACCCCAGGCCATTCCACTGAATGAGTTCAAGACCATCACCTGCCAGAACTGGGTGATGAAGACCCAAACCGCCGGCACGATCGGGATGATCAGCATGCTGATTAGCATGACCTTGCGCGAGCCCAGCCGGTCGGATAGCCTGCCGATACGACGCTGGACGATCAGTCCGGCCACAGTCGATACGACGCTCGTGATTCCGACCATGCTGGCCGTGAACTTCAAATTCTGGACCATGTAAACATTGAAAAATGGACCGGCGATATTCACCGAAAAATTCCACATGACCATCGCCAGGCTTAGGGCCAGAAAGGCCGGATGTCCCTTGATATCCTGTAACAGCGCCCTCAACGAAAGTGATCCTTCCACGGGGATGGGCGCCTTTCCTCTGGGGTCCTGCAGCTGCCCAAAACTGTATGTGGAAATCATACCCAGGGCGAAAGCCAGCCCGAGCGCGATCTGATAGCCATGCGGCGATCCAGCCCGGGTGATCAATTCGCCTGCGAGCAGGATGGCCAACATCCCGGTAATCCCCATGATTAAATTGCGCGAGCCGAAATACCGCCCGCGCCCTTCCATCGGAACAATTTCTCCGGTTACGGACATCCAGGCCGGGAAAGCCAGGTTGGCGGTGACATCCCGGCTGATCGAGAGTGCCATGGCTGCCAATACCAGCGCCTCACCACCCAGGAAAAAGGGAAGGAAAGCCAGAATCAGGAGCACAAACCGGGCGATCCCGTCGCCAAAAAATACCGTCAGTTGTTTGCGGTGGCCATACCGTTCGACCAGCAGCGCTCCAGGTATTAAGACCAAGGCCACCATCAAACTGGAAAGAGAGCTCATCAGACCGATCTGTGTCCGCGTGGCTCCCAGCGCCAGGATGTACAGAACCAGGTAAGTAATGGCGATATTGTCGGTGACGGACGAAAACAGGCCATCAAAGAAAAACCAGTACAGGTTGTGCTTGACTTGTGAGGGAAGGGTAACCGCCCAATCGCCTCCCCAGGTGAACTGCCGGAGGGCATGCCGCAGCCGATCGCGAAAATCGGTCATGGAAGAAGGCTGCATAAAGACTAGATTTGTTCGTAGTAAGGCATATCGACCACAAAAACTGTGGCGCGGTGCTCAGGCTCATCCGGTGGGCAACAGGATTTCCGCAGCAGGTCGATCAGCCTCTCGACCTGGTCGTCTGCAACCCCGCTCATGAGGGTCAGGTTGCCTCTTTTCAGGAATCCCCCGGTGCTCGCCACGCGGGTGACCCGGAAGCCGCTGTCAACCAGCGACTGTAGGACATTATCCCCATCCTCGTCCCGAATGATGATAAAGATCAGCTTCATTTTCTCTGCCTCACTCAAAGCTGCTCAAAGCGTTCGACGTTGAGCATATAGACCAGGGCCCCCCCAAAACGGGCTTCCACCACCGGCAGGTTGGCCAGTTCACCGGGCAGGAGATTCTGCGTGGGGATGTATTTACGATAAGGCTGGCAGTTCTTCCTGATGATATCCAACAGCTCGGATAGACGGGTGTGAAAAAACCCGATCAGCAGACAGTGGATCAGTTCCTGCAACATGGCGTTCGTGCTATCAATCACCGTGAAATGGTAGCCTTGACGGGTCAGATGATTCATCAGGGTACCTGACTGGGAACCACTCACGATCAGGATCACGAGTCGGTCTGGAGAAGGATAGTCCATTTATTTCACATCGACCTGGAGCGCTTGCCAAGTATATCATTCACGATTATCTCGCTGTTGTAAGTCGAGCTAAAAATTAATCAACATCCGATCGCCCCACCTTGGCGTAGATACGTGTCAGGAGCATTCCAATTCGAGGACCTTACGCACATCTTTCTCAAACGCGTATATAATGGGCGGGTTGCTAAACTTACACCGGGAGACTGATCAATGACAACTCCGTACTGGGTACAGGACGCAATCTTCTACCAGATTTTCCCGGATCGCTTTGCCAATGGTGATCCATCGCTCAATCCACCCAATGTCCAAAAATGGGGGGTGCAGCCGACCGCCTGGGGTTTCCAAGGCGGCGATCTGCGCGGTATCCTCCAGCACTTTGACTACCTGCTTGATCTGGGAGTTACCGCCCTTTATCTGAACCCGATCTTTCAAGCCCCATCCACCCACCGGTATAACACAACCGATTATTTCAGGATCGACCCGAAGCTGGGAACGCTCGACGATTTTCATGCCCTGGTCGATTCTGTCCATCGCAACGACATGCGCCTCATCCTGGATGGTGTATTCAACCACTGTGGAAGGGGGTTCTTCGCCTTCGCGGACGTTCTGGAGAACGGTGACCATTCTCCCTATCAAGACTGGTTTCACATCAAGAAATTTCCCCTGGACGCTTACACCCCCGGGGAGGCGCAGAATTACCTCGGGTGGTGGAATCATAAAAGCCTGCCCAAGTTGAATATGAGCAATCCAGCTGTCCGAAATTATATTTTCAATGTAGCGCGCTACTGGATCGAGCAAGGTGCTGACGGATGGCGCCTGGACGTCCCCAATGAGATAGACGATGACGGCTTCTGGGAGGAGTTTCGCCACGTCGTTAAATCCGCGAAGCGGGACGCCTACCTGCTCGGAGAAATTTGGGATGTCAATCCGCGCTGGGCGAACGAAACACACTTCGACGGATTGATGAACTACCCGCTGCGCGAAGCTATCCTGGCGATGCTGAACGGCCACGAGAATGCCGCCGTGTTCGCCGACCAGGTGGAGGGGCTGCTTAAATCCTATCCCCACGAAAACCTGTACGCCATGTTCGTTCCGCTCGGCTCCCATGACACCGAACGGATTAAGACCATGGTGGAGGGTAGTCTGGAGAAAACCAAGCTGGCTTTCCTGATCCAGATGGCCTACCCCGGAGCGCCGGCAATCTATTATGGCGACGAGATCGGCCTGGAAGGCGGCAAGGATCCCGAGAACCGGCGAGCTTTCCCCTGGAAGGAATCTGCCTGGGATCTGGAGCTGCGCACCTGGGTGAAAACACTGGTCGCTACACGCAAGCGAATCCCCGCCCTGAGGCGCGGGGATTTCCAGCGCCTAGTGGCCGAAGATGGCCTGTATGCCTTCGTCCGGAAGCTGGGGGAGGAAAAGGTCCTGATCGCCATCAATGCTTCCAGCCGCTCCCACTCGGTCAACGTGGCTTGCGCCTCTGTCGGATGGGAGGACGGTCGGGAGCTCCGTAATTTGCTTACACACGAAAAAACCACTGTTTCCAAGGGCCAAATCAAGCTGAGCCTGGAACCCTGGAGCGGCGTGTGGATCGGATAGCACTGCGGTCCAGCACCGATGCAAGCTCACTGTGAATTCAATCCCAGGTCTGCCTGATCAGCTCCGGCAAGACCTCCCCTGATTTCCCGATCAGCACAAAGTCCGCCCGGGCCGAAAGGGGGGTCTCCGCGGTGTTGATTTCCACCACGACCGCCCCGCGATGCCCAGCGGCATACGGCAACGAAGCGGCCGGCTGCACCACGCCCGAAGTCCCGATCGAAAAAAAGACCTGGCAGTTCCGGGCCGCTTCTACCGCGGCTTCCAGCGCCAGCCGCGGCAGGCTTTCGCCAAACCAGACCACATCCGGTCGCAGATTTGCTCCGCACCTCGGGCAGAGTGGGAGTTGGTCAGGGATCTCCTCCCAGGCTGTCACAAGGCCGCATCCCTTCGAGCAGCGGACCCGTGTAATGTTTCCGTGCAGCTCGATGACCCTAGCACTCCCCGCGCGCTGGTGCAGCCCATCCACGTTCTGTGTAATGAGGGTGAAGTTCGGAAGGCGGTGCTCCATCTCGGCCAGCGCGTAGTGGCCGGGGTTGGGCTGGACCTCGCCTGCCCGCAATCGCCGGACAGCATACCAATCCCAAACCAGCTGCGGGTCACGCTCAAAGGCCTGCAGCGTAGCCAGGTCCTCCGGCCGGTACTGAGTCCATAGCCCGGTCTGTGCATCGCGGAACGTACGCAGACCGGACTCCTGGGAAACGCCAGCACCGGTCAGAGCCGTTAAACGACCGGCCTGGCTGAGGATACGGATGAGCTCAGGAGGAATGGAAATATCCACTGCTAGGCAAAATTCTACACCCGATGACCGACCGTAATTAAGCTGTTGTACAATAGATTATGCCCGCCATCGAAGTGGACAACTTATGCAAGAGCTTTGTTACCAAACACAAACCAGCCGGGTTCCTGGCCAGCCTGCGCGCCCTGGCACGGCCCAAGACCTTTACAATCGAGGCGGTGCGCAATCTAACCTTTGAAATGGAGGCAGGCGAGCTGCTTGGCTTCATTGGACCGAATGGTGCCGGCAAATCCACAACGATCAAGATCCTGACCGGTATCCTCTTCCCAAGCTCGGGCCAGGCGAAAGTGCTCGGTTTTGTCCCCTGGGCTGAGCGTCGCCAACTGGCCTACCACATCGGGACAGTCTTCGGGCAGCGCCCTCAGCTTTGGTACCACCTGCCCGCGATGGATACCTTCGCCCTGTTCGGCAAGATCTACGAAATGGATGATCGCACGACTCGACAGCGCATTAGCTTCCTGGCAGAAGCCTTCGAAATCAACGACCTACTCGAGACGCCCGTACGCAAGCTTTCCCTCGGGCAGCGTATGCGTTGTGAGGTGGCCGCCTCCCTGCTCCATAAACCCAAGCTGCTCCTGCTCGACGAGCCCACCCTCGGACTGGACGTGGTCGCCAAGCAACACATTCGCGACACAATCCGCCGCATGAACCAGCTGGAAGGCGTCGGAGTGCTCCTGACCTCCCATGATGCCGGTGACCTGGAGGCACTATGCAAGCGCGTCATCGTCATTAATCATGGCCAGATTGTCTACCAGGATAAAGTTTCGGCGTTGAAGCGCTCCTTTCTGACCTCAAAGCTGGTCGAGGTGCGTTACGCTGAACAGATCCCGGTTGACTTTCATATTCCCGGTACCGAGACGATTAAGGTGGCGAAAGAGCGCTATGGGGTCAAGCTGAGATTCGATACGCGCAGCACTGGGGTCGAAACAGTCATGGCCCAGCTCAGCGCGGCTGGCACACTGGTGGATATCACCGTCTCCGACCCACCGCTCGAAGAAGTGATCCGCCTTATCTACACTCAGGGCGCGGGGAAAGATTCCGAGCCATCCACAACATGACTATGCGCAATCTATCAAAATACTGGGCGATGCTCAAGATGCAGCTCGTCAATAGCCTGGCTTACCCGAGCGAGCTGGTCTGGCGTAGCCTGGCAATCGTGATCTTCCTGTGGATCTTCGCCCAGCTGTGGCGCGTCACATTTGCCACCGCTGGAACTACGACCATCGGCGGACTGAGCCTGCACGATACGTTGTGGTACCTAATGCTGGCCGAGACCATCGAGCTGAGCCGGCCGCGGCTCTCGCATAGTATCGCCGAAACCGTCCGGGACGGTTCGATCGCCTACCTGCTCAATAAACCCTATGACTTTCTGCTCTACCAGATGAGCACCAACCTGGGCGAAAGCCTGTTTCGCATGACCCTGAACACCCTCTTTGGCGGCGCGACCGTCTGGCTCCTGGTCGGCCCACCCCCCGAGGCGCGCGGCTGGGCTCTCACGGCGATCGCCGTCCTGGGCGCCTGGTCTATCAATTTTTGCATCGGCGCGCTCATCGGACTGACCGCATTCCTCGTCGAGGACGTGACACCCTTCGAGTGGATCTACCAGAAGATGATCTTTATCCTGGGCGGTATGCTCATCCCGCTGGATTTCTACCCACACTGGTTGCAAACGATCTCCAGGGCACTGCCTTTTTCATATGCCATGTACGGACCGGCGCGCCTGTTTGTCACACCGGACCTGACCCGCTTTGCTGGTCTTCTGGCCGGCCAGGTATTCTGGATCCTTATCCTGGCCGGGGCGCTGGTCCTGGTCTACCAGCGCGGGGCGCGCCGGCTGGCGATCAACGGAGGCTGACATGTTCAAGGAGATTAAATTCCTCATCTTCCTCTGGAAGACCAACATCCAGGCCGCCATGGAATATCGCGTCGCTTTCATCTCCCAGATGATCGGCATGATGCTTAACAATGGGGTCTATTTCATCTTCTGGATCATCTTCTTCAGCCGATTTAAAAATTTGAACGGGTGGCAGTTGAGCGATATGTTCCTTTTATTTGGAGTCGGCGCGAGTGCCTTCGGCCTGGTGGCTTTCCTGTTTGGCAATTACGATTCCCTGAGCGAAATCATCGCCAAAGGACGCCTGGATTATTATCTTTCCCTGCCCCGTCCCGTCCTGCTGCATGCCATCGCCAGCCGGACGATCGCCAGTGGCCTGGGCGATTTCACGTACGGCCTCCTGTCGTATCTTGCCTCGGGTCTTTTCACCTGGGACGGGCTCGGCCGCTTTTTCTTTGGTACGTTCCTGGCAGGCTGTGCGTTCCTGGCATTTATGACCATCGTGCACAGCCTCTCGTTCTGGGTAGGAAACGCCAGCGGATTCGCGGGCATGGCCAGCAACGCCATGGTGACCTTTGCCCTCTACCCGGTCAGCCTGTTTGAAGGCTCTGCCAAATTCATTCTTTTCACCCTGGTCCCGGCCGCTTTTATGGGCGCCGTCCCGGCAGCCTTTGTCCACCATTTCTCATGGACACTGCTCGCCGAGATATTCCTGGCTGATTTCATCCTGCTCGGTCTGGCTCTGCTGATCTTCCGTGCCGGTCTGCGCCGGTACGAGAGCGGGAGTGCCATCCCCACAGAAGTATAGCCCGCTCGAAAGCGCGGATGCCCCGAACCGGGCCCCGTTCTCCAAGCTTCCCACAAGGTGGGTGTAAAATAAACGCCGGGAGGTTCGCCATGCCCGCTAACGAACGAGAAGATCTCCTGAAGAGGCTTGACCGGGCACGTTCCCATTTGGAAGGACTGCTGGCGAAGGTGGATCCAGCCCAGGAAATATATCCCGGCTGGACCATCCGGCAGCTGCTGGCGCATATCACCGGCTGGGACGAGGACACCCTCGCCACGCTCGTCGCTCATCAAAGCGGGAAGGCGCCGGCCTTGACGGCCGTACGAGGATTCGATGAATTCAATGAGCGCACCCTCTCATCCCGGCAGGACCTCGATCTGGATCATGTGATCCAGGAATGGCACTCGACACGTGCGAAGTTGAAGGCGCTCCTCGCAGAGCTGCCCGAAGAGAAATACAGAACGACTTTGGTCGCCTCCTGGGGTGAACGAATCAGGGTGACCGAACTCATCGAGGTCTTCATCGGTCACGAAGAATATCATGCCCGCGACCTCCGGGAGTGGCTGCAGAATCCAAGCCAGCCGCTTAGGAAAAAAGGCAATTGATCGGGCTGTTGCCATGAGCATGAAATAATGGCCAAACTGATTGTCGTCGTCGGAAACTCGGGGGTCGGGAAAACCACCCTCACGCGCGCCCTGTGCAGCTGCGGGGGTTACAACCCCGGCCTGGAACAGCATATCGAGCGCCCTTTCCAGGCATCATTTAAAAATGATCACCGCACCTATGCTCTGGGGAACCAGATTGACTACCTGCTCTTACGCACCGAACAGGAAGAACTCCTCCGCGCCGGAGACCGTCCTGGCATCCAGGATGGGGGCCTGGACCTGGATTTTTACGTATTTACCCGCCTGTTCCTGCTGAAGGGCTACCTGAATGACCGGGAATTCAACCTATGCGAGCGGCTGTACACCCAGGTCCGGAGAGCCCTCCCCCTCCCTGATATCATCATCTACCTGAGCGCCCCGCTGGACCTGGTCACGGAACGCTTCGCCCGCCGGAGGCGGTCATTGGAAATCACCGAACCGAATGACCTTCCAACCATTCAAGGTTTCCTGGATGGGTGGTTAGCGGGAATTGACTCGTCCCGACTGCTGCGCGTGGACGTATCCCAGATCGATCCTGAATACCGGAATCTGATCCCCGCAGTGCTGGAACAGGTCGCCTCTCGGTTAGCAAGGCTTCCATAAAGGTTGACATTGCTAACCTGTGTCTGAAACTCCCCACCGGTTTCTGGCAAGGGAGTTCTTGGTCCATCCAGAAAAGATGGGGCTCCAGGATATTTCCCGGGTGGCACAGAAGGTTAGGGTTCCAAATCTCCCCACAGGTAATTCACCCACCATGCGTTTAAGTCCGGGACCGGGCGCTCGAAACGTAGAAGAAAACCTGACAGGTTGGCAATCCTGTCAGGTTTGGTGTTCTGGGCCGAATGGATCCCCTTCCAGGTCGGACCGACCCATTTTGAGCCTATCCTCCTGATCTTACGGTTTCGCACACTGCGGATCGGGCTCCGGTTTTGGAGTGCAGCGATACGGATCGTGCGAACCCGAACTACAGGTTTGATCTTCCAGGAGATCCAGGTGTCCGCCGAAGTAGGTATTGAACACCACGCGGAAGGTGTTCACCTGGCTGAGGGTAGGATAGAGATTCTGCTTGCCGTCGCCCGGGAAATAAATGGCAACCATGTTGGTGTTCACCCACTTCTCGATCCGCGTGGAACCGGTGTCGCTTTGGATGATAATGATCGGAGGCGTGGCTGAGATCGCCAGAATCCTGGAAACGTCATCCAAGATGCGTTTGTTGATGTAGGTTATTTCGCCGGTATATCCAGTCGTGTAGTCGTTGATATTCTCCGCATCCAGATCATCATTAAGGGTAAAGGGGTAATTCCGCTGCAGGATCTCGCCGTTCGGACCGAAGACGAAGGGATTGTGCGGGCCCATCATATGAACGAAGACGAATTTTGGCCCCGGGATGGAAGTGGCAACCTCGGGAAGTTTGTTGAGCTCGTACAGGATCCTGTTCCGATCCAAGAGGTAGGCCGCGCTGAAGAGGGTATTTTCCAAGCCGCGTGGGAATACGTGGCTATTGTAGAAAGCATCCAGAATGGTCGTTTGAAATAAGAGGGCCTCGAAAGGGGTAAGGCCGCCGAAGAGCTGGAGGCTCTGAATGTCGGTCTGCGGGGAAAGATAGACATCCGCGTCCCGGAACTCGGTGGGTCCATAACCGGATTGGAAAGAAACAAATTTGTAGCCGAGATCTTTCAAGGTCTGGCGCACGATGTTGTTATCAAGGTAGGGATCGAGATCGTCCTGGTTCGTATTCGGAGGTATAAACCTAGTGCTCAACTTATCCAGATATTGCATATTGAGCGCCGCAGCGACAGACATATTCGAAAAAACATAATTGCTCAGGCTGCAATTGACAATGTAGAAACCTTGCTGCTGGAGACCGGTCAGGAAGCTGGAATTGTCGAAGCTATAAGATTGTTTCAAGCCGTCGCTGCGCGTGTAATCTTCCGGAACAATGTAATAGATATCGGGCAGTGTTTTACCCGCGGGCGAATGGAGCTGCGAGGCAACCGAGCCGCTTCCTGCCAATTGCGCCTGCTGTAGCACGTTTAAGGAATGGACATAGAAAAAGACAATCTGGATTAACGAGAAACCCACCAGGGCGAGGCTGAGGCTGTTGAGCGAGAGGGTCCAGGCCTGGGGTGTTTTGATCTTCCTGGCGATCAACCAGAGGCCTGCGGCCAGAAGGATGACCCATAATGTGATCAGATAGCGGTTTCTGCTGATTACAATTCCGGCGATTTGCACCTGACGGATAAGGTTGTAGACATGACCATAAAGGAAGAAGAGCAACAGAGTCAACGTTGCAGCCAGGGCGCTCCTGTTCCAATCCCTGAGCACCAACCAGAATATAACTAACAAGAGGAGAGCCAGCAACAATGCGAACAGCAGCGGACGGATCGCATAGATCGGGCCGATGATCTGGCCGAGGTTGTACGCGAACAGGGCGAGTACACAGTATGCACCGAGCAAAAAAGGATACAGGATCCAGTGTTTTAAGACATTCATGGAGAACCCTCGGCTTCGTCTTTAGTTTAAAATTTATACGAAAAGAATTCAAAAAAGACGGCGACCGTTCAGTATACTTCAAGTCGGCCAGGCAAGTATGGGTGGATTTAGCCCTTCTGCTGCTTACCCGACCATTCATCACACAATCTCGTTTTCATGAAATGACTATCCAACGCACATCCATTTTGATCGATGGTGGATTCCCCGGTTCGACAAAATCGACCAGGGCGTCCGGTTTCACCAGCTGGAAACGGATGGTGGCCAGCACCGCCACGACAAGCCGCGCACGAGACCATCGGCCCGTGAAATTGGCGTGGCCTGCATCGTTTTATGTCATAATATTCCTGTCAGCCTGCCAATCCGCCCCCTGACTGGACATCATTGGGCGGCGTGGATAAGTTTACCCGGAAAATAATGAATGTTGAAGCAAGCTAATGCATTGATGTTTCCTTTTGTTTTCAAGTCTCAAAACCATCTAACCCATAGGGGATCTTCCGAGCAGTGGAGCAGCCATGAAGCTAAAATATATTACTGATTCCAATAAAGGGGTCACCTTCCTCGCCATTTTAATCTTGATGGCCATCTATCACCAGTGGCAGAACCCTACCGCCTGGGTTTACCTGGCACTCCACGGGACATACGGGATCCTGTGGGTGCTCAAGAGCCGGATATTTCCGGACGCCGCCTGGGAGAATCGCGCCCCCATCTGGTACGGATTAATCGCCTGGCTCGGGCTGATGCTCTATTGGATCCCCGCCTGGTTGCTGATGGCACGCGGCGTGCAGGCTCCGCCCTGGTTTCTGGGCCTGTGCATCTTCCTGTATATTTTCGGGATCTTCTTCCACTTTACTTCGGATATGCAGAAGTACACCTCCCTGAAGCTGCAGCCAAATACTCTCATCGTGGACGGCATGATGGCCCTCTCGCGCAATATCAATTTCTTCGGGGAGTTCCTGACTTATATGAGCTTCGCGCTCCTGGCGATGACTTTTTGGGCGTTCCTGCCCCTCGGGATCTGGTTTGTCTTCTACTGGATTCCGCGGATGCGTCGCAAGGAGCGTACCCTGGCAAGCCTGCCTGGTTTCGAGGCGTATCGGAAGAAGACCAAAGCCTTTTTCCCCTACCTTTTCTAGGTGGACCAGATGCCCAGTCTCGGCAGCCGTGTGGCGAAAGCCTTGCTCCGACGCCAGATGCCTTCCTGGCTGGAGGGCGATCGCCCCATTTCTGAATCGCGGGCCAGGATCAATGCCCTGGCCGAAAGGTGGATTCATCCGCCGAAGGGAATCGTCGTCCGGCCGGTGCTGGCGGGAGGCGTCCCCTCCGAATGGCTCGAGAGGGTGGAGGGCAGACCCTCCCGGGTGATCCTCTATCTGCATGGAGGCGGGTACACGATCTGCTCTCCGGCCACCCACCGCGGGCTGGCCGGCCGGATCGCCCTGTCTGCCGGCGCACGGTTGCTCTCGATCGACTACCGCCTCGCCCCGGAGCACCCCTACCCGGCTGCCCTGGAGGATGCCCTGGCCACTTACCAATGGATGCTCGCACAAGGGGCCCGCCCGGACCGCATTGCCATGGGCGGCGACTCGGCCGGTGGAGGCTTGACCCTGGCGGCGTCGGTCAGCCTCAAGGCAGCAGGCCTGCCGCTCCCGGCAGCGCTTTTCTTGATTTCCCCCTGGACCGATCTGACCTTTTCCGGCGAGTCGCACCGGACGTTGAAAAAGATCGACCCGATTTTCCAGGGTGAGGGCGGTGCCTCGTTCGGGCCGGCCTATACCGGCCAATTTGATCCGGCACTTCCCCTGATCTCGCCGCTCTTTGCCGACCTACGCGGTCTCCCCCCCACGCTGATCCAGGTGGGCAGCGATGAGATCCTGCTTTCCGATTCCACCCGACTCGAGGAAAAAATGGAAGCGGAAGGTGTGCATGTCGACCTGCAGATCTGGGAGGGCATGTGGCATGTCTTCCAGGCCTTTGCGCCCTGGCTCCCAGAAAGCCGGCATGCTGTGAACCGGATCGGAAGGTTTATGCGGACCCAGATTGGTGAGGAGGCTTGATGAGCGCTTATGTGATCGTCGATATCGATGTGGTAGACCCCGAGGGGTATGAAGAGTATAAAAAACTAGCCTCCGCCGCGGTGAACCTTTATGGCGGACGCTATCTGGCGCGCGGGGGCCGGAATGAAACTCTGGAGGGTGAATGGCATGCCCGGCGGCTCGTCCTCCTGGAATTCCAAAGCCTGGAAAGGGCCAAGGCCTGGGTCAACTCCCCCGAATATGCCCCCGCCCGCGCCATCCGGCAGAAAACCGCGCACACGAATATGGTCGTGGTCGAAGGTGCTTAAGCCGAGTCGTCAGAGGACACAGCTATCAACCGGACATGCCTCCCCAGACCTTCCCGGCCGGGATGATGGCATGATCCGGGACATCGGCATAGATCACCGCACTGTTTCCGACACGTACCCCCGATCCGATCCGCACACCGATCGAGGTGGTCACGCCCATCCCGACCAGCGTTTTCTCCCCAACCCTGACCTGACCGGCCAGCAGCGCACCGGGGGCAATATGGCTGTAAGGCCCCACCTCACAATCGTGTGAAACGACCGCATGGGTGTTAACCATGCAGTCCGGGTGCAGGACAGCCGCCGAACCAATATAGGCGTTGGCGAAAATCTGCGCGCCCGCTGCCACCTTGGCGCTCGGTTCCAGAGTCGCCCGCGGATGAACCAGGCTGGGACAGGAAAAACCCGCCCTTTCCAGCAGATTAAAGATCCCGACCCGGATGTTGATGTCGATGATCCCCCCGACGCCGTTGGCAGCCAGCCGGACACCCTGCTCGAAAAGAGACGGTAGGATCGCGCGCGTACCCAACACCGGGATGCCCAGGACGGTTGTCCCCGCCACGATTTGATCATCGACGATACCCGCGATCGTATAGACCTGCAGTTGCAGGACCAGATCCAGGATGGTCTTGGCATGACCGCCACCCCCATAGATCAAGATCAGCGGTTTCTCGGAGCGCGGCAGACTGACCGGGAGCGTTTGGCTGGATCCGACTGTCTCCCGGATGACCTGTTCAGTCACCAAACGGTCCGTTGGCAGGCTACCAAGGTCAACGCCGAGCCGGGCAGCCAGCTCGCGCGCCGGCCGGGTGAGGCGCGGGCCCACCGACCCTGCGGAGGGGGGTGTACCCTCCCCTTTTGCAGTGAGTGGATCGTTGGCGCTCTCCGCCAGAACTGCCAGTCTGCCGCCGACGGACAGCGTATCACCTTCCTTTGCCAGCACGCGGATAATTCCAGCTCGGGGAGCATCCACTTCCGCGGCTGCCTTGGTTGTCTCCAAAGTAAAGAGCAGGGTTCCCTTCTCGACCGCCTGGCCGTCCGAGACATGGATGTGGACCAGGCGCGCCTCCGGTTCATTGGCATTCAGCAGGGGTACGAGGATCTCAGCGAGGATCATAGCTGCACCTTACCTGGGTCAAAGCCATCATGAGACCAGTGATACTGCCGCACGGGTCACCGCCTCATGGGAAGGCAGGATTGCATCCTCGAGGGATTTCGCATTGGCGATCGGCAGGTCGAGGGCTGCGACCCGCCTGACCTTGAGATCCGAAATGCCTGCCTCGACCGCCCGGGCGGCAAGCTCTGCTCCCCAGCCCATGGTCAGGCTGCCTTCCTCAACGGTCAGCAAACGGTGGGTCCTTGCCAAAGAATCCAGCAGCGGTTTGATTTCGAAGGGGCTGAGTTGGGAGAACAGGACCAGCTCGGTGAAGATCTCTCTTTCGTACAGCAGGTCAAGAGCGGCTTGCCTGGCAAGCTCAAAGTTGTAACCATAACAAGCCAGGGTCAGGGAAGCCGGCTGGTGGCCTTTGGGAAGAACCATAAAAACGGGGTACTGCTCGCCGATCTGCTCAAACTGAAAATCGGTCAGCTCCCCTTGATCGGGCTCCAACAGGGGACGTGTATAAAGCAGTTTGTGTTCGATAAAGAGCACCGGATCATCTTCCGCGATCGCCGTTTGGAGCAAAGAGGCTGGATCTCCGAGGGTGTTGGGAGCCACCAGGCGCAGCCCCGGTACTCCCAAGAACATCTTTTCCAGAGATTGGGAATGGGTCGGCCCATAGCCGCGACGGCCGCCCATCGGTGTGCGCACCACCAGCGGCACCCTCACCAGGTCGTTGTAGATCCAGCGGAATTTGGCCGCGTGGTTGACCAGCTGATCTGCGGCCAGGGCGACAAAATCCCCGAACATGATCTCAACAACGGGACGAAGGCCACGCAACGCCATGCCGGTGGCGACCCCCACGATGGCGGCTTCTGAAATCGGGGTCGTCAGGACGCGACCGGGGAATTGGCTGCTCAAGCCGCGCGTGACCTTAAAGGCCCCTCCATACGGGTCGAGGATGTCCTCCCCAAGCAGGTAGACGCTTTCATCGGAGTGCATGGCCTGCAGCAGGGCGGTGTTCAATCGGTCAAGGACGAGGACCATTGGGCTCCAGGCTCGGTAAAGGGTCGGCATCGGCCCTGGTGAAGGCATCGTCGATGCGGGCGTTGACCTCGGCATCCGCCTGCGTCCGTTCAGCCTCTGTGAGGCGGACCGCATGGATCTTCAGCGGATCCCTCTCGCGGGCACGCGCGATCTCGGCCGGATCGCGCACATCATCACCCTTGCTGTGGGCCGCGAAGCGATAGGTGTGCAGGATCAAGCCGCCGGGGCCTTTTCCGGCGCGTACGTAATCCAGGGCTTCCTGAGCCACGGCATGTACTTCCAGCACATCTGTCGTATCCCGCTCCCAGGCCGGGATGCCAAACCCGGCAAAGCGGCCCGCGATCGACCCCGCTACCGCGAGCTCAATGGGCGTGGTCTGCGCATAACGGTTGTTTTCGACAACAAATACGACAGGCAACTTCCACAGCGCTGCAATATTCAGACTCTCGTAGAAGACGCCCTCACCTAGCGTCCCGTCCCCGGCAAAGACGAGCACGACCTGGCCGCTCGAGCGATTCTTCTCCGCTACGGCCATACCGGCCGCCACAGGCAGGATTCCACCCTGGATGCCACTCGAATAGAAATTGCGCCAGTGGATATGCTGGCTGCCACCTCGTCCGCCAACCAGGCCGGTGCTCTTGCCCATCAATTCCGCGGCCAGCCGATAGGGATCCCCGCCGTAGGCCAGGAAGTGGCCGTGACAGCGGTGGTTGCTGAAAACGACATCCTCACCGTCCGTGGCCGAGAAAATGCCCGCTGCGTCTGCCTCCTGACCGATATAAACATGGGTCGTCCCCACCAATTTGCCGGTCGAGAACTCGGTCATCAGCCGTTCCTCAAACCGTCGGATAAGCAGCATGGTGCTATAAAGAGTGAAGGCATTCATCATATCGAGTCGATTATAACGCACCGGATGTGCAGCGGATCGAAATATAGCGTCTTTTTTTCTACACGAATTAATTCGGACTATCCCTGGAAAGTTTGATTAACACCATCATGGTATAATCGCCAATCGTATGAGCCCAGAAACCGCATCTTCCCCGACCAAAATTTGTCCGACCTGTGGGACGCGGCTGGCCGAAAATGCCACCCGCTGCGTGGTCTGCGGCAGCGAATTCAGCCCGACACCCCAAACCAAGTCGCAGAAAGCTGTTCAGGGTACGCGCATGCCGGAACTAACCCTGAGCTTGCCGGCTGCCATGGGTCTGCTGGCCGTCTTTGTGGTGATCGGTGCCATCACGCTTTACTTTGCTCTGCAGTTTACGCACCGGATCGCCTCCCCTACACCCAACGCTTCCGTCACACCCACAGTTACGCCATCCCCCACTCCGACCGACACCCTCATTCCGAGCGACACGCCCACCTATACCCCCCTGCCACCAAAACCCTATACCGTTCAAAGCGGCGATACCTGCATCAGCATCGCGGCGCTCTTCAAAGTTTCCCCAACCGATATCATCCAGAATAACAACCTGAACTCCTCCTGCACCGATCTGGTTGTCGGTCAGGTGCTCCAAATCCCCCAGCCTACACCGACACCACTACCGGCCGCGACCCCAACCCTGGAATCGGGGGCAGCCACACTCGCAGCCTGCAATACAGTGCCCTATACCGTCCAGGCCAATGACACCCTGAGCAGCATCTCGACCAACTACAATGTTCCGATGGAAGCCATTCAGGAATTCAATGGATTGACCTCGGACCAGGTCTTCACCGGTACCACTCTAAACATTCCACTTTGCATGAGGGCGGCCACACCCGGGCCATCCCCGACCCCAACAGCACCGCCGCCTTACCCGGCACCCAACCTGCTCCTGCCTGCTCAGGGTACGGCCTTCACCCTAGCAAATGACACGATCACCCTCCAGTGGTCTTCAATCGGAACCCTGCGCGATAATGAGCGCTACTATGTGGTGGTTGAAGATGTCACCTCTGGAACAGGCAGAAAGTGGACCGATTATGTGACCGATACGAAAGACGTGGTCCCGGTCACCTTCCGCCCACAAGACAACCTGGCGCACGCCATGACCTGGACGGTAGTGACCGTCCGTCAGACGGGCACTGACGATCAAGGGAATCCCATTTACACAAACGCCGGCGCGACCAGCGATATCCGGATCTTCACCTGGAGCGGACTGGTGGCCGGCGCGACCGCGACACCGTAAGGAACCCCAAATCGATCCGTTCATTCTCCTTCCCGCCGGACCAGCCAGGCGGGAAATTTTTACGCGGCTGCCTCATGGTATGATTGCTTCATGAACCGAACCAACCGGTTGAAGAACATCCGCAGTTACAATCGTCGAGCCTGGGACCATCAGGCAGAACTGGGTAACCCGTGGACGATCCCGGTGGAACCGCAGGTAATTGCCGCTGCCCGAAGAGGGATCTTCTCGATCCTGTTGACCGAGCAGAAGGCAGTGCCGCGCGCATGGTTTCCACCTCTGGCGGGACTCAATGTGCTTTGCCTTGCCTGCGGTGGGGGCCAACAGGGACCCGTCCTGGCTGCTGCGGGAGCACGTGTCACCGTGCTAGACAACTCCCCGCGTCAGCTGGAACGCGATCGACTAGTTGCCAAACGGGAGGGGCTTAGCCTAAAGACCATTGAAGGCGACATGCGCAAGCTCTCAGCTTTTGAGGACCAAAGCTTTGACCTGATCTTCCACCCGGTGTCCAACGTCTTCATCCCGAACATTCTACCCGTGTGGAAGGAAGCGTACCGCGTCCTGCGTCCATCCGGCATCCTGATGGCAGGATTTATGAACCCGGTCTATTATCTATTCGGCACCCAAGAAGAGGAACAGACCGCCCTGGTGGTGAAGTTCTCGATCCCCTATTCCGATCCGGAAAGCCTTACCGCGGAAGAGCTTCAGGTGTGCGCGTTGGATGGCATCCCGCTGGAGTTTGGCCACACGCTCACCGATCAAATTGGCGGTCAGCTGGAGGCAGGCCTCAGGCTGACCGGTTTTTATGAGGACACCATGCCGGAATCCCCGCTCAGTAAATACACTTCTATCTACATTGCCACCCGTGCCATTAAACCAGCTTCCGAATCCTAACCAATCGATCCGTACCGAAAGGCCAGTACCTGCAGCGAGGAGAAATCGCTGTCGTCCGCAGCGTAGCGCTCCTTGCGCGCAGATAATGGCGGCGTCCAAACACGATCGATTGATACGGGAACAATTCATCATGGATCAGCGGTCGTGCCAGACTTGACACCCTGGAGTGGCAGAATATAATTACCTATCTTGGACGAGTAATTACTCGATTTACGAACAATCATTCGGATTAAGTACCCCCCATTTCCTAAATATCAACTGCCGGATGTCGAGGAGGAAATATGGTCAATCAAGCTCTCCCGATTGAGGAAACCCGGCGTGAACGCCGCATCCAGCGCCAACGCAAGGCCATCATGGACGCGGCTGCCGGCCTGTTCGCCAGCAAGGGATACCTGGCGACGACTACCAAAGACATCGCCCAATCCGTGGATGTCGGTGAGAGCACGCTGTACGGCTACTTTTCCAGCAAGCAGGAGGTGCTGGAGGCGATTCTCAAGCAACAAGCAGAGATGGTCGATTCCGTACTGGACCATATGAACGAGCTAAAAGGTCGCGAATCATTTGTGGATATGGTGGATTTGTTGTTGGAAAAATTACTTTCCACCCTCGTGTATACGCGGGTGGTTATCGCGGAAGCCTGGATTGATGATGAAGTCCTCAAGGATTTTGTGCTCACCCGCTGGCAGCCCATTCTTAAGATCCTTCAAAACTTTATCTCCGAAAAAATATCTGCTGGCTCGCTACGTCTGATCGATTCGTCTCTGGGGGCACGTATGATGGTGGCCGTATTTGTGGGCGCGACATTGCCGATGCTGCGCGGCATTGAACCACCGCCCTCCCCACAACAGCGCCGGACTCTGGCGGAGACCATCGTTGATCTCCTGTTCGACGGACTCGCCATTCAAAATGGTTGAAGATCAACATGCTTCAGCGCATTCTCGCCATCATCCAAAAGGAATTCTCGCAGGCCCTGCGTGACCGCGTAACCCTGGGTATCATGCTCTCGATGCCCCTCCTCCAACTGATCCTCTTCGGCTACGCGATCAACACCAATGTGCGCAATATTGCGACGGTGGTCGCCGACCAGAGCCAGGACCAGGCCAGCCGGGATTACCTCAATGCCATGGTCAATTCCGGCTACTTCGACATCGTCGAGACGGCCGTGGACCAGAACGGCGTGATCCGCGCCATCGACGCCGGTCAGGCCCGGGTCGGTATCGTGATTCCCCCGGATTTCGCCACAGACATCCAGCGCAGTGACGCCCAGGTCCTGGTCCTGGTCGATGGGTCCGATTTCTTCACCTCCCAGTCTGCCAATGCCTATGCCACAATCATCGGCCAAGAATATGCGATCCAGATTGTCATGGACAGGATCACCTCAGGGGGTGCGGCTGCAACCGCCAACACCCTGCCGGCATTAAATGCGCTGGTCCGGGTCCTTTACAACCCAGACATGAAGGATCTGTGGTTCATCATCCCGGGGATGGCGGCCATGTTGCTGCAAACCCAATCCCTGATCCTGACCGCAGCTGCAGTGGTCCGGGAACGCGAGGCCGGGACCATCGAGCAAATCCTGGTGACGCCGATACGCCCGATCGAGCTGATGATCGGCAAGATCGTCCCGTATGTCTTCATTGCCATGCTGAACATGCTCACGGTGATCGCCATCGGTGTATTCTGGTTCGGGGTACCCTTCCAAGGGAGCTTCTGGCTCTTCATCAGCCTCTCCTTCCTTTACGTCTTCAGCGGATTGGGGCTGGGACTGCTGGTTTCATCCATCTCGCAAAACCAGCGCCAGGCCCAGCAGTTGATCATGCTGTTCATGATGGTCAGTCTGTTGCTGGGCGGTTTCATCTTTCCGCGCTATACCATGCCGCCCCTGGTGCGGGCAATCGGCAACCTGTTCCCCATGACCTATTTTGTGCCCATCTCGCGAGGCATCATCACGAAAGGAATCGGTATATCCGTCCTGTCGAGCCAGGTCCTGTCCCTGGCGGTCTACATCCTGGTCGTGATGTTCCTGGCCGCGCTGACCTTCCGTAAAAGGCTGGATTGACCGTGGAATTCTCCTTTCAGCGCTTGCGGGCCCTTTTGTATAAAGAGATTGTGCAGATCCTGAGGGATCGCCGCACGCTTATTCTCTTCTTCCTACTACCGCTGATCGAGCTGTTCCTGTTTGCCTACGCAGTCTCCCTGACCGTCACCCACCTGCCTACCGCGGTGGTCGACCAGAGCCTGGATTCCCGCAGCCGAGACTTTATCTATGCCCTGACAAACTCGGGGAATTTCGATGTCACCCTTACCTTGCAGAATGAGCAGCAGGTGCTGCAGGCCATCGACAACGGCACGGTCAAAGCCGGTATCGTGATTCCTCCCGATTTCGCCGGGAAGGTGCTGCGCGGGGAGGGCAGCGTCCTGATCCTGTTGGACGGTTCAGACTCCTTCAGTGTCGAGTCGGGCTACAGCGCCGCCTCGAGCATCGCCCAGAAATATTCCCTGGACCTGACGGCCGAGAGTGTGCAGGCGGGCGGGTCAGCCTTTACGGGTTCCAGCAGCGGGCTGCCGATCACGACTATCACACGCGTCCTTTACAATCCCGACATTAAGGATCTGGTCTTCATTCTGCCCGGGCTGATCGCCTTGATCATGCAGATCATCGTCGTCACCCACGCCGCCCTCTCGCTGGTCCGGGAACGCGAAGCCGGAACCCAGGAACAGTTACTCGCCACACCTGCCCGCCCGTTCGAGATGGTCATCGCCAAGCTGGTTCCCGGCATGCTGGTGGCGATCGTGGACATGGGTGTCATTCTGGTTATCGGTATTTTCTGGTTCCAGGTGCCATTCCAGGGCAACATCGGTCTCCTAGCAGTGCTGTCCGTGCTCTTCATTATCTCCGGAATGGGCTTGGGCTTGGTCATCTCAGCCGTGGCGAAGAGCCAGCGTCAGGCGCAGCAGCTGACCAGCGTGATCCAGATGCTCGCCATGCTGCTGACCGGTTTTCTTTACCCGCGCACCACCATGCCGCTTTGGACCCAGTTGATCGGTGACCTGATCCCGCTGACTTATTTTGTGCGCATCATCCGGGGGATCATGACCAAGGGGGTGAGCCTGTCGTTCGTATGGACGGACACCCTTACCCTGGTCCTGTACGCCGGCATTGTACTCGTCCTCGCCGCAGCCATGTCAAAGAAGAGGCTGGATTGACTCCCATGGAGAACGAATTTGCCATCTCGGCCGAGGGTCTTGTCAAGCGCTTCAAGGGACGCGCGGGGCCCATCACCGTGCTTGATGGCATCACCCTGCAGGTGAAACGCGGCGAGACCTTCGGCCTGATCGGCCCGGATGGGGCAGGCAAGAGCACGACCACCCGGGTCATCCTGGGATTGCTCAGGCGGGACGAGGGCCGGAGCAGCGTCCTAGGCTACGACTCGATGCGCGATGTATACGCGATTCGCAGCCGGAGCGGGTATATCGCCCAGCAGTTCGCCCTGCCGGCTGATTTGACCGTGATGGAAAACATGCGCTTCTTCGCCGACCTGCACGGGCTCCCCGCCAAGCAGCAGAAGAGCAGCATTGCCGACCTGCTCAAGCTGGCTGGGCTGACCGAGTTTACTTCCCGCCCGGCTGGCCGCCTCTCGGGCGGGATGAAGAAAAAACTGGCCCTGGCCTGCAGCCTGGTCCATGAACCGCAGGTGGTCCTGCTGGATGAGCCAACCCTGGGAGTCGACCCCGTCAGCCGGCGCGAGTTCTGGAACCTGCTCGGGAACCTACGGGCGGAAAAGGGCACGACCATTTTCGTCTGCACACCCTATATGGACGAAGCCGAGCGTTGCAACCAGGTCGGCCTGATCTACAAAGGTCGCCTGATCGCCCGGGATACGCCCGCCGGGATCAAGAAGCAGGTCCCTGGCCGGCTGTTGGAGTTCAAACCTGTCCAGTTCGAGGCGGCCCACAAACTGGTGGCCGGTATGCCGGGGATTCTTCAAGTTCAGACTTATGGAGCGATGCTGCATCCCTTCGTCGACGACCTCGAAGTACGTCAGAAAGAAATCGAACAGGCCATGGCCGCCCAGGGGATCACCTGGAGCGGCATGCGAGCCATCGAGCCGCGTATGGAAGAGGCCTTCATCAACCTGGTCACGCAGCAGGAAAAGGTCGAAAATGCCTGAAGCACACCCTGCAGCTTCGGAGGCGGTAGAGCCGGTCGGAGCTGATCCGGTCTTCGCAGAAAACCTGACCAAACGCTTCGGCAATTTCACCGCGGTCGACAGAGTCAGTTTCCGCATTCACCCGGGAGAGGTCTTCGGCTGGCTGGGACCGAACGGGGCGGGAAAGACCACCACGATCCGGATCCTCCTGGGGTTAATCCGCCCCAGCGAGGGCAGGTTGGGTGTCCTGGGATTCGACCCGGTGACACAGACAAAGACCATGCAGGCACATGTCGGCTACATGTCCCAGCTGTTCACCCTTTATAATGACCTGACCGCCATCGAAAATATCCGTTTTTACGGCCGGGTTTACGGGCTGGGGCGGGAGCAGCTCGCCCGGCGCCAGCAGGAAATCATCCAGATGGCCGGGCTGGAAGGCCGGGAGGATGCCCTGACCGCAAATCTTTCCGGCGGCTGGAAGCAGCGCCTGGCCCTGGGCTGCGCCATCGTTCACAACCCCAGGGTCGTATTCCTGGACGAACCGACCGCCGGCGTGGACCCGATCAGCCGGCGCGAGTTCTGGGGCCTGATCTACGCTATGGCGAAAAAAGGCACCACGATCCTGGTGACCACCCATTATATGGATGAAGCGGAGCTTTGCCAGCGCGTGGGCTTCATCAACCAGGGGCGCCTGGCCGCGGTCGGAACGCCCGACGAGCTCAAACAAACCCGGATGCGGGGGCAGGTATTGGAAATCGAAACGTCCGAGCCGGACCGTGCCATGCGGGTTCTGAAGGAGGCGCAAGCCAAGAAGAGCCTGCCCCTGGAAGAAGTCGCGCTTTACGGGGCCCAAATCCATGTCGTCGTGCCGGGTGCCGAGGAATACCGCCAACCGGTCAGGGAGGTGCTGGCGGCCGAAAACATCCCGGTGAGCCACCTGGAATGGATCGTACCCACCCTGGAGGACGTTTTTATTTCGACGATCCGGGAGACAGCCGGTCAGGGATGAAAGGTGGGACCAAAAAGGAATCAAGGGCGGGACCCAATGGTCCCGCCCTTGATAATTTTATGGATTAACATCCAAGCAGCAGGGCCGGCCCGCGCTCAGCCCTTCACCGTCTCTTCCAGCATCCTGGTCGTCACCGATTTCGGCCGCTCGATCGGCTGGCCGAGGGCGCGCGCCCAGACCAGGTTGGCAGTCACCCCCAGGGCACGGCCGACGCCAAACAGGACCGTGTAGAAGTCAAATTCATGGAGCCCATAATAGAATTGGAGAATGCCGCTGATGGCATCCACGTTCGGGGCTGGATTCTTGGCTTTGCCCTGTTCCTTCAGCACTTGCGGTACCACATCATAGACCATCTCCGCCAGGCGGATCAGGGTATCCTCAGGAAAATGTTTTTTCGCAAATTCCAGCTGAGCTGTGAAGCGCGGGTCCGTCACCCTCAGGACAGCATGACCGTAACCGGGAATGACCTTGCCGGAGTTGAGCGTATCCCAGGTAAATCGATACAATTCGTCCCGGCTGGGAACGCCGCCAAACCGATCGCGGACCTCGATCAGCCAGCCCAGGCATTCCTGGTTGGCCAGCCCGTGGAGCGGTCCGGCCAGGCCGTTGAGACCAGCCGAGAAGGCAAAATAGACATCCGAGAGCGCTGATCCGACCAGGTGGGTGGCGTGTGCAGAGACATTCCCCGATTCATGGTCTGAGTGCAAGATGAAATACAGCCGGGCCAGGTCTGCATATCCCGGGTCTTTGACCGCCAGCATGCGGGCGAAATTGGCCCCGTAGTCCTTTTTGACATCATACCTGGGTGTCTTGCCATCGCCGTACTTAAGGCGGTAAATAAAGGCGGCGATGACAGGCAGCCTGGCGGTTAGGTTGAGCGCGTCCTCCAGGGTCGGTTCCCAGTAGGCATCCTTCTTCAGGCCGGAGTGATACGCCTTGGCAAATTCGGAACCGTTCTCGAGCGCCAAAACCGCCTGAGAGAAGAGCACCATCGGGTGCGTGGCCTTGGGCATGGAGTTCACCATGTCAAAAACGTATGCTGGAACTTTCGCTCGCCGGGCCCACTCGGCCTCGACTTCCTGGGCCTGGGATTTGCTGGGAACACTTCCAACCAGCAGCAGGTGATACAGGCCGCCAACGTAAGGGATCTCAGCCCCCTCCGGTTTGGGTAGATTCCTCAGGACTTCCGGAATGGACAAGCCGCGGAAGCGTATGCCTTCCGCTGGGTCAACATAGGAGATGTCGCTTACCATGCTCTTGATATCCCTCATCCCCCCATATACCTGGCCGATAGTGACCTGGTCGATAACCGTCTCGCCTCGATCCTTGATCAGGGTCTTGACCCGTTCGCGCCATTCAGGCAACTGAGCAGCAATCGCATCGTGTAGAATCACGTCTTCCTCCATTCTGTCGGGGTTGACCCAGAAATATTAAATCTTAACCAGCGACTGCAGCACGCCGATGCTTTCCTTCACGGCAGCTGCGGACTTTTCCAGAGAAGCTTTTTCCTGGGCATCCAAGCTGTATTCGATCACCTTCTCGACCCCGCCTCCTCCCAGCTGGACCGGCACACCGAAGAACATATCCTTGAGTCCGTACTCGCCTTCCATGTAGGCCGAGGCGGGGACGATCAAATGCCGATCCTTCAGGATGGCTTCCACCATCTGAGTGACCGCCACAGCCGGTGCATAGTAGGCTGAACCGGTCTTGAGCAAGTTGACGATCTCCCCCCCGCCTTTCCGGGTCCGGCTGACGATCGCCTCCAACTTGTCGGCGGGCAGGTATTCGCGCAGGGGCACACCGGCGATGTTCGAGTGGCGGGTCAAGGGGACCATTTCGTCCCCATGACCGCCTAGCACATAACAGCCGATATTCTCCACGCTGACGCCGGTCTCCAATGCCACAAAGGCCCGCATGCGGGCCGAGTCCAGGATGCCTGCCTGTCCCACTATGCGCTCGCGCGGCAGTTTGCCGACCTTCATCGCCAAGTAGGCCATTGTGTCCAGCGGGTTGGTTAAAACGAGAATGAAAGCATCCGGGGAATGTTTAAGGGCCTGACGGGTGGCATCGCCGACAATCTTGGCATTGGTGGTCAGCAGGTCCTCCCGGCTCATGCCGGGCTTACGCGGGATGCCGGCGGTGATCACCACGATATCCGACCCCTTGGTTGCAGAAAAATCGTTGCTGCCAACCACCGACACGTCCTTGTTGACCACTGGCAGCGCCTCGAGCAGGTCAAGCGCCTTGCCCTGTGGCATGCCTTCGACGACGTCTACCAGGACCAGGTCTGCAATCTCGCGCTCGGCTAGCCAGTGCGCGGTGGTGGAGCCGGTCATGCCGGCACCGATGATCGAAACTTTCGCTGTCATGGTTCCTCCCAAGGCATAGAATGGCCGATTTATACTACGGGTTGAACTTCTTTGGTAGTGGGAGCTGGGCCTCACCTTCTGAAAAGGTCCTGCCCGTATTTCAATCGTGAACTGCTTCCCGGGTCATTTCCTCAAGGAATTTGACCGCCTCCATCGCAGCCGCTGCACCCATCCCCGCTGAAGTGACAACCTGACGAAAATGGGAATCGGCAACCTCACCGGCCGCAAACACACCCGGGACGCTGGTCCGCATGCGATCGTCGACCACGATGTAGCCGTTCTCCATTTCCAGCTGACCCGTGAACATCTGGGTGTTGGGTGTGTGGCCAATGAAGATGAAGACCCCGTCGGTCGGGAAGAGACTTTCCTCCCCGGTCTGAAGGTTCTTGAGTCTGGCCGCTTCGACCTTGTCCTTGCCCACAACCTCGGTTAAGACGGTGTTCCAGATGAAACTGATCTTGGGATTATTATTTGCCCGAGCCTGCAGGAGCGGCCCGGCGCGCAGGCTCTCGCGGCGGTGGACGATGGTCACGGACGTGGCGTAGCGGGTCAAGAAAAGGCCCTCCTCAACGGCACTGTCGCCACCACCCACCACAACCACTTTCCGATCTTTGAAAAAAGCACCATCGCAAGTGGCACAGTAGGAGATGCCCATCCCGGTCATTTCCACTTCCCCGGGTATTCCCAGGTGATTCGGACGCGCTCCGGTGGTGACGATCAAGGTCTCGGCAAGGTAAATATGGTTGTCCGTGGTCACTTTGAACGGACGGGTGGACAAGTCGATGGCCAGGGCGCTGTCGAATTCAACCTTCGCCCCAAAGCGTTCGGCTTGTTTCTGGAAGAGCTCGCCTAGCTGCGCGCCGCCGACACCTTCCGGGAAGCCGGGATAGTTCTCGATGGTATACGTCAGGGCCACCTGACCGCCCAAGTCGGTGCCGGTCAGCACCACGGGAGCCAGTTCGGCGCGAGCCGCGTAGAGGGCCGCCGTCCAACCCGCCGGCCCGGAGCCGAGGATCAGCGTTTTGACGGGTTCAGGTTCCACCCCAGGTGCAGTTCCGATTGGTTTGACCATGGTTTCCTTCGAAAATGAGGGTATGTCCATATTATCAGATGCTATATACTCAAAAAAGTTGCACGCCTGGCTGTGCCAGATGGTCAGGTATCATTTTCTGGCAGGTCTTCAGGCTTTGACCGCCTGGTCGGTGATGGCCAACGCCCGATCTAGCACCTTGAATCCCTCCTTCAACTGCTCCTCGGTGATGATCAAGGGCGGTATGATCAAGACGGTGTGCCAGTGTGTGTATACGTATAGTCCGTGATCGAGGCAATATTTGCTGAATGCCGCCATCTCGGGGGAGGTTCCGTTCCAGGGGGTCATCGGCTCCTTGGTCTTTCGGTTTTTGACCAGCTCGATGACGCCGAACAGGCCAATGTTACGAACCTCTCCCACCGAGGGGTGGGTCTCTCCAAGGTCCGCCAGCAGGTTGTGCAGCACGGGGCCCATCTGCGCTGCATGCTCGACAAGATGGTCCTCCTGCATGACCCCGATATTAGCAATCGCGGCCGCCAGGGAAATTGGGTGGGAGGTGTAGGTCAGTCCGCTTTCGAATTTGACCACATCGAAAGCGGCGGCGACCTCCGGCTTCATGGCGACCGCACCGAGCGGAGCATAGGCCGAGGTCAGCCCCTTGGCCATGGTCATGATGTCGGGGATGACCTTCCAATGATCGACCGCGAACCACGCCCCGGTCCGGCCGAAACCACTCATCACCTCGTCGGCGATCATGAGCATGCCGTACCGGTCGCACAAGCTTCGGACGCCCTGCAGGTATCCTTTCGGTGGGACGATGACTCCATTCGTCCCCGTGACGGATTCGATCAGGACGGCGGCAATCGTTCCTGACCCCTCATAACGGATCACCTCTTCCAGGTGGTTCAGGTAATCCTGGCAAAATTCCGCCTCTGAAATATCCGGCGCGGTGCGGTGAAAGGTCGAGCGATAGCGGTAGGGATCCAGGAAGTGAACCACCCCCGGCATGAGCATCGGCTCCCAGGCTGTGCGGCGTGGATCGCCGCTCAGGGCCATGGCGCCGGCAGTTGCACCGTGATAGGACCGGTAGCGGCATAGGATTTTGGTGCGGCCGGTCCTGACGCGCGCCAGTTTGACGGCGTTCTCATTGGCATCCGCTCCGCCAAGCGTGAAGAGGACCTTGGTCAGTTTTCCTCCCGGGGATACCTCCGCGACCAGCTTGCTTGCCAGGGCGCGGACCTTGGTCGTCATCCCCGGCGCGGCATATGGCAGCTCGGCAGCCTGGGCCTGGATCGCCCGAATGACACGCTCATCGCCATGGCCGATATTGACACACATGGTCATGGAATTGAAATCCAAGTAACGCTTCCCATCCGTATCCCAGAAATAGACTCCCTTGGCACTCTTGATCGGAAGGGGATTGACCTTCCCCTGTGCGGACCAGGTCCAGAAGACGTGCTCTTTTGACAACCGCAGGATTTCAGAATCGGGGAGATCAAACATAGGGACCTCGCTGGGGGCATCAGGATTGGGCAGATCGCATCACCCGCCCATATTATAAAATAGAACGGAGCCTGAAGAAATTCAATTTAACGGGCCTGCCGTGTATGAGCGCACCCGCCGGTCTAATGCAGCAGCTGAGCGACCATCCGGCCAAAACCCCACACGGCGACAAGGATCAGGACCACCATCCATTCGAATGATATTCGAATGTGCACAATCAGCGACACAGCCACGAGCGCCGCACCCGGCAGGAGCACCAGCATCAACCGCAGCATGTGACGGCGTTCCAAACTGGGTACATCGTCCTCCTCGGCAGCCAGCTTCAGGCGTGCTGAAAAATCGGACAGGTCCCAGGCCGAAAGACCAAGGAGCGCACCCACGAACATGAGTACACCGGACAGCCCCAGAAAAAAGCCTGCAGCTGCAAATCCATAAACGGATAGCAGGCCCACGAGCGGGATCCATTTCCAGCCGCGGATGAGCCCGACGATCCAGATCACTCCCAGGGCACCCAGAAGGAGCGCAAGCAGCGAAAAGCCGGCGAGGGAATAACCGCCCGCCACCAATCCCACACTGAACAGTGTCGATCCGAACAGCAAAAAGGTGGTCATGGCTGAATTCCCCGCCTCAGCAACGGACGCCGTTCCAAGAACTCTCTGGCGACCTGTTCAAAGGGCCGGGACACATCCCACTCGACCACCTGAATCCCGGTCGCGCGCAATCGATGCAGCAGGAGATTGCGCTGCAAACGGACGATGCGCGCGGCCAGGGCGGTCGTGTCCGACTTGGGCAACCCTTCGAGTTCAAAAGAAACCGGGTCGGGGCTGATGACCAGCAGATGATAACCTCTAGAGCGGAGGGCGACCAGCGCCCCATCGTCCTCAGCTGCAAGCGGGCTGATCAGAACGAGCTGGGAGTGCGACGGGAACAGGTTGCGGGGTACATACAGGTCACTGAAGACTTGCGAATCGCCCGGTTCCAATCGGGACAGGTCGTGCAGGATGCGCTCCACCTGCATCCGGCCGTATCCCGGCAAGGTCCAGACGATCTGCTTGCCGTAAAAGAACATCCCTACACGATTGCCCGCGTTCAAGAACGCGTCTGCCAGCGAGGCGGTCGCCAATACGGAATGCTCAAAAATCGTCCTCCCACCGAAGTCATTCGCGATCCGCCGGCCGTCCAAGATCAGACCTACATCCGCCACGCGTTCCTGCTCGAACTGGTTCGCATAAACCGTCGAAGGATGACGGGCGGTCAAATGCCAATTGATCCAGCGCGGCGGATCACCAGTCTGGTACTCCCGGACGTCAAAGAACTCGATGCCCGGGCCACCCTGCCGCGCTGGAATACTTCCGGAATAAACACGCGTCCGGCGGGGCTGGATCGCCACACGCCGCAGCCTCAGTACGGGCGGAACGATAAACAGCTGCCCGGCTGTATTGACCGTCTGCTGGATGCTCACCAATCCCAGCTGTTCCCGAGCGGTCACCCTGAGCCGGCCGAGGCTGTAGCTTCCGCGCCGTCCGCGTAAAGCGTAAGTCCAGGTCACGGAACCACCAGCTGGCAGCCTCACCAGGCGATGGCAGGATCCTTCGATCATCTCGAGCCCTGGCGGCACGAGATCCTCCAGCAGCACTTCCTCAAGCGTGCGGCTTCCCTGGTTGGTCACTTTCAGGGTGATCAGTACTCTCTCCCCAACCAGAACCCGTCCCGCGCTGAGTTTGCGGTCCACTTCGATTTGGATGCCCGCTGGGCTGAATAGGATCCCCAACAGCAAGTAGAGGCAGATAGGGACCGCCAGAATGAGGAGAGGCGCATGCAGCGTCACCAGGCCGATGAGCACCAGCAGGCAAGCCAGAAACGCAGCGTAGAAAGTGCGATTCATAAACCCTTCCCGGCGGTCAGCCGTTCCCTTCCGGATGCACCCTAGGCCCCCTTAACCACCGGGACCGGGACCCGGGCAAACACATCCCGGATCACTTCCTCGGTCATTTGGCGGGTCAACCAGAATTCGGGCTGAAGGATCAGCCGGTGAGAAAGAACCGGCAGGTCAAACCGTTTGATATCGTCCGGCAGGATGTAATCGCGACCCACCAGTGCGGCGCGCGCCCGGGCCATTTTAAGGAAAGCCAATGAAGCCCGCGGGCTGGCTCCTACCGATACATGCCGATCTCGACGGGTCTCCTGGACAACGGCAGCGATATATCCCTCCAAATCCGGGTCGACGTGGACCTCTTCCACGGCCGCCCGCATCGACAGCAGCTGTCCCGAGTCAACGACCTGTTTTAACTGCACATCATCCATTTTGCGCTCGCGGCGCCGGTGCAGGATCTGGGCCTCCTCGTCCAGGGCAGGATAACCGACGGTGACTTTGACCATGAACCGATCCAGCTGCGCCTCGGGAAGCGGGAATGTTCCCTCGTACTCGATTGGGTTCTGGGTTGCCAGAACCAGAAACGGGTCCGGCAGCCGCAGCGTCTCGCCTTCCAGGGTCACCTGGCCTTCCTGCATGGCTTCCAGGAGCGCGGATTGCGTCTTCGGAGAAGCCCGGTTGATCTCATCGCCCAGAATGATATTCGCGAACACCGGCCCCTTGCGCAGCTCGAAGCGGTTCTCATCCCGGTTATAAATATATCCCCCGGTGATGTCACCCGGCAGGAGGTCAGGAGTGAATTGGATGCGCTTGAAGTCCAGACCCAGGGCAGCCGCAAAGGATTTGGCAATAAGCGTTTTCCCCAATCCGGGGTAATCTTCCAGCAGGACATGGCCTCCGGCCAGGATTGAAGCCATGATCGTCTCCAGCAAGCTCCGTTTTCCGACGATCGCGCCTTCCACCTCGCTGATGACCCGCTGACACAAACTGGAAGTTTCAGGAATGCTGATGGTCATGGTCGTCCTCCAGAAGGGACTCAAGATAATCCACGATCGGCTCGGGGTCGGAATCGAAAGGCGTTTGAGGCTCATTGGAAAAAAGCCCCGGCCGGGGATAGTCCGCATAAGTGGTCCTAAGACCTGCTTCCAAATAACCCTGCACCCCCGCAGGCGGATCCCACCCCGGACCAGCCAGATGCAGGCCTCCTCTCCCGGTGCTGGTCCGGCGGGAAAGGATATCCAAGGCGATGTTCGCCAGCAGGTTCGCGACATGCCAGCGCGAGAAGATGCCGCGTCGGCTGCGCGTCAGCCAGAATGACACTTGCTGCACCTCTCCGATCCGAGCTCTGCTTGATTTCCCGGCGCTTTGAATCCCTGGTAGATGCACGACGAACGTACTGATCGACAGGTAGATTAGAGCGACTAGAAGAATCACCCAATACACGACCTGAGGGATGGCACGATACAGAACCCGGAGCCACCACAACAACTGCGCCAGCGGCAGGATGACCCACTCGAATACGGCCCCCCTCAAAAAGAAAGCCAACAAAAACCCTCCCGCGATGGCTGCGATCAGGACGAAAGTGCGGCGCGTCTTCATAGGGCTTCCCCGCAAGCATGCAGGATGGTGGTCAGGCAGTCCACTGCGCTCTGCATGTCATGCTCGGTGGACGGTTTTGCACCGTAGCGGACTTGTTCAAATAGGGTGGTCAGCTGGTGGACGGCCGGACCCGGTAAACCCGCATTTTCCAGCTGCAGTGCAAATTCGGTCGGCGTCACGGCCACAGGCCGGGCGAGATCACGCCGCCTGCTGACCGTGGCGCTCATGCGGACATAACACTGTACGACCGAATCCTCCCAGTCGCGGCCCGTGCGGATATCATCCAGTGTCGTACGGGCGATCGACGCCAGCTCATCCAGAGGCAGGGCGGGAGGGTTTACCCGATTTCTGCGCAGGAGCAACCAGATCCCCGCAGCGATCCCAAGCAGCAGAAGCAGGGTAATGAAATAAACCCCCCAGGAGGGTATATGGGGAGGGGTGAACGGCTCGGTGCTGGTCGCTGGACCGGGCGGCAGCTGACCTGGAAAAGGCGCCTGATCGGTTTTTTCATTCACGACCGGCGGTGGAATCATATTCAGGCGCGAAAACACGAACAGGACAACAGCAGCCAGAATGCTGATCCGGAGCAGCGCGATCAAAAGCTTCTTGCGCTGCTCCTTATCGAGCAGGGCAAACAACCCGCTGAGCAAGAGAAGGACCAAAGCAGCCCAGACCAGGAATGTTTCCAAGGGAAGGGCCTGCCAGACCACCGGGGCGCTCAGCGGCGTAGGCGTGGGGGCTTGATTGATGACGAACAATTCCGCCGGTTTGAATTTGAAGGACGACAATCCGGCCGCGATGTAAACCACTGCGAGGATCGCAACCCCCCCTAGCAAGATCACAAAGGATTTGCCGCCCAGGAATCTTTTCATCGGATTGCCCAGTGGGATTGTACCAGATTCATGACATGAAACCCGCCTTGATCCCAGGGGGTTGCCAGCACAGAGGAGTGGATCGAAATGGGTGCATGATATAATGCCGCATAAGGTGTCCGATTTGACGTCAGCGGTTCCGATGGATTGTCAAAAGCCCCTCCATCCAAAGGCAATCGAGGGGCTGGATTTATTCAACAGGCAGTCCTATTTCCAGGCGCACGAGTCCCTCGAGACCGCCTGGAGAGAGGACACGACCCCCATCCGCGAGCTGTATCGCGGCATTCTGCAGGCTGCTGTGGTTTACCTCCATATCACCCGCGGGAACTACCCCGGGGCCATCAAGGTGTATCAACGCAGCCAGAAGTGGTTGACACCCTGGCCGGAAAGATGCCGCGGGATCGAGGTCGGGCAACTGCGGCGCGATTTGGAGAAGGCCATCCTACAGGTGCAGAAACTTGGACCCAAACGCCTGTCCGATTTTGATCTTTCTCTCTTGAAACCGGTTCTCTATGAAAAGCAATGAACGGACCCATTCCAAACCCGCCTTAGGCAGCCGAGCGCAACGGAAGTTTGTCTGCGACCGCTGTGGGGCATGGATGCTGGAGCGGCAGTGTAAAGCGATCTGTCCAAACTGCGGCTGCCAGCTGGATTGTTCGGACCTAACCATCCACTTCGATGAACTCGACTCCGCGCAGGTAGAGATGCTCAAGCCCCCCGTCCGGGACGTGGTTGGAAAGGGCGGCTGAACGCAGGGAGTCTGATATGAACGAGGCATCATTTTCTGGAAAGGTGGCTTTGGTGACCGGCTCCGGGCGCGGCATCGGTCAGGCGATCGCGCTGCACCTGGCTCAGCTGGGTGCAGACATCATCGTCAACTTCTTTCGAAACCGTGCCCCTGCAGAAGCAACCGCCGAGGCGATCCGGAAACTCGGCCGCCGCGCCCTGATCGTCAAGGCGGATGTCGGAGATCTGGATGACCTTAACCGGCTATTCGATGAGGTCGAGCAGACCTATGCTGGATTGGACATCTTCGTGAATAACGCCGCCTCGGGATACAACCGTCCAGCCTTGGAACAGAAACCCAAAGGCTGGGACTGGACCATGAACATCAACGCCCGCGCCCTGCTTTTCAGCGCTCAGCGTTGTGTGCCCTTGATGGCGAAGCGCGGCGGAGGCTGCATCGTCAGCATTTCCAGCCCGGGTGCCGTGCGCGTCCTGCCCGATTACGTCGTGGTTGGGGCCAGCAAGGCCGCCCTGGAAGCCCTGACCCGCTACCTGGCCGTGGAACTCGCCCCACAGAATATTATCGTGAACGCAGTGGCCCCAGGCATCGTTGCGACCGAGGCCCTCAAGCATTTCACAGCCCTGAACGATCAGGGTGTGCTCCAAAGAGCCATCGCAGGTACCCCGGCCGGGAGGCTCGCTACCCCGGAGGATGTCGCAAGGGTGGTGGCCTTCCTTTGCACTCCGGACGCGGTCATGATCCGCGGTCAGGTCATCATTATGGATGGGGGTGCTACGCTCCTAGCTTCAAGTTGATCCGCTCGGCTGCACGGAAGGTGTGCGAGTGAGTCGCTTTTATGATAAAATCAATTTACTTGCGTAAGGATTTGTGTGCGCTATTGCCGCCAGACCTTCCCTAGGCTGACGGCTTTTTCACAGGGCTGGTGCCCACTCACAAGGAGAGAATGATGCAAACCAAGATCTATGTAGGCAATCTGGCCTACACGACGACCGAGGACGAACTAAAGGACCTTTTCGCGCAAGCCGGTGGGGTCGCCTCAGTAACCCTGATCAAGGACCGCGATACGGGTCAATCCAAGGGGTTCGCCTTCGTCGAGATGAACAACCAGAGCGACGCAGAAAAAGCCATCCAGATGTTCAACGGCCAGAATTTGGGCAACCGGGCCTTGAAGGTTAATTTTGCCCGCCCGAAAGAGGAGCGGGGGCCTGGCGGATTTAACCGAGGTGGCGGCTACGGTCGCGGTGGCCCGGGTGGAGGACACAACCGCCGTGGCTCCGGCGGTGGTCAGCGCCGTTATTAATTAATCAATTTCCCTCCCGTCGGTCGACGGGAGGGTTTTTATGCAGGGATGGACATTCCGTTATTTCCTGAGGATGGCGCGGGCAGGTGCGCCGTCCGAACCCATCAATTTTAAGGGCAGACAAACCAGGTCGTATATACCCGGTGTGACCGCGCTCAAATCCAGCCCCTCCAGGATGACTACCCCGGCCTGCAGGAGGGTGCGGTGGGTCGGGATGCTGTTCTTATAAGGGGAAACAGAAAGGTAATCCACGCCGACCAGCTTAACTCCATACTGCACCAGCCATTCCGCTCCATCCGCAGGGATGGCGACGAAATCGGTATGAAATTCCTTCACACCTTGACCCCAGAGGTCCGAATTCCTGGTTCGAAAAAGCAGGCGCTCCTCTCCGGGCGGAAGCTGGGCCCGTTCCAGGACCGCGGCGCTGATCAGGGTGACCTCATCCGGGATGGGTACGACCAGGGCGGGTCCGGTCAGAACCTCCAGGGAAAGCGATTCTGCGGTCCGCCCATCCTGGATGAAGTGGAAGGGAGCATCGACATGCGTTCCGGTATGGGCGCCCATATCCAGCCGGGAGACATTGTCATGGGCGCCGGCCTCCATCGATTGGATGCGCTCGAGCCTGAAGGGTGGATCACCGGGCCAGACCGGCAGCTGTGGACCGATGGCAAGCGAGATGTCATAGATCTTCATCTTGGATCAACCTCGTTCAGTTGGATGAAGAGGAACCCGTGTTGGTTTTTTCTTCTGGAAGCTCTCTCATCACGGCATCCATGGTTGCATTCTCTTTTCTCATCCCTGGTGCCGGTGTCCCGCAGTAGGGGCAGATGTTCCAGGGCAGTTCCATCAGGCGGCCGCAGTGGTAGCAGGGCTTCTTCAGCTTGGTCTGGCAGTTCGGGCAAACCTGCCAGTCATCCCGGATGCGCCGTTCGCAGCCCGGGCATACCGTCTGATCTTCGATCGACTGCAACAGGGCCTCCTCCTCCAGGGTCTGCTGGTATTCCTCCTCCAGCGTGCGCGACGGACGCAGGATGAGGTAGACCAGCACACCGGGTAGGTTTAAAAGCGCTACCAGCACGGTCGCCAGGATGTGCACCAGGCGGTCCCGGTGGCGGGCGTGAATATCGCGATAGGTCCACACCACGAGGGACAGCCACAAGGCGACGACGAATGCCCCAGCGAAGGCGATCAGGATGCGGACAAAGCCGCTCAATGCAGTTGGATCAAATGTCATAGGTGCTCCTCACCATCCTATCATTTTCTGTTTCACTGACCGCCCCCGCCGGTGATAATCCCGCCTTCGGTCAGCCGATGCAAATCCTTCAAGGCGGATTCGACCTCTTGACGGGTCACCGGCCGATCCTGGTCATGATGTTTTAAAGTGCCCGCTAGGGCTTTTTCCACGGCGACCTGCTGAATCGACAGATCGCGAGCTGCAGCTTCCTTGACCAGGGCTGCTCCCTGGGCATATCCGATCAGGGGATTGAGCGCGGTCACGATGATAGCATTCCTGGCAAGCCAGCCCTCGGCCTTTTCGGGGTTGGCGGTCAAGCCGCGCACCGCCCGTCCGGTGAAGGCCCGGACGGCCCCGATCACCACCTGCATCTCTTCGAACAGCCGGTGGGCGATGATGGGCATCATCACATTCAGTTCCAATTGCCCGGCCTGGGCGGCCAGTGCAATGGTGGTGTCACAACCCACAACATGGAACATGGCCATATCCAGCATCTCGGCCATGACCGGGTTGACCTTGCCCGGCATGATGCTCGACCCGGGCTGGACGGGCGGCAGGTGGATCTCATCCAGGCCTGTCGCCGGGCCTGAAGCCAGCAGGCGAAAATCGTTAGCAATGCGGATGAGGGTCAGCGCCAGGGTGCGCAGGGCAGCTGAAAAATCTACGGCGTCGGACATCGACTGCATCGCCTCGAACAGATTGTCGGACCCGTTCAGCTGGAGGCCGCTCAGCTCAGACAGTTTTTTTACCATGCGAAGGTGATATTCCGGGTGAGCATTCAGACCGGATCCCACCGCAGTCCCGCCGATCCCCAGCCGGCGCAGCCCTTCGGCTGAACGGAGGATGCGTTCGCGATCCCTTTCCACAGCCCTGGCATAAGCGCCGAATTCCTGCCCCAAACGCACCGGCACCGCGTCCTGCAGGTGGGTGCGCCCCGATTTTACGATCCCATCAAACTCAATCGCTTTTTCATTCAATGCCTTGACCAGGTCATCCAATCCTGCCAACAGCTCCTCCAAACGCCACAAACAGCCCAGGCGGATGGCGGTCGGGATGGTATCGTTGGTGGACTGGGCCAGGTTGACATGATCATTGGGATGGACGCGGTACTCTCCTAGTTTTCCCCCCAGAATCTGGGTCGCGCGGTTGGCGATCACTTCATTAATATTCATATTATGGCTGGTTCCGGCGCCGGCCTGGAATGGGTCGACCACAAACTGATCGTCCCATTTGCCGTCCATGACCTCGTGGGCCGCCTGCGTGATGGCCCGCATGCGCTCGGCGTCCAGCTGGCCCAACTCGCAGTTGACCTCGGCCGCTGCACGCTTGATCAGCGCCATGGACCAGATGAACGCCCGCCAGGGTTTCAAACCCGAAATGGGGAAGTTTTCCACTGCGCGCTGGGTCTGGGCGCCATAGAGCGCCCGGACCGGGACCTGGATCTCCCCAAGCGAATCGCATTCAAGACGGGTCATGATTGCCATCGCTTAAGTCTATCACATCTGATTAGGTCGCTCGAAAAAAATGCCCGATGTCACTCGGGCATCGGGCACCATTCATTCAACTACATACCAGTATCTTGATCCTTGGCACTGTATCCGGGTCCCGTCTTGAAAAAATCATAGTTGGGCTTTATATCGGCGGTCATGTCCACCACTTCCCCTGCCTGTAACTGCCGGACGGTATCCAACATGATCTTATTGCCATGATGGTTGGTCCCCTCAAAATGACCGGTCAAGCCGACCTGGCTGATATATTCGCCGCCTTTGGCAGTATAGGCTGAGGGGACCTCATCTTCCGGAAAAATGGCGTTGTAAGGACATTCGGGTATGCAGGCCCCGCAGTCAATGCAGGTATCCGGATCAATGTAAATCCACGGCCATTCGGCGACCGGCTCTCCGGGGATCATGCACTCCACCGGGCAAACCTCGATACAGCCGCGATCGCGAACACACAAACTAGTGATAATATGGGTCATCGTCAAACCTCCTTGGGTTTAAGAAAAGTGCCAGATATACATTATATCTGGCACAGGGAATTTGTGCAATTTTTCTTAACCGCCTTTTACAAACGAAGCTTACTTGGCGGGGTACCGGCTGGCTACCTCGCTCCAATTTACCACATTCCACCAGTTGGATACATACTCGGCACGACGGTTCTGGTATTTCAGGTAATAGGCATGTTCCCAAACATCCAAGGTCAGCAGCGGGGTCATGCCCTCGGACATCGGGTTATCCTGGTTGGCGGTGGAGATCACAGCCAGCCCTTTGCCCTTCTTGACCAGCCAGGCCCAACCGGAACCGAAGCGGCCCATGGCGGCCTTCTCAAACTCCGCCTTGAAGTTGGCAAAACTGCCGAAGGTGGATTCGATCGACTTGGCCAGCTCGCCTTTCGGCTCACCGCCCGCCTTGGGAGCCATGACCTTCCAGAACATATCGTGGTTCCAGGTCCCTCCGCCGTGATTGCGGATCGCGGTGCGGATATCTTCGGGGACCGCGCTGAGGTCCGACAGCAGTGCATCCAGCGATTTGCTGCCCAGTTCGGCATGCTTCTCGATCGCAGCATTCAGGTTGGAAACGTAAGCCGCATGGTGTTTGTCGTGGTGGATCTGCATGGTCATGCTGTCAATATATGGCTCTAGTGCATCGTATGCATACGGAAGCGTGGAAAGTTGAAATGACATAATGGATCTCCTTTTGGGACAATATTTATGATATTTATGATAGTAATGATATTGTATGCGTACCTTAAGTAAATGTCAAGAGATGGACAACAGTTCTAACATTTCGCATATAATGCAAGCAATGCATAATCGGCCGGTAAGTCCACCCCCCCGCCGTCTGACCCTCATCCCCGGACTGGGGGTTGGAGTGCTCGCCTCTTCTACGGCCGCTATCTTCATCCTTTTTGCACAGCACGCGGGGGCCCCCTCGATCGTCATCGCCGCCTACCGCCTGACCATCGCCAGTTTAATCCTGGCCCCCCTGGCGCTCACCCGCTACCGTTCTGAGCTAGGTGGCCTGAGGCGCTCACAATGGGTGCTGGTGCTGCTTTCGGGCACTTTCCTGGCTGTGCACTTTGCTTCCTGGATCACCTCCCTGGAATACACTTCCGTCGCCAGTTCGGTCGTCCTGGTCTCCACCACCCCTCTGTGGGTCGCACTGCTTTCCCCGCTGGTCCTGCGCGAGCGGCTTAGCCCGGCGGCCCTGCTCGGGATGCTTCTGGCGTTGATCGGCGGCGCGGTTGTCGCCCTGAGCGATGCCTGCGCCTGGCAAGCTGGGCGCGTGGATTGCCCCACCCTTCACACCTTCTTCAACGGCCAGGCCGTCGTCGGCGATCTTTTAGCACTGTTTGGAGCCTGGATGGCATCAGGCTATATGCTGGTCGGGCGCAGGGTGCGGTCATCTCTCGAATTAGTTCCTTATATCTTCATTGTTTACAGCATGGCGGCGGTCGTCCTGATCACCATCATGTTCGGGGCCAGGGAGAAGCCCGTTGGGTACTCACCGAGCGTTTTCTTCTGGTTTGTGCTCCTGGCCCTCATCCCCCAGCTGGTGGGTCATTCAACCTACAATTGGGCCCTGAAATACTTGCCCGCCTCGTTCGTCGCCGTGACCCTGCTCGGGGAACCGATCGGCTCCACCCTTCTAGCGTTCCTCATCTTTCAGCAATCGCCGGGTTGGATTAAAATCCTGGGTGGGGTGCTCATCCTGGCAGGTATCTACCTGGCTTCCCGGACCAGAAACCAGTCCTGACCAGCTGTCGACTGCGCCATGGGACTAGATGATATTCATGAATCATTCGGGGTGACCGAGATGTCACCCCGAATGATTCAGCGCAGGTACAGGTAATTCAATTCTCGTATCCTTGCAGCCAGCTCTTCGCTCGTCGCGGCCTCAGGGAAACGCCAGGCCCAGTTGCCTCCCAAGCGGCTGGGGTAATTCATGCGAGCTTCCGTCCCCAGATCCAGCAGATCCTGAAGCGGAGCCAGGGCAAAGACCGCCACCGATGCCCAGCAGGCGCGGATCAAATCCCAAGCGAAGTCGCTCCCATCCACTTGCAGGTATCGGCAGGCGAATTGCTTCTCCGCCTCCGGGGCTGAGGCATACCAGCCTCGGGCCGTATCATTGTCATGGGTTCCAGTAAAGACCACGCAGTTGGGCTGATAGAGATGGGGCAGGAAGGGGTTATCCGGGCCCGAAAAGGCAAATTGCAGGATCTTCATCCCAGGCAACCCAAACTGCTCGCGCAAGACAACGACATCCGCCGTGATCACGCCCAGGTCTTCGGCGATAATCGGGAGTTCGCCCAGTGCGGTTTGCAGTGCGGTGAAGAAATCAGCTCCCGGGCCGGGTACCCAACGGCCGATTTCGGCGGTCGGGTTTTCCGCGGGGATCTCCCAATAGCCGGCAAAACCGCGAAAATGATCGATGCGCAGGATGTCCACCAATTTCAAAGAGGCTTGGATTCGATCCAGCCACCATCGATACCCGCTGTCGCGGTGGACAGCCCAGCGATAGAGCGGATTCCCCCACAGCTGGCCGGTCGGAGAGAAGTAATCCGGTGGGACACCCGCCACGACGGTCGGTTTACCCGCCCCATCCAGAAAGAATAGTTCGGGATGTGCCCAGACATCCGCCGAATCATAGGCTACGAAAATGGGGATGTCGCCGATGACCTGTATATTCTTCTGATGAGCATATTCCCGCAAGGCTTGCCACTGCCGGGAAAAAACGAACTGATAGAATTGATGCCGCCTCACGCCAACCGCGTACTTCTGGCGGGCGGCTTCCATCGCCTCCGGCTCACGACGGCAGAGCTCGAGAGGCCATTGCTCCCACGGGCCGCCCCCCTGGGCTTCCTTGATCGCCATGAACAGGGCATAATCAGCGAGCCACCCTGCCTGGGTGCTGCAGAATTGCTCGAATTCGGGATGGGCGACCCCCGCCTCCGCCGAGAAACGTTCAAACGCCCGTTCCAACAAGTTCAATTTCCAGGGAATGAGCCTGCCGAAGTCGACCTGCTCAGCCGGGAACTTGGTTCTTCTTCCAATGTCGTTCGAATGCAGCCAGCCATCCCGCAGCAGGTACTCCGGGCTGATCAAGTACGGGTTTCCTGCAAAGGCCGAGAAACACTGATAGGGGGAATCCCCGTAGCCGGTGGGACCGAGCGGAAGCACCTCCCAGAGGGTGACGCCGGCCGAGGCAAGAAAGTCCACCCAGCGAAATGCGGCTGTGCCTAAATCGCCGATGCCATATGGGCCGGGCAGGCTGGTGGGGTGCAGCAGGATCCCTGAAGCGCGTTTAAATCTCATAGGGTTGTCGTTGGGTTTGAAGAATTTCGTTCGATCTTACCACCCGGGAGGAATAATCCGAGGCGATGACATCCGTTCCAATAACTGCCCCTGGTTCAACCACGGTTTCTGCGGGGACCTCAGCGTTCTTGCCGCATACCGCCAGGGTAGCCCCCGCCTCGGGGGAACCAATCCTGGCATTTTCTCCGACCCGGACGCGCTTATCGACGATGGCGCGGCAGAGTGTTGCCCCGCGTTCGATGATGGTGTCGGTCAGGACGACCGATTGACACACTTTAGCTCCTGCTCGGACGATCACTCCGGGCGAGAGCACGCTGGATTGAACCAGTGCACCGGCTTCGATGATACAGCCGTCTGAGATCATGCTGTCTTCGATGGTTGTTCCCGATGCGATCCGCATCGGCGGGCGCTCCTCCGTGCGGGTGTGGATCACCCAGCCGCGATCGTTCAAGTTGAGCGGCGGGGGATCGGCAAGCAGATCCATATGGGCCTGCCAGTAGGACTCGATGGTGCCGACGTCCATCCAGTAACCTGAATAGGGATACGCATAGATCGCCGCCCCTTCTTTCAGCATTTGAGGGATGATATCCTTGCCAAAATCATGGGCGGAATCAGGGCGCTGGTGGTCCTGCCACAGGATGCGGTCAAGAATGTCCGCGTTGAAAACATATACGCCCATATTGATCAGATCCGACGGCGGATGCTTGGGCTTTTCGACGAAGAGGTTGACCCGGTAGTCCTCCGCCACCCCGACGATGCCGAAACGCGGCGCTTCCTCGAGCGGGACCCGGATCGTCGCCATGGTCAGATCAGCATGGTGATCGAGATGGAAGGTGATCATGGCGTCATAATCCATGGCGTAGATATGATCGCCGGAAAGGATGAGCACCTGGTCCGGGTGGGTCTGCTTGATAAAGGAATAGTTCTGCTGGACCGCATCCGCGTTGCCGATATACCAGTCCGTTCCAAAGCGCGCCTTGTAGGGGGTGTAAATGCGCACTCCGCCAGTGAAATCACGGTTGAGATCCCAGGGCCCTCCTGCTCCGATGTGTTCCATCAGGGAGTGGGGCCGGTATTGGGCCAGGATCATCACATCGAAAATCCCGGAGTTGACACAGTTGGACAGGGTGAAATCGATAATGCGGTACTTACCGGCGAAGGGGACGGCAGGTTTGGCTCGTTTGACCGTCAGAACGCTCAGGCGGGCACCTTCACCACCCGCCATGATGACAGCACGTGTCTTCATATTGCACCTCGCTCCGTGGGACCTTGAAATCTCGCATCAGGAATTAACGAACGGTAAATGAGAGCGTACTGCAGGGCGGAGCGCGGCCAGGAGAAATCCTCTTTCATGCCGTTGCGCTGGAAGCGGCGCCACTTCGCCGGGCTGGCATAGATCGTCAGGGCACGCGCCACCGCTTCGGCCATAGCCTCCGCAGCCGGTTTTTCGAAAAGAAAACCGGTCCGTCCTTCCTGCACGGTGTCCTTCAACCCGCCGGTTGTCCGTACGATCGGTACACAGCCGTACCGCATGGCGATCATTTGTGCCAGGCCGCAGGGTTCGTAGCGCGAGGGCATCAGGAACGCGTCAGCCCCGCCATAGATCGCCCGGCTCAAATTAGAATCATAGCGGGTGACCACCCGAGCGCGCTCCGGAAATTTCGTCTGGAAGAGACGGGCGGCTTCTTCCAGAGCAGCGACGCCAGCTCCTAATAGAACAAACTGCCAGGGCTGGTCTCCCAGCTGAGGCAGGGCCTTCAGCGTGAGATCCACCCCTTTCTGCGGGTCCACACGGCTGATCATGGCAAACAGGGGGGTGTGCGGCTCGACCGGCAGTCCAAGTTGTTTCTGAAGGGCGTTTTTATTCATGGCCCGCTCGGACAGGGTATCCACGGTGAAGGTGGCTGTCAGGGAGCGGTCCGACTCCGGATTCCAGCTGTCGATGTCCAAGCCATTCAATATGCCGGTGATGGATTCGGCCCGGCCTTGCAAATAAGCTTCCAGACCGCAACCGTAATCGGAAGTCAGGATTTCACGCGCGTAGGTCGGTGAAACCGGGATGATCGCATCGGCAGACCAGAGACCAAGAGGGAGCGGCTGGTTGCGTGCCCAATCCGGCAGGGAGTCATCTTCCACCGGCTTAAGCCCATAGGCCGCAAGCACATCCGAACCATCCCCGCCCATGTAAGGTAGGTTATGGAGGGTCAGGATCGTCCGCAGGTGGGCAAATTCAGGATTCTTACGGCGCGAGCGCAACGCATAAAGCGCCAGGGCGGTATGCCAGTCATTGGCGTGGAGGATATCCACCCGCCAGTCCAGGTAGCGGGTCAATTCAACCGCTGCCAGCGAAAAAAATCCGTACTTCTCGCGATCCTGGGCTAAGTCCGGCGAGTAAACCCCCTCCGCTGAGGAGAACGGCTGTCCATTAATAAAATAGACCGTCATCCCTTTATAGACGGCCTTGGACACCCGGGCAGGCAGGCTTCTGCCCTTCCGGTAAACGGGGAACTCCGCCACCGGACGCAGCGTCGCCGACCCGCTCTGGAGGGCGCGGTGCTGGGGCAGCACCAGCCGGAGGTCCAATTTGAAGTCGGTGCGGCCGGAACCGGCCAGGCCGCGCAACGCCAATGGAAGTGAGCCGGCAACATCGGCTAGCCCACCGACCTTGATAAAAGGCTCAGCCTCCGCCGCGAGAAAGAGGACCCGGATGGTTTTCGTCATTGATCTTATTTTACAACCAAAACCAATATCAAAACTGAACAGACAGGCGCTCCACCGGTCTCTGGATGAGCTACAGCCAAAATACCTGTGCGCCAGAACACAGACCAGGAAGAATCCGATTTTACCCCTAGAAGCCGTTCGCCAATGAATTGGATTTCGAATGGATGGCCGTCTCCAGGCATCGGGCCGCACCAGGCTTTCCGACTCTTCAGGCCAGCTGGCGGCGAGTCGGGGAGCTAGAATTTAACCGCATGGTTTGATCCGGAGGCTCGACCCCCAGCACAGAATCCTTGTATAATGGGTGCTATAGTGGAGGCGGTACCAGGGAAAGGAGAGGCTTTGAAGGAGAAACGGAAAATCAAACGGCGTTATCTCTTGTATTACATGCGCGTCTACGATGAAACACGCCAGCAAATCGGCAACCTGGTCGACCTTACCCCCAAAGGTGCCATGCTGGTCAGCGAGCATCCACTGCCCATCAAAACAAATTACCAGCTGAAACTGGAGCTCTCCGAAGACGTGGCCGACAAGCCCTACTTGGAATTCAACGCCAGAAGCCTGTGGTGCCGGCCGGATGTAGACCCCCATTTCTACAACACTGGATTTAGAATCCTGGATCTGTCCCCGGATGACGTTAAAATCGTCAACCGTATCATCGAAGTTTATGGCTTCCGGGACAATTAGACGGGGTTTTCCTGAATCAGAGAGGCTGGGATGCCCACCCGGATCGGCAATCTTTTCATCAAGACCATCGTCAACTCCCCCCTGCATCCGCTCCTGGGCGATCGGGTTGCAGTGATTACACTGGAAGGGCGCAAGACAGGCAGACGCATCTCCACCCCGATCAACATCAGCCGCCAGGGGAAAACCTGGACAGTGGTCAGCCTGCGCAGCCGCACCTGGTGGCGCAACCTTCGAGATGGACGGCATGCCTCGCTGCGGGTTGGAGGCCACGAGGTCAGCATATGCGGCGAAATCGTCACTGAACCCTCTGCCGTGGCAGCCGGACTGGGCGATTACTTCAGCCGATACCCGGGAGACGCCAGATATTTCAAGATCCCTTTCGGGCCGGATGGAAAACCCTCTCCACAAGAGTTAGAGCGCATCGCTAAAGAACGCCTCATCATCCTGCTCCAGCCGGTTTGATCGCCCGGATATCCAAATTCCTCCTGCCTAAAGGTGTTGATTTGAGATTGATTTTGCCCTATACTAGAGGGTGGCTGGGCTGAAAGGATGAGACCATGCGCGAGCGACGGAAACTAAAACGGCGAAGTATGTCTTATTACATGCCGGTGATCGACCCCAAGACGGAGCAGATCATCGGTCACCTGGTCGATATTTCCTTGCAAGGATTGATGATGGACAGCCAGCTGTCGATCCCTGTCGATAAAGATTGCCAGATCCGATTAAATGTATCCGTGGATGTAGCTGATAAAAATTATATCGAGTTCACTGGCCGCTGCAAATGGTGCAGACCCGATGATCTCGAGCCGTACTTGAACGACATCGGCTTTGAAATTATCAACATCACTCCCCATGACGCTGAAATCATCCAGCGCATCGTGGATAAATACGGGGCGCGAGAAAATACATTTTCCATCTAATTTGCTCTCCATTCGATCGATCCCACTCTTCCGCTGGTTGAACACAACCGTCATCTGGACGGAATTATCCGCGTGAGAACCATCCCGCAGTCGGGATATCAACATCCGATATCCCTGCCTCGGAGGTGGAGGATGTTCGCCTTGGTGACCCAGCCGCAGACAGGCGCGATGGCGTTTATCACCAAGTTCAAGCGGCCGGCTGCCGTCCGGGCTGACATCGAATCCTGCCTGACCGGCAACATACAGACCTGTTGCGCCCCGGATTATACCTATCCCCCCTTGTGGTTGTTCCTGGACAAGGGTATCCTTGCCAGCTTCTGACTCTGAATTTTAATAAAACTTTTACTTTTATACCAAACGAAATCGATTAAAATACAGCCTCCTTGGGGCTGAATCATAAGGCTGGATGGCAAACACGATACTAATCAATCACCATGCTAAGGATGATCCCGGATGAAGACGCAAGGAACAAACCGGCCACACGTCATTGTCAATGTCGCCATGAGCCTTGACGGAAAGATCGATACTGCCGCCCGCCAGGGAGCGATGATCTCTTCCCCCACCGATAAAGCCCGAGTAGACCGGTTGCGTGCCGAAGCGGACGCCATTCTGGTCGGTGGTCGGACGCTGATCCACGAAGATCCCAAGTTGACCGTGAAATCCGCCCAGTTGCGTGCGGAACGGAAGTTGAACAAGCAGGAAGAGAATCCGGTCAAGGTGGGGGTGGTCAGTGTGGCAGACCTCAAACTGGATGGCGACTTCCTAACGGCCGGACCTGCTCGCCGCTGGATCTATACTACCCAGCGCACATCGGTCGAGCAGATCCACAGTCTGGAGAAGGCCGGCGCACAAGTCAGGGTTGTTGGTAAAGAGGTGGTTGACCTGCGGCTGGTGATGAAATCCCTGCAGGAAGAGGGTATCCGTAAGTTGATGGTCGAGGGGGGCGGAACCCTGATCGCTGAATTCTTTCGCCTGGGGTTAGTCGACGAAGTCTATACCTACCTTGCCCCGCTCATCTTTGGCGGCGCGAACGCTCCCACTCTAGCTGACGGCCCCGGCTTCTCGTATGCCCGGGCCTCTCACCTGGAACTCGAATCCGCAAAACCAATCGATGGACAGGGTGGGATCCTGCTCCACTATTTCGTCCAAAAGTCGTAGCATACCAAACCATATTTCAACGGAGTATTCTCATGAGTCTCTCACACCTTCAAATCCAGGATCTGCTGGATGAAAACCGCGCCCACGAATGCGACGGCGTCGGCCCGGACCATGTTTGCGTCAGGATCGCCTCCATCGCCGAACTCCCGTCGCGCTTTGGGCAGTTCCAGATCGTTGCTTTCTACAATAACAAGGACAACAAGGACCACGTGGCACTCGTCCATGGTGATATCACCGATCGAGAGAACGTCCCGGTGCGCATGCACTCCGAGTGCCTGACCGGCGATGCTCTCGGATCGCTGCGCTGCGACTGCAGGGATCAGCTGGAAACCGCTCTGCGCATGATCGGCCAGATGGACATGGGCATTCTTCTCTACCTTCGCCAGGAAGGGCGCGGTATCGGCCTGACCAACAAGATCCGAGCCTACGGCCTGCAGGATCGGGGATATGACACGGTCGAAGCCAACCTGGCCTTAGGATTTCAGGACGATGAGCGTGAATACAGCATCGCCGCGCATATGCTCATGTCGCTCAAGGTCAAATCGGTCCAGCTGATCACCAACAATCCGAAAAAGATCGCTGACCTGACCAAAAATGGGATCATCGTCACCAGGCGCATCCCGCACATCATGCAGCCCAACCAGTACAACCGGTTCTACCTGGAAACGAAGGCTCGCAAGTCGGGACATATGATCGACTTTGGCATCACCACGCGCATGCCCGAACAGGGCGATGCACCCATCGTCGATGGCATGAACGGCGAGCAGCAGAAGCTCATCCAGAATATGTATAATACCTACACGAAAGCTCGCTCCCCACACCCGGAAATGAATAACAAGACACCCGGAAAGCCATCCCGAGGAGAATGATGATGAACCTCGAGCAGCGTGTTGCCGTAATAACCGGTGCGACCGGTGGGCTTGGTTCATTCGTGACGCGCGAGCTGGCCGGGCGAGGGGCTAAACTGGCCCTGCTGGACATAGACCCGGGCCGTCTGGAAACCCTGACCGGGGATCTCGGCCTGCCCCTCGACCGCGTGCTCTCCCGCACCGCTAACCTGCTCGACCCCTCGGAGGCGATGTTCGCAGCGGAGGCCATTGAGGTGAAGTTCGGCAAGATCGACATCCTGCTCCATCTGGTCGGGGGCTGGACCGGCGGAAAATCGCTGCTGGAGGCGACCGCTGAGGACGTGACCTTCATGATCAATCAGCACATCTGGACCACGTTCAATGTCATCAGGGCTTTTGTCCCCTTCCTGATCAAGAACCACTGGGGCCGGATCGTCATGATTACCTCCCCCTTCGCGACGCGCCCTGCGGGCCGGGGTGGTCCCTACGCGGTCGGGAAAGCCGGACAGGAGGTCTTGATGCTGACCCTGGCCGAGGAGTTGAAAGGGACCGGCGTGACCGCCAACCTCCTGCAGGCCAAGACGATCGATGTCAAGCGCGAAAAACGTGCAAGTCCCAGCCCAGAAAACGCCTCCTGGACCACCCCCGAGGAGCTCTCAGCGGGGATCCTATACCTGCTGTCCGAGGAGGCCGGGACGGTCAACGGGGCCAAAATTCCCCTCTTCGGTTCGAGTTGATCCGATAGAATGTCTACACCGGTTTAAGATTGTCTCGACCCCCTCCTTTGATAATAACGCCAATGGAGGAGGAGTTCGCTTTTATCGGTTGTGGCGTAAAACCACTGACTTCAGGCATGTGGATGCACCGCACAAGGAAGTAATCCTGGCCTTTATAAAAGGGTATTACAGCTCATCACAGCTTAGGAGGCAGATCCCTGCAAAACGGGGATGACGCTGTGGTCTCATCTCTTCCAATCATCAGGGAGCTGCGTCAGCCATCCAAACCAACTGTGGCCCGAGGCCGCTTCCCGGGCAGTTCATGTGAACTGCCCACCCCGTTCGATTGCCTTATCCACTATTTCCCCAACGTGGCTGACCTGAAGAACCCATCCAGGCGGTCATAGACCTCCGGGTCAAGCTTCGGCCCCTGGATGACGATCTGCTTGCGCAGTTTGTCCGCCTTGCAAACCGGGATCGGAGTTTCTTCCATCTCCAAGTGTGCCCCAGGGTGGATAAAGACCACGATCGATTTGATGGGGATGGAGAGATCGGAGGCGAGCTCCTTGTGGAGGCGCTCTCTGAGATAATTCTCCGTCTGACGAACCGACCGGATCGGGTCACCGAGGTGTTCCTCGACGATGAAGCGAATGGCCCTGCCCATCGTCATGGCTTCCTTCCAGCGCTGATTTTGATAATAAAATTCCCCCCCGAGGTTGACCGTCTCCAGAAGAACGACACCGTTCGGGGTCAGCAGCACATGATCGCATGGCAGAGCCGGATAATGGAACAAGTGATGGCTGTCATTGAGAGGTTTCAGCGCCTGATCCAGCCGGTCTTCCGGGCGCGGCCGCCTCACCCACCGGTTGGCAAAGTAGATGCCCACCATGGCCGTCCCCAATCCAACCGCCATCATCACAAAGGAAAATTTCGCCCACTTCGGCAGAAAGAGCGGCAGGAGGACGCTTGCCAGAAGCAGGACCAAGCCTCCACTGCTGGCCAGGTTGGAAAGCATGGCGCGGTTTTTCAATTTGGGGCGATCAACGATCGTGATCATGGCACCTGATGCAGCCTCTGGTGAACGGGGACCAGGAGGTCGTAGATCTGGCGGTATTCCTGATAAAGCGCCTCATAGCGCTTGCTGTGCAGTCCGTCAGGTTGAACCTCGCGGTCGATCTCGATCAACCGATCGATCTCATCCACGCTGGGATAGATCCCCAGCCCAACCGCCACGGTCAGCGCTGCGCCAGCTGCGCCAGCCTGCAGGTGGTTCTTCACCACCCTCAGCGGCCTGCCGGTCACATTGCTGATGATCTGCACCCACAGCTCGCTGTTGCAGCCTCCGCCGATGCCATTAAAGCTGTCGATCTCGAAGCCGATGTTCTCCATGGCTTCACAGATCCAGCGCAGGTGATAGGCCACGCCTTCCATGACCGCCCGCGCCAGGTGCCCCTTGGTATGGCTCATGGTCAAACCAATGAATCCCCCGCGGGCGTAATGGTCCAGCACCGGTGCCCGCTCCCCGGATAACCAGGGCAGGAACAGCAGCCGGTCCGAGCCGGGCGGGACCGCCTGCGCCATCGCATTCAGCAGGTCGTAGCTTGATTTGCCCTGTTCCAAGGCCAGGCGCTTCTCATCCTGGCAAAGCGTGTCCCGAAACCACATCAGCGCTCCTCCGCCGGTCTCCATCTCTCCCGCGATGATGAATTTTTTTGGATCGATATGGTTGAGGCCCCAGAAGGGTTTGACGGGGTCATTACGGAAAGTGGAGGTCGAAATGCCGATCCAAGTGGCTGTCCCGATGCACAGGTGTACCTTGCCATCCGCGTTGGCGCCGGCACCGGTCTGTGCCACGGCCACATCCCCCGCACAAATCACCACGGGTGTCCCCGGGGCGAGCCCGGTCGCCTGGGCGGCCTGTGGGGTGATCTCCCCGATCACCTCCGTGCAGGGAAATGCCGGCGGCAGCTTCTCCAGCGGGATCCCGAGTTCCTGGCAGACCTCCTCGGACCATTTTTTGGTATGCGGGTTGAAGAGAAAATAGACCGAGGCACCCACCCAATCGATGGCTATCCTGCCGGTCAGCTTGAACAGGATATACTCCTTGCAATCCAGAAGGTACGCCGTCCGATCCCAGATTTGCTTCTGCTCCTCCTTGAGCCACAGGATCTTTGGGATGCTGTCCTTGGCGGTCGGGATGTTTCCAGTGTTCTGGTAGAGGAAGGCAGGCATACCACCCTGGAGAAGGCGGTCTGCCTGTTTAACGCTTCGCAGGTCCAACCAGCTCAACATCTTCGTCAGCGGCTGACCGTTTTCGTCCACGGGCAGCGTGTTCCACATTTGGGCGGACACACCCACCCCAAGGATTTCCCTGGGATCGATGCCGGACTCCTGGATGACCTGCCGGGTGGTCGACGCCACCGCACCCCAGAGTTCGTCCGGGTCCTGTTCGACCCACTCGGCTTGCGGATAGGAAATCCCGTAGGATTGATAAGCCGAAAACAGGACCTGACCTCTCAGATCGCACAGGACCGCTTTGTTGCCACCCGTGCCAGTATCATGCGCGAGGATGTATTTCTTATTAGCCAAGTTAAACTCCGAGATGGCAGGTAGTTATTGAAAGGAGGGGTTACTTTCGCTGGACTTCTCTGACATATTCTTTAAAGGTGCGAATAAACAAGGCATTCTGATCCGGGGTGCCTACGGTGATACGGATGAAACCCTTCGCCATGTTGTGGCCGCTCATGGGCCGTATGTAAATGCCTTTCTCCGCCATCCGATCGCGGATCTCCAGGCTGTCCTTGTCTAAGACGCTGGCATCGATCAGGACGAAATTCCCCTCGGATGGATACGCATGCAGGCCCGGGATGCGGTTGATCTCCTCAAAGATGGTATTACGCCCTTCGATCACATTGCGGCGTTTGCGCTGCTGGTCCTCCTGGTCATCGAGCCCGGCCAGGGCAGCGGCCAGAGAAAGCAGGCTGACGTTCCACGGGGTTCTGACCCGGTTGAAATAGCTCGCCAATTTCGGGTCGCACAGCAGGTATCCAATCCGGCAGCCTGCCAGGCCGAAGGCTTTCGAGAAGGTCCGGCTGACCATCAGGTGCGGATAATCGCTCACAAGGTTCGCATACGAATGGACCTCATTCTCAAGCTCGTAATACGCCTCATCAAAGAACAGAGGTATCCCCAGTTCGAGGAGGTGCAGCAGGTCCTTTTCCGCAATCTGCAAGCCGGTCGGGTTATTGGGGGAGCATATGAACATCAACTTCGTGCGAGGGTTCACCGCTTTGAAGATCGCTTCGACATCCCAGTAAAAGTCAGCCTTCATCGGAATATGGATCGGGACCCCGCCGGCGACCCGGGTCCGTGCCTCGTACATCGGGAAGGTGGGGATGGGTAAAATGATCTCTTCCCCTGGCGCGACGAAGGTGTGAACCACGAAGTTGATTACGTCGGTCGAGCCATTTCCGAGCACCACATGTTCGGGCGTCAGCCCAGAAGCCTCCCCCAGCCTTTTTCGCAGCTCGGGACCCGATCCGGGGTAAAGGTTGCCCAGGCGAGCAGCCTGCATGATCGACCCCAATACTTCTTCCGAGGGGCCGATCAAATTTTCGTTGGACATCATGCGCACAATCTGGGGATGTTCCCAGGCGACATCCATATGCTTGTCGCTGTAAGGTTCAGCGGTCTTCACCCAGGGTACAACGTAATCTTCAGCCGGTTTCATGATCATCTCCTTGATCGAGGCAGCTTCCCTCCCGCGCCCTATTCGCGACGTTAGCGGGTCAGCTCTTCGACATCTTTATACCATTTCATTTTCTCGCCAATCCTGGCGCGCGCCTTCCAACGCAGCGTTTTGGGTTCAGCTTCGATGCGCTCCGTCAACTCCTTGATGCGCTCCCGGACAATACGACGGTCCTCCGCCGACAGACGATCATACAGGTCGAGCTGTTCATCGAGGAGTTTCAGATTGCCGGTCACGGTTCGCCAAAAACCCCAGTCGTTTCCCAGGGTGTGGGCGATAAGGACCGCGTTCACGGTTTCACCATCCGATTCGCCGATGGGGTGCTCGCGCAGCAGCATTACGCTGTCGATCAAGTCCTTCTCATTGATTTGAACGATCTGCATCTTCTCGAGCAGCAGTTCTGCCAGAGGCAGGGTCAGGCTCTCCCCTTCCAGGCGTCCCACGAACGAAAGCGGGTGACAGAATTCGAGGGCGTTAAAAAACACATCGATGTGCCGTCCGAAGGCTGGATCATGATACAGCATCCGCCGTTCACCGAATAGCTGGGTCACCTGTTTGTCCTCTGCATAGCCCAGTTCCGACAGCACGCGGGTAATGTCACGAGAAAAACGCGGGTAGGAGGCAAAGTCAAAATCCGTGAACTGACGACCCAGGTCGTCCTGGATACGACCGAACTGGGGGCAGCGCGTCCGAAAAGCCAGGGCCCCGATCAACCGCATGATGATATGTTGGTTCGGTTCATCGTGGAGCGCGTCCAGGATGCGAGTCCGTTCGGCATAAAAATCTTCTATGATCTCGCCATATTTACCCATAGATGTCCTCGCTTTGACTCAACCGGAGATCAGCAGGTGGCCTTTGACCTTGCCATCTTCCAGGTTGATGATGGCCGCCTTCATGATCGCCTCGGCGTATTCACTCCCGGCGTTGATCGACAGCGTGCGCCCGATGCGCGCATGTCCCGGGGATTCGTGGATATGACCGTGCAGGCTCAACATCGGCTGGACCTTCTCCAGCCAGGCTTTCACCGCTGTGGAGCCGGCCGATTTCATCACGACTTGACCGCCCTGGGTGATGATTTTTAATTTTTCATCGAGATCCGGACAGGTATCCAATCCGGAGCCATACGGAGGGACGTGCAGGACGGCGATCGTCCGCTCAGGGTTCTGGATCATCCCGGTAAGCGTCTCCAGCTTCACTGCCAGCTCTTCCTCCTCGATGTCCCTGGCGCACCGCCAGGGGGTCATATTCGCATTGGACAGGCCGACGATCTCATAACCGCCCTCGATCTCGAACCTGGACATATCCGGATTGTGGATGTGTGAGAACTCAGCGATCGCCTGGTCGATAGAAGCCAGGTCATCATTGCCGGCCATGAAATAAAGGCTTGCGTTCTGGGAGACCAGCTTCTCCTCAGCCAGGGCCATCCACTCACGGATGCGCTGGACCATTTCCTGTTCGAATCGTAGAGACATGGAATTGGGATTCTCCTCCAATGCTTTGGCCTCTTCAGGTTCGAGGACAATGGGATAAAAACCGACGCTGCTGATTTTTTTCTTGAGCTTTTCAAGATCGTCAGGGTTCGAAGCCGACTCCGACTTTCCGAACCAGCTGGCAGTATAAGTACCCTTTCCCTGGTGGATGACCGGGACCATCGCCTTTCCGGTGACATCCCCGCCGACAATCAAAATGCTCGCCTGGTACTGGCGGCTGGAGGCGAGAAATTTGCGGAAGACAGTTTCAGAGCCGTGAAAATCAGAGCCATAAAGGATGCGAACCATCTTACCCGATTGATTAGGCTTGGCCATTCTCTATCTCTTCTCTATATGATTTGTTCATCCAAGGGTCAGTGTTTCAGCGGAGAGTACTCCGCTGAAACACTGACCCAATCGATCTTCCTCAACTTTTTAAATAAGGGAGGAAGTGAACAGACCGCCGCTTCTAAACCGGCGGCACCGATTGGAAGGTCCAATTGATATCGATACCTTCCTTGGACATGCGGTAGGCGCGGGCGATATAGAATACTGCAATCCCGCTGATGATGAGGCAGGCGAGGACAACCAGAGAAATTGGGCCGATACGGCCGCCGACCGCCGGGTAAAGGAAGGAGGCCACGATCATCCACACCAGGTAGGCCAGGGTGATTGCGCCGACGACGGTGATGACCGGCACTTTCCCGATCTTCCGCTTCACCATGGCACTGGCATTCTCGAAGATGTCAGGCTTGGTGAATGGCATGATGGTGACTGCCAGGACCGGGACCAGCATGGTGCAGGCGGCATAGAAGACGAAGTTCAACTGGGCGCCCATCACGCTACCAGTCCAGAGCAAACCGGAGGCATCGATAACACCCAGCTCGGCGATGGCGGTGATAATCGCGATGGCGATGATCGGGCTGCGCAGCGTCGGGTGGATGTAGCAGACCTTCTCCGGGACGAGGCGGTCAAAGGACCAGGCGAAGATGATGCGGCTGCAGTAGAAGAAGTAGGTCTGCCCCAGGTTGATCAGGGTGTAGAACCAGGCGATCGCGACGATCCACAGCAGGATCAAGTTCGGCCTCAGGATGGCAGCATAGAACGTGATCCAAGGCATGGGATTGGCCGAGGTGACCCCCGCGTTGCTCAGGTAGGACTCAGCTGCAATCCATTCCAATGGTACCAGGCGCTGCAGGAGCAGGGCGGCCACGACGAAGATCACCCAGGTCACCAGCAGGGAGGCCCAGGAGCCCGCCAGCAGGGTGTTCTCGGCCTGCTTGACTTCCCCGGCAAAAAAGGTCGGGATGTAGTAGCCGTAAAATATCCAGAATCCCATGATCAATCCGGCCAAGGTCATGATGGCAACGTTCGGATTGGTCACCATGCCATTTGTTTTGGCCAGGGCGATACGGGCTTCATACGAGCCTGCCCCCATGAACTTATCCCAGGCCGCTGGGAAAGCATCCCTCGCGGCTGTGCCAAGCTGGAAGTAAAGGATCACCCAAGCGAACAAACCGAGGAAGAATCCGATCTCCAGGGTGCGCAGGATCATACGGGTCGGCAGGATCATCAATCCAAAGACGATCAACGTGCAGATCGTGCCGATCAGGGCGATCCCCGCTGGTGTGGCAGACCAAGTCGCGAAATTGCTGAAGCCCTGATTATTCAGAACGATCCCCATCGTTGCGAACAAAACCGGGAAGGCAGTCTTCGGGATCCAGGCGACCAGTGAACCGGCAACCATGGCACTGAAGATGACCAGCGTCCAACTGGCCGCAAAGGCAAGCGGGGCGCTCAGGGTCCGGCTGGCCAGGGTGTAGTCAGCCGCTGATCGAGGCATGGTCGCGCCGATCACCGAGTAGGTATAGGCGTGGAACAGGCAGAAGAACATCGCCACGGTCAAGATACCGATGATGCTGCTGCCTGGCCAGACGCCGGCCAGCCACGAGAAGGTGATCAGGCCAGAAGACGACAAGCTGATGCAGTGGACGCCAAACACCATGGCACCAAAGATGCCGATCGTCCTGACCAAGCCGGAGCTCTTGCGCGCATAGAGCTTCTTGTCTTGTGCCCCCGCTGGGGCAACCATTTCAGCCATAGCAAGTTCCTCCTTAATCGTCTAAATTGCGTTGAGCACACAGGATCGACAACGGGCGCATCAAATCAAGGACAATTTCCCCGTTTAGCTGACCTCCTTTCGTCCTTCGGCCTCCAGTACTCTCGACTGATCCATTGTCCCCAGTTCCACATCGGTGTGGATGCGCGCATAATCACTGCGCAGATAATCCTGTGAGAGCACGACCGGTTTTTCAGTATCCGCACTGTAAATCAGGCGGGACAGAATCAAGAGCGGGAAGCCCTCCGCGACCCGCAGCTGCTGGGCAACGGTATCGGAGGCGGCCATCGACTCGACCGTCTGGGAAATGCGGCCGGGGCGGACGCCGTACACACTGGTCAGCAGGTCCAGCATGGAACTCTTTTCCAGATCCCACTCCTCCAGATGAGGCGTGGAGGGCGCAGGAAAGTAACCGCGTTCCAGAATGACTGGAACGCGGTTGGCAAAGCGCAGGAGGACGATATGGTAAAGCGGTGTGCCAATCTCGACCTCCAGCAATTCCCCCAGGCGGCGGCTGGCGGCCATCTCGCTGAATTCAAGCAGCTGGCTGGCGGTAGCGATGTTCCTCTGCTGCATGGCCTGAACGTAATTCACCAGTTCCGGGGACTCGTAGGTGACCTTGGGTTTGGCCACGTAGGTGCCTGAGCCGTGCCTGCGCTCCAGGAGCCCTTCATTGACCAGCTCGGTGATCGCCTTGCGGACCGTCATCCGGCTGACCCCCAGATCCTCGCTGAATTCCCGTTCCGACAGGATCTTGGACTCCGGACTCAATTCGCCCGAAAGAATCAACTCGGCGATATACTCCTGAATCCGGGTATAGAGCGGTTTGTTGATCTCGTCGTCCATCAACCACTTCCCTGTTTTAAGCGATTAATCCTGAGAATTGAATAAGTGGTTTGTGGTATACCAAAAAGAGATCAAAATGGATATTTCCTGCACATTTCACCATTAAAGGTTATATCTAACCCAAGATACAGGCTGATTTCGGCATTATTGTACGGCGTTTAAGGTTGAAATACAATAGGGAAATACCACTTTGGGCGTTTTCAGCCCTCTAGTCGGCTTTTTAAGGCCAAGTGGTATATGGTATAGCCACTCCGCATTCCATCGAGAAACCGGAGCCTGAAGCCACCTCACTGCCCGGCAGATGTGTGGCGAACTGTTCCTGAAACAACGGTAGAGGCAGCGACAAAGCCGCATCACCGATCCATGTCTCCACGGCGCGGCGGGTCAGCCCAAGCGGTTCCAGCACCGTCTGAGCGGCGCGCAAGAGCAGTTCCCGGTAGGCCCGCACATCCACCTCGCGAGGGTCGGGCCGCTCCGGCAGATCCCAGGCGTGCACACCCGGCTCTCCCCGGGTGTACACCAGACGGACGTACTGCCCGGGCCGCAGCGACTTTCCCACCCTCTGAAGCTGCAGAGCCCCGCGGGCGGCCGGCGAAGGGGAACGGTATTCCTCCAGCGTCCGGCTGAGCGTTTGGCGGACAACCAGCTTCTCGAGCGGGACGCACCCCGCTCTCAGCTCGGCCAGCCGGCGGCGAACCAGCAGCTGGAGGGCGGGCAGGCATTCCGCTAAAGCGTCCGCATCAGAAGCCCCCCCCAGCAGGCGCAGCATCTCGGCCTGCATCTCGCTCACGAAGGCGGGGGTGTCGCGGCGGCGCATTTCAATCCCGCGCACCTTGATCTCCCCACTCTGGAAGACGCCAAAGTAGCGGTTCGGCACCGGCACGCGTCCGTCCTGGCGGGAGGCCAGGAAGGCCACCCAGCGGTAGATCCCATCCAGGGCGATCGGCAGCCCGGTGCGGTCCAGGATGGCGTCCAGCAAGGGTTGAAAGTCGGCCACTTTCCGGCAGCCGTCCTTCTTGACCCACATCCCATCCACATAAAGATGCAGGACGCTAAAGCCCAAATCCTCGGCGGCTTCCTTGGCGCGCAGCAGGATCTCCCGTCCGTAGGCCGTGACCGCCTCGTGGGCCTCGATGCGCCCAAAGCGGGCATTCTTGTAGCCCAGGTAGCCGAAGCAGGTGACCAGCAGCCACTTGTGAGCTTGGGCGCAGGCCTTGTAACGCAGCCGGCGCGGGTCCCAGTGTGGCATGTCGATCAGGGCGGTCTTGATGGCAATGCGTTTCTCCAGGAGGGGTGCCAGGGTGCGCGGGATCAAGCCAGGCTCGCGGCGGTCCACCACCATGCCGAGTTCCGGGACCAGCTCAGCCGTGGGCCGCTCACTGCCAATCGTCTCCGGTGAGATGTTGAAGTGACTCATGATGCTCGGGTACATGGAAACGAAATCAACCTCGGCCACATCCCGATGCAGGCCGACCGTCGGCTGGTAGACCAGCCCGCCCTGGTCGGTCTGCATCAACTCCAGGGCGGTCTTGGGGCATTCGGCCTGCTGCTTGTGCCAGGGGACAAGCACCCCCTGACGCAGGGCGGTGACGATCTGCATGGACGAGATGCCGGTGCCGGGCGAAACGCGCGCCACGGTCTGGATCGGCAGCGAGGTCACGCGCGCCAGCTCGAAAATGCCCTCCAGGCCGTAATCGTGGTACATCACGGCATTGTACTTATCGATGTGCCAGCGGCCAAAGAGGTGCAGCTGCTGGCCGCGGTGGATGACCTGTCCGTAAGCAAAGTAAGTGCGTTCCGGGCGCTGCACGATCTCGCGCCCCGCCTCGCGGTTCAAGGGCAGCCTCAGGCCGCTCTCCCCAGCCAGGCGGAGCAGCTCCGGCAGCAGCCAGGTATCCCCCCAGGCGGTCAGGAGCAGGTCCGGGTCATAGCGCTCGAGCACGGCGCACAAATTGACCAGGAAGGCCCGCGCCGGCGCAAGCCTCAGGCGGTAGCAACTACGGCCGTAGGTCAGGAGGACACTGGTCGGGACGGCATGGAAGGGGTCCGTGTCCGGCTCGAGACCGAGCACACGCAGCGGCGGAGCGAGCGGCGGGTCCAGGTCCCAGGGGGAATCGAGCACAGACAGCTCCCGGAGGTAGTCCTCCTCGTCCGCGCACATCCGGCAGCGGGCCAGCGGGAAAGTGCCGTGCAGGGCCGCGAAGCGCAGCGCCAGCGGCAGGTCGGCATCGTAGTAGGTCAGTTCGGGGAAGAGGCGGGCCAGCTGCTGGAAAAGTGGCGGCTGGTCGGCAGGGTGCTCCACTTCAATGGAAAGCACAGTCACAGGTTCCGGCTGGAACAGGTCCCGCCGCTCGGTCCGGGACAGCTTGACCGGGACCTTCCCCTCCTGCAAATATCGCCAGAGCTGGCGCAGGTGCGCTGCCGGCCCGGCAGCATAGAACGTGACCGGGAAGTCCTGATGCAGGCGGTGGCGAACCCCGTCGTCGCCCAGCAGCCAGAGCACAACCCCGCCGCCCGGATCGTCGTACACTTCGAGCAGCCAGCCGGTCAGGTCAGACATCCTGGCGGTCATGGGGCCCTTCGAGCAGACGCTTCTCTTTCTGGGCGAGCAGCTCCTCCACCAGGCGTCGCAGGCGGATCACCTCCTTGTGCTCCTCAAGCAGCATGGAGAGCAGGAAGGTCTCGAAGGGCAGAGCGTGGGCAGCATAAGCGGCCGCGGCCAGGTGCTGGCGGGCCGCGGCGAACAGGTCGTCCAGAGCCACCTGATCCGAGCGGCGCAGGGCGCGCCGGAAGCGGGCGAAAGAGCCCTGCTCCTCCAGGAAGACCTGGGTGATGGACGGCAGGGTACGGCCCACTAGAACAGCCTCCAGGGCTGGGGGGCGGGCAGGGGAAGGTCAGGCTGCCAGACCTGCCCGGCCGCGCAGCGCAGCACCTCCAGCAACCCAAGGTTCTCCGGCCCCGGCACGGACGGCGGACAGACGCTGACCGCGACCCCCTCTGTCCGGCTGAGGCGGCGCAGCTGCGCCAGGCAGCCATCCAGCAAGCGACGGCGTTCCCGGGCGGAGACGGCCTCGTCATAGAAGGTCGCCAGGAAATCCAGAAGGAAGAGAGGGCAGTCACCACCGGGCGTGTCCTCCAGCAAAGCGGCCATCTGGTAGCAGGTGAAGGCCCGCGCCAGAGAAATGCGCCGGAGGAGGTCGGGCCGCCCGCCGGTGGCCCGGGCCAGGGTGTAGGCGTTGCAGCGGTTGCCGCCGTCCAGGATCTTGAGCGGGCCGCGCTGCGCCAGGCGCGCCGCAGCAACCAGCAGGTCCGTGTGCCGACCGTGCGGCAGCACCAGGAGCGCCCAGCGCCCGGGCTGGAAATCGAGATAGGTATCCATGTCTCCAGCGTAGCACAGGTCGCAGGAAACAAAAATCCCCTGCCGGGGGAGGTGCAGGGGGAGAGGCGGGGGAGGGCCAACAGGGGAGGCAGGGCTACTATTTCCAGGCGCTGAAATCCCAATCAGAGAGCAGCATGCGGAGCTGCGCCTTTCCGTGCAGGTTGAACTTGACCAGGGCGTTGTGCAGGTGGGTCTTGACCGTCTCGGAGGAGACGCCCAGCCGGGCGGCAATCTGACGGTTGGTGAAACCCAGGCAGGTCAGGGCGGCAGCTTCCTGTTCGCGCGGGGAAAGGGACAGCCAGCGCTTACACAGACCCTTAGCGGTATGGCGGTCCGCCACGGCAGAGGCAAGCATCTCGGCAGCCAGTTCCCCGGCCGGACGCTGCTCCTGAGATGCCAGCTTTTCCAGGGCGAGGTGGAGATTTTCGTCCAATTCGTACGTGTGGAAGCCGGGATGCGGGCGCAGGCCCAGGCGGATGAGCAAACGCTGCCAGAGAGACATCGCGAACTTATTATATAGAACAAGCGTTCTGATGTCAAGTGGTGGTGGATGGCCTTGCTGGCGAAGCAAACGCAGCAAGGCAAAGCTGGTTGGGTGCGACCGCGACCAAGAAGGCTGTGAGCGGTTCTCATTCACCCGGCGAGAGCGACCTTCTCGGAAATGTGAACCTTGACCGGGTATGCTATCCATTTGCCGTTCAGGTATTTGAGCCGGGCCGCTGCAGATAGGGTCCGATATTCCTGGCTGCAGTAGAACTTGACATGTTCAGGCTCCCGCTGTCCGACCCGGTCGTTGATCAACCGAATCAAAGGGTCATCCGCGGTCACGTCCAGAATATAGAAGCGGCCCTCCGTCCTCAGCACACGGTAAATTTCAGCCAACACCTTGGATGGGTTTAAATAGTGATGGAAGGAATTGGTGCAGATCGCGAAATCCACGGAGCCGTCCTCCGGCGGTAGCTGCTCGGCGCTCGTCTTATAAAAATACACGTTCTTGAAGCCGCGTAATTGGGCCTGGGCCGTTTCAATCATGGCGCCGGAAATATCGACACCGCAGAACTCCCCCTCGCCTTGCAGCAGGCTGGCCACATAGCGGACCGCCCAGCCCGTACCGCAGCCAATGTCGAGAAAATGGCAGCCGGGTTTTAAGTCGATCAATCCAATCACTCTCCGCTGCATCCACCGAAAGTAATCAAAGCGTTTTTGGTCGAAGGTGGCCGCCCGCGAGTCCCATTTACGCTCGTTCAGCTCTGCATGTTCGGTATTGGGGTCCTTGCCAGGCAATTCATTCATAAATTATGGACCAAATTTCCCCCAGAAAAAACGTGGGGGAATTTTCGCCAACAATAAAGCGAATGCTGTTGGCTTGAACTTCTGCTTGAGCCTCTTAGTGGAAGAATCTCCGCTTCAATCCGATATAAATGGCAAAGAAGACAGCCAGAGCCGTGCGAATGACCATGGCAAAGGTTTGAAAGAAAGAATTGACGAGATAAAGCCCGGTCAAAACCATGGTGATGCGCCCGATGACATCAGCGCCCAGCAAAACGATGGCAGTGATGGCTGCCCATTCCCTCTTCGTCAAGATCAGCAAGCCAGCTGTGAAATAGAATAGACCCAGTGCGACACTCAAATAAGTGGAAATCCTGGCCCGGGAGGTTATGAGTCCGATGAAGTTATGAGTGAAGCCCGTTGCTATTTCCGCCAATCCAAAAAGGATCATCAGCACCGCGACAAAGGGGATGCCTCGGGGACGGGCCTCGCCTGCAGTTTGTTCGCCTTTAATACCTTGATCCGTCATTTTTACCCCGCATTAGACTCGAGAGCCTCTCCGGCCGGGTAATCCAACCCATGCAGCATCATCGACACGCATGCTCAGCGCGGTTGGATGGATTGCACGCACATGGCTGCCCGGAGTTCCAAGCCAGGACAACTTAATCTCAAACACGCGCACAGGGTATAAGAACCTGCTCTGTCCTGCCCGTCAATCGGAGGGTCCGGCTGTGCCGGCTGCTTCCTCTCCTTTGTTTTCCTTCCAGCTGACCGGGGAGGCCAATTCGGACTGGTCGAACTGGGGCTGGTTCTCCTGTTCGTAGATATATCGTTTGCCGCGCAGCAAGGAAGCAACTGCCGCAATCAAGGCCAGTACCACCGAGATTGAAAAAGCGACGCGCAGGCCGTCATCAAACGGCGCAGAGATCAAGTTTGGGAAGAAAGGTTTGCTGAGCAGTAAGGTTTGCGAGGCAGCTGGCAGTTGTTGAAGCACAGCCGCTGGCAAGATCGTCTTCATCGGGTTGAAGCCGAGATAGGCCGCGAACAGGGCGCCGGTAGGAGGTAAATTCGCTACCTGGCTGGCAACCGCGCTCGGAACGCCAGCCTGAGTCAATCCCTGATACATGGCGGCTGGCAGGTGAGAGGCCAGTCCAATGGTGACCATGGTAAAGATCCAGGTGATGCTGATCGTGTTGGCCGTATTCTGAAAGGTGGCGCGCATCCCCGATGAAGCCCCGCGGTGTTCAGCGGGGACCGAGTTCATGATGGCGGTCGTGTTGGGGGAGACGAACATTCCCATGCCCATGCCAATCACCAGGATTGCCAGGGCAAATACAGGATAAACGAAGTCGATCGGTACCAGCAACAAGCCGGCAAAGCCAGCCGCCGTGACCAGCATCCCGGTAGTGGAGAAGATGCGGGCACCGTGGCGGTCGGAAAGGAAACCGCTGAGGGGTCCCATGATCATGAACCCGATCGTCAGCGGCAGCATGTAGATGCCGGCCCACAGGGGCGTATCCTCGAAGGATATGCCGTGCAAGGGCAGCCAGATCCCCTGCAGCCAGATGATGATCATCAGATTCAGTCCACCGCGTGCCAGGGCAGCGAGGAAACCGGCGATATTGCCGGCGGTGAACATCCTGATTTTGAACAACTCAAGTCGGAACATGGGCTCCGGTGCGTGCTGCTCAACAAAGACGAACGCCACGAGTGCCAGTGCCCCACCGATCAAACACACGAGGACAAAAGGACTTCCCCAACCCATCGTCGAGCTCCCGTAAGGCTCAATCCCATAGGATGTGCCGACCAGAAGGGCAGTCAGGCCTAGGGCGAATAGAATATTACCGGGAATGTCCAGCTGCTGGTGTTTGCGGATCGTGGCCGTCTCGTGGAGAGCCAGGTAAGCCCAGATGGTGCCACCGATGGAAAACGGGACGCTGACCAGGAATACATCCCGCCAATCGATGGCCGCCAGAATTCCACCGGCGAGCAGCCCGATGAATGTGCCGGTCGTGCCGGCGATCATGTTGATACCCATGGCCAGCCCGCGCTGGTTGGGCGGGAAAGCATCCGTAATGATGGCGGTGGAGTTGGCCACCAGGAAGGCACCTCCAACCGCCTGGACCAGCCGGAAGATGATGATCTGCATGGCAGCGCCGTTACCGGTACCGTGTACCAGGTAAAGCAGGATCGAGCCCACCGCAAAGATGGCAAAGCCTAAGTTGTAAAGGCGTACTCGGCCGAACATGTCAGAGATGCGGCCAAAGGTTACCAGGAGCGTCGCGGTAACGACGAGATAACCCATCAGAGTCCAGAGCAGGTAGTCTGTTTCTCCATGTGCTAGGGGATTCACCCCAATACCATGGAAGATGGCCGGCAGTGAGATCTCGACGATACTTCCATCGAGCATCGCCATGAAGATCCCCAGTGTGGTATTGGAGAGGGCGATCCATTTATAAGCAATATGCCCCTTCGCGATGTCGAGTTTCTTTTGCATAGGGTCTCCGTAATAGCTGTGATGCTGAAATCCAATCGTACCTTACTTTAATTCATTAGCCGAGGCTCAGACATAAACCTTGGCTCCGCATCATTCCTTAAGGGATTCTTGGCCGCGGTGCGCCAACAGGGTAAACACATCCTCCAGCGTCGACTCGACCGTTTCGATCGATCGGACGGTTAACTTTTTCTCGGTCAGGGCTTCGGTCAGGCTTTGAGGAGTCCAGCGCTGCGGGTCGATGATCACATGAGCGCTGTCCCCATGCAAGCTGGCCTGGGCTACCCCCTCCATCCCGCTCAAGCATTCAACGGTCTCCAGGAGAGGACTGGCGGCCAGATCCCAGGCCGCGCCTGACAGGTAGGTGGATTTTAGGGCACGGGGTGAATCGAAGGCCAGCAATTTGCTGCGGTACATGAATCCCACCCGGCTGCAGTGCTCGGCTTCATCCATGTAGTGCGTGGTGATAAACACGGTTGTACCCTCGGAGGCGAACTGGTAGATGAGGTCCCAGAACTCGCGCCGGGCGACCGGGTCCACGCCGCTGGTGGGCTCATCCAGGAACAGGAGCGGGGGCCGGTGTAGCATGGCACAGCCCAGGGCAAGGCGCTGGCGCCAGCCGCCAGACAGGCTGCTCGTCAGCGAGCGAGCGCGGCCATCCAACCCGGCGATGTGCAGGACCTCCTGGATGCGCTCTTTTTCCGTCGCCAGGGGGATCTCGTAGACGCCGGCGTAGAACTGCAGGTTTTCAAGAACGGTCAACTCGTCATAGAGCGAAAATTTCTGCGACACATAGCCGATGTGCGGCTTGATGGCCTCGGCCTTCTTCACCACGTCCATGCCCAGGATCTTGGCTGTCCCCTCGGTGGGCGTCAGCAGACCGACCAGCATGCGGATGGTGGTGGTCTTGCCACTGCCGTTCGGGCCGAGGTAGCCGATCACTTCACTCGGCTGCACGATAAAGGAGACATGGTCCACAGCAGTGAAATGGTCGAAACGCTTGGTCAACCCCTGTACATCCAGAACCGGTGCGTCAGTTGCCATTGGTTTTTTCTTCCATTTCCAGGAGCTGGATGAAAACGTCCTCCAACGAGGGCGCCACGGGTTTAAGATGGGAGAGAGGCACGCCCGCGGCCGCCAAACGGTTTGGCAGGCGTTCGAGAGGACCCTCGGCTGAGCGGACCCGCAAGTGCAGGTACTCGCCAAAAGTATGCACATCCTCCACATCAGGATCTTCGATGGCGATCTTGCGGGCAGCCATGTTTTGGTCCGTGGCCAGCTCCAGGACCCGGCCGGCCAGGCCGTTCATCAGGTCACGCGGCGCGCCCTGCGTCAGGGCGCGGCCGTGGTTCATGAAGAGGACCCGGTTGAAACGCATGGCTTCGTCCATGTACGGGGTGCTCACCAGCACGGCCGAGCCTGCCCGCAACAGACCGATCAACAAATGCCAGAACTCCTGCCGGGCAACCGGGTCAACCCCTCCGGTTGGCTCGTCCAGAAGGAGGACCTTCGGACGATGGACGAGGGCCGTCGCCAGCCCCAATTTTTTCTGCATACCTCCTGAAAGTGCGGCAGCCGGGCGGTCGGCAAATTCCTCCAACCCGGCAAAACGCAGCAGCTCCTGAGAACGCTGTTTGCGTTCGGCCTCCGGGATTTCGAAGACCTCACCGAAAAAATTCAGGTTTTCCCGGACCGTCAGGTCGCCGTACAGGCTGAAGCGCTGTGCCAGGTAGCCCAGCTGCTCACGCGCTTTCTCCACCTGCGAGGGGAGCTCGTAACCAGCGACGCGGATCACTCCGCTGGTGGGCTGGAGTGCCCCAACCATCAGGCGGATCGCGGTGGTCTTGCCTGCCCCGTCCGGGCCGACCAGGCCAACCATTTCACCCGCCCGCACCTCCAGGTTCAACCCGTCGACAGCATGCAGCGGCCCGAAAGTCCTTACCAGATCTTTGGTTTCCAGAAGAATTTCCGGTTCCATGATCATTTCGGATCAAAAGTGACATCCGCAGGCATGCCAGGTTTAAGCCTTCCGCTGGTGTCCTTCAGGCTGAGCTTGACGGCAAAAACGGTGTTCTCGCGCCCAGACACGGTCTCGACGTTGCGGGGGGTGAATTCCGCCTGGTCCGAGATGTAGTTCACGGCGGCATCGAATACAACGCCCGGGAACGTGTCCACGCTCACTTTGGCCTTCTCCCCCAGCAAGACTTCACCAATGCGATCCTCGGGCACATAGACCGTGATGGTCAGCTCGTCCAACCGGCCCAGGGTCAGCAGGTCGGCTCCGGCGTTCACCACGCTCCCCGGCTCGGCATTGCGGGTCATCACCACACCTGGTACCGGCGCCTGAATGGTCATCTTTCCGATCTCCGTGTCCAGCAGGTCCACATTAGCCTGGGCGACCTGCACATTAATCTTCGCCTGCCTCAGCTGTACGATCCCCGCTCCGGTCGCATCGTCCGGGATCGGATCACCGGTCAGGACATTCACCAGGGTCTCGTCCTCCGCCAGCTTGGCCTTGGCCAGCGCCAATTGGGCCGTTTTTAAATTGATCTCCTCCTGGTCGGGTTTTCCAGCCCACCAATTGTAAGTGTTGATCGCCGCGTTATCAGCCTGCTGGGCGGTGTACAGCCGCTGGAAGGCCGCCGCCTTCTGCGTATCCTTGTTCGGGTCACCGGCGATATTGTCGTACATCTTCTGAACATTGGACAGCGTATTGTTCGCCAGAACCAGATTCGAGAGGGCGTTCTGAACCGCGTTCGCATTCGTGGTGTAGTAAAGCTGGTTGTTCAGACCCGACTGGGCATTGTCCAGGGTCTGTTGATCCTGGGCGACGGTCTGCTCCGCAATGGCCAAGGTTGCCGGGGAGGTCAGCTGCTGCAGGGCGATCTGCGCCGTCTGCAGATTGGATGCCGCAATGCTGCGCTGGATCTTGAGCAAACTGTCGTCCAGATGGATCAGCACATCGCCCGTCTTGACTACATCCCCTTCCTGCACGTTCACTTCCATGATCTTCCCAGGCTCCTCCGGCGCAATATTAATTTCCGTGGTCTCCACCGTGCCAGAGGCCGTTAGCGCTGCGGTAGAGGGTGCGGTCGGGTTCACGATCGAGGCCCACGCGGCCGCCACGGATCCGGCCGGGCGCACCACAAAATACCAGACCCCTACGATCACCAACAGAACCAAAACAACTGGGACAATGATTCTTCTCGGATTGCGTTTCATGGAAAAGATCCTTTCTTAATCGATCGGAATAAGGCTAATCAAGCTTCTTACTGAAGCGCAGGGCGGCCGCCCCCAGCAGGAGGATGGCAAAGCCGGCCAAGGCAAGGATCTGGGGAATGATCATCTGGATCCCGGCGCCCTTGATGACAATACTGCGCAGCATATAGATAAAATAGGTGAGCGGGAACAGGTTGCCTACAAATTGTAAGAAGAGCGGCAGCGAGGCAACCGGGAAGATGAAACCGGAAAGCATCATCGCCGGTAACAGGATCGGCATGGTCATCAACTGGGCCTGCTGTTGGGTGCGGGCGAAAGTTGAGATCAGCAACCCCAGTCCCAGAGTGGGCAGTAGGTAAAGGCCGGTCATCGCAAACAGGAGCAGCAGGCTGCCACGGATCGGAACACCAAACCACAACGTGCCGATCAGCAAAATCAGGATCATATCTCCGAACGAGACCAGGATATATGGGATGATCTTCGCCAGGATCAACTCCCAGTTGCGGATGGGGGTAACGATCAGCTGTTCGATCGTGCCGCGCTCGCGTTCCCTTACGATGGAAAGAGCGGTAAGGTTCGTGGCGGTCTGGAACAGGATCATGGCGATCAACCCTGGGACAAGGTTATAGCTGCCAAGCAGATCCGGGTTGTACAGCACACGGGTGCGGACGTCTACTGGCGAGGTTGCAGCGGCGCTGCTCACCCCTGCGAGTGCCAGCTGTTGAAGGCGAATGGTCGCCCCGTGTGACTGGCCCGCCAGGGTGGCGGCGGACAGCACAGCGGTTGCCGTGGTGGGGTCCGAACCGTCGATCAGCACGGATACCTGGGCCGTAGTCCCAGAAAGCAGGTTGTCGTTGTAATCCGGAGGAATAATGATGCCCACCTTGGCCTTTCCCAATTCGATCAGGTTGGTGACGTCGGCATTGGTCGAGGCCACATAATCGAACGAGAAATAACCAGTCACCTGGAAAGCATCCAGCAGGGACCGGCTGGCCTGGGTATTGCTTTGGTCAAAAACTACCGTGGGCACATTTTTTACGTCGGTGTTGTTGGCATAGCCCAGTAAAAGCAACTGCAGTACCGGCATGATGAAGATGAAGATCATGGTACGCGGATCGCGCACCATGTGGATGAGTTCCTTTTTGATCAACGCTCGAAACCGTCTCATGGTCCAGCTCCTTGTCAGAAATCTCTAAAGAAAATACTTAGCTATTTTCCCATCTCTATGAAAGGATATTTGAGCCAGCGATGGAAGCCGTCTCCTCAAAAGCATTCAAAACTTTGTTCAACAAAGATATAAAAGTATCCCGTTCAGTGGGCGTCAGCTGGCTCATGGCTTGTTCGACCCTATCCAGCATGAAGGTGCTGATCGCCTGATAGGTTTCTTTTCCAACCTTGGTCATTCCCACCAGGACAATACGGCGATCATTGAGATCGGGCAGCCGCTCGGCATAGCCGTTATTGACCAGCCAATCCATAGTCCGCGTAGCCGTGCTCAATGGGACGCCCAGCTCGCGGCTGAGCTCGCCCATGGTGATCGGCTGTTTATGACGGGAGAGAACATCACTGACGTTATAGAACAAGCCAGCATCGTTGATCCCTGCGCTTTTACCCGACAGATTCGAATCGTGAATCCGTTTTTTTAGCGTGGCCATATCTTCTGGCATAACCACCCGAAAGTGGCTCCCGAGACGGATAATCCTCTGAAGCAATTCAACGGCCTCGGGAGAGTTTGAGGAATGGGAGGAAATCGGCATATATTTTCATCCTGGTATATTTGCGGATATAAATACTTCCAAAGCGGAAGCATTCTACCCGCGAGTTCCGCCCCTGTCAAGGAAAAATATAAAGACCTTTCGGATTTATTAAGTAGGGGTTATGCATTCCCTATGCGAATTTCTTTATAATAATGATTAGAAGATTCCGACCAGCGAACCAGATCAATCTTCTCGAGTCTTTCTTTCATCATTGTTTTTATGAGGTCGAAATGGTCACATTATTAGAAAAACACCATGCGAAACAGCTCTACGCCAGCCTGCATCCGAAAGCTGGCGAGCTGTCTCTGGGCGATCATGTCTCCCAGGCGGAACAATCGGTCGATCAGCTGAGGGAGGAAGAAGCTGAATTGCTGACGATTGCCATGCGTCTTTCACAGGCGGTGTACCGAGTGGGCAACAGCGCGATCGGCTACGATTCCTACCCCCAGCGCAACGATGCCATCGGATATGCTCAGAAATGCCAGGAAGACCTCCAGGAATGGATGAGGCGCTGCCTGGGCAAAGCCTGAGGGGATTGTTTTTCAACATCCAGAGAGCGCGTGACAGAGACGCCAAGAGGCTAGAATAAAAAACCACCTGGTCAGAACAACCATCGATATCAACGCGATCGAAGCCGGCGGATCGAAGGGCAGGTCCTCTTAATACGCAGGTATTTCTGGATGAGGTCTCTCGAAGATTGCTAATTTTTCCAATGCACTTAAAATGCCATTGACCGATGAGGCTTGCTATACTGGTAAAGTCTCAAAAAAATTCTCTGTTATTAACGATCGTGGATCGTATGGTGCAAGTTAACAATCTAATAAACGAAATCATTCAACCCTTCCGTATTGAAATTGGGGGGCGTTCCATTAGCAAACATGATGAGGGAAATCCGATGTGGCACATGACCGCTCATTATATGATAGCGATCCTCACCGCATTCCATGCCCGGAAATGGGCCCCATGGGCCTTGTGGACAAAGGGGATCGGTCTCGGTTTGCTTTTAGGTCCGCTTGTGGCTCAATCCTTCCACTTCTTTTTTTGTCCCGGCCCCAATGTGGTTATTCCAACAGATGGGCTGGATTGACTGTTCTTATAGAATAAAATTCATGAATAGAAATCCCTTGTCCTATTAACGAACAAAGGGCCTCTCCAGTGAGAGGCCTCATCCGTCTGGGTTGGCTGAAGGGGATCGAACCCTCAACAGCTTGATCCACAATCGCCCGAGGTGGTGTGTATACATCTATCCAGAGTGTCCATACCGTACAAGGGGGGGTAAGACATCCAACAGAGAGTACATTTGGCACTCCTAGCCAGGAGATTTTGTCCAATGTGTCCGGTTTTGCCGTCTCGTCCATTCTATCTGCACCAGAATTGCACCAATAATTGGAAAGGCGACAATTTATAAGGCGACCATGCCGCCATTTCTTTTTTGGCCTGACCCAACTCAAAGCTATTGACATCTCCCGGGATTCTTTATACTATACTCATGTACGATACTCAGGATTGACCGTTTTCAACCTGCCTCGTCCCCCAATCTTGCAGGGCTTTATAAAATCGGGCAGCTGAACCAACAGACACCCTGAACGGCATCCTGGCGGATGCTTTTGTTGCATGCGGGTCCTTGGAGCGTACGGACTGTCGGCGCCTGAGGATCAGGAGGGTGGGGTCTATGGTGAAGCGGCGGGGTGAAGTGCTCTTGTCGGTTGTCTTGATCTTTTCAATGCTGGCGTGCAATCTGCTACAGGGGATAAGGATCGGCACGGGACAAACATACCATACAGGTAAATCAGTGAGTGCCCTGATCGAGGCTGCCAAGGGGGGCAGCCTGACCCTTGAAACGGACCGGGGGGATCAGGTGACCCTGGAGTTGGGGCCCAAGGCGCTGGGCGAGGACACGACGATCACCCTGACCGAACTGACCGCTCCACCCGCCAATCCGATCGCGGCCAACTTTTTCCCGGGTGTCCTGATCCAGCCGGACGGGCTGGTGCTTCACCGGCCGGGCCTGCTCAAGGTAAGCCTCAAGCAGTCGACCAGCAGCCTGGGGCACGATATGCTACTGAGCGTGAAAAGCCCTACTCTCGTCGTTCCGCTCGGGAAGCAGTCGCGCAGTGAGAGCGGCGGCCCTCAGATTCAGGGACAGATCTACCACTTTAGTGCCTATACCGGCGGCACCCCGACCAGCGCGGAGGCCGCCAGCCAGGCAGGTCAGCTTGCGCAATCCGGCGGTGCGCAAGGGGCCGGGGAAGCCGGCCAATCGGGAGGCTCCAGTTCGTCCGGAGCCCCCAGCAGTGTGGATGATCTGATCGCCACCATCCGCTCCCTGCTCGAATGGGAGGCGGATCTCACCGCCCTGGGGAATGAGGCGGCTGCCAAACAGGTGGCAGATGACATCACCAAGCTCGTGACGGATGCCGTCACCGCGTTCTTGGCCCGGCAAGCGCCCTCCGACCCGTGCGGCGATTACCTGCATGATTTCACCGTTCTGTTCGATATTGCTACGATGGGCACGATCGATATCGAATCACCCCTCTACCAGCAGTTCTATGACCTAGGGGAGAACCTGTTAAACCGCTGCGTATGGCGCTACGACCTCGAGTATAACTATCCCTTCTCGTACATGGGGATGAATGTCACGATCACAGGACGTGTAACGGTCTCGGTGAATGTCTTGGGACTGGAAGAAAAAGTCGAGGCTCCTTCCGGAAACTTGCGGGTGACCGGAAGCGGCAGCCTGCCGGCGACCATTTCGGGGACGGTCGCGGACTGCACGGTCAGCGGGCAAACCAGTGTCAATGTTCAAGTGGATGGAGAGCTGGCAGCAGATGACCTGGGCGCACCCTGGCTGGTCCTGGATCTCCACGAAACTTACTATCCAGGAGGGCTGACCATGCTAGCGGTTTGTCCCAAAAATACCATGAATGTAACCGATCCGGAGATGTCGATCGTCCACTCGGTCCGCCTGCTGGCTCAAGATGGTTATGTCGGGGAATTTCCTCACATGATGGGAGGTGGCGTGAAGAGAATCACCGTGCATGTGATCTCAGAACCGCCCGGGATCCCGTAAGAATTGCATCAGCGGAAGAGAAGGAAAGGACAGATTTAGGTATTACCCCCATTATATAGGGGCCTCTCGTCTGAGAGGCCCCATATTTGCTGGGTGGCTGAAGGGGGTCGAACCCTCAACAGCTTGATCCACAGTCAAGTGCTCTGCCATTGAGCTACAGCCACCGCGAGCGGGGAGATTTTACTACATTTTGGGCATTACAGCCGCTAGGTAAGTGCCCAAGGTGATTATGTCCTCGAAGTGAAAAAAACACAAGGGTTAACTTTGCGTAACGCGGAGAATGCGCGACAATGTAATTAGTGCAACCCCTTTCTATGGGGAGGAAATATGAAAAAATGCCCCTTTTGTGCTGAGATGATTCAAGACGAAGCAATAGTTTGTAGGTATTGCGGCCGCGATTTACCTGCGACTACAATAAATACGAATCCCCCTCTATCCTCCGGAAATCACGATTCGTCCGACAGGGCCAATCAAGAAGAGATATTTAGAAAATACTCCCATTGGGCTGAGCAAGAGATAGCCAAGGGGAAGAGTCAAGAATCCATTGTTGCAGGTTTGGTAAAAATGGGATTGACAGTAGATTATGCGCATACATTTGTTGATAATGCTGTGATGTTATATGATCTGAAAATCGCGGAATGGAAAGAACGGGTTAGACAGGAGGCGGCCAGATGGACAAAAGATGAAGCTCGCACACTCGTTAGTAATGGATTAAGAAGCAGAATGCATCGGGAAAGGATGTCATTCTCTCATCTGCTCTTTTCAGACAAAGGCAGGATTCCCCGTTCGACTTATTGGTATTTCAACTTATCTATGCTCGGTCTATTCTTGATTGCAATTTTCGCCGATATGCTCTTTGGCACTCATGTTAAAAATTCTGGATATGGTATTTTTTCTGGAATATTAACGCTTGCGTGGGTAATCACTGGAATAGGCGTTTATGTGAAGCGATTCCACGATAGAGGTAGGCCGGGTTGGTTTATTCTATTGTTGCTGATACCAATCGTCAATTTATGGCCGGTGATTGAATTGGCTTTTTTGAAGGGAACATCAGGCCCCAATAAATACGGGTCGGACCCCACGCAATAAGCCTTGCCTATAATAGCCGCCTTTCTTTTAGAAAAGCGGCTGAATATTGGGTTTTCACTCGATAGCCACGAACCCTGCGATCGAGCTACCGCGAATAGGAGAAATGTGCCATTAAGACAAGTGCTTCGCGAGCGCCTGGCGGATGGCATCTGCTGTCCTGATGCGCGGCACCGAGACCTGCATACCGCGTGCTAGGTCTTTAAGGGTGACCTTGCCAGCGGTAATTTCATCCGGACCCAGCACGGCCACGATGCGTATGCCCATCCGGTCAGCGAATTTGAATTGCCTGGGCAGCTTGTTTGGCTCTGGGTAGCAGACAACATTGAAACCTGCTGTTCTCAATTCAGCGGCCAGGGTGAACGACTCGAGCAACCGTTCTTCATCGAAAACAGTCACCAGTACCTGAGCCGGGGAGACCCGAAGGTCCTTGGGCATCAAACCGTAGGATTCGAGCATGAGGTTGACCACCACGTCCCCCATGGCGAAGCCGACCGCCGGGAGACTTTCCCCGCCTACATCGGAAAGCAGCCGGTTGTAGCGTCCTCCGCCCAGGAGGGCACGCCGGATCTCGCCGCCCACCTCCCAGGCTTCAAAAACTGTTCCCGTGTAATAGTTAAATCCGCGCACGATCCCGGCATCAAAGTGGACATACTCACTCAAACCAAAAGTCTTGATCGCCTGGAAGAAGCGCGTCAGTTCCGGCGAAGACTTCCACAATTTTTTATCGGCCAGCATTTCTTTGATCTTGGTCTGCTGGAGCTTGGTCAGGCCGATCTGCTTGCCGTTCTTCGCCCACTCCTCAGCGGCCATCTTCTCGCGCCGGTCGATCCAGGCTGACACCTCTGCCCGGTCGGAACTAGGAACTTTGATTTTTTCCAGCTGAGCGTCCAGCAGGCGCCTGTCGCTCACCTGGATCGAAACCTGCTTAGGGGTCAGTCCGACTTTTTTGAAGAAGGTCGCCAGCACCGCCACAGTCTCAGCGTCCGCTTCTGGGGTGTCGGCCCCTACCATGTCCACGTTCCATTGATAGAATTCACGCGTGCGCCCTTTCTGGGGTCGTTCATAACGCCAAAAAGGCCCCCATGACCACCAACGCAGCGGGAAAGTCAGGCTGCTCTGCTTCTGAGCTACCATGCGCGCCAGGCTGGGCGTCAGCTCAGGACGCAGGGTGATGGTGTTCCCCCCCCGGTCCTGAAAGGCAAAGGACTGCTCACGAACGATCTCGTCGCTCGATTTGGCCGCGTAGAGGTCCAGGCTCTCCAGGAAGGGCGCGTTCCATTCCTGATAACCGAAAGATTCCGAGACCTGACGCAACTGGTTGTACAGCCAGGTCTGCAGGGCCATCTGCTCGGGATAAAATTCACGGGTACCCTTTACGGGTGGGATAATATTCCTCATAGTACTTGATGATCTTCTCCGTTCATCACACTCTTATTCCTTCCATTTTAACATAACCCGAAATGTATGACAATCCGCATAACGGATAAGGGATGGAACACACTACCGAATATTTGTGAAAAATATTACATATAGCACAAGAGTCGCCCAATTTATCGGCAGAAGGAGACCAGCATGTGTCCTGAAGATGACCTCTTCACAGAAGTCCAGAAAATACCCTGGTTTCGCGATTTAAGCGAAAAACACCTGAAATTTGTCGGTGAAATATCCCACCTGCGCCGCGTCAAGATCGGTGAGATCATCTTCCGTGAGGGCGACAAGGAAGATAACGTCTACATCGTCCTCGAAGGGCGAATTTCTCTGGACATGTACGTCCCGGCACGTGGCAAAATCCGCTTCTATTCTGCGGAACCGTGGGAGGTGATCGGCTGGTCCAGCGTCACCCCGAATGTCCACCAGCGTACCGCGGGCGCGGCTGCCGTCCAGGACAGTCTGCTCTTGGCTGTTGATGCGGAAAAATTGCGCCAGCTGTGCGACCAGGACCACGATCTGGGTTATCTGGTCATGCGCCGCTTGGCTAACATCGTTGCCAGCCGCTTGCTGGTCACCCGGTTACAATTGATCGACATGTTCGGCGAACCATCGGAGAAAAAGAATGCCTGAGAAGTCCCTTACGATCGGAAGCACTGTTGCGCTTCCGAAAACCGAATTCAACGCCCTTCTCGCCGATCTGCGTCAGGAGGGTTTCCAGACCGTCGGTCCCCATGTCCAGGACGAGAGCATTGTTTATACCCCGATCGAAACCCTGAACGACCTGCCGCGCGGCATCCAGGACGAACAACAGCCCGGCTCCTTCCGCCTTGTTGCTACCGGTCAGGATCGCTACTTCGACTTTATCCCGGGGGCCCAATCCTGGAAGCAATTCCTCTTTCCACCGAAGTTGACCCTGTTCCATGCCCGAAAGGAGGGCAAGTGGAAGATCGAAGCGAATGGGGAACCTCAACCGCGTTATGCCCTGATCGGCGTGCGGGCTTGCGAACTGGCTGCCATCCAGGTCCAAGACCGGGTTTTCCTGCGCCAGGATTTCTATGACCCTCTCTATCGCGCCCGGCGGGAAGGCCTTTTCATCCTGGCGGTCAACTGCTTGAAGCCGGTTGCGACCTGCTTCTGCGTTTCCATGGGAACTGGACCGCGCCTCCAGCCCGGCTTTGATCTTTGCCTGACCGAGCTGGATGACCTTTTTTTGGTGGAAGTCGGATCGGAGCTCGGCCGCAGCCTGCTGGCCAAGCGGTCTTTCGAGCTCCCTTCAGCCTACATCCAGAACATCGCCAACCAGGCCTTGGAGCATGCCACCCAATCGATGGGACGCACTCTGGATACGAGCGATCTGCCCGGCCTGTTGATGGATCACTTGGAAGCAGAGCGCTGGACGGAAGTAGGCAAGCGCTGCCTGTCCTGTGCGAACTGTACGCAGGTGTGCCCTACCTGCTTTTGCTGGGATGCCACCGACCGGATCGATCTACCGAGGAAGGTTACCGTGCGCGAGCGCCTCTGGGATTCCTGCTTCAATCCGGATTATTCCCACGTCTTCGGCGGCAACACGCGCCCGACCATCCGGTCCCGCTACCGCCAGTGGCTGACCCACAAGATCGGAGCCTGGAAGGGCCAATTCGATGTGCTGGGCTGCGTGGGCTGCGGCCGCTGCATCACCTGGTGCCCGGTCGGGATCGACCTGACCGAGGAAATCGCGGCAATCCGCCAGGAGGTGAAGTCGTGACCACCACAATGACCAACCAGACAGCCCACAGCGCGGGGTATGCCGATCGCCTGCTCCAGCCGGACTGGGCGGAGATCGCCAAGATCACACCGGAAGCAGAAGGCGTGGTCTCGTACTGGTTCAAATTCCTGGACCCCGCCATCCAGTCCCGCTACCACTTCGCGCCCGGGCAGTTCAATATGCTCTATGTGCCTGGTTGCGGCGAAGCGGCCATTTCGATGAGCTCCGACCCTGATGCTCCAGATGGACTCCTCGGCCACACTGTCCGGCTGGTCGGCAATGTCACCAAAGCCATCGGACGTCTCAAGGTGGGTGAAGTGGTGGGGGTCCGGGGCCCATTCGGAGCCCCCTGGCCGCTGGACGCCATCCAAGGCCTGGATGTGGTCGTCGCCAGCGGAGGCATCGGGCTTCCTCCCCTGCGCCCAGCTTTGCATCACATCACTCACCATCGCGATCAATATGGCAAGGTGACCTTGCTTTACGGGGCGCGCAGTCCCAAGGACCTGCTCTACCAGAATGAGTATGAAGGCTGGAAACAGGCCGGCATCGACGTCCAAGTGACAGTGGACCGCGGTGACGAAAGCTGGAACGGGAGGGTCGGCGTTGTGCCGATGTGGTTCTATAATTTCCGGGTTGACCCGCGCAAAACCGCTGTGCTGACCTGCGGCCCGGAGATCATGATCCGTTTCGTCATCTTCGAAGGTTTAGCCCGCCGCATCCCCGCCGAGCGCATCTTTGTTTCGCTCGAGCGCAATATGAAATGCGGCCAAGGCGCATGCGGTCACTGCCAGCTCGGTCCTTACTTCATCTGCAAGGATGGACCGGTCTTCCCCTTCAGTGCCCTGGAAAAATTCGTGAACGTGGAGGAGTATTAATGACCCTCACACCCAAACCCACTCCGAAACCAAAGGTGGCTGTCTACAAGTTTTCCTCCTGCGACGGCTGCCAGCTCTCCCTGCTCAACCTCGAAGATGAGCTACTCGACCTGGCAGAGGCAGTTGACATCGCTTATTTCCTGGAAGCCACCCGGGCGGTCAAGCCGGGGCCATATGATATCGGTATCGTTGAAGGCTCAATCACAACCCCCCACGAGGCCGAACGGATCAAGCAGGTGCGCGAGGAGTGCAAGTACCTGATCGCCCTGGGAACCTGCGCGACCGCGGGCGGCATCCAGGCCCTGCGGAATTTCACCAAAGCCTCTGAGCTGGCTGAGGCGGTTTACGATCACCCGGAATATCTGCATTATCTGGATACTTCCACCTCCCTTGCCGAGAATGTGACGGTGGACCTGGAGATCTGGGGTTGCCCGGTGAACAAAAACCTGGTGGTGGAGGTGATCACCGCCTTGCTCCAGAACCGCAAACCCAACCTCCCGCAGTATCCGGTATGCATCGAATGCAAGCGGCGTAATACCGTCTGCGTGCTGGTGGCGCATGGCATTCCCTGCCTGGGCCCGGTCGTACAGGCCGGCTGTGGCGCATTGTGCCCCTCCAACGGACGGGGCTGTTACGGCTGCTTCGGCCCGTGCCCCTTTGGGAATTACGACGCCTTGCTGCCGACCTTGATCGGAATGGAACGGTATCCAGGCGAGATCGCCCTATTGCTGCGGAACTTCTGCTGTAATGCACCCGCTTTCCGGAAGGCAGCCGACCGCGCCCTCCAGGCAGAGGCCGGTAAGGAGGCCCAATGAAGACCATTGAAGTCCCCGCCCTGGCGAGGGTCGAAGGCGAAGGCGGCCTGTACATCGGACTGAAGGACGGCAGCGTAGTCGAGATCCGCCTGGATATCTACGAACCGCCGCGCTTCTTCGAAGGATTCCTGCGCAACCGTTACCTGCAGGAAGTCCCCGACATCACGGCCCGTATCTGTGGTATTTGCCCGGTGGCGTATCAGATGAGCTCCATCTACGCCCTGGAAAATGCCCTGGGGGTCAAGGTCGGCCCGCAGGTGCGCGCCTTGCGTCGCCTGATGTACTGCGGAGAATACATTGAAAGCCACGCTCTCCATATCTATATGCTGCAAGCGCCCGACCTGCTCGGCCAGCCTTCAGCTCTCGAACTCGCCGCCATCGCACCGGACGTGGTCAAGAACGCCCTTCGGATGAAGAAGGCAGGTAATGAGATCCTGATAAATATCGGCGGGCGCTCGGTGCACCCGGTGAACGCTTGCGTGGGGGGCTTCTACCGCTGGCCGGACGTGGTGCCCCTGAAAGCCCTGCTTCCCGAACTTGAATGGGCCCTTGAGGCAGCGAAGGAATGCGTCAAATGGTCCGTCACGCTGCCTTATCCCGACCTTGAGATCGACTACGAATTTGTGGCTCTTCACCATCCAGATGAATACGGTGTAATCGAAGGTGAGGTTCGCTCCTCGAGCGGTCACAATGTCACGATCGCGAATTTTGAGACCGCCTATCGCGAAGAACATGTCCGGCATTCCAACGCCTTGCATGGCCACACCCTGAACGGCACTCCCTACCTGGTCGGACCGCTGGCGCGCCTGAACCTGAACCACGAGCAGCTCTTGCCCGCAGCCCAGAAGGCGATGAAGGATGCCAAGATCAGACTGCCGCTCAAGAATCCTTACCGTTCCTTGATCGCCCGCGCCATCGAGCTGGTCCATTTCTATGAAGAAGCGATCCAGATCATCCAGACCTACCAGCCAGAAGGCCCCGCCCATGTCGAGTTGAAGGTGAAGGCGTCCGAAGGTGCCGGCGCGTCCGAAGCCCCGCGCGGATTGCTCTATCACCGCTACCAGATTGATGAGCACGGCCGGGTGCTTTTTGCCAAGATCACCCCCCCGACCGCCCAGAACCTGCCGCGCATCGAGGCCGATTTGTTCAAGCTGGCTCCCAAAATCGTCAAGATGCCACAGGAACAGGCCACCCTGACCGCCGAGGAGCTGGTCCGCTCATACGACCCGTGCATCTCCTGCGCCACCCACTTCCTGAAGCTCAAGATCGAAGAGGTTCGATAGTAAAGAAAAAATGAGGGTTAGGAACAAGAAATCAAACACCGCCAGGGCGCGCACTTTTCTGCGTCCTGGCGGTACAATTCCCATATGGAAACTCAAGCGGGTCGGACAGAGGCCCCTGCCCAAATTGCCACGAGGCTATCAATCGCAGGTTTGGGACAAGTTAATCGATGAACATTGTTGTAGTCGGCCTCGGCCAAACCTTGCGCGGTGATGACGCTGCCGGGCTGGCAGCAGTTCGGCGCTGGCAGGAAAAATACCCGGGAACAGCAAGCCGTCCCGGGATCCGCACCGAGACGAGCGAGCTGCCCGGCCTGAGCCTGCTGGACCTGCTCGAAGGGGCGCAGGCGGCCGTGATCGTCGATGCGGTCCATGGCGCCGCGCAGCCGGGAACCCTGCACCGCATCGGTCCGGACGATCTATCCGCCTTCACATCCGACGCGCTGTCCGCCCACGGATGGGGTGTTGCCGAGACCCTGCAGCTTGGCCGAAGGCTTTTCCCCACCTTGGCGGGTTGCCGCATCACACTGATCGGTGTCGAGGCTGGCCGGATGGAGATGGGCGCGGGTCTCAGCCCGGAGGTCGAGAATGTGCTAGGGGCCGTCTGCGATCTAATCGAAAAGGAAGTGCAAACGGTGCTCTAATTTATAACAAAGATCAAGAAGCAAAGGAGGGTTTTCATGACATCCGAGGTTTCATTGGAAGGGATCAAAAAGGCGGTCTTTTTTGCATTCCACGAGAAAAACTGGTCCGACAAAGTGCTGATCGGCGCGGCGATTAATTTCGCTAATTTCGTCGTTCCTATGATTCCTTTGATCGTGCTGCTCGGTTTTATGGGTCAGATGATGAAACGCATCATCGTCATGGGCGAAGACCCGGAGCTGCCGGAATGGAAGGAGTGGGGAAACTTTTTCCTGGATGGCATCAAGATGTTCGGCGTCCTAGTCATCTATAGCCTGCCCGGAATCCTGGTGGAGGTCTTCGGATACTTCCTGATATTTGTCGTTGGGATAGGTATGAATTTTCTTGCCATTGCATCTGCCCATGGGAACACGCCTTATATGTTTCCTTTCTCAATCAGCATGCTGGCATCCGTATTGGGGACTATGGGAGGGATCCTGGTCATGTGGATCGGGATATTTATCTTTATGATCTCCATGGTTTTTTTCGAGCCTGCCGTCGGAAATCTGATCGCCAAGAGCAGCTTCGGTGCGGCCTTCCGCTTCAAGGAATGGTGGCCAGTGTTCAAGATGAATCTCACCGGTTATCTGGTGGTGTCCGCGCTTATGTTCGGCATGACATTTGCCCTTTTGTGGCTCGTTCAGTTCTTATACATGACATTGGTCTTGTGCATCCTGCTGCCATTCATCGTTGGCTTCCTGGGGTTCATTATTGGAGCGGCCGGCTTCAGCCTCTCTGCCGTCGCCTACCGGGAGGGGATGCAAATGCTCGCCAGGAATGCAGCCTGACGATCCGGGACAACAAAAATCGGCCATCTGGCCGCTTCGAAATCCTGATCGGGACGTAGCCCACCCTACCCCTGTTCTATGCTTTCGGTAAGCCGACCTCGATCATCCCCTCCCGGACACGCACAGGATAGGCGGGTATATCCACGAGAGCCGGAAGGCCCATCGTCTTACCGGTGCGGATATCGAATCGGGCCCCATGCCGCGGACAGATGATCTCATTTTCCTCGATCTCCCCATCCCCCAGCGGTCCGTTATCGTGGGAGCAAACATCGCCGATGGCGTACAGGTTCCCGGCCAGGTTGATGATCACGATCTGACTTTGCCCGGCATCCACGAACATCCTCTCCCCCAATGGCAGTTGGTCCACGGGAGCGATCGCGACGAATTCTACCTCCGCCTGGTCAAGCTCTTTGAAGTTGAACATTTCTATTCGACCAGGTCATCGCTGGCCTCGCCGAGCCCATAGACCCCCGCCTTCAACACCTTGAGGGACAGCAGCGCACATTTCAGACGGACTGGGCCGAGTTCGATACCAAGCAGGTCAAGCACGTCCTGTTTGGTAAGGGCCTTGACTTCCTCGAGGGATTTTCCCTGGATCGACTCCACCAACAGGTCGGCTGAGGCCTGGGAAATGGCACACCCTTTGCCGTCAAAACGGGCATCGGTGACGCGTCCTGCCTGATCGACCCGCAGGTCGATCTGGATGTGATCCCCGCACAGCGGATTATCATCCTCGAACGAGATATCGTGCGGATCGAGGTGGCCGCGGTAGGAGGGATTCTTATAATGGTCGATAATGATCTCGCGGTAAAGGTCGTCCATAGGTTTCAATCGAAGATCTTCTTCACATCATAGATCCCGTCCACGAGGCGGTCTACTTCCTCGGGCAGGCTGTAAACGTAAAAACTGGCACGGGTGGTGGCGGTAATGCCGTATTTTTCGTGCAATGGTTGGACACAGTGATGACCGGCACGCACGGCTACGCCGGAGCGATCCAGGATCTGGGCCACGTCGTGCGGATGGACCCCATCCAGCGTAAATGCCGTTACCCCGCCCCGGTGCTCAGCGGTAGGTCCGAAGACCTTTACCCCCGGAATTTCCTCCAGCCGCTCCAGGGCGTAGCTGACGATCTCATGCTCATGGGAGGCCACCGCCTGCATCCCGAGCTTGGTCAAGTAGTCCACCGCCACCCCGAATCCGACCGCCTCGGCTATGGCCGGCGTCCCCGCCTCGAACTTGTGGGGGATATCGTTCGGAGTGAATGTGCGCAGGTGCACGGTTTTGATCATATCGCCCCCGCCCAGGAAGGGCGGCATCGATTGGAGCAGATCGGCCTTGCCATACAGGGCCCCGATGCCGGTCGGACCGAGCATTTTATGGGCCGAAAAGGCCAGGAAATCCACATCCGTTGCCTGTACATCGGTCGGCAGATGGGGCACGGACTGGGCGCCGTCCACCACGGTCAAAGCACCTTCTGCATGGGCCAGGCGGATGATCTCCGAAGCCGGGGTAATCGTCCCCAGGACATTGGACATGCCGGTGAAAGCCACCAGTTTCGGAGCGCGAGTCAGGAGGCTGCGATAAACCTCAAGGTCGAGCAGGCCCTCGTCCGTGACCGGGATAAATTCCAACTGAATGCCGCGCTCCGCTGCCAGGATCTGCCACGGTATGAGATTGGAATGGTGCTCCATCTCGGTGAGCAGGACAAGATCCCCATTTTTAAGGTTCGCCCGCGCCCATGTATAGGCGACCAGATTGAGGGACTCGGTCGCATTGCGGGTAAAAACAACCTCTTCAGCCGAACGCGCGTGGATAAACTTTGCCACCTTCTCACGCGCCTGCTCATACATCGCAGTGGCTTCTTCCGCCAGGGTGTGCACACCCCGGTGGATATTGGCGTTCGAACGCCGGTAAAATTCATCCATCGCCTCGATCACAGAGGCCGGCTTCTGGGACGTGGCGGTTGAATCCAGGTAGACGAGCTTTACGCCCGGGCTCACTTCACGGTCCAGGATGGGAAAATCAGCGCGGCAACCAAGGGCGTCGAGGGTCATAATGAGGCTACTCTTACATCTAATAAGGAATAATTATCGCTGTCCCAGAAGTTCGATCGACCGGTTTACCCCGAACGATGCAGGCTTAATACTCAAGGATTTCTTTGTTTCCGAGTCTCTTCTGCGTCCCTGATGGACGGATATGCTCTGACGTGACCGGGTACCACAGGATCTTGTCCGGCACCATCCATCCATCGGTCAAGAAGACATTAGTGCGAAATTGGACAGCGACCATCTTGTTGTCCACCTGGACGACGATCCCCTTCAACCAACCGCGCACGCGTTCGCTGTTTTTTTCATGGTCGCAATACACCTCCACGGTATCACCCACCTCAAAGGTATGCTCAATACCAGGCGAACGCATGAAAGTAAATTGTGCCATCGGCCCTCCCCGGGGAATTTCCTGCTTCTTATTGTAGTGACGACTCCGGTTCTTGGCAAGCGGCTTCGTGGTCATTGGACGGCCGTCTTTTCGTGTATGGCTTCCTGGAAACGGGCGCGGACGCCCTCAAAAGGTATGCGTTGCATAATCGGATCGAAAAATCCTTCCACCAACAGCCGCTCGGCGTCCTGTTGAGGAATGCCGCGCGACTTGAGATAGAACAGGGGTTCCTGTTCGAGTTTTCCGACGGTCGCGCCGTGGGTGCAGCGTACATCGTCGGCCAATATTTCCAGGCCGGGTATCGAATCGGCGCGGGCGTGCGGGCTGAGCACGAGGTTGCGGTTGGCCTGGTATCCATCCGTCTTGTCCGCCCCCGGGGCGACATAGATCATGCCCTGCCAGACCGAGCGGCTGCGGTCCTTCAAAGCGCCTTTGAAGAGCAGGTCGCTGGTGGTGTGCAGCGCCAGGTGGTTCTGCTGGGTGTCGTGATCGAGGTGCTGGTCGCCATCGGTGAAGTAGAAACCCGACATGCGCCCGCTTGCCCCTTCACCGGCCAGGTCCAGTTCGGAGAAGTTCTTGGTCAGCCGCGAACCGATGGCGCCGAAGATCCAATCCAGGTTCCCGTTCCGACCGACCTGGACGCGTTCGTGGCTAAAATTCCAGATATGGCGGCCCCAGGATTGCAGCTCGACGAAACGCAGGGAAGCGCCATCACCTACCTTGATTTCAACAATCCCGGCGTGCAGTGCCGGCCGGTTCTCATCGGGTGAGGCGGCCTCGTGAACATACGTCACGGAGGCGCCCTCATCCAACCAGACGAGGATATGGGACAGATGCACCAGGTCCTCACCCGGACCCCACAGCAGGCTGTTCAACGGCTGGTCGACGGTAATGCCCTTGGGGACATAGAGCAGGATGCCGTCCTGCGCAAACGCGCCAGTCAGCGCCGCGAACTTGCCTTCCTCCGGCCGGACGATCTGCCCGGCCAATCTGGCGACCAGCTCCGGATGCTGCTGGACGGCGTTGCGCAGGTCCGTGAAGATCACACCCTGTTTCACCAAGGCTTGATCCAGTTCGCTCTTCGCCCCACCGGGGGAAAGGATGACCTGGCCGCCATGCTGCTCCGCGGTCAGTGGCCGGAGCAGGGCTGCTGGTACCGGGGCGAGGTCCCGAAAGGCCCCCTCCTGCGGTAACCGGAACGCATCCGTCGGCAGGAGCCTCAAGTCTGTCCGGCGCCAGGCTTCCTCAGCCGTGGTCGGAATGGTCAACCCCTTGAAGACCTCCCAGGCGTGCGCATGGTACTCCTTCAACACATCGCGGTTTGGGACCATTTCGGCCGTGAAGGAAAAATTCTTGACCACGCTTTCTGGGCGGCGGGTGCGGGAAACAACGACTTTGGGTTTCTCTTCCATTTCAGCCTACCGACCCTGACATTTGCAGCTGGATCAGGCGGTTCATTTCAACGGCGTACTCCATTGGTAGTTCCTTGACCAGGGGTTCGATGAACCCGGAAACGACCATGGTCGTGGCGTCTTCCTGGCTCAGGCCGCGCGACATCAGGTAGAACAGCTGCTCTTCACCGATCTTGGAGACCGAAGCCTCGTGGCCGACTGTCACATCGTTCTCGTCAATCTCGATCGTGGGATAGGTGTCCGAGCGGGATTGCGGATCAAGCAGCAGCGCATCGCAGGATGCGTTCGAGCGGGCGCCGGTCGCACCTTTGTAGATTTTCACCAAGCCGCGGTAGGAGGAGCGCCCGCCCCCCTTGGAAATGGACTTGGAGGTCACCTTGCTGGTCGTGTTCGGCGCAAAGTGTACCATCTTTGAACCGGCATCCTGATGCTGACCGGGTCCTGCGAAAGCCATGGAGAGCATTCCACCGTGCGCACCGGGCTCCATTAGGTAGCAGGATGGATATTTCATGGTCACTTTTGAGCCCAGGTTCGCATCCGTCCACTCATGGGTCGCGTCCCTGTAGACCATGGCACGCTGGGTCACCAGGTTATAAACATTGGTGGACCAGTTCTGAATGGTGGTATAGCGCGAACGAGCCCCTTTCTTAACCACGATCTCGATCACGCCGCTGTGGAACGAATCAGTGGTGTACTGGGGTGCCGTGCAGTTATGCGAAACAACGCCTTCAGCGACATACGACTCATCTTCTTCGACCGAGAAGTTGAACACCTCGGTCTCATCTTCCTCCTGGGTGATCTCTTTGATCGGCATATACTGGAAATTGGAATCCAGAGCGAAGGGCGAACCGCTTAGATTCCCCGCCGGTGCGTCCACTCCCACCAGCTTCCCAAATTGAGAATTGAAGGGCGATGAGATCACGACCGTGAACATATCCTGGCGTGGAGAGGGGCGCGGCTGCTTGTTGATGGAGGCAGCGATCCCAAGCCGGAGAAGAGCATCCCGGAAACCGTAGGCAAGGGCTTCGTTGATGGTGCTATACCGAAACATATTCTTACGCGAATCATAGCTGCCATCCCCGCGCCACAGGCCATTAACCAGTTCCGCTAGCAACTCAGGCTCAGCCCCCGAAACCCATTCCGGGATCCGCTTCTCGTAGGCATTCGAACCAAACTCCATGGCGAAGGCCCGAGCGGTCTGGGTGGATGCGACCACCAGCGTCTGGCCATTCTGTCGTGGGGCGTTGCTGATCGGCGATTTTCCGGAATACCGTTCGATCAATCCCTTCGCATCCGCCAAGTAATCCTTTTCAGCCACATTGAACGAAAGCGACAGGTAATGCTCGTGGTCCACATGTCCTTCCGATAGGTAATAACCGATGAAGCGGAAGAAGTCGGGCTCATTCGGAAAATCAACCAGTCGCTCTTCAGAAGTATGGCGTCCATGGCCGATCGTTACGGTCCGCTGGTGAACCGGTACCGGTTCCAGGAAAGGCTGAGGCACTGGAACCGCGAGGTAATCGCCAACTTTGACACGGTCTGCCCGGGTCCAATTCATCTGGAAATCACGATTTCGTTCGGAAGAACGCTCGCGAGGGACAACCAGGAGCGGGTGCTCCGCGGTGACTTTCAGCTCCCGTTCGCTATCGCCGTAATAGCGAATATGATAGATTGGACCGTGATAAGGGCGTCGCGAGAGATGATAAACCTTCCGCCAGCGACCCTGGTGGGTCATCACTTCATCGCTAAGAGCGATCTGCTCGATCGGCTTTTCACCGGAGCGGGTTCGGACCCTTGCTCCTTCCAGGAAACAGCCTTCCACATAATGTAGGTCGGCTCCCTCGTCGACAATGATCAGGGAGCGTTCAAACTGACCCATATTCGCGGTGTTCAGGCGGAAGTAGGCCTGCAGCGGCAGGTCGACTTTTACGCCTTTCGGCACGTATACGAAGGATCCACCCGACCATACCGCCGAGTTCAGGGCGGCGAGCTTGTTATCTTCAATTGGGATCACCGTGCCGAAATATTCCCGAAACAGGTCCGGATGCTGGCGAAGCCCGTCCTCAATGCTGAGGAAGATGACACCCAGCTTTTCCAGATGCTCCTGGATGGAATGATAGACCATCTCGGATTCATACTGCGCCCCCACGCCGGCCAGGAATTTCCGCTCCGCTTCGGGGATGCCAAGCTTATCGAAGGTGTTCTTGATCGTATCCGGGACATCCTCCCAGGATTTCTCAGACCCTTCGGTCGGCTTAACATAAAAATAGATGTTGTCCAGGTCCAACCCGGAGAGGTCCGCCCCCCAGACGGGCATAGGCCGTTTCTGGAAATGCTCAAAGGCCTTCAATCGGAAGTCGAGCATCCACTTCGGCTCACCTTTCATGGCCGAAATATTCTCAACTACTTTCCGGTCTAAGCCTTTGCGCGACTTGAAGACATAGTCCTCAGTGTCGTGAAACCCGTATTTATAGTCCCCCACACCTTCGAGCATCTGAGCGTCGGAAGCCATAATGTTCTCCTGAGATACCGCTAAAGCTAGGCAGCTATTCCATTCTCATACTTTTCACGCACCCAATCGTAGCCCTGCTCTTCAAGGTGCAGGGCCAGGTCGGGCCCGCCGGATTCGACAATACGGCCGTCCAGCATGATGTGAACAAAATCGGGCTTGATATAATTCAATAAGCGCTGGTAATGGGTGATCACCAGCACGCCCAGGTCCGGGCCGGTCAGGGCGTTGACGCCTTCGGCGACTTGTCGCAGCGCGTCGATATCCAGGCCCGAATCGGTCTCGTCCAGGATGGCGACTTCAGGTTTGAGGATCGCCATCTGCAAGATCTCGGCCCGCTTCTTCTCACCACCCGAAAAACCGTCGTTCAAATAACGTCCGGCAAAAGCAGAATCCATCTTGAGCAGGTCCATCTGGGTCTTCAGCATCTTGCGGAATTCAGGGATGGCAATTCCCTTGTCATCCGGTTTTACTGCCCGCAGGCGGGAGTTCAGCGCCGTGCGCAGGAAGTTCGCCACGGTGACGCCGGGGATCGCCACCGGATACTGGAAGGCCAGGAAAAGCCCCAGACGGGCGCGCGCGTCGGCGGCGAGCTCGAGGATATTCAGCCCTTTAAACCAGACCTCTCCGGCTGTGACCTGGTAGCTCGGGTGTCCCATCAACGTGTAGGCCAGGGTGGACTTGCCCGTTCCATTCGGGCCCATGAGGGCATGTACTTCGCCCTGTCTTACCGTCAGCTCAAGGCCTTTCAGGATCTCTTTGCCCTCAATGCTGACGTGCAAGTTCTTGATCACCAATTCTGACATGAAGCTCTCCTATAGGGGCTTTCCTGATAGCGGCAGGATTATAGCACTTTTGCGAGGATATGTCAATATTTATTATAATTATCTAGTATATTGACAAGGAACGACCTGCCTGTTATACTCTAAGACGTTCAATAGAGGTATGCGATGAAAAGCACGCGTGACCGAATCCTGCAAACGCTCCTGCGACAGCCGCGCACGACCATCAACACACTCGCCGGGGCGGTCGGTATCAATCCAATCTCGGTGCGTCACCATCTGACCAATTTACAGGTAGAAGGTCTGGTGAGCGCCGAGGAAGAACGACATGGGGTCGGACGGCCGCGCCTGGTCTATTTCCTGACCGAGGATGGATTGGAGCGCTTCCCTACCCGCTATCTGCGCCTCACTTCGCGCCTGCTCGACCAGATGAAGGAATCGATGCCCGAACCGCTCGTCAACAAGCTGTTCCTGCAGATGGCCGAGGAAATGGCCGGAGACTATGCTGAGCAAATGAAAAACCTTCCCATGGAAGGACGATTGCAATTAATGAAAACCTTGCTCTCGGACGAGGGTTTCAATGTCGAATGGGAGCGCAGCGGCGGGCAGTACCAGATCCACGAGATCACCTGCCCCTATCTACAGATCGGCCAGAATCATCCCGAAGTCTGCACGGTGGACCAGACCTTGATCTCGAAAATGCTGGCCGTCCCAGCGGAAAAGGTGCACTGCATCCTGAGCGGTGATGCCCACTGCACCTATGTGGTTCAAGCAGATCGGTCCCTATGAACGACCAGCCAGCTTCCGCCAATCCCATCCATTGGGAGATCCATGACACCCATCCGGATCTCGTCCAGTCGTTGCGTGACCGCTTGGCTGAGATCGTCGACCCCGAGATCGGATTGAATGTCGTCCAGCTCGGCCTGGTCCGCAGGGTCGGCATCGAAAACGGCATGGCCAAAGTCTACATGCTCCTGACCACTCCCTTCTGTCCCTATGGACCCGCGATGATCGAGGTCACCAAGCAGAAGATCCAGGAGGCGCTGAACATGCCGGTGAACCTCGAGCTCGGTTTTGAACCGTGGGATTTCTCGATGATGGAGGACCCCGGTGCGCTTGACTGGGGAATGTACGCTTGAAGAACCAGCTGCCCTGTTTCGAGATGAAACAGGGCTTTTTTTCAATCGATTTCAAAAACAGAGAGCAGCTTCAAGGCCAGATTCGTATCCCCGGTAAAACCGAGCCTGCCCTGCATGAAGGCTTGCATGCCGTCCATTTCCCCGCTGAAGATCTTCAGGAAATCCCCGGAATCGGCCGTCAGGGTCAGGTTGGGGCTCGGGGAGACACCCCGCCCCACCATGCATTTTCCTTCCTTGATCGTCGCGCTCCACTCACCGGTCTCTGCTCCGGTAAAATGGAATTGGACAACCGCTTCCATCCCGGCAGCCCTTTCCGGGAGAAAAGCGATAGGCATCTTTGCCATTAATTCTGCGATGGTCGGGGACATCCTCTTTTCCTTCCTGAATCGATTCTAATCATTGAGCGTCCATTTTACCGCAGGATGCGACCAGCTAAGTAAGCGACTCACTCCATTAAGAAACGCAGCCTCCAATTTATGCTATAATTCCTCCACTATGGCCGAACAAAATCCTGAGGAGGCTATCCTCCAGGCGCAAGCCGTTTCCCAGGCCCGTCTCCGGCGCCAACGCTGGATTCTGGCAGGGATCATCGCCGGCGTGATCGTTGTCCTGGCGCTGGTCGCCGGAGCAGTTTATGGCCTGCTTCAAAATCCCGGCACGACCGCCAACATTCGAGATATCTTCATTATTTTTATGGCGTTCGAGTCGCTGATCATCGGCGTGGCCCTCGTGATCCTTGTCATCCAGATCGCCAGCCTGATCAACCTGCTGCAGAACGAGGTCAAACCAATCCTGGCCGCGACCAATGAGACCGTCAATACGCTGCGCGGTACGACCGAATTCTTGAGCGAAAACCTGGTTGAACCGGTGATCAAGCTTAATAGCACGGTGGCAGGCTTGCGGCGCATTTTCGAAATCTTCGGCTTGATGAAGTAGATTTTTCCCACCCCAAAGAAGGAGAGATAAAATGTCTGATCGTGGTGATGATTTTGGAGCGTTCCTGATCGGTTTTGTGGTCGGTGGTGTAGCAGGGGCCGTGGCGGCCTTGCTGCTCGCACCGCAATCTGGCGAAGAGACCCGCACGCTCATCCGGGACAAGAGCATCGAACTGCGCGATAAAGCCGCTGAGCAGGCAGAGATGGTTGCTTCCAGAGCAGGAGAAGTCGCTTCGCAGGCCAGGAGCCGTGGAAATGAGGCAGTCGATACTGCCCGCGCCCGCGGCAAGGAAGCCCTAGATACCGTCAAGAAAACCGTCTCCCGCAAGCGCCCGGGCGAAACAACGGTCGAATAATCCGATCACGTCATGGACCAAGGGTTTGACTGCTTGATGCGGTCAAACCCTTGTTTAATACTAAAAAGTAGATCTCATTGAGACATGCAAATCAGCATGTCTCATTCATTTGACGTAAAATAAACCTCCGCTGGGTCGGTTGTGTCAAAATCAACTTCATGGAGCCACGACCGGGTCAAGCATTTATACGCCCCATTTTGCTCAAAATGCCTTTTCATGCCGGCTCGTGAGCCGCCAGCGGTAGCGCATTAAAAAAAACGAACTGCTCTTTAAGATCTCGAGGAATTCGTAACGGCGGTCAATCTTCCGAATAGCCGCACAATGCCAAAGCCCCTGGACCAGTGTTTATACCCAATACAGGTCCAGTCGTATTGATCAGTAGTTCTAAAGGGTTATGCTCTTTCCGGATGCGCTCTGCAAGCGCTTCAGCTTTTTCCAAGGCATTCCCGTGCAGTACGGCAACCCTCAGATTCTTTCCTTTTAGCTGCTCGATGAATTTGCAGTAGAGCAGGTCTACTGAGGCACTGCGAGTCCTGGCAAAGCCTACGAACTCCACCAGACCGGTTCGATGATTAATTGAAACGAGCGGTTTCACTTTCAACAGCGTCCCTGCCCATTTCGCGGCTCCACCGATCCGCCCGCCTTTTTGCAAGTATTCCAACGTGTCCATACCCACAAATTGCGCCAGTTTCTTTCGTACCTGATCAACACGATTGAGAATACTAGTTATGTCTGCGCCGGAATCACGGGCACGAGCAGCCGCTAGGACCTGCCAACCTAGGCTCATTGACGGACCTTTCGAATCAATCACTGTAGCAGGTATGTTGAGCAATTTTGCAGCAGTTTTAGCCATTTCATACGTGCCGCTCATTGCACTGCTGACCGTCAAGACGATGAGTTCGCGGGCTCCCTGGTCGATTGCATGATGAAAGGCTTCTTGAAAGTCGTGCAAGCTGGGCAGAGAAGAGTGGGGATACACCGGATCGACAGCCAGGCGTTGGTAGAATTCGATAGGCTGTAGATCGATCCGGTCCCGGTATTGCTCATCTCCCCAGATTACCACTTCTGGAACCACGACGATGCCGTATTGTTCCAGCAGATACTCGGGGATATCACATGTGCTATCCGTTATGATTCCAATCATGGTTAAATATCTACCTCAAATGTGGCAATGTGCCAGGATATTAAAACACAGGAACCTAGTGCTGCCGCGCCCAAACGAGCCCAGTATACTTTGATTAGAAGCCAGGCGTTCAAGGAATGGTGGTATTCGTCCTTCTATCCCTGGGTTTTGACCTTTTTCTTGCGGACGGTGTGATCAGGATGCTCATGCAGAGTGTTAATCGTGTACAGCACAAGCCCGTCTGTCGAAGAGATGTTCATCATGATGTATTCAGACCTAGGAAGCAAGAGGATCGCTGACCCGTCCTCCGGCTCACACTCCTGTCCGTCGAGAGCGGCCTTCCCTGTATCTTCTTGAATCCGGATGAACTTCTTGGTGCCGGTATGGGCTTCGAAACCGATGAACGCGCCCGGCTACAGCGACATCACCAGCAGTCGGCTGAGCGTACCCGTGAAAAGGACTTCACGGAAATATTCTTTCTCCTCGATTTTTTCTCAATATCTTCATGACGTCCAGCTATTTATAGTTACTGGTTATATGGACAATTCTAACTTATATCCCATTCAACAGGAATGGATTTCACAACATCCGTATATCCTAATGCCCCCGTGGGGGTTCGAACCCCAATATTCCGTTTAATCCCATTCAATGGTTATGGATTTTTTTACGCCCGCGTATAAAGGTGCCCCCAAGGGGAAATGAACACCTGCGGGCGTTATGCCTACAGGGACCTGGGTCTCGTCGGGTTATTGACTTCGATAAATCTCCTATCGTATACTAACAAGTGTGGGGAATAGGAATGAGTGTATGATTTTGCAATTATGAATTTCACGGCGCGATATAGATCAAGGAGGATGACGTGAAACGTTTTCCCGTTGCTTTTACTATCATCCTATGCATGGTAACTACTTCTTGCGGTCCAAGTCAGCTGCTTGGCCCCATTCACCCCCCCTCACCTACTAGTACATTGACTACAATCTCCACTCTTCCACTAACCCAAACCTATACCCCTTCGCCCACAGCATTTTCCACCGCGGTTCTTTCGAATAAAAATGCCATCTCTGCCGGTGATGGCTACACCTGTGAGCTGACTTCAGTCGGCGGGGTCAGGTGCTGGGGATTCAATCTCGATGGTGAACTGGGCGACGGTACGCATAACGACAGTCCTACGCCGGTGGATGTGAGCGAGCTAAAGGGAGGGGTCATCGCCATCTCTGCCGGTCAAGAACACACTTGTGCGCTGACATCGGTCGGCGGGGTCAAGTGCTGGGGAGACAACTCGTTCGGTCAACTGGGCGACGGCACGACCAACTCGAGCAACACGCCGGTGTATGTAAGTAGTCTGACGAGCGGGGTCAGCGCCATCTCTGCCGGTGATCGCTACACCTGTGAGCTGACTTCAGTCGGCGGGGTCAGGTGCTGGGGGGAGAACTATTCCGGTGAACTGGGCGACGGCACAACCACCGACCGCCTGATGCCGGTGGATGTAAGCGGTCTGACCAGTGGGGTTACCGCCATTTCCACCGATGGATTACACACCTGTGCGCTGACTTCGGTCGGCGGGGTCAAGTGCTGGGGGGACAACCAATTTGGTGATCTGGGCGACGGCACGACCGCCGAGCGCTCGACGCCAGTGGATGTAATCGGACTGAGCAGAGGGGTCATGGGCATCTCTGCCGGTCTAGAACACACTTGTGCACTGACATCGGGCGGAGGGGTCAAGTGCTGGGGGGAGAACTATTCCGGTCAACTGGGCGACGGCACAACCACCGACCGCCTGACGCCGGTGGATGTGAGCGGGCTAACGGGAGGGGTCATCGCCATCTCTGCCGGTCAAGAACACACTTGTGCGCTGACATCGGTCGGCGGGGTCGAGTGCTGGGGGGGTAACAGTGAGGGTGAACTGGGCGATGGTACGACCACTTCAAGTAAGACGCCAGTGGATGTAAGTGGGCTCGCGAGCGGGGTTAGAGCCATCTCCGCCGGTACGTCGCATACCTGTGCGCTGACATCGGTCGGCGAGGTCCAGTGCTGGGGAGACAACAGCAAAGGTGAACTAGGCAACGGCACAACCACTAAACCAACGCCAGCGGCTACCCCATCCTTCCAGGCCGAACAATCTGTTACATTGACCGGTCTCCAGATGATCGATACCTCCGTCGGATGGGGATTCGACTTAATCTTGGGATCAGCTGGTCATATTCTGCGGACAACCGATGGGGGTCGGAGCTGGATGGACGTCACACCTCCGAACCTGCCCCTCACTGCTGGCACCTTCTTCCTGGATGCACAGTCTGCCTGGATCTACGATAGCAACAATCCGGAGGACTACTTGGTGCATACCTCGGACGGCGGCAAGACCTGGACCCAACTCATCCAGTTTCTGCCTACATTGCCTTTTGGAGCTGCAGCAAATATAGGGGGGTGGGAGATAATGTTTGTTAATGAAAAGGATGGCTGGGCGGAATCCTATTGGTCCAACATGAGCCAGGAGACCGACGTCACGCTCTACGGAACCTCCGATAGCGGCGCCACCTGGAACCGGATCATGCTCTCCGATCCTCCCGACGCAACTTACCCAAGTAACAATCCCGGTGATCTTGGCCTCTGTTTTCCTTGTATAGATCAGGTTTATATCGACCCTATGCGCATGATCGTCTTCTATGGCGATCTTCCCGGAGAAATTCCAAGCGGCTCAGCAGTGGACGTCTCGGACGTCTCCCTCTCGACAGATTTGGGCAAAACCTGGAAAGATCAGACCCTCCCTCTTCCTGGTCCGACATTCGCTGGTGACAGAGTGAGTCCCTTGCAGCCTGTGTTCTTCAATGAAAAAGCTGGGCTCTTGCCATTCGATATCATTTACACTTCTCAAAATAACCCCGATGGATCGCAGGCAGAGGGGCTGGCGGTCTACGTCACACATGATGGAGGTCTGACTTGGATTCCCAACCCGACCGTCTTAGGAGATGTGAAGCCCTGGACAGAGGACAAAGTGGATTTCGTTTCGATGCAGGATATTTTTGCAGTCTGTGGCAGCGACCTGTGTGCCACCCATGACGGGGCACACACCTGGCAGCATTTACATGCAAACCTGAATTTTGACACCGATGCTTCGGCTATTGACTTTGTCAGCCCGTCCATCGGCTGGGCACTCAAAACCAAGCTCGATGATAGCTCATCCAGCTTATGGGAGACGACCAACGGCGGGGCCATCTGGACCCAACTTTCCCCAACCGTTATTCCTTGAACCTGCCCCCTCTAGGAGATGGAAACGGCAATTTCCAATGAACCTCCGATGTTCAAAATCTTTTTCTAAGGATCTATAAGTTATCTGCAATGACAGTGAGAAAGCCATGTGAGCATTAAATGCATCCCGTTTCCCTCAATCAGTCTTTTCCAGTCGGCTCGTGAGCCGCCGGGCGGGTTCGCTATTGGCTTGTTAAAGTGCTAGGGAGATTTATCAATTGTTTGGCATGGGAATCGAGTAGGAGGG